>CANARY010000003.1 GCA_947364235.1 uncultured Candidatus Melainabacteria bacterium | reverse complement strand
TCAACGAATTAACAAGTTTAATTTCGTCTTCAGCTATTCTGTTGTCAAAGTGCAAATTCAACAACAAGCGTTTATCTACCATTTATAAAATTTCAATTTCGGCTTGTTTATATTTTAGGAAGATTATCAGATTACTCAATTCCTCTGATTGTATAATATTCATACTTCATCAACCTGGGTCTTTCAACCACTTTGAACTCTTGTTCCAGAAGGTAACCTTCTTTCTCTTTCGTTCCGCCGGTTTCCTTCAACCGACATCTACTATCTTATTCCATCAATTTTAAAAGTCAACACCTTTTTTTAAATTTCTTTTACAAATCTTAAAGTTTTTTCTAAAACGCCCGTGAATACTGGATTTTATTCAAAGAAAAAAGGCTAATTAATTAGCCTTTTGAAATTAAGTGTAGAAAAATTGAGAAAATATTTTTTATTTTGACATGCCCATTAACTTATCCATCACTACATCCATTACCGCTGGAGCAAGTTCTTCTCCAAACTCTTCCAGCACGATGCCGTATATCATTTCAAATTGTTCCATGTAACCAGCTATTCTATCTTGAGCAGCTGAATCGATTTCACCAACTTCTGTTGCTACAGGAGCTGCTACGAAAAAATTATTATTTGATAAAAACTCCATGACTTTTGAAGGATCTACTTGAGTTTCTTCAAAATTATTTACTAAACCTTGTTCTTGAGGATTTGCTTCTTTTGAAACATCACCCTGTTTTCTTTGAGGCATGTAACCGCCAACGCCGTAATTTCCATAACCTGAAAGTCTGCCGATTCCGTCTGTCATTTTCTACTCCTTATTTTCTTTCCTTTATGTTATATATATCGGCATTATTTTTGAAAACTTTAGGATTTTTTAGAAAACTGTTACAAATCGTTACAAAACACAGTAAAAGGCAGGTCATGGTTAAGAGCATATTTTCTTAAAAATGCTGTTCTTTCCAGAGCTTCACCATTTAAAAACTCTATCGGATTCTCTATTTTTACATTTTTGAGGTTATAGGCATAAGGAGACATCGGATGAAATTGAGAAGTGCAAAACTCATTATATTCACGTGCTCCGCGTCTTTTATTTGATTTCATAGAACCAAATGTTTTTATCATAATTTCTTTGATATTTTCGGGATATATTTCTGTATAAGATTTGTTTTGATTTTCGAGAACAAATCTTTGATATTCTTCGTCTGTCATGCCGGAAGCTTTTTTAATAAGGTTTGCAGCAAAAGGACGCCAGTCTCTACATTCCGTATATTCAAGCAAGTCCCGGAAATGCCGGAGGGATTTTTTAAACCCGGATCCTGCATCAACTTCGCCTCCGCCTATTATATTAAAAGTATCTGTATATCCCAAAAGCCCCTGAGGTCTAAAAAAACGGTACTTTGTCTCGGGACGTTCGGCATAGCTTACTGAAAGCAGTGCATTACTATCCGGAAGCGCGAATGCGCAAAATCTTGCCAGTTGATTTTCAAAAGAGAGACCATGTGCCAGAAACTTTATATTACCGGTTTCAACTTCCTGACCGTTGTCTAAATGGATTTTTATACCTTTTGTTGAACTTCCTTTTGGGAAGCCAATTTTCTCCCAATCCTCAACTTCATTAAAATTCAGAATAACAAGCCCGTCTTTATCGACATAAACACCTTTAATATCTGTACTTCCGTCTGCGTTAATTTGTTGAATGGCTTGTTTTATACGGTTAGCTTTAGGAAATTTTGTCATTGGGAGAATCGGCTGAGACTGCTGTAAATTATTAATTCTATTTTTAATAATCTTCGCATAAATATCAGCTGCTTCGCCAAAACTTCTAATTTCACCATCGAGTTTAAGATGCGCCTTCCCCAATTTAGAATCATGAAAACTTCCGTCTGCTTTTACAGATTTTAAATCAGCATGTGTAAACATCAAGGCCATGTCAAAAAGGTTATCTTTCATCAATTCCCATGAAACATGCATCATCCTATAATTTCTTTTATCTTTGGACTCTATATTTATATATTTAAGCCATTCATGATTTTTAATAAGCTTATATAATTTAATTTCTTCATCTTCGGTAAGGTTGAATCGTTTTGAAATAAAATAAGCTTCCATGCTGCTGTCAAAAGGATGTCTTTCGTCAATTACTCCTTCTTTTTTAGTAATATCATGCATTAAAGCTGCAAGCATCATTACTTTTTTATCAGATTGGTTTAAATTTTTAAACCCTTCATCTTCCGCAATATTTTTCAACACATTCAGAGAATGTTTAAACACATCAAAATCATGAGCTGCGTGCTGCTTTCTTCCAACAGTGGATTTAAACTCCGGAATACATTCAAAAATCTCATCTAACCCTTGAAGCTTAGATGAATCATCAGTCAAAAGGCTTTCTGTCAAGCGAGTCAAAGCAGCATTAAATTTTTCTATTTGTTCAGTTGAAAGTTTATCACTTTTCATTCCCAATGAAGAAACAAGTTTTTCAAGCAACTGTGCATATTCACCATCATTTTTCGGCAAAAGCGGAAAGTCTGCCAGCAAACATTTTTCCAATTTTTTAGGGTAATATTTTATGGGAAGCACATCTTGAAGCCCCTCAAAAATATACCGATTTAACTCAAAAACAACCATATCATCTTTCACTATCTTTTTTAATAAAGATTTTCTATCTTTTAAGCTAATGTCTTCTAACCTTCCGGCGTGAAGCAGCTCTCTAAAATGCAGACCGCCGCTATGAATATATAATAGCAGCTTTTTAAAAGAAATGTCATTTCTTGCCAGAAGTTTTTCCAAATCGCGATTAGCGTCCTGAGAATATCCGCCTAAATATTGATAAAATTTTACAAGCATTTTTGCTGCAGTTTTTTGTACAAGATTTTTATTTCCGCCAAACTCAGCCGCATTTCTTACAGGATTATAAAAAGATTTAAAATTAGTATTATAGGCAACTGTATTATTATATAATGGTGTGGTTTTTTGAATTCTCATAGTTATTTATTTAAAAGCACTAAAAAAAATTTTTGCTAGTTACATTTCGTTACAATTAAGCAATTATTTTAAGAAATTTATCTTTATATAGATAAGTGTAGTAACAAAAAGGTGTAATTATGGTTATGAATATTGGCAGCGGTCTGGGCGGAATCAACATGGCAGGAAATTTTGCCAGTTCAGGAAGTACTCAAAATGTTCCTCAATATTTTCAAGCAAAATACGGCTGCGAAGACTGTTTCAGAAAAGAGCCCTATTGGAATGAATACCCTAAGCCGGTTCAGCCCGAGCCGAAAAACAGCCTTAATCCATCTTTTATGAAACGTTTTTTAAATAATATTTTCGGCGGATAATACACATACATTTCCTATTCATGATAATATAAATCATGTAATAAAATAGGAGTAAAAATATGGCTAAAGATTGCAGTTTTGATGTCGTATCAGAATTTGATAAACAAGAACTTGTTAACGCAGTTGACCAGGTTAAGAGAGATTTAACATCTAGATTTGATTTAAAAAATTCAAACTCAGATATTAATTTAGATGCTGACAAATCTATCACAATCACAACAAACGACGATATGAAGCTTAGAAATATATATGATATTTTGCAGTCAAAGCTTATTAAACGCGGAATAAGTACAAAAATTCTTGACCCGCAGGCTATTGAAAACGCTTTGGGCGGAAACGTAAGGCAAGTTTTTAACTTAAGAAAAGGGCTTACACAAGAGCTTGCAAAGAAAATCGTAAGCGATATAAAAGATTCAAAACTTAAAGTACAAGCTTCCATCCAAGGCGAGCAAGTGCGCGTTTCAGGAAAAAGCAGAGATGATTTACAAGCTGTAATCCAAATGCTGCGAAGTAATGAAGAAAAATATGATGCTCCTCTGCAGTTTACAAATTACAGATAGAAATATATATTGTTGGAATCGGTTTAGAGGATAAAATGTCAAACATTGAAAATACTATAGATAGAATTCAGGAATTAATTGAATGCGATGAAAAGAATTTGCTCTGCGAAGAGCTAAACGGTTTTCACTCGGCAGATTTAGCTGACATTTTGCAAGAATTAAAACCTGAAGAACGTTTATTTTGTTTTCCAATAATCGACGAAGAAAAAGCTGCTGATGTTATTGAATATCTTCCTCCTCAGCTTCAAGTAGAAATTTTAGGAGACATCGACACTCAGCTAGCTTCAAGATTAATATCAAAACTCCCGCATGACGAAGCAGCAGACGTTTTAGGCGACATGGAAGAAGATGAAACTCAGGCTTATTTAGACCAGCTGCCTAAAAAGTTTTCTTCAGAAATCCGTGAGCTTTTGACATACAATGAAGATACAGCAGGCGGTATTATGACTCCGCTTGTGCTTACTGTTTACGATAATATGACAGTAAAAGAAGCTCTTGAAACAATCCGGATTAAAGCAGAAAAAGAAAACATGGAGCTTTATTACGCTTATGTTGTAGATAAATACAACCATCTTGTCGGTGTTGTCTCATTGAGAAATCTGCTGACAACTCCTGTCCATCTTAACGTATCAGATATTATGTCAAAGGACCTCGTTAAAATTCACGTAGATGATTACCAAGGACATATTGCAGATATTTTCATGAAATACCAGTTCAATGCCCTTCCGGTAGTTGATTTATATGACCACTTAAAAGGTATTGTAACTTGGGATGATATTCAAGATATTGTTGAAGAAGAAACAACAGATGAAATCCTTACTTCATCCGGTATCGTAACTGATTTAGGCGACGAAGACGACGATATTTTAACAGGAAGCCTGGCTCATGCCATTAAAGCGCGTATTCCTTGGCTGTTTATCACATTAATCGGTGAATTTCTCGCAGTTACAGTTGCAAATAAGTTTGACAAATCTTTCACAGCACTTCCAATAATCGCAGCATTCATGCCTCTCCTTGCAGGTTTAGGCGGAAATATCGGAACGCAAAGTATTACTCTTATGGTGCGCGGAATGTCAACCGGACAAATAACTTTAAGCGCTGGCTGGCACCAGATTATGAGAGAAACAATAACCGGCTTAAGTATCGGAGCAATTTTCGGAATACTCGTAACCCTTGTAACATGGGGATGGCAGCATAATTTAGAACTTGGATTAATTGTAGGTATTGCAATGTCGCTTAATATGACCATTGCAACCGTAATCGGAACTTGCACGCCTTTAATTTTAAAGAAAATGAAAATTGATCCTGCAGTTGCTTCCGGGCCTGTAATCGCTACAACAATCGATGTTGTCGGACTTGCAATTTATCTGGCGCTTGTTACTTGGTATTTAATTGGAGTGTAAAATAGGACGCTCAGGTAAAAATGGAAAAACGATACAATCAATTCAGTAATTTTTTAAAACAAAAATTTGGGGCTAAAGTTTATAAAATAACTCTTGATGCAGGTTTTTCCTGCCCAAATCGCGACGGAACGATTTCAAACTGCGGCTGCATCTTCTGCGATGACGGAGGAAGCTTCTCTCAAGCACATTCAAACAGGCTGAGCATAGAAGAACAGGTACAAGTCGGAGCAGAAACTTTGAAAAACAGGTTCAAAGCCCAAAAGTTTATGTCTTATTTTCAAGCTTTTTCAAATACATATAAACCAGTCAAAGAACTTGAAAAAATCTACAAAGCTTCTTTGACTCATCCAGACATAGTCGGACTTTCTATCGGAACCAGACCAGATTGTGTAGATGAAGAAAAACTTAGACTAATATCTTCATTTGCACCAGATTATTACACGTGGATTGAATATGGTCTTCAATCAGTTCATGATAAGACTTTATTAAAAATAAACCGCGGCCACGATTACAGATGTTTTTTAGATGCTTACGAAAAAACAAAAAACGCAAGAATAAATATTTGCCTGCACGTTATTCTCAACTTATTTGAAACTTATGATGAGATGATGGAAACTGCGCAAAAAATTGCAAAGCTTGAGCCGGAGGGAGTAAAAATTCACATGCTATGTGCTTTAGAAGGAACAAAGCTTGCTGAAATGTACAATAAGGGTGAAATTGATTTTATGAGCGAAGATGAGTATGTTAATACTGTCTGCGATTTCTTAGAATATTTACCGCCAGAAACAACAATTCACAGGCTTGCCGGAAACGGACTTAGAACAGAGCTTATTGCACCGCGCTGGATAGGCAAAAAACTGGATACACTAAATAGAATCGACAAAGAATTTGAAAGAAGGAACTCGAAACAAGGAATAAAGTTTAATTTATAGACCGAATTCTTTTTTTAATATTGCAAATTCCTCATCAACCAATGCTCCAAATTCCTGGAAAGTTAAGCCAAGCTCTTCTGCAATTTTAAAAACATTAACAGCAGAAGTTTTGCTATTTCCTGTCTCCAACATGTATAAAGTTGTTGTTGGGAATTCATGCTCATAGCAGAAAATTGTAAATTTAATTCCACGGCGTTTTCGTTCATTACGAATCGCCCTTCCAATTGCCATTTGCAAAATTTCTTCTGTAGTCTTCATAAAACATATAATAACCCCTTTGAAAAAATTTTTATTTCCGAATTCGGGTATATATTGGCAAACATTCTAATTTGAATTATAATATTGTCATGGACAAGAAAGTAATATCCACAAATAGAAAAGCTTTTCACGATTTTTTAATTTTTGATAAATTTATTGCAGGAATTGTATTAACCGGTACTGAAATTAAATCTATACGAAAAGGTATGCTCAATCTTAAAGATTCCTTTGCAAAAATTGAAAATAATGAAATATTTTTATACGGCATGCATATTTCTCCTTATGAGCAGGGTAACAGGTTCAACCACAAGCCTGACAGAGTGAGAAAATTACTTTTGCAGAAACGTGAAATCTTAAAAATTCAAGACAAAGTAAAAAAAGACGGTGTAACAATTGTACCCCTTGAATTGTTTTTAACCCATGGTTTTGCTAAGATAGAAATCGGGCTGGCAAAAGGTAAAAAACTCTACGATAAACGCGAAGCAATTACCAAAAAGACTCAAGAAAGAGATATAGCCAGATTATTGAAAAAATGAGGATTAGCGGATGTTTAACAGAGAAACCATTTTAAAAAATTTGAATTCCGAAAATTATTATATTGATAATCATTCTCTGGATTTATTTCTTGCTGATTGGAAAATTGAATCTATTTACGAAGACGAAGACGGGCTTGAATTTTACGATGATTTAGCATTAGAAAAAATTAAAAAAGGCATTTCTTTAAAAGCACAAGGCTACAGCGATGAGCAAATCATCACAAAGCTTTTAAGAATGCAGGCAAGAGTAGAAAAACTGGAAAAACCTGTGCAAACTGTTCAACCGGTTTTAGTTAACAGCTCTTCTATTGAAGCACAAGCTCAGCCGGTACTCCAACCTGAACCAGCACAGCAAAAAAGTTTTACGCTGGATGTTTCAAGCCAGACTCTTCAAATGCTTGCAGAAGCAGTTGCAAAAAAAATCAGTGACGATATTACAAACTCCGATATGGCTGCAAAACTTATTGAAGCAGGCGGATACAAAAAAGACAACGAAATTTTAGCAAAACAAATCAAAGAACTTTTAGCACATAACAAAGAACTTTCTCAAAGAATTGAAATCCTTGAAAACCAACAGTCAAAAAACTTCTGGGCACGTTTTTGGGGTAAAAAATAGATTGTACAAACAGTTCTTAGAAAAACTCGATAAAAAATTGCAATCATACTTTGATGAGCATAAAGACTTTATCTGCTGCAAAGCTGGATGTTCCGCTTGCTGCGAAAAAGGTGATTATCCAATCTCACAGCTTGAGCTTGAATATCTTATGCAGGGATTTATTTCACTTGATAATGAAACAAAAATCAAAGTTCAGGAAAATATTAAATCAATGGTAAAAGGAGGCAAATGCCCGTTTTTAATCAGCAGCTTGTGTTCTGTATACCCTTACAGACCTATTATCTGCCGTGTTCACGGACTTGTCTATTTATACAAAGAAGGCAGCGTAAAAGTTCCTTACTGTGTAAATTACGGTAAAAATTATTCTAATGTTTTTGAGAACAATGAAATTACAATAAATCCGGTACTTGAAAACTTAGATACAACGGAAATTTTAAAAGAATTTAATTTTGGCGAAATTAGAAATCTTTTTGATTGGTTAAATAGCAAATAATTTTTTTACAGGTTTTTAGTTAGTATGGAAATAAGAAATAACAACCAAACTTTTGGCGCAAAACTCGGATGGAGCGCAAAATACCATCTCAAAAAAACTCCTGAAAAGCTGGAGCAGATTAGCAAAAGAATTGCAGATTTTGGCGAGCCAACAACTGTAATTGACATCATGTCTATGGATACAAAAAAAGGGAAACAGTATTCTCTTAGAATGTATAATGAAATTTTTGGCACAAAAGATAATGTTTCAATCTTAAAAGACAACCATAACAAAGATGTTGCATCGTATTTTGCAAAAGACTTCTTGAATGCATTGGAAAATTTAACAGAAAATACAATTAAATTCCGCGAATACAGCCTTTTCTCAAAAATCAAAAACGCTTACTCAGCTTCACCTTTACACATAAAAAGCTTGTTTGAGCGCTTAAAACTTGCAGAAGAAGAAGGTAAACGCTTAAACGCGAATACTAAAAAAGAATTTTTCTCAAATTTCTAAACCATTTTCCATGCGCTTCTCGGACAGACTGCAGAACAAATTCCGCAGCCGATACATCTGTCTGAATCAGCATTGTACCTTGTTAAATCTTTTGAGATAGCTTTTTGCGGACAATTGTTTAAACACAAGCTGCAGTCAATGCATAAGTCTTTCTCCCATTCAGGTTTTCTAATCCTTGCATCTCCGCTTTGAGCAAGCCCAAAAACTTCTCCATTATCTTCCACAAGGTCGCCGAAAAGCCCGCCTTCAAACCATTCTTGTTCTTTAAACTCTTTTACAGAAATCTTTTTTTCTTTTTGTTCTTTTGGAAGCGGAAGTATTTTTGACCAGTTTTTAAAATCAAGCAAATCCTGCTCAAGCTCAGTTCTGCCAATCTCTTGCAAGAACTCTTTCATGCCTGATTTAAGAAAATCTTTATCAAACTTATCAAGCTTCACTTGCTCAACACACTTAGCAAGCCCTTCCACCTTACCTCTTACATAAACAACTCCGCCAACCATACCAACGCAGGAACGATTGCCCAAAACAGAACTTAACCCATCACAGTCAAATCCGCAGACAACTGCAATGCCGCCTCCCATAAACTCAAAACTAAACGAGCCGGTATTTTTTAGCACCCAAAACTGCGGAGGCTCAAACTTAGGATCATGCTTCATTAAAGCCCCTGAACGTGTTCCAACTCTGCCGCCTACATAGATTTTACCGCCTGCTGCGCAATGAGCAGCAGTGTCACCGCCATCACCTTTAACTACAATATCTGCTCCGGAGTTTAGCCAGCCGATATCAGCAGGCGCAGAACCATCAACAATAATTTTAACTCCGTCCATACCCATAGCACCTACACGCTGACCAGGATTTGTTATACGAAATAAAAGATTCGCACCTTTTCCTGTTATGTCGTGCTGTCCGCAAGCTTCAATTTCAAACTCACGCTCTCCTTCTTCTATCTTGCGTGCAATCGTTTGAAGAAGTTCTTGAGTCGACATTCTGTCGTTATCTTTAAGAGTATGAATTATACAGACCATTGTCCTCTCCTAGCAGCTGTACTGGATGTCCAGCCTTCTTGAAATATGTTTATCTACAGTAATCAAAGCATCTGAACGTCCGACAGGAAGCGTTGAGCAGCCAACCGGCGCCATAAGTTTTTTAAGCTCAATATCAGTTGCCAGAATATAGTTCACAAGATTTTGAGCAACTTTATCTACATCAAGCCGTTTAACAAGACACTCATTCTGAGCCGCAATACCAGCAGGACAAAGCCCTGTGTTGCAAGCGTTGCATCTTCCGGTATCACTTCCGACACAGCCTGCAATTTCCATAAGCATCCTGCCTGTAAATACACCATTTGCACCAAGGCATATCAGCTTAAACGCATCTGCAGCAAAGCTTCCAGTCTGCCCTAAGCCGCCGCCTGCAAATAGCGGAATTTCTCCCTGCCTGCCTTGATGAACAGCAGCAAGATAACAGTCTCTAAGTTTTGATGTAATAGGATGCCCTGTGTGATTTAAAGAAATTTCATGCGCAGCTCCTGTTCCTGCTGCAAGCCCGTCTATAAAGAAGCCTCCGACTATATTATACGGGTCGCGTAAAAGATTATTATAAACAGAAACGCTTGTTACAGACGCTGCAACTTTAATCGCCACCGGAACCTGAAAATTAAACGCAGCATTCATTGAAAGAAACATCTTTTGAACACTTTCTTCAATCGAATACAGCCCTTGATGAGTTGGAGGCGAAAGCAAGTCTGCTTTAGGCACACCTCGTATCTCTTGAACATATCTTGCAACTTTACTCGCAAGTAAAAGCCCGCCATCACCCGGTTTTGCACCTTGACCTATTTTAATTAAAATACCAGCAGGATCTTCTGTCATCTCCGGCATAGATTTAATAATTCTATTCCAGCCGAAATGTCCTGATGCGATTTGCAAAATCATGTACTTAACATATCTTGATTTTAAAAGCTTTGTAGGAATCCCGCCCTCTCCGGTACACATTCTGATTGGAATACCATGAACTTCGTTAAGATAAGCAGTTGCAATAGCCATTGCCTCCCACATTCTCCACGAAACAGCTCCTATCGACATATCTCCGAAAATTATCGGATAAATCCACCTGTTCGGCGGAAGCTGGGCAGTTTCAATAATTTTGCCGTCTTTTACATCAAAATTCAGCTTATCTGCTTTCAATACTCTGCCAAATGGAGTTTTAAGCTCAAACGTGTGCCTTTGAGCATCAAGAGACGGATCGGTCATCTGCGAAATTCTGCCGATTTTTATTTTATCTAATGTTCTTCCCTCAGTATTCAAATTCGAGCGTCCGCCTTTTTTAAATGAATCCGCTTTTTGAGCACGATAAGCAACAGAATATTTATCGTCTTCGTTTCTTATAAGCTTAATCGCGCCATTAGGGCAAACATTAGCGCACATACCGCATCCGCGGCAGTAATTATCAAGTGAAACATTTTGCTTAATAACAAGAACTTTCTCTGTTTTCTCCTTATTTACAATAGAGTTTGACGTTTTTCTTGTTTCAACTGCCGGTTTTATAGCGTTAAAAGAACAAACAGCCGTACATTTACCGCACTGGATGCATTTTGATTCATCATACTCAAGTATCCAAGGCAAGTCACTTTTATGAAGTTCATTTATTTTTACTGCTGCCATCTTTCCACCGTTAAATCATTTTTCACAATCACTGTTTCCCGCTCATTAGGATAAATATCATCCTCAATTTTTCTATCAGGCATTAAATCATTTATTCCGACTACTTCCGAAGTCATAATCACTGTATCTTCAGTTTTTCCAATCACAACCGGACGCAATTTTTTGGAATCACAAACGCAAAGAAGTTCTTTTTGAGGAGTAACAGCAAGAAGTGTATTCGGACCGTTAACCTCCAAATGTGCAAGAGAAGCTTTTATTCTCAAAAGAATTTCGCTATTCTCACGCCTTACGATTTCATCATAAGGTAAAGGTGTAATCGTATGTTTAAAATACTGAAGCGGCCATTTTAGTATCTTATGAATGTAATGAAGAGAGTAAAGAAGGCACTGAGAGTCAGATTCAAACCCCATATAACCTTTATAAAGTTTTGCTTGATAAGATTTATTCTTCTCATAAAAAGTATTTTCACCATTCACAAGCCCGGTATATCCTTCAAGAAAGAAAGGATGAGCAGCGTATCTTACAATATCATAGTTTGTATTCTGCCTGCATTGGGCAGTAATAATACGTGCAGTCAAATCACTGTTTTCTTCCCAAAGATTAAAATACGTACCGATATCACGTGGACTGCCTATTTCTTTAAGAGTTAAAGTATCCGGCCAAAAAGAATAAATAAAACCTGAAGAACTTTCCTCAAGCGCTTTTCTAAGCCTGATTGAAGTGTCAATTAAAAGTTCTTCTTTTTCTTCTTGAGAAGCATGTCTGTAACTTTTAGGATACTGCAGAACTTCAAAAATATAATTAGGCATAGCTTCAATTTTAAGCCCTTTTTGATGATTAATATCCGGAGACCATTGCATTACACGGGTAAATCCGACTTCTCTCAAGATATCTTCTGCAAGCCTTGTTCCTTCAACTGTTGCTGCCATAGAAAGAAGCGGAAGATCTTTGTAGTTTTCGAACAAACCGCCCATATCCTGCATAACAAAAGCAAATCCGGAATCATCGTGTCCTTCCTGCTGGCTTCTCATAAGCTTAAGAGCCATAGAAGGGTGTAATTTATTTTTTGATTTAATAGCCCCAATTCTGCACATAAGTCTTATATTACAGCTTTTTTACCCAAGCGTCAAGTTGTTCTTGTTATCTTAGATATTATGTGATATTGTAAAAACGGAGGGCACTAGTATGCATGAGAATATTTTAAGAGATTCACTGGTTACTAAAATTTTTATTTCATACACAGAAGGCAGCAAAAAACAGGTTATGAGGCTTAAGCTAAGGTTTATGGACAATAAACAGGCATATTTTTCTGCTGTTACTCCGGAAAATTACGAAAAACCAAATAAAAAGCTTCCTGCAGAAATCAAAATTTATACTGTTGACGGAGTTTATAAAACAGATGTTACAATTAATGATGCATCAGTTACTTACAGTGAAATATTCTTTGAAGTAAGCCTTCCAAAAGTATATGAGTTTATTCAGCACAGAAGCAGCTCAAGAAACCGAACAGAGCTTCCTGTTAACATAAAATACAATGATGGTTTTGAAATTAACGCAACAACTTATGATTTAGCAATCGGCGGTTTGGCGTTTTATTCAAAAGAACAATTTTCAAGCATTTACAAAAAGCTTCCTGCTATACTTACACTTACTCTTCCAACCACAATTTGGACAAAAGCCGAAGAGCCTAAAATTGTTGTAGAGACAGTTTTTGTAAGAGAAAGACAAGAAGATAGCGACGAAGAACATTTTGGCGAACATTTATTCAGTTACAAATTCGTTAACCTTCCTAAAGAAGCAGAAAAAACACTTAAAAACTTCTTAATTAACAATGATTAAGTTTGACTTTGTATAAAATAGGACTAATAATATTATATACACAGGTGAAGGTATTTAAATGAAATTAATTAACAGACTCAAGATTTTTGAACAGAAATATGTATTTTTGAGATGGGCAACAGGAGCGGAATACGGAAAAATTACGTATGTCGGCGAAGATTATGTTGAGTTTAATATTATTGATGTTGACACTATGGAATATAGAGAATCTGTTATAATCAACTCATCTCTTATCTTAGAAACTATTTTCGGCGGTCCGGATATCGCAAGAATTGTTGCAGAAATCTCTTCTATGATTGAATAGTTTATACTATAATATTAGTCATGGTAACAAAAGCACTTACAGCAGCAGCAATCGGAATTAACTCTTGCAAAATTGAAGTAGAAGTTGATGTAACAAACTCTCTTCCGGGCATGATTATTGTCGGTTTACCGGACAGCGCAGTAAGTGAAGCAAGAGAACGAGTACATTCTGCCATAAAAAACTCAGGCTTTTCATTCCCGCTTGGAAAAGTTATTGTAAACTTAGCCCCTGCAGATATAAGAAAAGAAGGTACAAACTTTGACCTTCCTATAGCTGTCGGCATACTTAAAGAACAGGGAATTCAAATCCCGGATGACAATAACACAGCATTCTTAGGCGAGCTTTCTCTTGATGGAAATCTTCGAAAAATAAACGGCGTTTTGCCTCTTGTCAGCGGATTAAAAGAAAACGGTATCACAACAGTTTTTGTGCCGCAAGAAAACGCAAAAGAAGCCGCACTTGTTAAAAATATGACTATTTACGGCATAAAACACCTGAGAGATATTGTACAGCATTTTTTAAACAATCCAATAAAACCTACCACTGTCAATATCAACGAATATCTGTCAAAAAATGCAAACGCAGATTTTACTTATGATTTTAAAGATGTAAAAGGCCAGCAAAAAGCCAAACGTGCACTTGAAATTGCAGCAGCCGGCGGACATAATGTATTGATGTCGGGCTCTCCCGGGTCAGGAAAATCTTTGATGGCAAAATGCATGGCTTCAATCCTGCCCCCGCTTGAGCTTCAAGAAGCATTAGAGCTTACCAAAATTTACAGTATAAGCGGACTTTTAACACCAGATGAGCCTTTAATGGTGAATAGACCGTATAGAAGCGTGCACCACACAGCTTCTTCAAATGGAATAATCGGCGGAGGCTCAAATCCAAAGCCGGGCGAAATCACTCTCGCTCACCGCGGAGTATTATTCTTAGACGAAATGGTGGAATTTCCACGCTGCATTCTTGAAGCTTTAAGACAACCGCTCGAAGACGGAGAAGTTGTTGTATCAAGAACACGCTCTTCTGTAAAATATCCTGCAAAATTCATTTTGATAGGAGCAATGAATCCGTGTCCTTGCGGTTTTTTAAATGATATAGAAAAACAATGCACCTGCTCTCCTTACCAGATTCATCGTTACCGTTCAAAGCTTTCTGGTCCGCTTTTAGATAGAATCGATTTGATTATTAACGTTCCAAGACTCACTACAGACGAACTTATCAACTCAAAAGCTCCTGCTGAAACTTCTGCACAAATTCGCGACAGAGTAATAAAAGCACGTAAAATTCAAGCAGACAGATACAAAGATGAAGGGATTTTTACAAACTCCGAGCTTAATTCAAAACAAATAAAAATTTATTGTCAGCTCGATAAAAAAACAACAGATTTTTTAAAAGTCGCAGCTCAAAAGTTCCAGCTCTCTGGAAGAAAATATTCAAGAATACTAAAACTCGCACGCACAATCGCAGACCTTGACAGCAAAGAAAACATTTCGCTTGAACATATTACTCAGGCGCTCCAATTTCGGGAGGGATAGGAATAAATAGAATTTCTATCTATTTTTTTTGAGATTATAGAGTATATTGCCCAAGTATATTAGTACCACTCCAGCCCGCGTTCAAACTGCAGCTGCAATACCAACCCATCTACATTTACTTCCTCCACAATTGTAAATTTTAATTAACATTCACCTGCAAACTGTTCGCAAAACCGATTTATATGTGTATAATATATTTATGATTAATCTAGAGGAGTTATATTCAGAAGTTCCGCCAACAAAATTGCGGAATATTGATGAAAAGTTTCGACCGGCGCAAACATCGCCTTTCTGGCTCTGGGTTGCTGACCGATTCTTTTACGGCATGTTAGAAAATCGTTTCTACGCATTCCGCTACAAAGGTTACGAAAATTTCTATAACCGTGATATGGACGCACCTATTATTCTTTTCGCACCTCACAGCAACTGGTGGGACGGAATTGTAGCGTACAATATTTGTCATAGAATTTATAAAAAAGAAATCCGCCTAATGGTTGAAGAGCTTAACCGTTTTCCATTACTGAGACGCGGCGGGGCTTTTAATGTTAACAAAAAATCTGCACAAGCTTCTATGCAGGCACTTAAATACTCTGTAGATATTTTAGAAGATTTAAACAACATTTTGTACCTTTTCCCTCAAGGAATAATCAAACCGCCTAATTACAGGCCAATCGAGTTTCAAACCGGATTAACTTACGTAGCAGAGAAAGCTGCAAAAAAATACGGAAAAGTTTATCTTATGCCGATTGCAGTTAATTACATGTTCTTACGTGACAACCGTCCGGAAGTTCTTGTTGAAATGGGCGAAGTTATTGAGCTTAACAACGACAAAGTTGATAGAAAAGAATACACTCATTTTATTGAACAAAAGCTTGAAGCTCTTTGTGATAAACAGTTCTACGATGTCAGCCGCGGAAATTTTAAAGGATATGATACTTTATTCCAAAGAAAATTAAAATGGTATAGAAGAATTGAACAAAGGCTTAAAAAAATTGAAGTTAAAGGTTCTGGAGTATAATATACGTTAGCTTGTTATTCTTTTAACAATATCTTCTATTTCCCTTTCCCAAGAAATACAATCTTTTTGCTTAAAAATTTCCACACTTCTATACCAAGGAGTTGTTTTTGTATCCTCAAACCATCTCCAGTCACTCGCATAAGGTAAAAGCAAAAATGTCTTTACTCCAAGAGCGCCTGATAAGTGCGCAATGGAAGTATCAACTGTTACAACCACATCCATTGCTTTTAAGGCGCTTGCAGTAGCAGTAAAATTTTTAAAATCTTTTGCGAGATTAATCATCTGCGGATATTTTTCATTCCCGCCCAATGTATCATCATACTGAAAAGAATACACTTGAACCTTTTCAAGATTAAACATTTTTTCAAAAAATTTCACGTGAATAGTGCGGTTAATCATTGTTCTTATTCCGGCGGCGCCGGCTTCCCAACAAAAACCAACTTTCAGCTTATTACTCAAAATCTCAGCCGGCGCCGCCTCCAAAGTATATTCAGGAATATGTTCAAAGTCTGCACCCAAAACATAAGGTAAATCTGTTATAAAAACGGTTTGAATATCCGGATTTAAATCCTCATATTTAATAAAATTAATCTCCGGAAAATTAGTTTGAAAGAATTCTCTTAAACTTTCCCTTGCCCCGACATTAACCTTGAGCCCTTTTAAAAGTCTGAAATATCGTGAAAACATTATATGATCACCATATCCTTGATCACAAATTACATTAATCTCTTCTGATAAATCATCATCAGGCTGCCAGAAATTACGTGATAAATCTTTGAACTTTGACTTATCGCGCTTAAAATATAAATCGTACCCTTCTTTAAACTTCTTTTGAGTTAAATAACACATCCCGAGAGATGTGATTGAATTAATATCATCCGGAAACTTTTGAAGCATTTGTTTGTAATATTTTTCTGCTTCAGAAAACTCGCCAAGTTTTTGATATGCAACTGCAATATTGTACTCAGCAGCAGCATTTCCCAGCTCTGCCGCTGCTTTATAACATTCAATTGCTTTTCTATCATTACAGTAAATCAGCTCTTGCAAAAAACCCATCTGAAACCAAAGAGAAGCTGAATCTTGGTGCTTCTGTAAATTTTCAAGACAAAACTTTTCCGCTTCCATCATTTTTCCGGAATGCGTAAGAGCTTTAACTTTATTCACAATCGAACGAATATCGTTTGGATAAATTTCAAACATCTTCTCTGCCAGCTCAACCGCTTTTTTGTAATCTCTTTTATTAAAAAGAATGGTTACAAAAGCGTTTAAAGTTTCGGCAGAGTCATCAATCATAACCCCATACCTTGTAATGCGCCTAAAATTAAGCCTTGCATTAATTGGAGCAGGATTATTGCAATGATAGGAGAAATGTCAAGCACACCTCCGATTGGCGGAATGACTCCTCTAAATATATTTAAAAACGGATCCACAATAGAACGAATCCACGCAAAAGGCTGAGTTTGCCAATCAATGTTTGGTATCCAAGTTAAAAATATTCTTATAATTATTAATAAGTAATAAAAATAAAAAAGTTTTGCAAGAACGCTTGACAGCATAATTTCTCCCTATAATTGCGAGTTCTTTCTTGTATTAGCACATTCGCAGCTGTTATTTTCAGCAGGAATTTTTTCTATCATAGTAAATAAAAGCTTTTTCAAATTATCCAAGTTGTTATTAAACACCTGAATAACTTCATGGTGAGAAACCGGAGGCACATCACCTACAAGTCCTGCATCATAATCTGTAATCAAAGAAATATTAAGCGGACACATATCCATTTCTTTAACAAGATAAGCTTCCGGAAAAGCAGTCATATTGATAACTTCCCATCCCTGATTTGTAAAGAATTTAGACTCAGCTTTTGTAGAGAACCTTGGTCCATTAATAACAACAACTGTACCTGTTTCGTGAACAGTAATTCCAAGTTCTTTTGCTGTTTCAGCAGCCAGCTTTCTAAGCTCCGGACAATAAGTCTCAGCAGGAGACGGATGAGTTACGATTGGACCTTCAAAGAAAGTTGATTTTCTTCCGTCTGTCCAATCAACAAACTGGTCGCAAATTACAAAATGACCGGGAGCAACGTGTTTTTGCAAGCTTCCTGCTGCACAAGGTGAAATTACGCGTTTGCAGCCGACTTCTTTCATAGCCCAAACATTTGCTCTATAATTAATAAGATGCGGCAAAATAGTGTGGCTTCTGCCGTGACGCGGCATAAAAGCAACTTTATGCGAACCAATTTTACCGATGAATAAACTATCAGACGGCATTCCATAAGGAGTTTCAACCTTAACTTCTTTAATATCTTCTAAAAACTTATAAAAACCTGAACCGCCAAAAACGCCAATATCTGCTAATTTTTCCATTTTATTAATTCCTTTCATCTTTTTTCTCAATTCTAGCATAAATATAAAATTTTATCGTAAATAAAAATATAGGCGGTAGTATTATATATAAGTACTTAATTTTTTGAAACAAATCTCATTTGAAGAAGCGTAGGAAAAATTGATAAGGTACAGAGATCATTGCGCATATATCTGCAAAAGAGAAAATAATTGACTATTACGTTCTTGAGTCATAATTGCTGATACTTGTTCTTTTTTTACAGGTAGAAGTGCTATTGTATTATTTTTATACAATTGCCAATCTTTTTGATTTTTTAATAACAAACTATACTGCTCATCAGTCATATAATTTTTTAGCTCTGCAAGATATTTTGTTATCTGTTTTTCATAACGATTATTTTCTGTTTGATAATTGCAATCTTTTAGATAATACCCCAAAATAATAAGCCTGTTATGCTCCAAATAATATAAATTAGAAGCAGCGAATTCTTGAAAAAGACTTCCGGTAGCACTATTAAGAGGATTGATTACTGATTTTCTCACAGATTTCTTATAATCATTCCACAAAGTCTGATTATACTGTAAAGCTTTATTGTTCAATGCATTATTGCGAAACAAAAGCATAATTTCAGCTTCACATTTTTCGTATGCTTCTAATGAGCAAGCCTGCATTTGCCAACTCAAATACTTGCCTTTTAAACAATTTGTTAAATCTTGCTCTATATCTTTAACACTAGCATAAGAAGGCAATGTGTAGATTGAACAAACTATAATCAATAAAAAATTTTTCATGAAAACTATTCTAACAAAATATTATTATTAGCGTCAATTTAATGAAAGAAAACTTTATGCTTTTTAATTACTCAAAAGTTTTCAGAATATTAAGAATTTGTTTTTGCTTCTGAGGCGAAAGCTGTTTTACAAGGGTAATAATTTGAGCCAAATAAGATGCATCAGAAGAATTTGACGGACAAGCAAAACTAAATAAATCCTCTACAGTTATTTCTAAAGCTTCACACAACTTTAAAATAGAAGGATACTCTAAAAAGAATTTTCCATTTTCCCAAGCACTGATTGTGTTTGTTGCAACATCCACTTTTTCAGCTAGTGCTTCCTGTGTCAAGCCTCTTAATTCTCTAAATCCTTTTATTTGCTTACCAAATTTCTTCAAGAAAGTATCCATAATAGTAGAATAGCCTATCTAGCAAACAACAACCACCATGCCGATTATTCATATATACATGCTCGTCATGTATATCATTAAGTCAGACATTTAAAAAAGTTGTAGAAACTCATGCCAATTTTAACTTGTATTGCACTCAGACAAAGCATTTTATCACATCCGCAGCGGGGAATAAATTATTTTATTATTTTCAATATAAAAGCTGCCCTTACTGCCTGTGTCATATTTTTACAATTAAGTTTCCAGCATATACATTTTCTAACATATTGAGCAGGATAAAGACCGTAAAAATTCATAATGTATATAATTTCTTTTTGGGTTTTACCTTTTGATACAAGATTAAGATATTGAACCTCTTCATCCGTCAAATCCTGAAACCGGCAGTCATCTTGTAAAAATTCGCGTTTTATAAATCTCTTTTTGAAACGCCTTGTTACATCACCGGTTTTAATCAATTCCATATTAATTGCTTCTCTGATTAAATCAGCACGATTTGTAACTCTAAATTTTTTATAAAGGTTATTAGTTCGTTTCTTTATATTTTCATATTTCTTACCGCACATTAGCGCAATTTCCCGCAGAACCGCACCGCCTGCAAGAAGTTTAAGCAGACATAATTGGCTTGATGTTACTGTCAGCTTTTCTTCTGAAAGCTTTGAATATGTTGAATTGAAGTATTCTGAGAATTTAGACATATATTTATAATCACAATTGGTACATATATATTCTCATGGTATACCAATTATGATGTTATTTAAAGTCATTAATATACGTATTATGTCTATATGGAAACAGACGTAAAAAAACTTTTAGGGCAAAGAATACGACTAATGCGCAAGAAGAGAGGACTTACACAAGAAAGACTTTCTGAATTAATTGGTATAGAGCCACTGTCACTTTCTCGCATAGAATGCGGCAGCCGTTTTCCCCGCAAAGAAAATATCGAAAAGCTCTCTAAAGCACTTGATTGCAGCATAAACGATTTGTTTGATTTTGAAGAAGAAAAAACTTATACTGCAGCTGAGTTAAAAAAAGAAATTAACCAAAAGCTAAAAAACGCCGGTATAAATGATTTAAAGTATTTTAATAAAATAATTACAGCTTACTGGGAAACAAAAATTTGAATTAAAGATGTGTCTTAAAGGCGCATCTTTTTAAAAATATTAACAAATTTAAAGATTCTATTACTACATTTACCCCTGTTTGTAATATAATTTATTTTGTAATGTACGAAAAGAAAGGAAGAGGCTATAATGACTAATTTAGACAAAATTATGAAGCCGAAATCAGTTGCAGTTATCGGTGCATCTACCAAAGAACACACAATTGGTTCCGACATTATGAAAAGATTACAAGAATACAAATTCAACGGTAATATTTATCCGGTTAACCCAAAAGGCGGAGTTATCGAAGGTTTGCAAGCATATACTTCTATCTTAGAAGTTCCAGGCGAAGTTGATTTAGCAATCATCGTTGTTAACGCAAAATTCGTTCTTGATACAATCGACCAGTGCCACCAAAAAGGTATCAAAGGTCTTTGTATTATTACAGCAGGCTTTAAAGAAACAGGCAAAGAAGGTGCAGAAGCTGAAAAAGCACTTCTTGCAAAGGTTAGAGAATATGGTATGAGATGCGTTGGTCCTAACTGCTTAGGCGTTGTTAACACTCATCCAGACATCAGACTTGACGGATGCTTCGCAGAATCATTACCTGAACGCGGAAACATCGGTTTCGTTTCACAATCTGGTGCTTTAGGCGGCGGTATCTTAAACATACTTAAAGACCTTAACCTTGGTTTCGCACAATTCATTTCTATCGGCAACCAGGCTGACGTTAACGCAGAAACAGCTCTTGAATACTGGGAAAATGAAGAAGACGTTGAACAAATTCTTCTTTATATGGAGTCAATCCAGAACCCTGCAAACTTCAGAAAGCTTGCTTCAAGAATTTCTAAAAAGAAACCTGTTCTTGCACTTAAAGCAGGACGTTCTGCAGCAGGTGCAAGCGCAGCATCTTCTCACACAGGCTCTTTAGCAGGTGCTGACAAAGCTGCAAATGCTTTACTTAACCAATCAGGTGTTATCAGAGAATATTCTTTAAAAGATTTATTTGCTACAGCAAAAGTTTTTGCTAACTGCCCTATTCCAAAAGGTGACAGAGTTGCAATCATCACTAACTCAGGCGGTCCTGGTATCATGGCTACTGACGCAATTTGCGAACACGGTATGCAAATCGCTAAAATTAGCAAAGAAACTAAAGAAAAACTTAGAAGTTTCTTACCTTCAGCTGCTTCTGTTAAGAACCCAATTGATATGATTGCTTCTGCTCCAATTGAGCACTACAAGCAAACTTTAGAAACAGTTATCGCTGATGAAAATGTTGATATGATTATCACAATCTATCTTCCATTCTTAGGCTTAAAAGATATTGACGTTGCAAAAGCGTTAATGGAAATTAAAGCTAAAAACCCTCAAAAACCTGTTATCGGTGTATTTATGACAAAATCAGAATTCTTCTCTACATTGTCAGATATGGATGTTAACATGCCATTCTTTATGTACGCAGAAGAAGCTGCTGACGGTTTGAACAGATTGAACCAGCAAAGAAAATGGATGGAAAGACCTGAAGGCAAAATCCCTTCTTTCAATGTTGATTATAAACGCGCTAAAGAAATTATCGCTCAATCAATTAATGAAGGCAGAGAACAGCTTACAACACGTGAATCTATCGATGTTCTTGACGCTTACGGTATCAGAGTTTGTAAATCAGGCTTCGCTACAACCGAAGAAGAAGCTGTTACAATTGCTAACTCTATCGACTACCCTGTAGTTATGAAGATGACTTCAAAAACAACTTCTCACAAAACAGATGTTGGCGGTGTAAGAGTTAACATCCAATCAGAAGCACAACTTAGAGCTGAGTATCAAGACTTAATTGCTAAGCTTACAGAAAAAGGCTTAATTGACGGTCTTGAAGGTGTTATCATCCAAGAAATGGTAAAAGGCAACAGAGAAATGGTTTGCGGTATCGCAACTGACCCTCAGTATGGTCCGATGATGATGTTCGGTTTAGGCGGCGTATTTATCGAAGTTATGAAAGATGTAACTTTCAGAATCGCTCCTCTAACAGACATTGATGCTAAAGAAATGATTAAGTCTGTTAAGGCTTACAAACTTCTTGAAGGCGCTCGCGGTACAAAACCTGCTCAGATGGAACAAATCGAAGAAACATTATTGAGACTTTCTCAACTTGTTAACGATTTCAAATTCATTGATGAGTTAGACATCAACCCATTATTGATTTCTGAAAAAACAGGCGAAGGCATCGCAGTTGACGGACGTATCAAAGTAAGAATGTCTGAAGCTCAAGAAGCTTTAGGATATTGCTGCAAAGACGGCGTTTGCGCTTGCGGGCTGTAATTTAAAGATAAACAAATGCAGGATGGGTCGAACGGTTTTCATTCGACCCATCTTTTTTATTACAAAAAATATGTTATAATAATTTTATGGAAAAGAAAAAAATCATTATTACAATTATCCTGGCAGCTGTATTGGCTTTAATTGCAGCAAGCCTTATATTTAAGAAGCCAAAAACACAGCAAGTTACCCCAAAAGTCGTTCAAGAAGAAAAAGTTCAGGAAGTCGAACAAGTTGATGAAACTCAACCAACAAAAGAAGTTTCTGAACCTGCTGAACAAAAAGTTCTGCCAAAAGAAGCAAAAAAATCTGTAAAACGCTCTTCCGCAGCAGTTAAGCCAAAAACTGCAGTCACAGAACCAAACGTTCAAGAAGAAACACCTATTTTAGAACAAGAAAAAGCTGAAGCAGAAGAAGCAGTATCAGAAGTTAAAGAAGCTGAAATTCAAGAAATTATTATTCCAAGTGTTATTATGGACGAAAACGGACAAATAATAGTTCTAAAAGAATTTCGTTCAAAAAACACTTTCAAATACAGATACACTCCAATTCGTTTCTGGAAAAAATAAAATCTCATACCAGCCACGGTATCTATAGAAATTTTCTTTCAAATGTATTACTATATACTGGTGGGGGATATTATGAGAAAAATATTAATTATTGTCGCAATGTTTGTATTTTCAGTTTCTGCATGGGCAGCTGATTACACAATACAAAAATTGCCAAACGGGCAAACTGTCGTTGTCTATCCAATTAAAGACAATCCGATAGTAACAATTGATACTTGGATAAAAACGGGTTCTATTAACGAAACCGATACAAATAACGGAGTTGCGCATTTTCTGGAACACTTATTTTTCAAAGGAACAAAAACGCATCCGACAGGAGATTTTGACAGGATATTAGAATCAAAAGGGGCAATCGTAAACGCTGCCACCAGCAAAGATTTCACCCATTACTATATTACAATCCCATCTGAGTACTTTGACACAGCAATGGAGCTGCATTCTGACATGCTCTTAAATCCGCAAATACCGCGCAAAGAGCTTGAAAAAGAACGCAAAGTTGTTTTAGAAGAAATTGCTAAAGACAGCAACACTCCAGCAAAAAAAGTTTACGATAACTTAAACGCAATGATGTACACAAAACACCCGTACAAACGTAAAGTTATCGGCTCAGCTGACATCATAGGCACAATTAGAAGAGAAGAAATTCTTGATTATTTCAATAATTATTATGCACCTTCTAATATGGTTACTCTTGTAGTCGGAAATGTCGAGCCGGAAAAAGCTATTGCGAAAATTCAGCAGTCTTTTAACCAAGAACTAAGAAAGCCAATTAAAAATACTTTCAAAAAAGAAAGCCAGCTTCAAGAGCAAAAACGTAAAATCGAATATTCCGACGCTCAATCAGGTTATCTTATGATAGGATTTAGAGGCGCAAGTATTTGTGACAATGACACTTTTGCGCTTGATGTATTATCTCAAATATTAGGAGGAGGAAAGTCATCAAGGCTTTACCGCGATATAAAAGAGCAAAAGGGGCTTGCTTTCTCTATATCAGCTTCTAATGGAAGCTACAGAGATGACGGTATCTTCTACATCACAGCAAACTTCACTCCTTCAAGTCTTGAAAAACTTGAAAAAGCGATTTTTGAAGAAGTTTCAAACATTCAAAAATACGGAATTACTGATGAAGAGCTTCAAAGAGCAAAAAATATGATTGTTCAGGATACTTATTATGCAAGAGAATCAACTTCAAATATTTCTTCTGAGCTTGGATACATTATTGCACTCACAAACAGCTCAAATCTTTATGATACATATCTGGATAACATAAAAAAAGTTACTTCTCAGGATGTAACAGCAGCTGCCCGCAAGTATTTAGGAGTTAACAAAAGCGCAGTTTCTGTTGTTCTGCCGGAAGCTTTAAAAAAAGTTTCTGCAAAAGCAGAGCTTAAACATTCAGCAGAAAAGATTTCTGAACATAATGGCACTGCTAAATATTTAATTGACAATGGTTCGACTCTTCTTATTAACCAGAATAAGAACAACGATATTATTGCTATCAGCTTAATTGCAAAAGGCGGAGAATTTTTGGAAAACACTGCCGGCGAAGGAACTTTAATGGCGGGCACAATGCTTAAAGGCACTAAAAAATACTCAGCTCAAGAACTTGCACAAATTATGGACGAAAATGGTATTATAATTAATCCTGCCTGCAGTGAAGATTATTTTGTAATCAATGTTCAAACAACAACTGCACAAATTGACAAAACTCTTGAAATATTAGACGAGATTTTAAACAACGCTTCTTTTGATGATTACGAAATTGAAAAGAAGCGCACAGAACTTTTAAATAGAATAAAGCAAAAACGTGATGTTCCAATGAATATCGCTTTAGAAAATTTCCAAACAATAATCTTTGAAAACAGCGTTTATTCTCACTCAAGCAAAATTCTTGAAAAAACATTACCGCAAGTTCAAAGAAACGATATATTGAGCTACTACAATAAAATTTTGGATTCAAAAAACATTGTAGTTTCAATCAACGGAAACGTAGACGCAGACAGAATGATTTCCGAGTTCGGCTCAATGCTTCAAAACCACAGAACGCCGGCTGTAGATTTCAAAAACTTTAAAGTTACAAAAGCAGCTGCGCCTAAAAAAGTGTCTCAAACAATAAAAGACTTGCAGACAGCATGGTTATTTATGGGATGGCAGACAGCAGGCGTTCAAAACAAAAAAGACTTTGTGACTTTAAAAGTAATGAACACTATTTTAGGTTCAGGAATGAGCTCAAGATTATTCAGAAATCTTCGTGAAGCAGACGGACTCGCTTATCAGCTCGGCTCAAATTACACACCTAAAATGCTTGCAGGCTCTTTTACTGCTTACATTGGTACAAACCCTGATACCCTTGAATATTCACGAAACAAAATTTTAAAAGAAATCGAACGTTTTAAAATGGAGTTTGTATCAGATACAGAGCTTAAAGATGCAAAAGACAGGCTTAAAGGAAGTTTCGTAATCGCAATGGAAACCAACTCAGAAAAAGCTTCAAACATCGGGCTTTTTGAAACTTACGGCTTCGGTTACGATTTTCTCAACGAATACGTTAAAATGATTGATGAAGTTACAGCTTCGGATATAATGAGTGTTGCAAACAGGTATTTTAACGGTAATGTTATTCAATCGGATGTTAAATAATGGAAAACAAAAGGGGGCGCGGCTTTAGCCGCGCCCCCTTCTTTATCATATTTTGCCGCCGACTTCCATTTTCAAAGCATCCTGAAACTCTTTTCTATACAAGAACCCGAGATGCGAACCGTTGCTTAAACATACAAGTTTTTTGCCGGCAAAAGTTTTAAGCCTGGATATTTGTCCTTCTGTTGCAAAAAAATCATCAGGAGAATGATAAATTTTATAGTTATCATTGTTTACAAGGTAATCAGAAAGCGAATATAAGCTTGAAGCATATCTTAAACCTTCAATCGGCTCGCCTTTAAGCAAATATTTTTCTACATAATCTTTGTAGCTTGTATTATTAATCGTCTGATAAATATCTGTTCTCTTGCATTTTGCAACATTTTCTATTGTAAATATCAAATCCGAAAGCTTCTGGCGGAGAAGAAAAGTCGTAATAAGCTTTCCTTCCTGCTCAGTAAACGGAAGTTCTGTAATTGCAAAATCTGAAACAGTATCTTTCAAATTCGTAAGCTGTAAAATTTTTGCTGCAGTCACAGCTGTTTTGTGCTTCACTTCCGGTGAATTATTATCAAGTTCTTCACTATTTTTATCAAGCTGTTCAACCGCGTAAACAAGCTCCACCGGCGGACTTATCGCAATGAATTTAGTTATGCCTAAACTATTATTCTTGCTCTCTTTTTCCGCTACAAACAAAGAAGACAAAGCTCCAAACGAAGTTCCAATTACATATTTTTCTTCAAACTCACATTCATATTTATCCTGGAGCTTATCCAAAATCTTGCGGGTAACGAGTTTTATATTATCGGAATCAACAGAAGGTATCCCCGGACAATAACCTTCCGGCATACTTTTCACAAATTCCCAGTGAAAATGGCTTCCAAGCATTACAATAGAAAAGCCTTCGTCATAAAACATTTTTGCAAAAACAGTATTGTGGTGCGCATTATAACCTTCACCAACCGAAGGATACAAAATAATCAAAGGCGCTTTTTTATCTTTTTGCATAATATATCTAAACTTATACTCTGCGCGTTCAGGTACTACAGCAACAGACGAAGTCTTAATTCTTTTTGCAAAGCTTCTATTCCAAATAGAAAGCTCATTCCAAATTGATTTATTAATTTCAGGGTCATCAAAAAGCGCAGTACGCATAGAATCAACAATCGGACTCTGCGGGTTATAATTTTCAAGAACAATATCCGGTTCAATCGGCTCATGTTTTATGATTTGCAAATCTTCAATACCAACAGCAGCTCCTGTAAGAATTCCAAGCTCTTCCGGCGGTTCATCAAGAGCAAGAAAACTTTCTCCGGCAACAAGAGCGTTTATTTCATCCATAATAGCAGAATCTTCATCAACAAGCTTAGCTTCTGTTTCCAAAAGATTCTGCCTGTCCAAGTTAGAACTTTTTATATAACTTTCAATTCCGAAAAGTTTTTTCTGGATATCATAAGGATCTGCATAAGTCGATTCAAGCATTTTAGCAATCGGCTGCATATAAGAAGTCCTGTTAACCATAAGCCCGAACTTAACAAGCGCAGTTAGTGGACTTGCAAGGTAAACAGAAGGGTCAAGCGCAGCTTCTACTGCTCTTCCGCACAGAGAACGAGGAGTGCAGGCGTTTAAAACCGGCATTACCATATAAGTACCGGATTTCACCTTACATTTACACAAAGCCTGATCCATATTTTCGTTTGTCGGCTTAACTTTCAAAAGCTTAGAAGCAGGGTCAAAAAGCCCGCCCAAACCAATTGTGGAATTAGTTAAAAATCGGATTGTTTCATTTTTAACTCCCTGCCCGTCTTTTTGGATAATACAGCTTGCAAGGCGCTTTGGGAACTCAATATTATTATAAGCGCTTTGAATTCTATCCATTCCGTACTGAGGCATAACAGAAGCCCAAAGAATATGAATAGGACGCGCAACAAACTTGTTCAGCTTGCTGTTTAGATTAAACATTTTCCTGTTAAACCCTTCAAGCTTATCCTCTCCTACATACATTCTTGCATAATCCGGATATTTTGTAGTTTCTTCTGCAATCGCAGGAAACGCAAGATTAAAAATTAACACTAATGAAAGTACAAACGACAAAAATTTTGAATACATATTTTACCTCACCTAAACAGATTGTATTTTAGAAGGTAAAAATTTTTTATTACACAACGGGGGAGATAAATATAGGGGGTAAATAGAATTAGCATACGAGCACTGTTCTACCAGGATGTGGAATTCTTTAAACAACTACTTCATATATTTGCTTTTTGTATAACAAGTCTGTTTTCATCAACATTAACTTCAATCATATCTTCTTCTGGGTTGATATCAAGAAGTTCAAGAATGGGGAGCGGTAAATTGAGTCCGTATCCTGCACTTCTTTTTATCAGTTTCTTCACACAAAGATTTTCTTTAACGGTAGTTTCACAAACTTTTTCTACAAATAACGTTTTATTTTTTATGACCAGTGATACCGAATACTCATTCGGATTAACACCAATAAGCTGCGCAATCGGCTTATTGATATATAGCTGCCAGGTATTTCCATTTGTTGTTAATGATTTTTGCAAAATTACCTCAATATTTTAACCTTAAAGATTTTTGGGGAAAATTAACCTAAGCCCCTGTAATTTCTTCCGACTTTATTTCTCGCTTGAACGAACAAGTCTTGCTTGAACAAACTTCAAACTCGCCGTTTTTTGTCATTTTCTTAAGCAAAAGCTCGCCGCACTCAGGGCAGGTATTTCCTGTCGGTTCATCCCAAAGAGCGTATGAACATTCCGGATATTTATTACAGCCGAAGAAAATCTTACCGTATTTTGATTTCTTTTCGATAATTACTCCTTCACCGCATTTAGGACATTTTACACCGGTTGAACGGACATATTTTTTACGATTTTTACATTCTTTACATTCAAGGTATTTGCCGTAAGGTCCAACCTTCATTGTCATTTCGCCGCTGCATTTTTCACATTTTTCTTCAACAGTCTGCTCTTCTTTGCCTTCTTCATTAACGCTGTCAAGCTCTACGCTGTTATTTAAAGAAATAATTGTTTTACAATCAGGATAGCCTGAACATCCGAGGAATTGAGTGCCGAATCTGCTAGTCTTAACAAGCATTACCTTGCCGCAGTTCGGACATTTTTTATCGCTTTCAATTACAACTTTCTGCGCAGTTTTCATAACAGAGTTAACAACTTCCATAAACGGATTATAAAACTCTTTCAAAACAATATTCCAAACCGCTTTCTTCTCAGCAATTTTATCAAGCTTTTCTTCCATTCCTGCTGTAAACTTATAGTCCATAATATTTGCAAACTGGGTTACCAGCTGTTTACATACAGTCCTTCCCAGAAGAGTCGGAACAAGAGCTTTATCTTTCTTTTCAACGTACTTCCTAGTTTGAATAACCGTAATAATCGTTGCATAAGTTGATGGACGCCCGATTCCGTGTTCTTCAAGAGCTTTAACCAGAGAAGCTTCGTTATATCTTGGAGGCGGCTGGGTAAAGTGCTGCTTAGGAGTAATTTCCTTACACTTAACTTTGTCACCCTGCTCCAAGTCAGGGATTTTAGCATCTGCATCTTTTTCGTCTTCTTCTGCATCGTTATAAAGCTTCAAGAAACCGTCAAATAAAATCTTGCTTGTACCAGCTTTCAAATTATAATCGCCGGCATTTATATCAATAGTTTTATTCGCAATTTCAGCATGTGCCATTTGAGAAGACATGAACTTTTCCCAAATAAGTTTATAAAGCTTATATTGCTCCGGCTGCAAATATTGTTTAATACTTTCCGGAGTTCTTTCAGGATAAGAAGGCCTAATCGCTTCGTGCGCATCCTGTACATTTTGTTTGCCTTTTGTATAAACATTTGTTGTTGGAGGATAGTATTTCTCGCCAAAATTATCGAGAATAAACGTTTTAGCCATCTCGTGAGCATCGTCAGAAATACGGACAGAGTCTGTTCTCATGTATGTAATCAAACCAACAGGAGTCCCGTCAATTTCAATACCTTCATAAAGCTTCTGAGCAACCTGCATCGTTTTAGAAACACCAAATCCGAGTTTTGAACTCGCAGCACGCTGCAAAGTAGAGGTAATAAACGGAGCTGTAGGCTTTCTTTTAGTAGTTTTCTTTGTAACTTTTTCTACAGTAAACTCTGTTTCCGGATTAAGCAAATACTCTTTGATTTTATTCGCTTCTTCTTCATTATTAATATCAAACTTCTTACCTTTGTACTTGTTAACTTCAGCTTCAAAAAGTTTTCCGTCTTTATCCATAATTGCATGGATAGACCAGTATTCTTTTGGTACAAAAGCTTCAATTTCTTCTTCTCTTTCGCAAATCATACGGAGTGCAACAGATTGAACTCTGCCGGCAGAGAGCCTGTAATTTCCAAGCTGCTTCCATAGAACAGGAGAAAGCTTGTAACCTACAAGCTTGTCTAAAATCTGCCTTGTCTGCTGAGCTTTAACTCTATCCATATCAATTTGTCTTGAATGTTCAACTGCATATTTTACAGCTTTTGGAGTAATTTCATTAAACTCAATTCTAAAAACTTTATCATCAGGCACTTCCAGTAATTCTCTAACATGCCAGGCAATTGCTTCTCCTTCACGGTCAGGGTCGGAAGCCAGATAAATTTTATCAGAGCGTTTTGCCATATCATTAAGCTTAGTAACAACTTTTTTCTTCTCAGGAATGACAACATAAGTAGGTTGAAAATCATTATGAACATCAAATCCAAGCACATTATCCGGCAAATTTCTAACATGACCGAAACTTGCTTCTATCTGAAACCCGTCGCCTAAAATCTTTTTAATAGTCTTAGATTTTGCAGGAGACTCAACTATTACAAGCGCTTTTTCTTTTTTTGATTTTGCAGTTTTCTTTTCAGCTGTTGCTGTCATACTCTCTTATACCTGTCACTTTCTGTTTTTTCAATCAAGCCTTCAATTTCCATCATAGTCAGCGTAGTCAAAAGTTCTTCTGTTTCCATTTCAACCTCTCCTTGAAGCTCATCAAAACTTTTTGGCTCAATCCCTATTATATCAAAAATTAAACTTTGCATATCAGACATTTTATGAATCTCACAAGCTTCACGTAAAACTGTCCAATTTAAAGCGTTCAAAACATCATCACCAGACGTTACAATACCAGCTCCGTCTTTGATTAATTTGTACACACCTTCCGTATTCACATTATTTATTGCCCCAGGAATACACATAAGCTCACGCCCCTGCTCAAGAGTCAAGTTTGCAGAAATTAATGCTCCGCTCTTTAAAGCAGCTTCACCGACAACAGTACCGTAAGAAAGACCAGTCACTATTCTGTTTCTTTGAGGAAAACGAAATTTCATCGGCTCAAAAGTCGGAAAATACTCAGTAACAATTGCACCGCAGCCGTTTTCTATCTTTTCATAAAGATGTTTGTTTTCCTTTGGATAAATATAATCAAAACCGCTTGCAATAACACCAATTGTTTTTAAATTATTATTTATCGCACTTTCATGCGACACAGCATCAATACCGGAAGCTAAACCTGATACAATACAAATATCAGTGTTTGCAAAATCTTTAATAATTTTTCTAACCCCTTCTTTGCCATTAAAGCTTGCCCGCCTCGAACCTACAAACGCAACTGTACGTTCAAGATTACAAGCGAATAAATCACCTTTGTAAAACAAAGTCATTGGAGGATTTGAAATTTGTGAAAGCATAAATGGATAATTTTTATCATCAAAAGTTAAAATCTTAACCCCGCGCTTTTGTACTTCTTCAAAAACTTTATCTGGATTTATATTTTTCCTTTTCTCAATAAAGTTTTCTGCTTTACGGACAGATAAGCCTTCTATTTGCTCCAAATCTTTCAAAGAAGCATTATAAGCTGTCTCAACATCTCCAAAATAATTATATAACCTTTGGATAAAAGTTGAATCAAGCTGCTCAATTGACGAAAATGCTACCCAGTATTTTGTGTTCATAATCTGATTATAACATAATTTAACTTTTTGTCGGATGCAATCCTTCTAACCCTTTATAAACCATATTTGGAGAATAACCCCAGCTGTAATTATTATAAAGAGGAATAACATATTTTTCGATTCCTTCTTTAATAAACTCCGTTTTATAATCACTGCCATGCCTGTTTAAATACTCCAGAATAATTTCAGTCTGAGTATTTCCACTTCCTCTCCCTAACCCGCAAAGAGTAGAGTCAACTACAATATCACGCTTAATACTGTTAATAAATTTTATTGATAAACCGACTGAAAGCTGAATATTGTTATGCGAATGAAAACCAATCTGAATATTCTTATCAACAATTTCATCATACACAGGCAGAATTCTTTCTAAATCTTCAGGAAACATTGAACCAAACGAATCAACAATATAAACCGCATCCACTCCTATAAAATTTGCTCGCCTGCAAAGATATTCAAGCTCCTTTTCTTCATATTCTATTGTATTTGAAGCCTGCAAAAAAACTTTGTAGCCTTTGTTTTTAACCGACTCTGCTGCAAAAGAAATTTTATCCAAATCTTTTTTGTAAAAAGCTATCCTGATAATATTATTTTCTCCAGGCTCAAGCTTATTTGTATCAAACTTTCCGTAATCAAACATAAAAGCACAGCCGGCAACATTATTCGGCTGATTATAAAAAACATAATCAGGATTCTGAACCACTTCTTTCAGCTGCCCGCATTCTATAATATCAACTCCCGCAGAGCTTAGAGCATCAAAAATACCTTGAATCCGTTCTCTTCCGAATCTGCCGTTAACAACGTATGCACCGTCTCTTAAAGTACAATCTAAAACTTTAATTCCCATACTTTGCCTCTTTACATATCGTAACAAAAAATGTTTGGATTAGCAATTTTTCATCTTAATTGAACTTTATAATAATATAAGTGTGTAAAAGAAGGTGTTTTTATGACAAATCCGATGATTAATCCGCAGCCAAATTATTCGGGCGTAACAATTCAGATAGCAAACCCTGCGGTATATGCAAATCAGCTTCCTTCTGCCATTCCGCAGCCGCAGCAAGGTTTCACGGCTTGCCCTATTGCACAAAACACAAACCCTTATGCACAGCTTGACCCAGCTTATAATACAGCTCCTGCACCGCAGACTCAAAGCCCTGCATATCCGCCGCAATATTATTTAAACAATTACAACTATCAAGGAGACGGAGGAATTTCAACAGGAGCGGGAAATAATCCTAAAACAGAAACCCAGACTCCAGCAGCAGAATCAGCAGCTGAAAATAAAGAAATCGCAGCAAAAGAATATGAAGTAAAACCCGAAGAACCTCAAGATTTTACCAAATCTCAAGCTGTCATAAATGATTTAGATGCACGCGCAGCAGCCGAAGCGGAAGCAAAGAAAAACAGCACGCAAAAACGTGTAGTTGCGCTTACAGATGAATATATAAAATCACTTGAAAATTATTTAAACAACCCGAACGATGAAATTCGTTTGATGGCATCAAAAGAAATACTTACCAGATTAGACGAAGACAAAGAGCGTTTTGATGATGCCGCTTTGAATGCACTTTTAAACAAAATGCTTCAAGACCCTTCAAAATTAATCCGCGTAGCTTCACTGAGTGCATTTGCTTCACAGCTTGCAAGCGGCAATAATTATACAGTAACGCTCCTACACAACATTCAGCAAAACCCGAACGCAGATAAAGAAGATGTTTTACAGGCAGCAGATATACTATTAAAAATGTCAGCAGGTACAGAAATAAAGAATATTCCAAATCCTGCGGTTAAAGAAGAAGGTCAATAATGGGAATTGTTGGAAAAATCGTATGCAAAACAATCGGTGCTGCAGGAATAAGCGCAGTGCTTTATGATGCAGTTTCCCGTTCAAAAGTGCAGTCAAAAAGAACGTCCCAAATGTTTGAAGCAGATTTCTTTGAAAAAGTTTACGCTGATACTAGAACTTTAAGCACAGAAAGTCCTCTAAGTTCAGCAATGCAGAAAAAAGTTGCAAACATGCGGATGAATAACCCGCTTGTTTCTATTGCAGGAAAAACCAAAGGAAGTATAAGCGGTTTCTTTAATTCACTAGGCGATAATCTTGTACCAGCAGCAACCGCTTCACTCGCTCTTGCCGGCAAAGGTTTCTGGTCAAAACTCGGAGCCTGGGGAACAGCTGGATACGGCTTATTTGTCATTGCTCGCGAAGGTTTTGGACTTTCTAAAAAATCTCCGATAGATTAAGCAGCGTTATTCTTTGATTTGTGAAGCAGGTTAAATCCTGATTTGTACAAAAACTTAGGGCAGATAAACATCATTGTAACAAAACCTGCGCCAAGTCCAAAAAGACCAGCATTTTTCCAAGTTGCAGTATAACTTCTAGCAACTACTGTTGTTACAACTCCTGCTGCTGCAGAAATTCCGCCTGCATTGAGAACAGCAAGTTTCTTTTCAAACGCTCGGTTCAAAGAATACATCGGTTTCCCCTTGCAGTTCGTCCCTGGGGAATAGGGCGTTACGGGCTGAATCATAATCACACACTTTCTTATCTCTTAAACACGTAAACATGATAACGCAAAGCTCTAAAAAAGTAACTTATACTAAAGTATGATTTATAAGGTGTAAAACACACACTATAAGTGAATTTACAGCTATTTTTGACTTTTTGTTTATTATAATTAATCATCCATATAGATGTATTCAAATTGAACAGCATCTGTCACAATACAATTGTGAGAATATATTATGCCCTTTGTCTATAGACTTCAAAAAGTACTGGATTTCCGTATAAGAGAAAAAGAAGCACAACTGATTGTTGTCCAAAAAGCACAGCAGGATGTGTTTATAGCAGAGGAAAATATTCGAAAAAATCAAGCAGAAATCCAGCAGACAATTCAAAATAAGCGGACAGCTGATTTCAGAATGATGGAATATTATGACAACTACCTGCATCATCTCTGGGATAAAGCAGAAGCGCTCGAACAGGAAAGACGAAGAGTTCAGGCAATTCTTGAACAGGAACAGCAAGAACTTGTAAGACGAGAGCAAGCTGTTAAAGTTGTTGAAAAACACAAAGAAAAACAAAGAGAAGCTTATATTGAAGAACAAAAAGCCATAGAGCTTAAACAGTTTTCAGAAATCGGCGTACAAAGATTTTTTATACACGCAAGAGAAGAAGCCGAAGAAGCAGAACTTATGGAAAAATTAAGAAATTTGGAGAATGAATAATGAATATAGACGCCAGCTCAAAACTTACATCAAGCAGTATATCCGCTGCATCCTCAGCAAAAAACAATAACAGTTCTTCAAGCTTCTCTGATGAACTTACTAACTTATCTTCTCAGCAAAAAGTTGAAGAAACTTCTGAAACCGATAATATCAACGAAGTTATAGACGGACTTGAAAGTGCAGTTGCAGAAGTCAATGAAAAACTCAACCAGACAGATGAAAAGTCAGATGCTGAACTAAAGGAAGGTGAAGTTTCTGACGATAACGTTATTAAAAACGAGGATAATGGCTTGATAAATAACGAAATGAATGTACAAGAACTTAAAGACGTACTTGCTTTTCAAATGAATGCAAGTATGAACTTCAACAGCAGCGGTCAGCCATTTTCTGATTTTATGAATGACGGACAAGGTTCAAAACTTAAATCTACTCAAGCAGAGCTCGCAGAAGAAAACGCTATCCTTTCAACCATGGAAGAAAACCTTGCAATAGCTGACAGAAATAAAGCAATGGCAGTGAAAACCGTTATGAACAGCGAAGGAGTCAAAAAGGTTGATTCAAACTCAAATATAACCATTGAAACAGTAGTTAAGTTTGATGAAATTCTAGTAAGCAAAGCCGATGTCGATTTCTTTACAAATCTTGTCGAAAACGGTTCTGTTGAAATGACACAAGAAACCGCTAAGTCAGCAGGAGTTTCAAAAACTTTGGCTGATATGATTGCAAAATCAATGAAAGACAACCAGCCGATAAGAATAAATTTTGACAATGACATTTCTGTCATTATAAAAATAAGCAGAGATGGAAAGATTTCAGCAGACTTCCTTCCAAGCTCGCAGGTAGCAGAAGCTTACCTGAAAGAAAACCTTCCGCTTTTGAAACAAAGGTTTGATGACAATAATATTGAATACGATTCATTAAACCACAGGCAAAGAAAGCAGGACGAAAAAGAAGACCAAAAGAAGGGGCGCAAAGATGAATGATTTGTACACCACAGCAATAAACACCCAAAAAGCAACTGTTCAATGGATGGACGTTCTTGCAGACAACCTTACAAACGTTTACACTCCGGGGTTTAGAGAAAACAAAGTAACATTCAAAACTTTTCTCGGCGGAGCTGTAATTGATAATCACGTTAAAAATGTCGGACAAGGCAAATCAACCCCAGGAACTTCAAACGAAAACTTATTCTTTGAAGGCAGCGGATATTTTATGCTCAGAAGTCCGGACGGTAATGTTCAATACACACGTTTAGGAGAGTTCACATTTGACTCAGAAGGTGTATACAGAGCCAAGAACGGTGCAACTGTTCAAGGTTACATATTAAACGACAAAGGCGAAATCATGTCCGGCACAAAATCAATAAGCGCTGACTTGTACGAAGAAACAGCGTTAAAAGGCGGAGCTCTAAGCGTTCCTACAACAAACATCAAGCTCTGGATTGACCCTAATAACGGCAAATTTTTAGGCAAATATGACGAATGGGAAATTAAAAATGACGGTACTATTTACGGCAAAGCAGATGGCGGAAACCGTTCAGTACCTTTGTACAAAATTGCAACAGCAAATTTCCACAACCCAAATGGACTTTATGAGCTTAAAGACGGTTTATTTATTGAAACTTCTGAATCAGGTAAACCTGTCATAGGACGCGGCGAAATTCGTTCCGGGCTTTTAGAACAAGCAAACACTGATTTTAAAGCAAATATGTCTGACTATCAGCAGGCGAAAGTTCAAATGGAGCTTGTAAACGCGTTGATTAAGTCAAACAAAGACCTGCTGCAATCAGCAATGGAAATGGCAACACAATAGGAATAAATAAAACAGGTTTGTAAGCATTACTAAAAACCTGGCATCAGCCGAGTGAAGCCTATTAATTAAATTTAGTTAAACTCCGTTTTATAAAGGGATTAAGGAAATCTTTAATCTCTTTTTTATTTGGAAAACAAAAATAATACATTCAGTTGATGTTTTATAAAATCTTGTAAAGATTTTTAAAATAATGCCGACAAAATAATTGACTTAAGAAAAAAAAACATTAAAACCATATTCAAGAAAGGTGTTTAACTAATATGGCAGAAATTGTAAATTTTTTATCAAGAGCATTGGCATCAAACCCGCTTGCGCAGACAACATCAGTTTCTCAAGCACGTAGAAACTCAAATCCATTTGCACAGAGCGGCGGCAACCCTTTTGTAACATCTAACCCATTTGCCAATTATGGACAAAACAAACCCGTCGCCGGCGGATATTTTGCAGGTTATTACAACAACCAGCCAAATATCGTTGGAAGACGTCTCTTTATAGAGGTATAGACTCAAAAATATACCCGATTTATCCCCTAAAAAACAGCCATGCATATAAATGCGTGGCTGTTTTAGAAATATTAAGAAGCTGTTGTTGCAAATCTGAACTCTTCGCTCCAAGTTTTAAATCCGCCGGAGAGCTCCATTACGGAATAAGCATTTTTTGCAAGCATATACGCGGCACGTGCGCCTAAGTGGCAGTAATTGTTATAGCAATAAATGATATGCAGATCATCTTTGTTCAAATCTTTCATTTTTTCAGAAAGTTCTTCATAAGGAATTGAAATAGCTTGAGGAATATGTCCGATTTCATAATCAGCGCGTCCTCTTACGTCAATAATTTTTACATTCTGTTCAGAGCTTAGTTCTTTTAGTTCAACAGGCCCCAGTGTAAAAGCCAGTTTCTTTGAAAAATAGCACTGCGCTTTTTCAGGATTGCTTCTAATTTCTTTGATTTCGTCTTCAAACATTTTATATCTCCTTATACCATATTATTTACCGAATACGTGTATTTTGTTGCAAGGTAGGTGCTTATCATAACCATGCCTGTAACAAGGAAATTAATACCAGCAAGTACTCCTACTACCCATAAAGCTGTCTGCGGAAGTCCAAGAAGTATAATTAAGCCTAGTAAAAACTGCATAATAGCAACCGGAATTCCTGCCCACCAAAAGTTTAGTGTTTTTCTATTTTGTATAGAAAAAGCCCAGGTTGAAATACTTTCAAGTATGAAATAAACAGCAGCAAAGCTTGTAATAAGAACAAGGTTTAAATACGGTGCATTGAGCAAAAGAATACCTGTTGCAATCAATAAAAGCCCCAGAAGGATATTAAAAAAGAAATGTCTTATATAATTTCTGGTCATTATTGCATTTAAAATCTTGTATCCGCCGTATACTATAAATGCAATGCTTATCATAATTCCAAAAGTAGCAGTTGTTACTTTAGGAATCATAAGCATCACAATGCCCAAAACAGTAAGCAGGATGCCTTCTGTAAGAACAAAGCCTAAAAATCTTTTTTCTGTCATTTTTATGTCTCCTTTTTTCATTTGAAAAACTAACACGCAAGATGAAAAATTTCCTCCTCCAGATTGCTATTACCCTCATTTTGGTTTAAAATATTCCTATGGTAAAAGTTTCCGTAATAGTTCCGGTTTATAATACAGAAGAGTATCTGGATATTTGCCTTGACAGCCTGATTAACCAGGGTTTTAAGGATTTTGAAGTAATCTGTGTGAATGATGGCTCTACAGATAATTCTCTTGAGATTTTAAGAAAATACGCAGAACTTGATAAACGAATAAAAGTTTTTTCTAAGCAGAATGGAGGTCTTGCTTCTGCCAGAAATTTCGGTATGAAATATGCAAAAGGCGAATATGTTACATTTGTCGATTCGGATGATTTTTTGTCTCCAGCTGCATTAGAAAGAATGTTTTTTAATATTTCCGAAAACAAATCTGATTTTATGTTTTCATACATTTTTCAGTTGTACGGCATGACAGGAAATATATTAGAGCTTCCTTCTAAAAAAGAATTTGAAATACATATCAGCAGCCCGGTATTTAACGAACAAGACTTAAACGCAGAGTTGTACATTAAAATGCTCTCTTCAGTATGCGGAAAAATGTACAGGCGTAATTTTATTAAAGATATTAAGTTTTTAGAAGAAACTATTTTAGAGGATACACTTTTTTTTGCAGAATGCTGGCTCAAAGCAGAACGTATTTCGTATGATTTAGAACCGCTGTATTTTTATCGAAAACATGCACAAAATACTGCTTCAGAACTTGACACAAAATTTACTGATATTTTTAAAATCAACAAAATGGTTAACGAAATTTTTAAAAAACATGGAAAACAAGAAAAATACAAAACAGTACTTCTAATTAACCAGATGGAAAATGTAATGGTAAAAATGCTTGAAGCATCTGCGTCAGTTAAAAGAGAAATGTTCAACCAGCTTCAAGAAACTTACGGCAGTATTGATTTTTCTACTTACGACATGGAAATATTAAAACGCAAAAACATTTACTATGCATTTCAACAAATTTTAAACAAGAGCTATAGGGATTTTAGAAGATTTGAAAGCAGGCTGAAGAAATGACAAGCAAAGAACCTTTAATATCAGTAATTATACCTGTATATAATTCAGAAAAGTTTCTTGAAGAATGCTTAAATTCTTTAAGGCTTCAGACTTACCAAAACCTTGAGTTTATTTGCGTGAACGACGGTTCTTATGATAGTTCTGCCGAAATTTTACAGAGCTTCAAAGAACGTGATAACAGATTTTTAATTATACATAAAGAAAACGGCGGAGCAGCTTCTGCAAGAAATCTGGGTTTAAAACAAGCAAAAGGAGAATTTATTTCTTTTGTTGATGCTGACGATAGAATTTCTTTAAACCTATACAGAAAATTTATTAATATTGAAAACAAGCCGGACATTTTCATGTTTAATGCAGCAGAAATCAACGAAAACTCCAAATCAGTTTATCCAAAATATTTTTTCAATACTTCTGAGTGGAAAAACCATAAAGATAAAAATACTATTCATTCATTTGATGACTGTATCAATCCGTTTCATGGAAATATGTCTGCGTGCAATAAGATTTACCGAGCAGATTTAATTCCTGAAAACCCTTTTCCTGAAGGACTTAATTATGAAGAGCAGTATTTCTTCTTTTTAACAATGTTTTCAGCAAGTTCAATTAAAATCGATTGCAGCCCGATGTATTATTATAGAAACAATTATTTAAATAAAAATACCTTTGACTTATTCAAAATAACAGACTTGATTGAATCTTTAATTGCTTCAAAAGGATTGAGTGCTAATTATAAATATGCTTTGTTTCAACATAAATACAGGAAATTCGCACTCGAATATTTTAAAACAGATGGAAGCTTAAAAAACAAGTATTATGAAGAAATGCGCTCAAGATTAAAATATTATGAAAACGAAAATCTGGATTCAAATATTTGCGAACGGCTTACAATGTTTGGTATGTATAAAAACATATTAAATTTAAGCTCAACAGAGTTCTTCGAAAAATATTTTAACAAATTATTGTAAACTTCTGTTACAAAAAGGCAATTTTTAAAACTCCAAAAACTTTAAATAAATAAGAAAAGGAAAATAGAGGAGTTTTAATATGAAGAAATTAAGCAAAAAAGTTTCAGCACTTGTTTTAACCGCTTTATTCGCAACAATGCAAATTGCTTCTGCTTCAATCGACACAGGACTTGGTGCAGGCAATGGCGGTGCAGTAATCAATAATGCCGCTGGCGGATTCGATGGAGTAACCGGTCAAGGAACAGGAAACGTTAACATTAATTTCAATGGCAATTCTCACGTAAACTGGGATACTTTGAACGTTAACAAAGGCGAAACTTTAAACTTCAATGCAAATAACGGTGTAAGCGGAATTACTGTTTTGAACACAGTTAACAGAGGTATGTCAAATATCCACGGTCAAATTAACGCAAACCAAGGTATCGCCCAGTTAATTATTTCAAACCCTAACGGCGTATTATTTGACGGCGCTCAGTTCACAACAGCAGGCGACGCAATGATTACTACACAGCCAATGACAGCAACTTTTGTTGACGGCAGAATGGATATCACAAACATTCCAACCGCAGCTTCCGTTGGGATGGTAACCATCCAAGACTCTAACTTCAATGTTGGAGGTGAATTCAACATCTTAGCTCCTTCTATCGATGTTATAAGAGGCGAAATCAAAACTCAAGACGGTATGAAGCTTATAACTCAAAACGGACAAGATTATCTTTCAACAGGCAACCTTGCTTCAAATAAAGGCGTAAGACTTGAAACAGTTAACATTGACGGAGATGTTTATGTAATAGCAGATAAAGGCATTGTAAAAACTGTTGGCGGCGGCACAATAAACGGCAATTTAAACATTAAATCAGACGACAGCGTAGCCTTAAACTATGTAGCAAACGGTAAAGCCCTTCATGTAAAAGGCGACGTTGATGTTACAGGAAACGGCGTTTTGATGTACGCAAGAAACACAAAAGTTGACGGTAATTTGAATATGACAAACGGCGGCGGTTTCTTGGAAGTAGGAAATGTTCAAGTTGGTAAAAACATGACACTTAAAACTCCTAAAATTTCTGAAAACAAAGAAGGATACAAACACTTTGTTCACGTAGTCGGAAATAACACTGTCGGCGGAGATGTAACAATTGAATCAGAAAATAACATCCACATTGGCAACTACAATTATGAACAGGGACAATTATTAGACGGCAGCTTGACTGTCGGCGGAAACTTAACTGCACACGCTAACGAAGGCCATGTAATGACTACTGTTGACGTAAAAGCAAATAAAATTTCATTAAAATCTGATAAGTTAAACGTATTAACTGACGGCAAAGCAACTTTGACAGCTAACGAATATGAATTTTCTTCAGCAGGTTACCTTGGCGGTTTAGATGGAACACAAAATATTATCAATGTAATGGAAAACTACATTTACATTCCTGATGCTCCAAAAGCTTCTGCAAATATCAATATTGCAGGCGGAAATATTACAAAAATCGAAACTCCGACAACTGCAAATATTTTATCAAAAGGCGACGTAAAAGTAACAGGCGCTAACGCAGGTACAATTAACATCACAGCTCCTAACAAATATATGGAAATTACAGGCGATGTACACGCAAAAGAAATCAATGTCGGTAAAGAAACAGATAAACTTAAAGTTGACTTCCCTGGCAGAGATTACAAACTTAACTATACAGATATCAAAGATGGTAAAGTCGTAACAATCAATCCAGATGAAGTTATCACATACGAAAACACAGACGGAAAAGGCGGACACAACGACGGCGTACAAGTTAAAGGCGAAACAACTTATCTCGTAGGACCTGAAAAACCAGTTGACCCAGTTGATCCAGTTGATCCGGTAGATCCAACTCCAGAACCGATTAATCCAGATGACAATGAAAACGTAAAAGTTCTTCACAGCTTCGAAAACCACGGTGTCGATTTAAATCAAGTACAAACTCCAGTAGCATACGCAGCAGATTTAGATGACGATGATGTCGACACAGGAGTCAGAAAGAACGTTGACGGATCAGTAACAGTAGTAAGAGCATACCCGATGGGTAAATAGGGGTAAAAAAATAGATGTAAGATAATAAACGAACCGGCGGACTTAACAAAACCCGCCGGTTTTGCTATAATTAACCTGCAAGAGGTATAAAAAATGATAATAATTGAGAAGCCGTATGTCTCAGAATTTTTAATTGAAACAATAGTTCAAAACGACTGGCCGGTGCTTGACAATAAAGCCGTTGAAAATGCAGAAATAGAAGAAGGCGCTTTTAGCATAATATCGTCTAACGCAGCTGTTAAATACTATTCAACTCAAGAATTCCCGATGATTTATGCTAATTCTGAAAATGCAATTACCTGGGTTTTAAAAAATTTACCAGACTCCAATCTTGCTTCTTATATAAAACTTTTTAAAGATAAGATTTTGTTTAGAAAAATGCTTCAAACGATTTACCCTGATTTTTATTTTAAATCAGCAAATCTTGAAGAGCTTAAGAAATTACAGCCGGCAGAAATTCGTTTTCCAGTAGTAGTAAAACCGGCTGTTGGATTTTTAAGTTTTGGAGTACATACAGTTAAAGATTCAAAAGAATGGCAAGATGTTATCGGAAAAATAGAAAAAGAAATGCGGCAGGCAGCTATGATGTATCCGCAGCATGTTATTAGTGCTTCAAAATTTATAATTGAAGAGTTAATTGAAGGCGAAGAATACGCAATTGATGCTTATTTTGATAGAGATGGAGAACCTGTAATCCTCAATATTTTCCAGCATCCATTTTTCAATTCTCAAGATGTAAAAGATAGGATTTACCTGATGTCAACAGGAATTATGATTAAATACATGGCAAAATTCGGACAGCTTTTAAGAGAAATCGGCCAAATGAAAAATGTCAGAAACTTTCCTATGCATTTAGAACTGCGGGTAAAAGAAGACGGCACAATCGTTCCCATAGAAGTTAATCCAATGCGTTTTGCAGGCTGGTGTACAACAGATGTTGCAAAATATGCGTGGGGCATAAATCCTTATGAATATTTTTACAGACAGCAAATGCCGGATTGGAATAACATTCTTTCTAATGCAGGCAAAGAAGTTTTCTATTTCTCGATGGCAGAAGTACCATTTGGATTAGAAAGAAAGAAAATTCAAGGGTTTGATTATGAAAGATTTTTATCAAACTATTCTAATGTTCTTGAAGTAAGAAGAATCAACCCGCATGAAAACCCTTTGTTTGCAATAATTTTTGGCTCTACAACAAGTAAAGAAGAAGTTGTAAAAATTCTGTCACTGAAAACAGAAGATTACGTTATCGGTTGATGTGCATTTTTCAGTATGTTAAAATAATCCTATGAAAACTCTTAAGAGAATTTATGAGAGATATAAGAATCTGGATAAGAAAAAAAGAACGTACCTGTTTACAGTTCTGGCAGTTTTGATTGTAATGACCTGGGCGTTTATGAGTGCTGTGATGATTACCGGAAAGTACTCAAGAGACCAGCTAAAAGGTTCTGCTGATGAACAAAAAGTTGATGCTATAGGAATTATTATCACTGAAACAAAAGAAGGAAGTAAATACTTTGAGATTTACGGAGAAACTGGAAATTACAGCAATGACCACAGCATCGCAACTTTACACAATGTTATAGGAAATTTCTATAAAGATGGTAATGTTGCAATGAGTTTTCAATCATCAAAAGGTACTTACGATGAAAAAACAGGTGTAATTACACTTTATGAGAATACTTACATTGTACTTGAAGATTCAACTTCTTTAAACACAGATAAGTTAATCTGGTCAGGTTCTGATAAAGAAACTGTTGCAGAAGGCAATGTAGTCATCAAGAAAAATAATGAAATGGTTGCAACTGCAGAAAAAGGCTTCATAAGCGCCGGATATGAGAACTTTAAAATAGCCGGCAAAACAACAACCAAGCTTTACGAGAGAAAGGGAAAAACTGAATGAAAAAGGTTCTGGTATTATTATTGTTAATGTTTTCAACTATGGCGGTTTTTTCATCTGATTTAATTATCGATTCAAAAACCCAGACTTTTTCTGATAAAGAAAAGAAAATTAAACTTGACGGCGGAGTAAAAGTGAAGCTTGATAACTTAACTGTAGAAAGCGAAAAAGCTGATGTAACAATCAGACGCAACAATAAGCTTGATACCGCAACTTTCTACAACAAACCTTACGCTTATGAAATAAATGCAAATAAAAAAAGAGAAGTTAAAGCAAATATTTTAAAAGTTTCTTTAATTAATAAAGTCGTAAGAGCAGAAGGAGATGCTCAGTCAGTAATCACAGAAGGCAATACTCCAATCGTTACAATTAACGCTGACGCTCAGGAATACGATATCAAAAGCAGTGTTATGGTCTGCACAGGCGCTGTAACAATGAAATACAAAGATATTGATACATACTCAGATAAAGCAGTTATTATTGCTGACGAAAAAGGCGGTTTAAAGAAAATTGACTTAATCGGAAATGCAAGAGTTAAACAAGAAAATAATGAATCAGAAGGACACCATTTTGTTTACAATCCGATAACAGAAGAAATGAGTGTTTCAGGAAATACCAAAACTGTTGCTCTGACTGATGATGGCAAAAAACTTACAATTCATTCTGATTATCAGCAGTATAGCAAAAAACAAAACACTTATATCGGAAGCGGTCACGTAAAAATCTGGTTTGATGATTACTTTGCTCAAGGCCCTAAAGTTTCCGTATTTCCAGATGCAAAAACCGGAAAGCCTAACGAAGTTTACTTTGTAGGCAGATCAAAAATCGTTCAGCAGGATAAAGATATTATCGCAGACAAAATCAAGATGACAATGGATCCTAAAGATTTTCAGGCTGAAGGAAACGTAAGAACCATTATTCACAACATTGATACAAAAGACCAAGAGGATTTATAATGTCTGAAAAAATTGATAAGGCAATGACGCTTTTTAAAGAGCGTAAATACGAAGAAGCAATTGATGCATTCAGCTTAGTTTTAGAAAATGAACCAGATAATGCTGATATTTACAACAACATGGGCGTAGCTTATTCCTGCCTTGGTAATTTTGATCAAGCTGAAAGATTTTATACAAAAGCTCTTGAGCTTGACCCTGAACTCGCTCAGGCTTATATCAATTTATCAGATTTGTATTACAAAGCAGAAGATTTACCTTCTGCGCTCGGTACTTTACAGAGAGGAACTTATGAGCTTCCTGAAAACCTTGCAATTGCCCACCTGCTTGCAAGAGTTTATATCGAAGACCAGAGATGGGAAGACGCAATTATCGAACTCGAAAGAGTTTTAGACGGTGAGCCGGAAAATTATGATGCTTATTATGATTTAGGTCATGTCTGCTTTGAGCTTGGAGATTACGAAAGTGCAATTTCAAACTTTGAAAATGTTATTGAATATAATGCAAATAATGAACTTTTGTACTACGCATTGGCTCAAGCTTATGAAGGCAATAATGAGATTGATAAAGCTATTTCAAACTATTTGAAAGCAATCGCTGTGAATGATAAATTTACTTTAGCATATAAAAAAGCCGGCGTTCTTTTTCTTGCAAGAGAAGATTTTGAAGACGCAATTGAATATTTTGAAGATTACACAAACTTTGATATTCCGGAAGAAGAAAAAGAGAGCGTCTCAAAGCTTATTGAAAGAATAAAAGCTAAAATTGCTTAAATTTACTCCATATATACGATGATGTAATTGCCGTCATGCTTTAAACTTAAAGAAATACTTGGTGAGGTTAAGGTAAGTTGAAGAAGTTTAAATTCAGGCTGCAGGTTGTGCTTGACATGCGTGAAAAAGAGCTTGAAGAACGTCAGATGGAAATGTCTAAAATTGTTACAGCTCTAAATCAACAGCAGGAAAAGCTTCAAAACATTATCCAGCACCAGCAAGATAACACCGCAAGACAAGAAGCTCTTGCAACATCTGAAAATCTGGATATCTTTCAGCTGGAAGAACACAGAACTTTTGGTATAAAACTCGTAGTTGATGCTCAAAATCAGGAAAGAATAATTAATAACACAAAAGCTATTCTCACCCGAAAACAGCAAGAAGTTAAAGAAGCTCACCAGAAAGTTGAAGTATTAAAAAAGCTTAAAGAAAAACAAGAAAAAGCGTATTATAAAGAGTTTCTAAACTCAGAAATGAAAGAAATAGACGATATTACATCAGCAAGATTTAAGATAGGATAAAATGGTTCAAGCTTTAGCAAATAATAATATTAATATAACAAATTCGGAACTTGTAAAAACTCAAGAAAACAGTCCTATTGCAAACTTTCAAACATTATTTGATAAGAAAACAGCTTCTGATAAACCAAAAGAAACTGTTGATACAGAAACCGTTATTTCTGAAGATAAAACAAGTGAAGACGAAACAAGCGAAAACACTGTTTCTGAAGCTGAAACAGAACAAGTTTTAAGCGGAATTCTTCAAATAATCACTCCAGCTCAAACAGAAGACACACAAGAAGTCGAAGCAAAAGTACCGGAAACATCTCAAGAAGATGAATCACTTGCAGAAATTCCCGTAAAAATCACTAATACAAATAATATCGATACAAAAACTTCTGCGGTTGTTCAAACAGAGATAAATAAAGGAGACAAAACCAATAAAACCGACGACACAGAAAACGGCAAGGCTATTGAAGAACTTGTAGATGAAGATATCTTAAAAGAATTAAATATCGAATCTTTAGAAGCTGAAAGCGGCAATTCGGGTTCAGATTTATTGAAAAACCAGACTCCTCAAGAACAGGGGTTAAAAATTATGCTCCAGACTGATACAGATTTTGCAGAGATAAAACCGGAAATCAAACCAGCTGAAGTTCAGCCGGCACAAAAACCAGTACAAACTCAAGAAACCAATCCAAGTAAAATTATTGAGCAAATTACGAAACAAATGGAAGGTATGAAATCCGGCTCAAAGGTAAGCATGGTTCTAAATCCAGAGTCTTTAGGCAAAGTTTCAATTCAGCTCATTAATACCAAAGAAGGGTTATCAGCACAATTTACAGTTGCAACACAAGAAGCCAGAAATTTAATCATGAAAGGCTTAGACGGACTTAAAGAAACTCTTTTGTCACACGGTGTAAATATTGATAACGTGTCTGTAAAACTAAACGACACACAAGAAAGCGAATACAACCCTGACTGGACAGAAGACGAAAATCAAAATCAAGGAAAAAGAGAGCAAGGTTCGCAAAAAGAAAGAAAAGATAAAGAACAATTCGAACAAGCAATGGCTTTTGCAGAAAATGGTGAAGTATAAAAATTAAAATTGGGAGAAGGTTATGACCACAGTTACAGATAGTATAACAAACATGCAGAATATGACTGCCACTCAAAAAGCAGACGAGATGAAAAAAAGAACAACATCATCCGATGTTACTGACAGTAATATGTTTTTAACTCTAATGCTTAAACAGCTTGAGAATCAAGACCCTACAGAGCCTACAGATAACGCTCAATGGCTGGCACAATTAGCTCAATATTCTTCATTGGAACAGATGACGCAAATGAATACAGGATTAAAAGACTGCATGACCTATATGTCAGCTATTTACGCCGACATGACTGCTAACTCAGAAATCAATCAAACACTTTCACTGATTGGAAAAGACGTTACAATTTCTATTCCTGATGAAAAAGATAAAACAAAAACAGTAGAAATCACCGGCACTGTAACAGAAGCAAGCTTTAAAGACGGAACAGGAAAAGTAAAAGTTAATGGTGAATTTTATTCAATTGGAAACATCATCGGAGTTAAAGAACACACCCCTAATACAACCCAGACAGCACAGGAGATTAAATAATGTCACAAGCATTGCACACAGCCAGCACCGGTATAAACGCCGGTCAATCCCAAATTAATGTTATCGCAAATAACGTTGCAAACATTAATACAACAGCATTTAAATCTGCTAACATGACTTTTGAAACGCTCTATTCAAGAAACCTTTCTTATGGAAGCGCAGCAACTAAAAACGGCGGCGGTACAAACCCTAAACAAATCGGGCTGGGCGTTAAAGTCGGAGGTATTACAAGAAATTTTGTATCAGGCGAATTTGTTTCTACAGGAAGAGACTTAGACACAATGATTACCGGAAACGGCTTCTATGTTGTTCAAGATGCAGAAGGAAGACAATACTTTACCAGAGATGGGATTTTTTCAATGGATTCCGACGGAAATCTTGTTACTCAAAACGGAATGAAAGTAGTCGCTTCAAGAACCACATACTCAAATTCAAGCTCAAACAAAACAGTTAATGTGCCTAAAAACCTCAGTGCAAAAATCATCGGAGACCCGGAAATTGGCAGCAAAAAAATCAGCGAATTAAATAATGCAAGTATTACTTCTGGAAACATCTCTGCCACAATTACCGGCACAGACGCAGACGGCAACCCAAAAAGTGCAGACATTACCTTAACTGTACCAGAAGGCGATCCTACTGTACAAGAAATTATTGACAGTTTTAACGGCGCAATCGCTGCTTCCGGCGTTCAAGGCGTAAGCTTCAGCGCTGCAGATGGAATAATCAAAGTGAACGGCACAATCAGCTACAGCGAAGAAGGAACTACCAGCAACTTCCTTGCTCAAACAGGCCTTGCCGCATCCAGCACTTCTGATATACTAACCCAAACTGTTATTTTGCAAGATTTGGTAAACTATAACGATAGAAACGGTATTTCTCTCGACTCTGCAACAATCGATGAAAACGGTATCGTTGTTGCAACTTATAAAGACGGCTCTATTCTTACTCAATACGTTGATGGAACCGAAAGCATTCAATGGAAATACACAACTCCAGAAGGCGTCGTAATCACAGGTCCTGATGTTGCTGCAACAGGCTCATCACTGACAAATGCAGAATTCGTACTTGAACTTGCAACAATGGTAAACGAAGAAGGTCTTGTATCAATAAATAATAACTTATGGCAATGGGGACCGGACGTAGGAGAAGTTTTCTACGGAATGGCAGGAGAAATGTCACTCGGCACTATTGAAACCGGAGGATATGAAGGCTCCAATGTAGATATAGCTTTTGAGCTGACAAACATGATTTCTGCTCAAAGAATGATTCAGATGAACTCAAGAGTATTCTCTACTGCAAGCAGCATAATGGAAACATTAGCTTATTTGGGCAATTAATTTAAAGGCATGCCCGAATAACAAAAACACATGACTTTTCATGTCAAATTGTTAACAAAAACATGACAACTTAATAAAACTTAACATTCTAGACATGGTTGAAATCCATGTAAATCATGGGTTTCAGCATGTTTGGGAAATGCAGATAAGTTGTTACAAAGACACTCTTGAACAGCTCATGAGTATGTTATATAATACAATAGAGGGTTGAGGGAAATGTTAATACAATCTAAGGACTGGGGCGAAGACGTAAAAATCGACCGTTTGCTTGTAAAAACAAATCTTCAAGAAATTCAAACAAATATCGCACATTATAACGTTAAAATAATCGCTGTAACCAAGTATTTCGGACTAGATTCAATACTTGCAGGATATGAAGCGGGAATACGAGATTTTGGAGAATCAAGAGGAGCTGATGCTATTGAAAAAATCAAAAAGCTTCCGGAGGAAGTCAGGGAAAACTCCAAATTCCACTTCATTGGTCATCTTCAATCGAATAAAGCAGAAAAAGTTGTGCAGTATTTTGATGTAATCCATTCAGTTGATTCATTAAAGATTGCAAAAGCCATATCAGAAGCAGCCTGCCGTTTAAATAAGAAAGAGAAAGTTTTATTACAGCTTAATAATGCAGAAGAAGAACAAAAATCAGGTTACAGCAAAGAAGGTCTAAAAAACGATTTTGCAGAAATCATTAAATTAACAGGTTTAGAAGTCATCGGTTTAATGAGTATGGCACCTCTTGGAGCAGAAGACAAAGAGCTTAAACGATTATTTAAAGACGTAAAAGAATTCAGAGATGAGATAGAAAAAGAATTCAAAGTTACTTTACCGGAACTGTCAATGGGGATGAGTAACGATTATAAAATAGCACTGGAAGAAGGTGCAACAATTATCAGAATAGGCAGAAAGTTATTTAAGTAAGTTATAAATATTGGAGGAGAAATGGCATTATCAGAAGGATTAAAAGGATTTGTAAACTTTTTTACTAAAAGTTTTAACGAAGGCGGAGAAGACGACGCATTCATGGATTTAGTAGACGGCGATGACGGATACGAAACTGACGGAACTTTAGCTATTAATAGAGATATCGATTCTATGTATGGTACAAGAGTTAGCAGCAAACCTGAACGTTCTTTTGAAAGAGAATCTAAAGTTGTTTCTCACCCAAATTCATACAAATCTGGCGAAGTTACAGTTATCGAACCTCGTTCTTTCTCAGAATCAGCTCAAATCGTTAAGAAATTAATCGATAAGAAAACAGTTATTCTTCATTTAGATTTGTTAGACAAAGAACAATCTCAAAGAACAATCGATTTTGTTTGCGGAGCTGCTCATGCATTGAACGGAACTGCTCAAAAAATCAGCGATATGGTTTTCATTTTCACTCCAAGCAATGTTTCTTTGTCAGTTGAAAATGGAGCTTTACAGAGCAAATTTTCAGAAGCTTTGTGGAACAAACCACTTTAAGGGAGGGGGAATAATTAACCCCTGAACACTTTTGAATGAAGTGTGAAAAATTTTTAAATAATATATTGATTTGTGATAGTTGGATTTTCAGGATGCTTATAGCATCCTTTTTATTTTTGTATTAAAAAAACTGGCGAGACTGAAAGATACCCTCGCCAGATACAAATGACTTCCAGTATGGTTGGAAGTTTATTATGTCATTGAATAAATAATCCTAATTTGTGCCATGTCCTTTTCCTATTATATATTATTAATCTATTTTTCATCTTTATAAAGATTATCTTATTCATTAATAATACATTAATATACTCTAATAATGAATAGATAAACTTGTAAAAAACACTATCATGTGAAGTATGGTTAATAGCGAAGATATAAAAATTAATGTAGGTTTGTCACTAAAAGAACTACGTATAAATAAAGGGCTTACTCAGGAGGAATTAGCTGAAGAAGTAGAATTACAGCCTAATACAATTGCTAAAATAGAAGTAGGAAAAATTTATATAACAAGTAAAACGCTTGCAAAATTTTGTAACTTTTTTCAAGTTTCTCCGATAATTTTTTATACTCCGAAAGTTAATTTAAATATACAAGAAAACCTAGATTATATTCAAGAAATAAATGAACTGCTTCCATCTTGCAATTCAAAGACCTTGAATGCTATACGCAATGTAACTGTTATAATGCAAAGCTCACAGTAATTCAGCTTGTATTATTAGTCATTTTATCCTCACCTACTTCCTGCTATAAGTAGTGATGTTAAGAAAATGCAAGAAAAACAATCAAAACGTTTACAATCAGCTCAAAATCAGGCTCTGCTATAAAGATTTCAAGACCAGAGATCATTGCAAAATTAAGCCCCTTTTGGAAGAGAGACAAAAGAGGCAAGGCTGATTATTATGAAGAAAAGATTTTTATTTAAGAAGTAAGCCGAATACACACACAATGCCTAATCAAATTTTCGTCGAAATCCGACAATATCACTAGTTGTTTCCGACTTACATTTACATTTTAGCATTAGCCTTGAACTTTATTAATCTTCTTAAGTAGTAGTTCTTTTGTACTATTTATTATTTTTCAGCTTATCAATTTTAGGCCCGACATATTTACCGATTAAAACATTTTCAACAAAATTATCAATCGGCTTAATCGCAGCCCCAAGAGCAATAAATCCGCCTATTGTTTTAATAAAGTTACCTTTGAGCATTTTACCTTTTTGATATCTTGTTAAAACGCTTTTTACAGCAACACTTTCAGTCTGTCCATCTTTAAGAGCGTTTATATATTTTGAATACCATCCGCCTGCTTTTACTTCTTCAGTAGGTTTTAATAAATCTTTTCTAAGCTTAATTAAATCCCTGATAGTTTTTTCTGCATAGTTATCAAAACATTGCTTTTTATCACCTTTAAACAGCCTTACCGGTTTCTTTCCATTATGATAATCTGCACTATCTGTAACTTGAGATAAAAACTCTTTTACGCATTCTTCATCACGCCCGTCAAACGCACGCATTTTTCCATTTGCGATAAAATGTTCAGCAGTTTGTGAAATATGTTCTTTTGCATTTAAGCTAAGCTTATCGTCCATAACTTTTCCGAACTGAGAAAAAATATTTTGTCCTATTTTCACAGCAACAACAGGAAGCGCGACACTTGCAAGTCCCTGAAAAATGGCTTGTTTCAAAGCTCTTTTAGAGTCAGGGCTGTACTGTGTCTGATCGTTTTTATATTTATCATAAACATCAGCTCCTATATACATTAAAGCCGGGACCCAGGTCAAATTTGCATAACTTCCGATAAGCGGGCGGAGAGCCTCGCCGACTTCATTAGTAAATGCACAGCCTCTGAGAGGCCAGTTCATCATAGGATCAGTATAATGTCCTGTTTTATCCACTGAATGGTTATCCGCTTTACAGCTTACTGTATATGCCCCGACAGGCTTAATCATCCGGCTGAATCTCCTTCATACAAAATTGCTATTTATTTAACAGAGCTAAAAGCTAAAAATTGCGTCTTTATTTACAAAATTTTACAAAAATTTATCCCTGTGTATATAATTATATCATGGACAGAAAATTTGAACTTGTATCTAAATACAGACCTTCAGGCGACCAGCCAAAAGCAATTCAGCAGCTTGTTGAAGGAATCAAGCGGGGAGACGATACTCAGACTTTATTAGGTATCACCGGCTCAGGTAAAACTTTTACAATTGCCAATGTAATCGAGCAAGTACAGAAACCTACGCTTATTATCGCACACAACAAAACTCTTGCTGCTCAGCTTTATAACGAGTTCAAAGAACTTTTTCCAAATAATGCTGTCGAATATTTTATTTCTTACTACGACTATTATCAGCCGGAAGCTTACATTCCTAGAACCGATACTTATATCGAAAAATCTGCAAGCATCAATGAAGAAATCGACCGCTTGAGGCACAATACAACCAGAAGTTTATATGAAAGAAATGATGTAATCATTGTTGCTTCTGTGAGCTGCATTTACGGCTTAGGTTTGCCGGAAAGTTATTTTAAAGGAACAATCAAAGTAAGCATCGGAGATACTTTAGACAGAGCCGATTTGATTAAACACCTGGTAATGACGCAATACACAAGAAACGACCTTGTTCTTGAACGCTCAACTTTTAGAGCTAGAGGGGATATTTTAGAAATAATGCCGGCTTATGAAAAAATCATCACAAGAATTTATTTTTTCGGTGATGAAATTGAAAAAATCGTAAGAATAGACAATCTTACAGGCGAAATACTTGAAGCGCCGGAAAGCGTAATGATTTATCCGGCTGTTCATTACATTGCGTATGACGAAAACGAAGACGAAACACTTGCAATGATTAGAGCAGAGCTTAAAAATCGCGTTGCAGAGCTTGAAAGCCAGAACAAAATTTTAGAATCACAAAGGCTTCAGCAGCGAGTAAAATACGATATTGAAATGATAAAAGAAATGGGCTACTGCACAGGTATTGAAAACTATTCAAGAATAATAGAGCGCAGACCTCCAGGCTCTGCTCCGGCAACACTTCTTGATTATTTTCAGGGCGATTTTTTGACAGTTATCGATGAATCTCACGTTACAATTCCGCAGCTAAATGGTATGTACCACGGAGATGCTTCAAGAAAAAACACGCTTGTTGAATTCGGTTTCAGACTTCCGTGTGCTAAAGACAACAGACCTTTAAAAAGCGAAGAGTTTTTTGCCAAAGTCGGACAGAAAGTTTATATTTCAGCCACACCAGCAGAGTTTGAAAAGAAAACTTCCGAGCAAATGGTTGAACAAATTATCAGGCCGACCGGGCTTGTTGACCCTAAAATCACGATTAAGCCGATTGAATCCCAAATCCCTGATTTGAAAGCTGAAATCGAAAAACGCGCAAAGAAAGAAGAACGCGTTCTTATAACAACCCTAACAAAGAAAATGGCTGAAGACTTATGTGATTACTTCCTGCAAGAAGGTATTAGAGTCAGGTATCTGCACAGCGGAATCAAGTCCATCGAACGTGTCGAAATCTTAAGAGACTTAAGACTTGGCGAGTTTGACGTTTTAATTGGAGTTAACCTTTTAAGAGAAGGGCTTGATATTCCGGAAGTTTCTCTTGTTGCAATAATGGATGCGGACAAAGAAGGATTTCTCCGCTCAGATACAAGCTTAATACAGACAATCGGGCGTGCTGCTCGTAATGCGTGCGGTGAAGTTATTATGTACGCTGATAAAATCACAGACTCTATGCAGAGAGCAATTGACGAAACAAACAGAAGGCGAGAAATTCAGCTTGAACATAATAAGAAATACGGAATTATACCGCAGACCATTAAGAAGCCTATCGAAAACAACCTTCTTTCTCTTGTTGCAAGCTACCGAGACTTTGAAGATATTGTTGCAGAAGAAATGGTTGAACTTGGTATTGATAAGAAAGATTTGCCAAAACTCATAACAAAACTGGAAAAAGATATGCATAAAGCTGCCAAGCTGCTTGATTTTGAACGTGCTGCACAAATTAGAGACCAGCTCAAAAAGTTAAGAGAGATGGTATAAATTATTTTTTAGAAATCCATTTGTTATTTTTAATATAAAACCTCCAAGGATAATCTGCAGCAAGTTTTATCCCAATTCTTGTTGTTTCAACAATTTCATCAGGTTTCTTTCCTTTTTCTATCCAAATAGGCGAATCTTCTAAAGTCAAATCAATTCCATTATGTTCTTTAGTAATATTCAATGCTTTACATAACCTTGCAGGTCCATTTGTTCCTTCAAACCCAAGAGGTTCAAGTGCTCTAATCAACACAGCGCACCCTCTTCCTTCGCGCTCAGTAACAACATTCATGCAGTAATGCATTCCATAAGTAAAATAAACATACAAATATCCGCCTTCTCTAAACATCACTTCGCATCTTGGAGTAAGCCCTTTAAACGCATGGCAAGAAGGCTCATCTTGAGTATAAGCTTCTGTCTCTACTATTATTCCTTTATAAACCACGTCGTCAATCTTTCTGCACAAAACACAGCCAAGCAGATTTTTTGCCGCAGTCAAAGTATTTTTCTTAAAAAAACTACGTTTCAATCTCGACATAAAGATAATTTAACACAAATTTCTGATTTTGTGCTAATCTTTTGTTATGAGGAAGTTTGCTTTATTAATCTTATTATTATCAATTATCCAGAATGCTTCTCTGGCAAGGTCTGCTGTTTATAATGAAGACGGAAAATTTGGACTGAAAAGTGAAGCTGGTGAAATAATTACCCTTGCAAAATATAAGAAGCTTATCCGTTTAGGAGAATCCGGCTGGATTTTTCAAAGCGGTTCAAAATTCGGCGTAATGGATGATTCCGGAAACATTTTGGTTGAGCCTAAATACAACAGAGCAGACAGGTTTTTAGGCAAATACGCAAAACTTACACGGGGAGAAAAAACAGGACTTTTTGATGAAAAAGGATTTGAAATTCTGCCTCCTGTGTATTCTTCAATCGACCTTCTTTACGGCGGAATGCTTTTAACAAACAAAAACTTCAAGTATGGTATCACTGACCACAACGGCCAGCCGATTTTAGATAACATTTTTGACGATATTTACATGCCAAAACCAAATGTCATGATAATAACTTACAATGGTCAGACTTATGAAATCGAAGGAGCAAACAAAGACGAACTGACGCTTGTTCAAGGGTCAGAATGGTCAAACAAAGACTCTGACCTGACAATAACCGAGCTTATCTCAAAACCGGTTGTTACAACAGGTTATTACGGTGTAAGCGCTACTAACTATCTCTTAAAAGTATTTTCATCAATTTCACCTGCTTACGAGCAAACAATTGATGAGCTTATGTTTGCACAAGGAGCAGATGCAGCAGGAGTTATCATGAAATTTACATGGCTGCCGCGTTTCCCTATTGTTTATGTTAGAAAATACTATCAGAACCTTACAGCTCCAAATAACGGTCCTTTAAACGAAGTTAAAACAAACTTAAAAAAACATTTAAGCGAATAGTTTTGCCGTAAAAGCTCCAATCACAACGAGCCATACAAACATTATTCCTGCAAGCATTATCGGTTTAAATCCGAGTCCTTTAATTTTTTCAAAGTTTGTCTCTACGCCAAGCCCAAACATCGCAGCAGTAAGCAAGAAAATATCAAATTCAATGATACCTGTTTGTACAGCTTGAGGCAGTAAGTTTAACGAGTTAAACCCGCACATAACTACAAACATTACAGCAAACCACGGCATTGGAACTTTTGTCCTTTTGGTTTTAGATTTCTTCGATAAATAAAGTCCAAGCAAGAATAAATACGGAACAAGCATCATTACACGCGTAAGCTTAACAATAATAGAAGTATCACAGACTGCCGGAGAAACGGCGCTTCCAGCTGCAACAACTTGAGCAACTTCGTGCACAGTTGAACCTATATAAATCCCAAACACGCTTTCCGGTACAAATCCTAAACCTGCTAAAAAAGGGTACAAAAACATTGAAATAGTACCAAAAAGAACAACTGTAGAAACTGCCAGTGAAACTTTATGAGAATCAGCTTTTAGCATTGAATCTGTACCAAGAACTGCAGCAGCTCCGCATACAGACGAACCGATTGAAGTCAGCATGCATAAATCTTTATCAAGTTTAAAAACCCGCGTTCCTAAATAATATCCGAGAAGATAAGTAGTTGACAGCATAATAACATCAGCCCAGAAGCCTTGAAGTCCGACTGCAAAAATCTGCTGGAAAGTTATTCTAAAACCATACAAAACAATTGCAGCCCTTAACAAGCGTTTCGCAGAAAACGTAATCCCTTCTCTAAAACTTTCCGGAATCAATTTGTTAAAAACATTTCCAATAAACATTCCAACAATTATAGCAAGCGTTAATGAATTGAGACTTATCGATTTACAAAACCCGCACTTGCATATAAAATAAGCTGCAAGCGCAAAAACCGAACAAAAAATTATGCCTTTTATCTTTTTCATATTTCTGCCTTTCTTAATTTCATACAATTATACCAAAAATTTACATATTTAATGAAAAATGATAAACTTAACATGTAAAAAAGGAATTTATATGAAAAATATCGAACGATGGCTTAAAAACGGGCTTATTGACGACAATCTGGCTCAAATTCTAATAACAGATTTAAAAGAAGAAACCGAAAGAAAACAAAAACTAACAACTCAGGTTGTTTTATATACAATTGGCGTAATTTTACTGGGCACAGGAGTTATAACATTTGTAGCCGGCAACGACTGGTTATTAAAACTTCTGCAATCTGTTCCAATTCTTCAAATATTAATCCTTTTCTTTTGCGCAGCATCGTCACTGGCAGCAGGCTGGAATCTTGGATTTGAAACAAAAAAATTCCCGCGCTTGGGAAATGCACTCATATTTTTATCAACACTGCTTATTGGAGCTTGTTACATACAAATAGGACAAACTTACAACTGGAGTACAAATACTGCAGAAATCTTATTACTTTGGTTTATTAGTATTTTCCCGCTTGCTTTCTTATTCAAAAGCAAATCTATCAACTGGCTCTCAATTATTCTTTTTGTAACTGCTTTTCCGTATTTTTATTATGAATGGAAATATGACACTGCAGAAGTATGGACAATTTTTATGCCATTCTCTCTTTTTGGAATTTTGTATACCTTTGCAAATATACCTGTTATAAAAAACAAGTTCAGCGAATTTTCAATGAGTTACAAACTTATCGCAGCAGTACCTTTGTTTTTTACCCTTCTTATTTTAATTTTTTCTGTTGAACATTCATACCAAATGACAAATATCCATTATCTTATTGTTCCTGCTGTAACAATTTTATTTAATATTCTTAACTATTATTTTGATAAAAATCGCGATAACTTAATAAAACTTGAAACAGCTTTTATAATTATACTTATGATTTTATTAGAAACAATCCTCTTACTGCCTGCCGTAAACGCTGCAGCAATAATGATAACAGCACATTGCTTGATAATTTTTATAATTGCAATGGGTTTATGTCAAGGTTACAAATTTGAGAATATTTCTTTGATAAATCTTATTAACTTCTTTCTGCTGATATACATTTTAAGCGTATACTGCAGGTACGGATGGAATTATATAGATAAAACATTATTCTTTTTAATAGGCGGAATCGGACTTGTAAGCTTAGGTATTTTTCTTGAAAAAGATAAAAATAAACGCCTTAAATCAACAAAAGACGAGGAGAAAGAGTAATGAAAAAATTAATTTATATAATTATACTAATTTGGGCGATTATCGCAGGAAGCGTAACTGCTTATAATGAAATTATTTTAATCAAAGGCGAAGAAATACTTTTGCAAGTATTACCGGTTGATCCAAAAGATTTTCTTCGCGGCGATTATGTCCGCTTAAGATACAACATTAACACTGCTCCAGAAGAAAATAATCTACGCGGAGATGTATATGTTGTACTCAGTAAAAATAACGATGAAACATATAGCATAAAAAAAATTACAAATAGAAAGCCGGAAAAAGTTATATTTTTAAAAGGCGAAAAATACGGCAGACACATTAATTATAAATCAATACAACAGTACTTTGTAAAAGAAAATGAAGGAAAAATTTTAGAAAAACAATTGGAAAAAGGCGGACTTGCAAGAATTTCTATAGATAAAAATGGAAGTGCACGAATAAAAGAAATCCTGATTTCTAAATAGTTTATGGTATAATTTTTCAAGAAGGAGAATTATATGAAAAAACTTAAAATAGGACTTATCGGACTCGGAACAGTAGGATGCGGAGTTTATAAAACATTAGAAAATATCGATAATGTAGAAATTGTTAAGATTGCTGTAAAAAATCTAAACAAACCCCGCTCTGTTGATGTTCCGTCAGATATGCTTACAGGAGATCCTTATGAAGTTGTTAATAACCCTTCGATTGATGTTGTTGTCGAACTTATTGGCGGAGTAAATCCTGCATGGGATTATATTTCAACTGCTATTAAAAACGGAAAACATATCGTTACTGCTAATAAAGAACTCCTTGCAAAAAAAGGCGAAGAACTTTTTAACCTTGCAGAAGAACATAACCGTGTGTGCCTGTATGAAGCAGCTATTGCCGGCGGAATACCTATAATAATGCCGATTAAAACCATCTTAGCAGGTAATAAAATCCATAAAATCCAAGCTATTTTGAACGGAACAACAAACTATATTCTTACAAAAATGGATGCAGACGGAGCTTGTTATGAAGATGTGCTTAAAGAAGCGCAGCAGCTTGGCTATGCTGAAACAGACCCGACCGGAGATGTCGAAGGGTTTGACGCTATGTACAAAATTACAACTCTTGCAACAATTGCTTTTAATTCAAGAGTTAAATTAGAAAACGTTTACAGAGAAGGCATTACAAAAATTAGAAAAGAAGATATTCTGAGAGCCAATGAGCTTGGATTTAAAATTAAGCTTATTGCAAACGCAACACTTGATGAAAATAACAACGCAGATGTTCGCGTTCACCCAATGCTCGTACCTAAAAATAATATGCTTGCTCACATTAATTATGTAACAAACTCAGTTGCAATCACAGGCCACCCAATTGGACATATCGTTCTATCAGGTCCTGGAGCAGGAGAATTCCCGACTGCCAGCTCAGTTGTAGGCGATATTTTAGCAATAGCAAGAGAATTTAACACAACTGATTATCTGCTTCCAATGATGAGATGCTGCCACCACTCAACTGCTAATCCTGTGAAAATTGAAGATACTTACAATAAATATTATCTTTCAATTACAGCTCCAAATGCAATCGGTGTGATTGCAAAAATCGGTACAATTTGTGCAAACAAAGACATCAGCCTTTCAAGTATTTTGCAAAAAGGTGTTGAAGCTGATAATACTGCTGAAATTACAGTTATTACCGAAATGTGCTTGGAAAAGAAAATCCGCGAAGTTGTTGCAGAACTTGATGACTGTACCGTTAACAGCCTCATAAGAGTCGCAAATTAGTTTAAATCTTCTTCAAGAGCGTCATAATATGCTAATTTAAAAATAATTAGCATATTACTTGTAATATATAAGCAGCCTTTTGTTTCGATTTTGAAACAGTCATTTATATAAATAATTATTATTTAAATTTCTCTTTGCTACTTATTCCTTGATATGATATATTAAAAAAAAAAGAAAAGAGGATTTATATGTATTATCAAGGATTAATTAACAAGTATAGAAAATATTTACCGGTTACTGACTCAACTCCGGTTGTAACTTTAAACGAAGGCAATACTCCTTTAATAAAAGCTGACAATCTTGCCAAAAAACTTGGAATAGAAGCAAATATTTATTTAAAATTTGAAGGCTGCAACCCGACCGGCAGTTTTAAAGACCGCGGAATGACAATGGCCGTAACTAAAGCCAAAGAAGCAGGAGCAGGCGCTATTATCTGTGCTTCTACCGGCAACACTTCTGCTTCAGCAGCAGCTTACGGTGCAAAAGCAGGCATAAAGACTTTTGTACTTATTCCTGACGGTTACATTGCTCTTGGAAAACTTTCTCAAGCTATGATGTATGGAGCAGAAATTATCGCTATTCAAGGCAACTTTGACCAGGCACTTGACTGCGTTAGAGAAATTTCTGCAACTCATCCGATTACGCTTGTAAACTCTGTAAATCCATATAGAATTGAAGGTCAAAAAACCGGTGCATTTGAAATTTGCGACGCATTAGGAAAAGCTCCTGATTACCACTTTATACCAGTAGGAAACGCAGGTAACATCACTGCTTACTGGAAAGGATATAAAGAATATAAAGCAGAAGGAATTATCAAAGAATTACCGCAAATGATGGGATATGAAGCCGAAGGCTCAGCCGCAATCGTTCGCAGAGAAAGAATTCTAAAACCTGAAACACTTGCAACTGCTATCCGCATCGGAAATCCGGCAAGCTGGAAGCAGGCAGAAGCTGCACGCGACGAAAGTAATGGTAAAATCGGATGCGTTTCTGATGAAAAAATCGTTGAAGCTTACAAAATGCTGGCTTCTTCTGAAGGCGTTCTTTGCGAACCTGCAAGCGCAGCATCTGTTGCAGGACTTATCCAAGCACATTCTCAAGGACTTGTTAAAGAAGGTGCTGATATCGTCTGCATTCTTACAGGTAACGGCTTAAAAGACCCTGATAATGCTATTAAATATTCAAATGCAGATGTTAAAAAGACATCTTCTGAGATAAAAGACGTATTAAAAGCAATGGGAATGTAAAATGCTTAGAGAAGAATTTATTAATGCAAAACGTATTGTTATAAAACTCGGCACAAATGTCTTAAGAAACGCTGACGGAGAAGTTGCAATTTCGCGCATATATTCGTTCATTGAAGATATGTCAAAGCTTGTTAAGCAAGGGAAAGAAGTTATTCTTGTAACTTCAGGAGCCGTCGGGTTAGGCAAAAAAAGGCTTAATTTAGACTCTACAGCAGAAGACGGCGTAAAGCAAGCCTGCGCTGCAATCGGGCAGAGCAAGCTCATGTCGTTTTATGAAAGCGGATTCGGAATTTACGATATCCCGATTGCACAAATTCTTCTAACCGAAGACGATTTTTCACTGCGTTACAGGTATTTGAGCCTTAGGACAACTTTAAATAAGATTTTAGAATACGGGGTTGTTCCGATTATAAACCAAAATGACACAGTTTCTACAATAGAAATGAATCCAATGATGTCAGGAATGAAAGTTAACTTTGCAGATAACGACAAGCTTTCTGCTCTTGTTGCCAGCGAGCTTGACGCAGATTTATTAATCTTACTTTCAGACATAAATGGGCTTTATACCGAGAATCCAAAAACAAATCCAGGTGCAGAGCTGATAAGAGAAGTTGAATGCGTAACAGACGAGATAATGGCTTTAGGAACAGACGCGTCAGAAGGCGGCAGGGGCGGAATGCGTACAAAGCTTGAAGCAGCAAAGCTTGTAACACGTTTTGGCGGTAAAGTTCTTATTGCAAACGGAAAAATTCCTTATGTTATAAGCAAAATTTTCGATAAAGAAGAAATTGGCACAATGTTTCTTCCGACAAGTGAGAATTTACCGGACAAAAAGCGCTGGATTGGTTATGCAACAAATATTATCGGAGGGCTTATCGTTAATCAGGGAGCAAAAAAAGCTATTCTTGAACAATGTTCAAGTCTTTTACCAATTGGTATTTTAAATGTTGTAAACGATTTCAATCGCGGCGAAGTTGTCTCGATTATGGATGAAAACAATATTGAGTTTGCACGCGGAATGGTTAATTATAATTCCCAGGAATGCCGTAAAATCGTAGGCTCGCACTCAAATAACATCGAAATTATACTCGGATACAAAAACTATGATGCTGTAATTACAAGAGATAATATTACAGGTTTATTATAAACGTATCTTTTGTTGTATAATTAAAATAAAATTAGGGAGAATGAAATGCAGGAAATATTAGAAAAAAAGTCGATTAAAAATATAGATTTTAACTGCGATTTAGCGCAGGCTTACGGTGTATATAAAAATATTCAGGAATACGAACTTCTTGATTACGTAAGCTCTGTAAACATTTCCTGCGGGTTTCACGCAGGCGACCCTGTGACAATAAAAGAAGCTATGCTAAAAGCTAAAGAAAAAAATGCAGCAATCGGAGCTCACATCGGCTTTAACGACATTCAAGGCTTCGGTTACAGACCTGTTGAGCTTAAAGAAGACGAGCTTGAAGCTCTTGTTGTTTACCAGGTAGGTGCAATTATGTCTTTTGCAAAAGCTTACGGTTTGAGTATTGAACACGTTAGACCGCACGGAGCTATGTATAAAATGGTAGGTGAAGATTTTACATTCTCCACTGCAATTGCTAAAGCAATTAAAAAATGTTCAGAATGGCTTGTTTACTATGCTCCTGTTGGTGATATCACTGCAAAAGTCGGTGATTACGTAAACATTCAAGTCGCACAGGAACTCAGCCTCGAAAAAACATATAACCCTGATTTAACAATTGATTATTCAGTACCAGATAACACTGATAACTACAATTTAATCAAGCGTTTTCAACATCTGCTTCATACATCACAAATCCGCAACAATTTAGGCGGTACAAGTTTTGCAGATGTAAATACAATCCATTTTTCAAACAAATACAAAAACTCACTTGATTTAATTCAGCAAGCGAGCAATTATATCAAACCCGCTCCTGTAAATTACATCAACGCGAAAGCATCAGGATGGGTGGATTAAAATATGTTAGATGAATTAAAAAATAATGTTAAAGTTACTAAAGATGTAGGCTGGCTTCTTCCCGGTCTTGAAGTTAAAAGATGGTTCTTCCTAATATTTATCGGCTCAATTATGATTGTATTAGGTTTTATGGTTCTAGCTAATGTACGTCCGATTTATATGACGCTTGAGATTATAAGAAAAGCTGCCCTGGTATTGCCGTCCAATTTCCTTGCTGCAGTTTTTATCCTTATCGGCTCAGTGATATTCTTTAAAGGATGGCAAAAAACAACTTTATCCATTATGGATATGGATAATAAAAAAGGCAACTATTCTATATTAGAAAAGTTATACAGAAGAAGAAAGCTCAATAAAGGCGCTAAAATAGTTGCAATAGGCGGAGGAACAGGTTTATCCATGCTTCTTCGCGGCATCAAAAAATACACAAACAACATTACAGCGATAGTAACAGTAGGTGATGACGGCGGAAGCTCAGGAAGGCTGAGGGAAGAAATGGGTATTCTTCCTCCGGGAGATATCAGAAACTGCATTGCAGCGCTCGCTGACGATGAAGATTTAATTACAGAGCTTTTCCAATACCGGTTTAAAAACGGAGAGTGTTTAGAAGGTCATAGTTTCGGAAACTTATTTTTAACAGCACTTTGCGCAATCACCGGAGATATGGTACGGGCAGTAAAAGAATCTTCAAATGTATTAAATATAAGAGGTGTTGTTCTTCCTGCTACATTAGACGATATGAAGCTTGCAGCTAAATTTGAAGACGGAAGGACAATTCACGGAGAATCAAATATTCCGGAAGCTCACGGAAAGATTAAAACTTTGTATACAGAGCCTGAACATTGCCGCGCACTCCCAGAAGCAATTGCTGCTATCGCAGATGCAGATTTAATTATCTTAGGACCGGGAAGCCTTTATACAAGTGTCATTCCGAACCTTTTGGTTGACGGAATTGTTGAAGCGGTAGAACAATCTAAAGCTAAGAAGATTTATGTATGTAATATTATGACTCAGCCTGGCGAAACTGACAATTATTCAGTAGCAAGCCACGTTAACGCTTTAATTGCACATGCAAAAGGAAAGAAAATCGTTAATGCAGTTCTTGTAAACGACATTTTGCCTGATAATATTTCTGAAGGTTATGCAAAAAGCGGTTCTATTCCAGTAAGGCTTGATATGGAAAATATCGCTCCAATCGGAGTCGAAGTTGTTTCTCAAAAACTTATTCAAGAAAATAAAGAAGGGCTTGTACGCCACAGTTCACATAGAGTCGCAAGAGCAGTTTACTATTGGTACAGAAAAGCTTCAAAGGATAATAAATGAAGAGCATAAGTACATTTCAAAGATTAAAAGATAATAACGAAAAAATCGCAATGCTTACTGCTTACGATTATTCAACCGCACAAGTTCTGGATAAAGCAGAAATAAACGGAATTCTTGTCGGAGATTCTTTAGCAATGGTAGCTCTCGGATACAAAGATACTTATAATATTTCAATTGATGAGATGCTTATCTTTGTAAAAGCAGTTGCACGAGGCGCTAAAAACTCCTTTATAATCGGTGATATGCCGTTTATGAGTTACAATTTATCATTAGAGCAAGGATTAGAAAATGCCTGTAAAATGATTAAGGCAGGCGCTTCTGCAATTAAGCTCGAAGGATGCAACGAGCATATTTTAGCACTTGTTAAAAGATGTGTAGAATCAGGAGTTCCTGTTCTCGGGCATCTTGGATTTACTCCTCAGCTTATGAACACAATTGGCGGATACAAAATTCAAGGCAAGACTTCAGATAAAATTGAACAAATTTTAGCAAGCGCTCAAAAGCTTGAAGAAGCCGGATGTTTTGCAATTGTTTTAGAGCTTATGCCGGAAGAAAGCGCGAAATATATTACAGAGAATTTAAGAATTCCAACAATCGGCATCGGCGCCGGAAAATATTGTTCTGGACAAATCGTAGTTACTGATGATATTTTAGGGAAATTCACTGATTTTACTCCTAAGTTTGTAAAAAAATACGCAAACCTTCATGACACTGTTTTAAATAGCATTGAAGCATACAAGCTTGAAGTCAAAGAAGAGGTTTTTCCTTCAGAAAAAGAATCGTTTAAACTGGATGAAAAAGAGAGAGGTAAACTAAAAATTTAATATGCTTATACATACAATTGAGAAATTGAGAGAGTTAAGAAAGAGTTGGAACAGCTCAAAGTCAATAGGACTTGTTCCTACAATGGGAGCTTTGCACGAAGGGCATTTGAGTCTTATCAAAAAAGCAAAAGAAACTTGTGACAAAGTTGTGGTTTCTGTTTTTGTAAATCCAATTCAGTTCGGACCTTCTGAAGATTTTGATAAGTATCCGAGAACTCTTGAAGCTGATATGGAACTTTGTAACTCTGCCGGAGTTGATGCTGTTTTTGCTCCATCTCCGGACATTATGTACGGCAAGGGAAACCGACTTTCTAATGACACGTTAACTTATGTCTGCCCTCCGTTTTTCTATGTAAACAAGCTTTGCGGAAAATCAAGAACGGGTCATTTTGACGGCGTCTGCACAGTTGTTCTTAAATTGTTTAACATTGTTCAGCCTGATTTCGCATTCTTTGGGCAAAAAGATGCGCAGCAGGCAATAATTATTAAGAAAATGGTTAAAGATTTAAATGTACCGGTTGAAGTTATTCAATGCCCGATTGTGAGAGAAAGCTCAGGACTTGCTTTAAGCTCACGAAATAAATACCTTTCAGAAGAAGGTAAAAAAGACGCTTTAGCTTTGAGCAGGATTTTGAATAATATTAAAATGTGTTTCAATAAAGGTATTACAGACATTGAAGCTTTAAAAGAAACTGCTTACGGCTATTTAACCGATAAACACGATTTGGAATATCTGGAAATTCTGGATAAAAATACGCTTGAAGAACAAGAAAAAGCAAGCTCTGACTCTATTGTTCTTATTGCTTGCAGAGTTGATAATGTAAGATTAATTGATAATATTTATTTAGGAGAGGGTTAATGCACAAGCTGTATCTTAAAATTTTTGGAGGATTAAAAAGCTTCTGGCAGTTTATGAAAATTGTCTGTGTTTTTTGTATTATGCTTCTTTTGCTTTTCTGGATACAGAATCTTACAAACGCAGAATGGAAATGGCTTGGATTTATTACTCCTTTTTTCAACAATCTTCTTGCAGTAACTGACAATATTTATTCACTTAAATTTGATTTCTGGGGGGCTGTATTTGAGCTTAAATATCTAAGTGCAGTCATTGTGCTGATTGGATGTTTCTATTTTATGAACTTGATGATTATCATTACAACCCTTATAGAAGCAGGGTATGTGAGCACTTATTTAACCTGCAAAAAAGTTGAAGAAAATATTATCAATAAATCTTTGCAAGAAAGTATAATTAAACAAGAAAAAAGCATAAAAAAATATGCAGTTACTATTCATACAGCATTAAAGCCAAAGTTTTCGCATGCTGAGCTTAAGTTTGATTTAAATGAACAAAATAAATTAATGAAAGATTTCATTTATGAAAAACTTAGGATAGACCCGACTGATTACGAAGGCGGTTTTATGTATTCATTTGATAATTTTGATAAAATTGACGACGTACTTGATGTTTTATTTAAAGTTATGAATTCTACAGCTCCGATTGATTACGCAATTTGTATTCAATCCGGAGGAGACATGAAACAGCTAAATAAACTTATAAGCCTAAAATATTTTGGAAAAGTTATTATGGCAGCAGATACTTGTTACAGATATAAATTTAATACAACACACAGGTATTACACATCGCAAATCGGGATTTTCCAATATGAAAATAGAACGATGGAAGCGCATGAATTTAAGCAAATAAACCAAGAAGGAGTATAATATATGAGATATGATGCAGGTGAAGTAATTACAGCAATAGTAACTCCATTCAACAGCAAAAGAGAAGTTGATTACGAAAAAGTTGAAGCATTAGCTTACCAGCTTATTAATACAGGTTCAGATGCAGTTCTAGTAACAGGTACTACAGGCGAAACTCCGACTCTAACGCACGAAGAAGAAATTGAAATCCTTTGCAGCGCAAAAAGAGGGGTAGGTTCTAACGGAAAAATTATTATGGGCACAGGTTCAAACTCAACAGAAACTGCTGTTATGATGGCAAAAAAAGCTGAAAAAGAAGGAGTTGATGCAATACTTTCGGTTGTTCCTTATTACAACAAACCTTCTCAAAGCGGTATGATTGAACATTTTTCTGCTATAGCAGAAGCTGTTGATATTCCGATTATTCTTTACAACATACCATCAAGAACCGGCGTAAACATGTCTGTTGAAACAATAAAAACGCTTGCAAGAAAATACGAAAATATTGCAGCTTTAAAACAAAGCTCAGGAGATTTAGACGTAATTACCGATTTAAAAATGAACTGTCCTAAAGACTTTACAATTTATTCGGGTGATGACAGCTTAACTCTTCCAATGCTTTCAGTCGGCGCTCATGGCGTTATATCTGTTGCTTCTCACCTCTTCGGAAAAGAAATTAAATCAATGATAAGAAACTTCAAAACCGGAGATGTAATGACTGCAAGAAACATGCACCAGAAGCTTTATCCGATATTCAAAAAGCTGTTTATGGCGCCGAATCCTGTGCCGGTTAAAGCAGCTCTTGCTTACAAAGAAATTATTGAAGATTACGTAAGAAGACCGCTTGTTGAGCTTACTAAAGCTGAAAAAGCTGATTTAATCTTCACGCTTGATTCAATTTAATCAATCGGGTAAGACTTTAATTTCAGATTTGGGTTATGATTATTTATATAATAAGGAGTACATAATGAAAAATAAACTTATGTTATTTTGGGCGATTGTAGCAATCATTATCACATGTATTGTTATAATTTGCACAAAGCCTACAAAGTTAGGTTTAGACTTAGTCGGCGGTTCAAGGCTTGTTCTTGAAGCTCAGACTTCAGATACTGTAGCGCAAATTACACCTGATATGATGTCAAGCTTACAGTTTGCAATCGAAAACAGGGTTAACAAGCTTGGAGTTTCTGAAACAGTTGTTCAAAGAGCCGGAGATAAAAGGCTTGTTGTTGAAATTCCTGATGTTTCTGATTTAAACCAGGCAAAAGCTTATATAGGTGAAACTGCGGAGCTTGATTTCAGAAAACCGGTTATGAAAGACGGAGAAGCTGAATGGGAAGCAACAGGTTTAACCGGTAAAGATTTAGCAAAAGCTAATTTGAGCACAAATTCTCAAAACGGTCAATGGGTTGTTGATTTGGAATTCAATGGAGAAGGAACAAAGAAGTTTGCTGATTTAACAAAACAGCTTGTCGGTCAGCCGATGGCTATATTCTTTAACGGAGATCTTCAATCTGCTCCGGTTATTAGAGAAGCAATCACAGGCGGAAGAGCTCAAATTTCAGGCGGAGATAACGGATTTGTTTATGATGAAGCTAAGAAAATGGTTGACCTCTTAAACGCCGGTGCACTTCCTGTTCCTGCTAAGATTATTGAAGAAAACACAGTCGGACCAACTTTAGGAGCAGATAGTATTGCAAAATCAAAAATTGCAGGTGCTATAGGACTTGGTTTTGTTATGATATTTATGGCTTTATATTACAGAGCTCCAGGCTTGATTGCAGACGTTGCTCTGATTTTATATGGTATAATGCTTTTTGCTTTATTTAAAGCAATCCCGATTACATTAACTCTTGCCGGTATTGCAGGTTTCATCTTAAGTATAGGTATGGCAGTTGACGCGAATATCTTAATTTTTGAACGAACAAAAGAAGAGCTGAAAGCAGGAAGAACGCTATTTACAGCAATCAATTCCGGTTTTGACAGAGCATTTACAAGTATCTTTGACTCAAATATGACAACAATTATCACTTGTATAATCCTTTTCTGCTGCGGTACAAGCGTAGTAAAAGGGTTTGCATTAACTCTTGCTATCGGTGTAATTGTTTCAATGTTTTCAGCAATTACAATTACAAAGAATTTTATGCACCTTGTATTTGGAGCCGGAAAACTTACTCATCCTGCTTTATTCGGACTTAAAGCAAGCGATATTAATGACAGTTACCAAGCTGTTGAAACAAAACGCGAAAAAGCTAAGTTCGGTATTCTCGACTAAGCAGGGGTAAATGATTGGGTTGGGAGGCAAAACTACAAGTCTCCCTCAAAACAGAACTACAAGAAGGAAAAAATAATGAAATTAGATATAGTAAAAAACAGATTTATATTTTTGGCTCTCTCTGCAATTCTTTTATTGCCGGGTATTGCCGCAATGATTTATTCAACAATAACTTATCCGACTCATACACCTTTAAAAGTCGGTATTGATTATACAGGAGGAACAACACTCCAATATGGTGTTAAAGAAGAAATTTCAAACAATAAGTTAGCTGATGTCCGCAGCGCTCTTGAAAAAGGCGGAATTGATAATCCTTATTTACAGATTATTCACGTTAACTCTCAAGAAAGCGATTTGAAATCTATACTTTCTATTAGAACAAAATTTATTACAGAAGGTTCTTCTGAACAGGATAATATTACAAACATTGTTAACAGCGAATTCTCAGATCCGCAGCTTGTCCAGGTGGCTTCTGTAGGTCCTACTTTAGGTATGGAGTTGTTTAAAAACTCTATGATAGCTTTATCTCTGGCACTTATCGGAATTATTGCTTATCTTACATTCAGATTCCAGTTTGATTACGCTCTAGCTGCAATATTAGGCTTGGTGCACGATGCTCTATTTGTATGCGGTGTGTTTTCAATTTTAGGGCTTTTATACGATGTTCAAATCGATGCTTTATTTGTAACAGCGCTTCTTACAGTAATCGGTTTCTCAGTTCACGATACAATCGTTGTTTTTGACCGTGTGCGTGAAAACTTAAAATACTATTCTAAGAAAATGACTTTCGGAGAAATTATGAACGCAAGTATTAATCAGACTTTAACAAGAAGTATCAACACTTCTGTTACAACATTAATTACTCTTCTTGCTTTATATTTCTTAGGCGGAGTTACAACAAGAGATTTTGTTCTTGCGATGATTTTGGGTATTGCAATAGGAACGTATTCAAGCATATTCTTCTGTTCGACTTTAGTTGATATTTGGGAAGATAAAAAAACAGCTTAAACTTTGAAAAAGGAAGATTAAAAAATCTTCCTTTTTTATAGCAAATTTATTTTTTAGGAGTTTTAATTAAACATGAGAATTTTACCAATCTTCACTAATCAACTTTTAGGAATAAATAAGAATAATCAGTATGATTATTCTCAATACAGGGAGCCTGTATTGACGCAGCCGCTACAAGTCGACGCAGTTTCGTTTCAAGGCGCTGCAAAACATGCAGAACCTCTGAGAGCATTAATGAGCTACGGAATACCCGGAATTTATTCAGGAAAATATGTTATTCCGCAAGAAACCATTGATGCAATGAATAAAAAACACACTTTTGCAAAAACAATAAGGCATATTGTGAAAGCATTAATGCCTTATGAAGACAGGCTTCTCAGTGTAGAAGGACAATTCTTCTCAATAGTCAAAAACATGGCAAAAGTGAACCCGCAATATCACCTCGAAGATGTTATCCGTGTATTAGCTCCGGAACAAAATAAAAAGCTTATTAAAGAACAAATTCCCGTTCTTGAAGAAATTTCTGAACTTGCAAGCCAGATGCCGGATGAACAATTACGTCAATTTGATGCATTAATTGATACAGTGTGTAAAAGAATTAACCACGAACCTGTTGTTTTACCATACGACGGCAGGGAATTCAGATACAAGCTGCACCAAATTGCAAATGAATATTCAAAAAAGCATAAAGGCGTTGAATTTAATGTAATGCTTAAACTTATGCGCTTAGCAAAAAAAATGCCTGACCCAGTAGAACCAACTATTAATATTTCAAAAGCAAAAAGAGTAAAACAATCCAGAAGCGAAAAAACTTTGACCAGAAAAAGAGCAGAACTGCTTACAAAAATGGAAATAATGGCAGCTGAAAGTGTACTTCGAAATAACGCTGATTTAATGCGGCTATTCACTCAAACACGTGCAAAAATTTATGGCACCCCAATTATAATTCCATTTAACAGAAAATCATTCATTGAAGATATAAAAATAATTACTGACACCCTTGAAAACACAAAACTTGCTCATAGAATAAATAAAGCCGCAATAAAGCTGCCAACTTCTCATGAAAGTCTTTCTGCGTTTATTATGAAACACGCTGAACTTTCATCTGAAAAAATTGGAAACAGTATTGTTAAATCTTCTTCCGGAAGTATTGACCATCTGGTACCTTATTCTAAAAAAGGCAGAAACTGTATTGAAAACTACGCAATTACAACTGCCTACTTTAACTCTGAACGCGGTCACAGAACAATTGCCGAACAGCTTAGAATACATCCAGAAACTTATAATTATTGCCAAAAGTATGTCGACAGATTAATCGAACTATGCAACAACGGAATTTTTAAAAAAGTTCAACTGACACCAAGTTATATTACAAGTTTTTGCAAACTTATGCTCAAACTCTCTCCTAAGGAAAAACCGCTTATACTACATATTGATAAACTCAAATAATAATGTTATCATGAGTATATGAAGTCAGTTAAAGAAGTATCAGTAGAGTCTAAAATTTTAAAGAGACTGCAAGGTTACCCTAACTGTTTGAAGCTTGTAAATTATTTGTTTGAAGATGAAGAATTGCAAGAAATGCAGGATTACGCAAATAATGTCTCAATCAAACGCCTTGGCTACAACGACCACGGCCCTGTTCACATGAGACAAGTAGCAGCAAATTCAATCAAAATGTTAAACATTCTGCACGAATGCGGAATCAAAACTTCTTTAGAAACAGAAGAAATCGGAACTTTTGAAGACAGTATGTGTGCAGTCATTTTAGCAGGACTTATGCACGATTTAGGTATGATGATTGGAAGGCAGGGACACGAAGAAATGTCTGTTATCCTTGCTAAACCTTTAATCGAACGGGCTTTGATGCATGTTTTTCCTAACGATTTGCATAGAAGAGTCGTAATCCGCTCAGTTGTTATTGAAGCAATTATCGGACACATGTCATCAAGAAAAATCCATTCAATTGAAGCCGGAATTATTCTTATTGCCGACGGATGCGATATGACAAAAGGCAGAGCAAGAATTCCGCTTTCAATCAATACAACTCCGAAAGTCGGTGATATTCACAAGTATTCAGCTAATGCAATTAATAGAATTAGAATTCAGCACGGAGAAAGAAAACCAATAAAAATTACTGTCGACATGTCTGCAGATGTCGGTTTTTTCCAGATAGAAGAAGTTTTGTTTACAAAAATAGACTCAAGCCCTGCAAAACAATACGTTGAGCTATTTGCTGGAGTAGACGGCGAAGAATCTAAATGCTATTTATAGGGAAGGTAAATATATTGGGTTGATTTGGAACTACAGACTATAGGTCCTAAAGTTTCTGCCTGAAAATTGCGTTTGAACCCTGGCAGGTTATAAAGAGCATGTTGCCTTCGATATGCAGACCGTAAGGTTTATCAAGCTTCGAAACAAAAACAGAAGCAGCTCCCTGAGGTGTAATTTTAACAACATTATTGGTATTGTAGTTAGAAACATAAAGATTTCCGATACTATCAGACGTTAAACTAATCGGACCGCTTATGAGAGTACTTTTCAAGAAAACTTGTCTTTTCCCGTCAGGAGTAATTTTTATAATTGTATTATCAGAAAAAGTTGCAACATAAATATTTCCCGATTTATCTGTTGTTATACCGGTCGGACTCAAAATATTTTCATACACTCCTGTATGAGAAGCTATTTTTGAAGGCGCATTTGCCTGCGGAGGAGGAAGCTCTGTAGATACTTTTATCGTCTCAGCAAGCTCCTGACCGCGTTTATAATAACTGCTGGTCTCTGGAATAAGCTTCAAATATTCTGCTGCTTTAGCGTTATCATCAAGCTTTGAGCTAATATAAGCAAGCTTGTATATAACTTCATAATCATTCGGGCTTCTCAAATAAACCTGTTTGTAGACAGAAAGTGCTTCAGCATACTGTTTGAGATACTCAAGAACAGCCGCCAGATTATAATAAGCATCTGTATAATCCGGATAAGCTCTTACTGCAGAACGAAACGACTCAATCGCGCGTTCATACATACCAAGCTTATAAAAATCTATCCCCTGATTATAATCTAATTTTGCATCAACAGGGATTTCTGCAGCATAAACAGAAATTGACATTGAAAGTAAAATTGATGCAAAAATTTTCTTTAACATACGTTTATTATAACATACTTTCTTATTTTACGGTAGAATATAGTTATGAAACCTAAAGTAATAGCAGTAGTCGGTCCGACTGCCAGCGGAAAAACAGCACTTGCAATCAAACTCGCAAAACAAATGAACGGCGAGGTTGTTTCCGCTGATTCAAGGCTTGTATACAAAGGATTTGACATAGCTTCTGCAAAGCCTGATATGGAAGAGCGAGAAGGAGTTCCTCATCATCTTATTGATATTGTTGAGCCGGAATTTGATTACTCAGCCGGAAATTATCACGATGACGCCAAGAAAGCAATTTACGATATACTTTCACGCGGAAAAACGCCGATTGTTGCAGGCGGAACAGGGCTTTATTTTAGAATACTTCTTGAAAACTACAACCTTCCCCGAGTAGAAGCTAACCCAAAGCTTAGAGAAGAACTTGATTTAAGAGAAAAAGAAGATTTGCTGGAAGAGCTCAAAAAGCTTGATATACTAACTTTTGAAAGAGTTAAAGACGCAAACAAGCGCAGAATTGTACGTGCACTTGAAGTAATAAAAGTATTAAACCGTCCGCTTTCAGACATAGAACTCAAAAAAGAACCTGAATTTGAAGCCGAATGGCTCATGCCGGAGCTTAGCTCACGAGAAGAGCTGTACGACAGGATAAACAGGCGGGTTGATATTATGGTCGAAAAAGGCTTAATCGATGAAACAAAATATCTTCTTAAAAAACACGGGCGGATAAAGAACTTTGTATGCACAATCGGATATCAGGAAATTCTAGCATATTTAGACAGAGAATGTACTTTAGAAGAAGCTCTTGATAAATTAAAACAGCATTCCAGGAACTACGCCAAGCGCCAGCTTACCTGGTTCAGGAAAAATCCGGCGCTTGAAGTTAGAATCTAAGTATTACCAGGAAATTATGATAACTCCGTCCGAACCGCTCTTTGCTTCATGCAAATAAACACTTTTAGTCTCATCACACTCAACCCTATCAATAGGTTTCCTTATTGTTTTATCAGCATTAGAACCGTACATACGTTTTAACTCATATTCTCCATAAGGTTTTGTACATTCATCAATAATTTCATTTCCGTGTCCTCCAGCTCCCCAGTTTGAATTTTTTATATTATATTTAGTAAACACATCTGTTGAAACATACGGAGAATTTCCGCCAAATACAATAGTTTCATATCTTGGTATACTGTCACTATAATAACCGCTGGAAGATAGATTTAAAAATCCTGGATAATCTTTGTTAAAAATACCAGTATTATATCGCCCGCCCTCTGCCCATAAGTAAAGAGTGTTATTATTACAAGACAAAGATGTTTCAAGGGACTCTTCTAGTAACTTTATTTCTGCAGCAGGAGTATTCGGCTCAATTGGAGGTCCTCCTTTTCCAACATTAAAAATACAATCATTATTAAGGCTTGACACATATTTTATTACTGTAGGTTTCGCAGCTCCCCCGCCGTTACCAACTGTATGATGCCTTGTATTAAGCTCAGTTCGTACACTTACAGCAGGTATTGAAGTTTCTTTATCACCCAGCTGAGCCCTGTAAGGCCCGTATTGTACTAATGCACTGAGCCCTGGAACTGCATCAACTCCTTGTTTTACACTTCCTGTGCTTGTACTTCCGTATATCATACTGCTGCCTTCATCTATAGACAGCCATCCGCCTTCTCCGCCTTTTGGCCTGTCTGAGTTTGTAGTACAGGCTCCCCAAGCTCTTATCGCATTATAATGTAATACATCACGGCCATTTTTGCCATGTTTATAATTTTTAGTCGTTACCTCTGTTTTCGGGTATTCTTTATAATCAGTTAATCCCCAGTTAGATGAACAAGACCCTTTACTCAGCACAGTTCCGGTCACATAAAATTCCGTAAATAATTTAGAAAGATAGCTTTTAACTTGATTGTCTTTTATATAACGAGAATCTTTGATATTTCCGCTGGGACAACCATTTCCTTGATAATTATTGTGATTACAGAAATCAATATAGCCGTCAAGATAGAACTTAGTCCCTTTACCGCCTTTTGCTCCTGCTCCAGTTGCTATAAGTCCCGGATTTCCAAATCCGCTTATCATACCTTTAAACCATTCTACCTGAGATTTATAAGGAGAAATAAAAGGCTCATTCGCTAACGTACGGCACCAATCATTCACCCCGCAAGAAGTTCTATTTACAATAGAAGAAGCCACTTTACTTATAGCAGACTCAATCTCCTTACAAGTATACAAATCTAACGCACCATCTTCTGCCTGGGTTGAGCTGCGATAACAAGTTGAATCAACTTCTTTATATATTGTATTTCCCTCTTCATCTTTTCCATCTTCTACTTTCTGTTTACAATCATAAGCAATTGTCCTCGGCGACCAGCAATCAACGCCTTTTGAAATTGTTGGACAAGAAACTCCAACATAATTTTCATAAACATTAGCTCCATCTCCTGCAGAAGTTGAAGTTACTGATAAAGTAAATGGAGCATACTTCAAAAGCTCGCGTAAAAGAGCGTCAGGGGGACAGGTTACACCTTTCCCCTCAACGCTGCAGGCATTTTGTGCATTTGCCAGAGAAAAATTATAAACTTCTTGATCCATTGTTTCATAAGGAGGAACGATATAATTATATCCGCCTGCCCCCGCTCCTACAAGCTCTATTTTAAATAAAGAAGCTCTTTTAGGAGGAGTAAACTTACACCCTGCTCCAGAAGAAACAAGCCTGGATGCATTATAATATTCATGCTTGTTTCCATAGCAAATGTATTTACCATGATGCATTTTTAAAGGAATATTTTTTGCACGCTTAGTAATTATAGGAGTTGAAGCTGCAAGTAATATTGATATAAAAATAAAAAATACCATCAATTCAACTAATGTAAAACCTTGCTTTAAATCTTTCATATACTTCCTCACAATCAACCTACCAGGATATTACAACAGCTCCGGGTTGTCCTTTTGTCTCGCCGAAACCGCAATACGTTGGCTGATCCCAAGGTTTACCAGGATTAGGGTTACTAAATGAAGCACCGTCAAAACACATTATTTTATCATTCGCAAGCGGTTTTAAAGGTTCATTACCCGTTCTCTTGCCATTAATCCAATGTACAGCATTGCCTTCAACGTGAGTCACAATCGGATGAGCCCCTTCTCCCGATGCCCCAGGCATATTAGAACCCTTTTTATTTGCAATATAGCTTTTATAAGCAGCCCCAGCTGTCAGCGAAGGAACTGGCTGTGCATAACGAAATGCATAAGGGAAATAAACTCTTGGGAAAGGCAAATCTCCTTCTTCAACCGGCAGAATATCAGTCCCGCCCCAGCCGTCAATCCCTGAACCCGCCGATACAAAAGGCTTCCATTCTCCTGTTTTATCATCTTTTATATAAATATAAGAACAAGTTCTTGCTATATTATCTGTACACGGCATACCTTCAGTATTGCTTTTGACAGGAACTAACTTTAACTGAGTCTCAGCTGGAAGTTTTTCCAGCATTTTAACAACACTCTCGCCTGCATCTCCTGCAAGCCCAAAATTTGCATTAATTGCAAGCGAATCTGTTTCATATTTAATTCGTTTATCTTTTCCTAAAGATACCTTACCCATAATCGGCAGCTTATTTGGAGTTTTACACCCTTCTCCGCCTTTTTGAGCATTATTTAACTGCTGCCATTCAGTTAATTTCACCCCGGAAAATGACACATAATTATTGCTAGAAGCAGATACTTTAAAATCTTCACCTTTATCTCCATGTTTCACTTCAACATTACTATAGTTGATGACATTTACTACACCTTTTCTGCCATCACCAGAAGGCTTAAGAGTAATAAACTTATCACCTATTCTTAAAGTCGATTCATCTTTCGTTTTAATAAACTCTATATTGTCCATCATACCTTTTGGAGAATAATTTATTTTTGATTTTACTTTGTACTTAGCTCCATTACCGGAATTCCCTCCATTTGCTGAATAACGGTATATACAATATTCTGGACATTCTTCTATATTTACAACACAGCGCATTGAACAATCATTGTATTTATTTTCTTCGGTATCAATACGTATTGGAGCACAATCACCATCACCCGAACTTCCAAGCGGAGATTCAAGAATATATTCTATCCAGTTTGAATCATCACTGCTCCATTGTTTGTCCCATTCATTTCTTACCCAATCAGGAACTTTCTCTTTGTTTGAAATAACAGATAAAAACGAAGTATCCGTTGGAATGTAACCTTCTACTTTTTTTGTTGCACTTTTATAAGAAGGCAGTCCAGACATCCCAACTGCTCCGCCCCCTCCGGCTCCGATTGCGTGTAAAACAAATAAATTCGCAGTCGAAGCCGTAAAGTAGCATGCGCCTTCGCCGGTAACATCTTTCAACTCACCGCTTTTATTAGTCGTATTATTTGAAGTAAATTGCATCAGCTTTCCATTTTCCCAGAAACATTCTATAGTTCCGTGATATGCTTTAACTTCTTGAGGCTTCTTTACTTTACCAGCCCCAAGCATCGGTACGCCAAGCGCACCTACAAAACCAAGAATAACAAGCGTTACAATAATCTCTGCTAAAGTAAATCCATTAGCAGAATTTCTCATCTTTCTCATATTTATATATACATTCGTTACATTGTTACTTTATGCGTATATTAACATATCGAACTCAAAAAGTAAATACTATTTGTAATCGTTTTTTGAATATACAAATACTATCACGCATCAAATATAATAATATTAGGTAATATTTATGAATGAGTTCAAACCAGTTAAATCAGAGAAAACAGTTATTAGCATTAGGCTTGATGCTGATGTTTTAAAGGTACTTGATGATGTATCACATAAAATTGATATCAGCAGAAACGAACTCATTGTTCAATGCATTGATTATGCACTAAAAAACTTTCATCCGTAATGCACTGCTTTCGGATTAATACTTTAATCCAGGATAGTTCATCCAATTCGGCAATTTATACAAACAAGTTCAGTGTAAACATATATGTATGAAAGTAAAAAGTTTTTTTAAATTACTGAATAACAAAATAAAAAAGTATGACAAAGCCGCTACAAACCCTTTTGAGTCAATACCTTTGTCAATCACTTTGGTATGGGTAGAAGAAGATAAAAAGAATTATCCCAACGTAGAAAAACCTTGAGATTAAAAATACCTGTATAAAAGCTTTGCCTGCTTTTAGTTACAGTCTTGCGTTCTTAGGCACCACAGTCACTCCGCCTTCTGAAACATAGAAACCTCTTGCTATATCTTCATCTCTATTTACACCGATTTTAGTATAAGGCGGGATTTCAACATTTTTATCAATAATAGCTTTTCTGATTTCAGAATACCTGCCGACATTAACATTTTCCATCAAAATACTGTCACTTACCTGAGAATAGCTGTTAATCTTAACTTTAGGAGACAGAACACATTTTGAAATCATTCCTCCTGAGACAACGCACCCTTCTGAGACCATGGAATTTGTAGCCATTCCGACTCTATCTCCCTGCTGCCAGATGAATTTTGCCGGCGGATAATTGTAATTAAAAGTTCTCAAAGGCCATTCTTTTGAATATAAATTAAGCTCAGGCTCATAATCTAATAAATCCATATTCGCCTGCCAGTAAGCATCAATGCTTCCTACGTCTCTCCAATAGCCTTTTTCTTTCTCAGTCATGCCGGGAAAATGGTTTTCATTAAAGTTATAAATAAAAATTCTCTTTCCTTCTTCTAAAAGCATCGGGATAACGTTTTTACCAAAATCGTGGTTAGATGTTTCAATCTTAGCATCTTTATCAAGGGCATCAAGAAGAATGTCTTTGTTAAAAATATAATTTCCCATAGAAGCAAGACACATATTCGGATTATTTGGCATGGCTTTTGGAGGAGTCTGCGGTTTTTCTACAAAACCTGTAAGCCTCCAGTTTTCATCAACTTCAATAATTCCAAACTCGTGTGCTTCTTCAATCGGAATAGGAATAGCAGAAATCGTTAAATCCGCACAGTTTTTCTTGTGATACTTAAGCATCTGAAAAACATCCATTTTATAAATATGGTCGCCTCCAAAAACACATACATAATCAGGTTCTTCGTCATGAATATGAAACGCATTTTGATAAACAGCATCTGCTGTTCCCTGATACCATGTTCCTCCGGTTCTCATCTGAGCCGGAACAAGATCGACATACTGGTTTAAGAAAGGAGAAAGTGCCCAGCCTTTAGAAATGTGTTTATTCAAAGAGTCTGATTTATACTGCGTCAGGACTTTTATTTTGAAAAAACCGGAGTTTATAAAATTATTTAAAACAAAATCAATAATTCTGTATCTTCCGCCAAACGGCACAGCAGGTTTTGCTCTATCCTGAGTAAGCGGAAATAAGCGTTTTCCTTCACCGCCTGCTAAAATCATCACTAAAGCATCATCAATTGACATATAACCTCTTTCTATCATTCTTACTAGTCAGTTCTAGTCCTACCAGTTTTACATTTACCCCTTTTTATCATTCTTACTAGTCAGTTCTAGTCCTGCTAGTTTTACATTTACCCCTTTTTATCATTCTTACTAGTCGGTTCTAATCCTACTAGTTATACATTTACCCCTTTTAGCATACTTACCAGCCCTTTCATTTACCCCTCTTTTTATTTAAGTATACCAAATCTCAATAAACTTTGCACTCATTCTGTAGTATGGTTTGTTTAATCATGGTATAATCCTATTATGAGTAGAATTCGGAAGCTTTATTATTTTGATAAGAAGAATATGCAGGAAATGATATCGTTTCTAAACAACAGAGACGCATATATAAACCATATTATGTTCAATCCCTGTGCTCCGCTTCATCATCTTTTACCCTTAAAATTAAAGTTTCTGCCGGAATCTTACGTTCTTAAAGAAAAAAAAGATATAAAAGGCTTAATCACAATTGCTCCTTCAAAAAATCCGGTTAAGAGGCTCGAAATCCAGCGTTTATTCTTTGAAGAGAATTGTTATGAAGACGCAGAAGAGCTTATCAAATTTGCTGTTTCAAAATACAAAGCAATAGGAGCAATTTCATTTATTGTAAGAGTTGATGACACTTTACCGGAGCTTATCCGTCTATTCGTCTCAAAATGCGGTTTCAGCCAGATTTCTTACGAAAGGTTATGGAAAGTTCCAGCTCCCAATACTCTTGATTTTAATAAAAAAGATTTTAGAAGTTTTAGAAACTCTGATGCAGCTGCTGTTGCAAATTTATACAATGAGTCTCTGCTTCCGCATTTCAGGCCTTTGCTTTCTGCTGATGCAAAAGAATTTAAAGAAACAGTATTCAAAGGACTTTCGTATTACAGCGAATATAAATACATGATTGGCAGCAGAGGATATGTCTCAATAAAAACTTCTGATAACAAAAACTACGTTCTCGACATAATCCAATCATCCTGGGCAGAAATTGATTTACACGCAGTAATAAGTTTTGCATACAAACAGATTCAAAAACGCCAGAAGAACTTCAATTTATTTATTAAAACAAAAAAATATACTCAGCTTAGCGAAAAAAATGAGCAGCTATTTAGAGAACACAGGTTTGAATGTGTTCAAAGCCAGCTAATCTTAACCAACTCTTCTGCTAAAATCATTAAAAACCGGGTAAAAACAGGAAAGTTCACGATTCTTAACCAGTTCTGCGGCGACAAATGTCTAGGCTAAGCAGATTTTCTGTTTTCCTGAAACTCATCTAATCCAAGCTTCCAGCTGTCTTCATACTTAAAATCTCTTGAAGCAATTTCATCTGGAAGCCCGGCGTGATGAATTTTAGGAAGCAAATATTTTTCACTCATTTCAATCGGAGCCGCTATATCATCATCAGAATCCTGGCAAATAAAAACGCCTTCGCCTTTTTCGTTAGTCTTGTATCCGACAATTGTAATTTCGTGCCCGGCAAGCCTGTTTTCGTTATCAGGGTCCGGCCAAGTGTATCCGATAATTATGTTATGCCCCATATTCAAAGTATCAAGAAGCTCTTTTTTTATAGTTGCAAAATCTTTTTCATAACCTTTAAGCCTGCCGTTTTCATCTACAATTTGATAAGTCACAGAAGTTGTATTCTTATCTTCAACAACAGACTCAACATAAGTTTTTTCAAAATCTATCAAACCGCCGTCTTCTTGGGTCCATGCATTTGGAGCACGTTTATCTGTCAAAGAATTATAAGTCTGCTGAGAACCCAGCTGCATTAAAGTTGACTGCATAAGAACATCAATAATTGAACGTTCGCCTTTATCTCTGTGATGGTTTTGAATTCTTGCTCTTATAATTGCATTTTCATCCGGCTGTAATAGAACCGTTGCACTGTCAAAACTATTCAGCTGATGAGGAGTTTTAAACTTGGTCAATAACCAAATTGCTTCGGAAGATTTTTCTGAAAGGCTGTCCATTCTGATATTTTTTACTACAGCATTTTGAGGAGAAGTCAAACCTTCCACCATTCTAAAAAATTCGGCCGTATGTTTTGTTGCCAAATCAAACTCAATACTTGCAGCCGGACAGGTACCTGTATGCATATTATCAAGTTCCCATTTAGCTTCAGCAATTTTGTTCGGGTCTTCTGACAGATTTGTCACCAAACCAATAACCTGCCTTTTGTACTGAGCAGGAATATCTTCGCAAGTCTGCGTAATAACATAAGGGTTTGAAAGAATATCCAGGCACTCTTGAAGTATCTTCACTTTATCCAATCCCGGATCACGTTCTTCTTTTATAATTTTATGCAGATTATCTAAAACAGAGCTTTTATCGTTTGAATTGTTCTTTAAAAGCTGTCCCGATTTAAGAGCGAACTCAAGTTTTCTGCGATAATTTAAATCAAGCTCATTAGACAGCTCTTCATATTTCTTTTTTTCATCTCTTGTTTGAAGCGAAGTTCTAACTGTTACAGCAGAAGTATAAGCATTTGCCTTGAAAGCTGTTTTTGCCGGAACGCTAACATTCGGCTGCGCCGGTTTCTGAGCCGCAGCTTTTTTCTGAACAGCGTTCGTACCGTAAATATTAACAGTTTGTAAATCCACACTAGCCATATATTTATATAAAAACATTTTTTTGAAAAAAGTTGCGTTTATATGAACAATTGTTACAAAAAAGCAAATTTTTATCATTTTTCGTTTTAGTATAAGTATTGAAGGTAGTTTGTATGAGCAGTTCTTATTACTATAACGGCAATCAATATATTCCACGCGACGCAAGCAACGGGAATAACGGATTTATTACGGCAAGTTTGGCTTCATCTGCCATAATGGGTACAATAATGCCTTTGTGCAGCAAACCTTTTGAAAGGCAGCTTGCAAGAGAACATTCTCAAAATTATCTTTACAAAGACGCGTTTTATAAAGCAGCAGAAGCTTCCGGCCTTAATAAAAAAGGTGTAAAAATTATTCCAATGGAATACAGCAAGCTAATAAACGATTACACAGCAGGAAAGAATGCGTCTTATTCACCCAGAGAAAGATTAGTAAGAATTAACACAGACAAAATATCCATCGCTGGTTTTCACGAGTTAGGACACGCTTGGAATGACATAAAAGGCAATCTCGGAAAGGTTTTAAGTAAGCTTCGCTGGCCGGGAAGGATTGCTGCAGGCTGGCTTGGCACAATCGCTTTGTTTTCAAGTCCAAAGCCAAAAGACGCTCCTAAAAATACATTTGACAAGATAAAAGAAAACTCCGGCAAGATTGCATTTGCCTGCATGCTGCCAACTGTTTTAGAAGAAGGGCTTGCCAGTTATCATGGAATTAAAATTGCCAGAAAAACAGGACTTGCAGAACCGTTAATAAAAAACATGAAAAAGCTTTATAAAAAAGCGCTTTTAACATACGCCGGACACGCTGCGGCAACAGGACTCGCTGTAGGAGCTGCAAATATGATTATGCAAAAATTCACACGCCCTAAGAAAGTTGAAAATGAATACTGGAATTTATTCAGCTAAGAATTTTGCAACTTCATTATTTGAAGCATCAAATACTTTTATTTCTTCTCTTTCACCATCTTTATACACAGATGTGAACACGTTTTTAAGCTGATAATCAGATGTATACAATGTCTCTTTGGTTTTATCAGCATCATCATATTCATTCACCATTGTTATACAAGTTTCCGGTGAAGATGAATTGTAATAAGTAAATCTTGCAACATGATTATTTTCATATACAAAAGAAACATTTAAAGCTGTGTTACCTTTATTATCATAAAAGACATGGTCATCTCTCCAATTTCCGCTGTCAGATTTTGTCGTTTTCCTAAGCGAAATAGTCTTACCTTCTCCATCTGAAAGCTTATATTTTACTTCTTCCTCACCATAAAACCATTTTTCAACAGTTTTAATACTTCCGTCTTCATTCAAACTTGTATGAACAGAAGGTACAACCATATCACCTTCGATAACTTCATATTTCCATACTTCTGTTTCAGATTCATCATTACTCATTTTTCGCGGAAAAGAAGTTTCCTGCGCAACTTTTCCATCTGACATAGAAACACTTATCACTTCAAAATCGTGGCGCGTGAATCTATCTTCTTCATTAATAGCTTCTTTCAAAATAATAACTTTGTCATTAAATACACTCAAATAATAAACATCTGCATCTTTAATCTGTTTATTAATGATATTTTTAATATTCTGCGGAAGCGCTGAAATGCCTGCAACAGCTGAAAGCGGAATGTCTCTGTCTTCGTGTGATTTATACAAATTTGTTTTTTGAGGCTGAATATTTTTAACAATTTTCTTAACTTCTTTAACCTCCGATTTCGAAACTTCCTGATTAAAAACAGCAGGTTGAACTTCTTTTTGGGGTTCTTTTTTATCACCGCAGCCGGCACATAAAACAGCACCTGCAAGAGCAATAAGTAATAAATTATTTTTATTCATTTTAGCCTCAACTTCTAAAAATATTATATGACCGTTTGCAGCAATAAGCAAGTAGGGGGGGGGGCGGGAAAATTTTTCAAAAAATTTTCCCGCCCCCCCGCTGCGATTGTTTGTGATAAAATTAAACCATGGAAATTTTAAGGTCTTTAAAGGGAAAAGTTATCGTATCAGTACAAGCTATGCCGGATGAGCCTTTGTACAAAGAAGAGTGCATGCTTGCAATGATGCAGTCAGTTGTAAATGGCGGAGCCGGAGGACTTAGAGTTGCAGGGGCAAGAGATGTTAAAAACGCAAAAACTCTTAATCTTCCTGTAATCGGGCTTACCAAACCTCAAAAACTTCCTCCAAACTGGAAAGAAATCGTCTACATCACTCCAGGTTTAAAAGAAGTTCAAGCCCTGATTGATGCAGGCGCTGATATTATAGCTTTTGACGGAACTTTACGCCCGCACGACAACTGTTCTTTAGAAGAAATTATTGATTTAATCCACAGCTCAGGACGCCTTGCAATGGCAGATATTTCAACAATTGAAGAAGGTATAAACTGTGCAAACCTTGAAGTTGACATAATTTCAACAACACTTGCCGGCTACACGCTTGAATCAGGGAAGCCAACCGAAGGTCCTGATTATGAATTACTGACAAAGCTTATCAAAACAGTTGATAAACCTGTAATATTAGAAGGCAGAATTTGGGAGCCTTATGAAGTTAAAAAAGCTTTTGACTTAGGCGCTCACTGCGTTGTAATCGGTTCAGCCATAACAAGACCGCAGTTAATAACAAAACGTTTTATAGAGGAAACAAAATGAAAAAAGCGCTCGCATTTGACATAGGCGGAACAAAAATTTACAGTGCCATAATTAACGAAAATGGCGAAATCATCTCCGAAATAGAAAAGTTTTCTACTCCAAAAACTTTGGACGGAATAAAAGAAATTTTGACATCACAGATTTCAAAACACGAATTTGACCTCGTTGCAATCGCAACAGCTGGCGCTGTAAACAACGAAAACACAGCAGTTATCGGTTCTACCGGAAACCTGGTTGAAGGATATTACACACTTGATTTTCAAAGCTTAAGTGACAAAAAAGTTTTTCTCGAAAACGATGCAAATGCAGCAGCTTGGGCAGAATACAAGCTTGGAGCTTCTAAAGGAACTTCTGTATTAATTATGCTTACTTTAGGCACCGGAGTCGGAGGCGGAATAATTATAAATGACAGGCTCTTAAAAGGAAAATCTGGAGCAGCCGGAGAAATGCATTTTAAAATGTATCCGGATAAACGCAGAAAATGCACTTGCGGAAGCTGGGATTGTTTTGAAGCATACACTTCCGGTACAGCTCTAAAATGGGATGCAGAAGAAGCTCTCGGAAACAAAGACGTTACAACTTACGATGTTATTGAAGGAGTCAAAAACGGAAATAAAGTTATGGTTGAAGTTTTTGATAGATGGCAGAGAGATTTAATCATCGGAATACAAGGACTGGCTAATTTATTTGACCCGGATTGTGTAGTATTATCAGGTTCTATGGCTCAGTTTGTAGATATTCAAAAAGTCGAACAAGAAGTTAACGCAGAAATAATCTGCCCTCCGGTTTCAATCAGGTTAGCCAAAGCAGGAAACCATGCCGGTATGATAGGAGCTGCACTGCTTGCGTTAGAAAATATAAGCCGGTAGCCAGTTCAAAAGGGCTTCCGGGAAGCTCAAAACAAATCAATAGTTCAGCGGAATGAAGCCGGGGTAAAAACAGTAAAGATACCGCGCTCATCCAACCGGTAGTTACACCAAAAGGAGTGCAAGAAGTGACGAAACCGGTTTGTAGGAAAATGGAATGCACTCCGCCAATATGGTAAAAAAATGGGAAAAGCAAAACGCAGAAGTTTTAATCAAGGCAAAAACGACAGATTTAAGTACATGACAAGAGAGTCTGCACTGGAAACTGTTATCAAAAATATTGAAAAAAAAGATGAAGTTATCGATACAATAACTTTGTTCGGTTTCAGCGCGGAAGAAATGCTTGAAGCAGGAGCTGCTTACGAAGATGTTATGGCATTCGGAGGAATTGTCAGCTAATGCTCAATAAAATCACAATACTTTTAGAAGCTTCACGAATTTTCTCACTTCCTATGACAATCATGTCCTGGCTCGTTATTTTCACCTATTCTGCTGTTACTGCCGGAAATATAAAATACGGACTCTTAGCTTTAATCGGACTTTGTCTAGCTCATCTTGCAACAAATGTTCTAGATGATTATTTTGATTATAAATCTCTTACCAAACAAAAAGATTTTGATGAAAAAGAGTACCTGCAGAATGCCCAAAAAACAAAATGCAGACATATAATTTCCGGAGCAATAAGAGAAGGAGATGTTCTTATACTCGGATTTGCTTACCTTTTTTTTGCAGGTTTAATCGGTTTATTTTTCCTGATTAAATGCGGTATCGGAGTTTTATATTTTGCATTAGCAGGCGGAATTATCGCGATTTCTTATTCTTTTTTATCAAAAATAAGATTATCCGAGCTTGCAGTTGCTGCAGCTTACGGTCCGGCACTATTCGGCGGAGTTTATTATGTTATGACAAAAACTTTTTCGTGGGAAATAATACTGCTCTCAATTCCTTCTATGATTGTAACAGTTATTCTTCTTTATATTCACACGGTAATGGATTTTGATTTTGATTTAAATGAAAAACATAACACTATAGCAAACTCGTTTAACTCTCAGCTTGATTCTTTAATTGTGCTTAAATGGCTATTAATTTCAGCTTATATCTCTCCTGTGATTCTATGCATTTTTGATATCCTTGACTGGCAGGTATTTTTAGTCTGGATAACCATTCCGCTTGCTGTTGATTTGTACAAATCAATGGTAGAATATTCAATTGACTCAGACTCTATTCCGGAACATAAGTGGTATCATTTTCCGATGGAAAACATGATGGGAGCCCCTGCTTTTATGACAAGAATGTTCCAGTCAAGAAATCTTATGATTTACTACTCACTTTTGTTGTCTATCGCAATCGTATCGGGGTTAAATTAAAGAGAATAAAGATTATATAAAGACGCAAGTTTTGTATGATAAACTTATATTATAGAGAGAATAGAAAAAATAGGAGGTTTTTATATGATACCAATTTTAGATTCAAAAAGACAATACGCTAAAATCGGAAGCGAAGTTGAAAAAGCAGTATGTGAAGTTTTACGTTCAGGCTCATATATTTTAGGACCAAACTGCAAAGCTTTAGAAGCAGAACTTGCAAAATACATTGGATGTAATTATACAGTTGCATTAAACTCTGGTACTGATGCGCTGCACTTAGCATTGAGAGCGTTAGACATAGGCGCAGGCGATGAAGTTATTACTACAGCTTTCACTTTCGTAGCTACAACAGAAGCAATAGGTATCGTAGGTGCAACTCCTGTATTCGCTGATATAGACCCTGATACTTTTAACATCGATGCTTCAAAAATCGAAGCTTTGATTACTCCAAAAACAAAAGCAATTATTCCAGTTCATTTATACGGCCAGCCTTGTGATATGGATATGATTATGGACATTGCAAAGCGCCATAACTTATATGTAATCGAAGACTGCTGCCAGGCAATCGGTGCGAAGTTCAAAGGTCAAATGGTTGGTACTTTCGGAGACATCGGATGCTACAGCTTCTATCCGACTAAAAACTTAGGCGGAATGGGAGACGGCGGTTTAATCACAGTTAACAGCGAAAACCTCAAAAATAGAATAATTGCTCTTAGAAACCACGGCGGAGCTGTTAGATATTACCACGATGAAATCGGCGTAAACTCTCGTTTAGACGAAATTCAAGCCGCAATCTTAAGAATAAAGCTTAACTACATTGATGAATGGAACAGCGCAAGAAGAGATCACGCAAAAACTTATAACGAACTTTTAGCAGGATGTTCTGATATCCAGACTCCAAAAGAATTGGATGACACTTACTGCGTATACCACCAGTATACTGTAAAAATTCCTAACAGAGACAACATCCACAAAATGCTGCAAGAATCAGGAATAGGCGCAATGCTTTATTATCCGGTTCCTCTTCATTTACAAAAAGTTCACGCTCATCTTGGATGGAAGAAAGGTGATTTGCCAATCACAGAAAAGAATACAGAAATGGTTATTTCTCTTCCAATGTTCCCTGAGTTGACTTTAGAAGAACAAAAAACAGTTGCTTCTACTTTAATTAATTGTATCGAAAGCTCTAAAGCACTTGCATAGAAAGCAAAAATTAGGTATTATAAAGTGGTACACATAAAAATGTGTACCGCTTTTTTTAAAATAAGAGGAAGATTTATATGAACAACATTGTGATTTATTCAACAAAACCGATGCCTGAGCTGCAAGCACTTTTAGCTGCTGAAATTGACGAAGCCGATGTAAGAGTTGTTACAATCAATCAAATGAAAGATTATGCCGTTATCAACCCTTCATTAATGATTGTAGAAAACATCGATTTAGCTCAAGACGCTTTGATGACAAACAAATTTCCCTGCCCGATTTTGTTTGCAGGCAGCACAAGACGCGACGTTACTGTTCGCGCGGAAGGTTTTGACTTTATTAAAGATTTTAATAACAAAGATGAACTTATCGTCAGAGTTAACGCGCTTTTGAGAATCAAAACAATCAAAGACAAGCTTGAAAAAGTTTCTACCACAGACGATTTAACAGGTTTACATAATAGAAAATACTTGCAAGAACGTCTTGAAGAAGAAATTTCACGTTCAAAACGTTATGGAACAAAGCTTTCTTGTATTTTATTTGATATTGACTTCTTCAAAGTTGTTAACGATATGTTCGGCTATGAATGGGGCGATATTCTTTTGAGAAATATTGCAAACAAACTTAATGCAATGATAAGAAAAGAAGATATTTTAACAAGATACGGCGACGAAGAATTTCTGCTTGTACTTCCAAACACATCTGAAGAAAATGCTTTTCTTTTTGGAGAAAGATTTAGACGCGAAGTTGAAAAAATGGAATTCATTCCGGCAGGAGAAGACGAAGCGCACAAAGTAACTATCTCTGGAGGAATTTCAACTTATCCTTGCATGCCGGATGTTGACGAAGACGCAAATACAGTTATCAGATACGCTGAACACGCGCTTTACAACGCTAAACACAGAGGCAAAAATAAGATTATTCAGTTCTCGCAAATGAACTTAGAAATGTAGTACAAAAAAAAAGAGGCTCTTAAAGAGTCTCTTTTTTTTGCATAAGCTCTATTCTATATCTTTTATACTGATTATTCAAATCCGTCATACCAATTGCTTTGTCAATCGCTTTAATCGCATTTTCATAATCACCTGCAATATCATAAGAATTTGCCAAGGCAAAATAAGAATACGGTGATTGCTCCATTTCAGCATAAACTCTGCTTGCGATAATACGCTTTTTATCATATTTAGCCTTTAGCCTCTGTGATTCTTCCATATCAGCTCTAGCTCCATCATTATCACCTAATGCTTCTTTTATTTTGCTTCGCTTTCCGTACAAAAAATATGAATTTATATCACCTTCAACTTCTTTTATTGCATTAGTTATGTGATAAAGCGCAAGATGGTTATTAACATTATAGTGTTTTTCTGCTTCAGCTAAATGCTTCTGCATGTTTCCAGTATTAACGACCTCTGTATCAAAAGAATAATTAATAGTCAAAGAACCGCGTGCTGCCGAAGCAGGAAAATTATCAAAAGGCGCAGCTTTTTTTAAGGCTTCTACAGCAGAAGCATCGTAAAACTTATCCCCAGAACTTTCTACAATCTCAGCAGCATAAACATCGCCCTGTCTTGTAATGCTAAACTTAATAAGCGCATGCCCGTCTTTTTCTAAACATTCTGGAGGACACCAGCTTTTTTGGATTTTACGGCGTACACCATCCATGTATTCAGAAAAATCTTCCACAGCACAAACAGGATTAATTAAAAATAATCCTAAGCACAAAAATAAAAGCTTTCTCCCCCTTAATCCCATATAATTTATTTTACACAAAAGAGATAAATGTGTAAATATTGTTAAGAACCATTTCAACAAATTTTTGTTTCATAGATATTCTGTCAATATCCGAAGGCAGCTGAATTTTATAGACTTTCTTTCTATCTTTAGTATAAATCGCTGAATACATAAGCCCAACCGGTTTTTCAACACTTCCTCCTGCCGGCCCGGCTATACCCGTTATTGAAACACAAATATCAGCACCCGTTAACTTATAAAGTCCTTCTGCCATCTCAGAAGCGCATTGTTCGCTTACTGCACCAAAAGTTTCAAGTGTTTCATTAGAAACTCCAAGCATTTTGTGTTTAGCTTCATTTGCATAAGTTATAAGATTAAGATGAACAAACGCAGAGCTCCCGCTTACATCTGTAAGTTTTGAGCTTAAAAGCCCGCCGGTACAAGATTCGGCAGCTGCAATTGTCAAACCTTTTTTTATTAAAATTTCTGCAATTTTATTTTCCATTAATATGTAGTCCGTTTCAAAATAATTTTCGATTTTGTATTGTAAAGATTATGTTTATACCAGACCCCTTCGAATTCTCCATCAGGTTTAAACAAATACTGACACTCTTTCGACGCATAAAAAATAGCACTTACCGGCTGACCTGAAATTCTATACTGGATTGCATAATAAGGATATTCAGGATACTCGCCGTAATTAAAATCTACATATCTTAAGTGTCCTAAAGTATCGTAATAATAAGCTTTTGAAACATCCTTTTTGTCTTGAAGCGCATACATGTAAATATTCTTCATTTTTTTATAATAAAACGCAGAAATATTATTTCCTTTAAACTCTTTATAACCGGCAGATGCGGCAATATAATTTTCTAAACGGTTTTTATCTTTCAGCTTGTCTTTAAACTGAGACCTAAAATTTTTTTGCTTTTCAACGGGCGTTTCGAAAATCATATCTCGAACTTCAGCGATAATAGCTTCTTTTTCAATTTCTGATTTATTTATCCAATCATATTTTATATCAGCTATAAAAACATCATTATAACTTGCAAAAGCTGAAGTTTGGAGAAAAAACAAAACTAAAAACAAAAACTTTTTCATATTTCATCCTTTTTCTTGTATTAATTATAACACATTTATTGTATAATTATTTCATGGTTAGGATTTTAGATGGAAAGAATACGGAGCTTTTTGCTCGTGTAGTATATGGTTTATTTAAGATACAAGAGATTTTTACAAGGATTATAGAAGTAAATAATCCGCGCAAGACACCTTGTATATATGCAATGTGGCACGCACACCAATTTTGTATTCACGGACTTCCAGAGAGAGATAAAGTTAATGTTCTTATCAGCCGTTCCCGTGACGGTCAAGTAATTGCTGATGTTGTTGAGAAATGGGGATTTAAAACAATCCGCGGTTCCAAAGGCAAAAAAGGCGCAGTGGAAGCAAGTATGCAAATGCTGGCAGCTTTAAAAAACAACGAGAACTGCGCAATGATGGTTGACGGTCCAAAAGGTCCTCCACGTATTGTAAAAGACGGAGTCATTAAACTTGCAAAACTTTCCGGCGCTCCAATTGTCCCAATTTACTGGCATTCAAAGAATTTTACCTGGGTCAAATTCCCGTCCTGGGATGAAATGCGCTCACCTATTTTTGCTACGAATATGGTGAACTTATACGGCGAACCGCTTTACGTAGCACCCGATGGGGATGAAGAAGAAGCACGCTTAAAACTTCAAAAAAGTTTTGAGGAACTGGAAAAACAAGCACCAAAAGCGTTTGATGAGGTATTCAAATTCGGAATATGGTTGAGAAAAAAATAAAACTTCTTGCAATCCAGATGGAATCTGCCATCGGAGAGCCAGAGTTAAACATAGAAACTGTAAAAAATTTATTGAAGGCAAACTTAGCAAAGTATTCTCCTGATTTTGTTTTTCTGCCTGAGCTCTGGACTATTGGCTGGGATTGCCCTTCTATACCTGCCGGTGCAGAAATCATTGAAGAAGCTAAATCTGTAAAAATGCTTCAGGAAATCGCAAAAGAATACAAAGTCAATATAATTGGCGGAAGCTTTGTTGAAAAAAAAGGCGATAAACTTTTTAATTCTTGCCCTGTGATTAATAGAAACGGCGGACTGGTATGTACATACAATAAAAACCACCTGTTTTCTTACCTGGGCGATACTGAAAACAGCTATATTACAGCAGGTTCAAATCCGGTTATAGCGGAGCTTGAAGGAGTTAAGTTCGGACTTAGCATCTGTTATGATATTCGTTTTCCGGAAATTTACCGTGCTTATCGAAAAGCCGGAGCTGATATTCTCGTAAATATGGCAGCATGGCCAAAAACAAGAAAAATTCACTGGGATACCCTTACAACAGCCCGAGCGGTTGAAAACCAGTCTTATTTTGTTGCGTTAACTCAAACAGGAATGCTTGCTGACGGTTCAGAAAATCTCGGTCACTCAATGATAATCGACTATAAAGGCGAAATCATAGATGAAATCGAAGAAAAAGAAGGAGCAATTTACGCAGAAATCGATTTAGAAAAAATGTACAAATTCAGGACTCAATGCACTGTCTTAAAAGATATAAAAGAGTCTTATGAGGTAATCAAAAAATGAAAAAGTTTTTCGCAGTATTAATAGTTTTTTTAATGGCATTGAGTGTAAATGCTAAAAGCGCACCTAAATGCGATTTTAACTCGGTTATAAATGATTCCGGCGTTGACAAAAACTCGATTGCAGTATCTTTTAAAGACTTAAACAGCGGAAAACCTGTTTATGAGCTGAATGAAAAAATACTTATGCATCCAGCTTCTGTACAAAAAATATTAACAATCATTCCAGCTGTTGAAGCTCTTGGAGAAAACTATGAATTTACAACTTCAATTTATCAGAGAGGTACAGACAGCTATATAATTAAGCTTGGCGCTGACCCTTATTTATCATCTGCCGACTTAAAAAAACTTGTAAACAGCATGGATATTGAAACAACAAAAAAAGTTTTCATTGACGACACTATCTTAGAGAAAAAAAGCTGGGGCGAAGGCTGGCAGTGGGATGATGATATGAATGTTCTTATGCCAAGGTTTAATTCATACAATCTGGATGGAAATTTAATAAAAATAACAATCATGCCGTCACAAAAAGGCGGAGCAGCTACAATTATTAACCCGAGCAAATACCCCGTTGTATTTTTAAATAATGTTGTTACAGGAGACAAAAACGAAGTCAGCGTCTCAAGAGATGATTCAATCTCTTCAAATACTCTTTCTTTAAATGGAACTGTTAACAAACCGGTAACTTTATACATTCCGACAAATAATTTGAAAAGATATTTTGATATTAAACTTTCAAACGCACTTCAAGACAAAAAGATTTATTTAAAACAAAATTTCATATCTGATAGAGTTTTGCCGACAGATAAAGAGCTTGATAAAGTTACCCGACCGATGTCAGCAGCAGTTGATGATATCTTGAAAAACAGCAGCAATATGATATCAGAAACGGTTGCAAAACTTGCCGGCGGGAAAGCTTTTGACGACAGAGGAACAGATCTCAACGGAATAAAAGTTTTTAATAAATACTGCGAAAAAAATGGAATTGATAACTCAAAAATCAGGATAACAGATGCAAGCGGAGTCTCAAAAAATAACCTGATTAGCGCAGATTTTATTTCAGAATACCTTTTTAAAAATAAAAACAGCAAAGTGTTACAGCACTTGCCTTCTCCAGGAGAAGGAACGCTGACACATAGAATGCTTCCTATTAAAAATAATTTGAGAGCAAAAACAGGAACACATGGTGATGTAAGTTCAATTGCAGGATTTTTGACAACAAAAAGCGGGCATAAATACGTTTTCTGTATAATCATCAACGATACAACTGCAACTATTCCTGATATGAAAACTCTGGAAGACTATTTAATTAGAGAAGCTTATATAAGATTATAATGCATCAAATTATCGCACAATATTTAGAATATCTTGAACTTGAAAAAGGGCTTTCGTCAAACACAATTGACGCATACAGACGTGATTTATATGACTTTTCCAGCAGCATTGACAATATTGAATCAATCAACAGAATGACAATAAATTCTTATATAAGAACTCTTCGCGAACGCGAACTTGCACCAGCAAGCGTCATTCGAAAAATTGCATCTCTGCGCGGATTTTTTAAATGGTCATCTTCAACAGGAATCATCTCAAAAAACCCGGCATCAACTCTTGAACAGCCCAAGATGCCTCAAAAACTTCCAAAAGTTGTTTCAGTAAAAGAAATTGAAGAAATGCTTAAAAACAATCTGACCGAACTGGAAAGCTTAATACTTGAGCTTCTATACAGCAGCGGGCTTCGGGTCTCTGAACTTGTAAACTTAAAACTCGGCGATATCGATTTATCCTCAAAATATATCCGCTGTTTTGGAAAAGGCTCAAAAGAAAGAATTATTCCTATTGGAGAAGCAGCGAAAAAAGCTGTACAAAATTACATGCCTCAAAGAGAATTGATTATAAAAAAATACAATCTGAATACTAAAAAACTTCTTATTTTAGAAACAGGACGTGTAATTACCCGCCAAGATGTTTACACATTCATTCACAATCAGGGCAAACTTATCCATAAAAACATATCTCCACATACATTAAGGCATAGTTTTGCAACCCATCTCTTGGAAAACGGAGCGGATTTAAGAGTCGTTCAAGAACTTCTTGGACACAGCGATGTATCAACAACCCAGCTGTATACACATATAAGCAAAAAAAGATTAAAAGACGTTTATTTTTCAATAAATAAAGAATAAAGCACCAGCAGCTCTTAACAAAACTTCACAAAATACTTTACAAATTTGCGCATGCCTCGATTTTATGTTAAATTTTGAATATAACTTAAATTGGTGAGGATTTATGAAAAGTACAACACTGAGAAGATCAAATATTACCAGAGAAAGAGTTGCAATGATGGAGGCTCTAAGCCGTTACAACAGAGCACATCAGGATGAAGATTTTTACAGAACACAAAGCAAAAATCGCGAACTTGACGCTCTCTGGCAGTCTTTCGGCGTAAAAGCACAGAAAAATGAAAAAGCACCTCAAGTTTATTTTGTTACAGGCTTGATTGCCGGTGTGATTATAACTTTGCTTATTACAACATTTATAAGCCTTTTAATTAATTTTTCCACACCAAAAGATGATACTTTAGCTCCGGTTAAGAAGCCGGCTTCAGAATCATCAGGAAGATTTACATTTATACCAGCTGACAGCACATCTTCGAAAAAGGGAGCTGTATCTGCATCTATTAACGAAGAATATGTTGTAAAAGAAGGCGACACTTTAGAAAGTATAGTAATCAGATTTTATGGTACTTTTGACATGGATAAAGTCGGCAGAATTCAGAACGCAAATAAAATGGCTAATCCGAATGCTTTATCAATCGGGCAAAAGTTAATTATACCGATTACTCAATAATTTTATGGCAAAAGTTAAGTCAAAATATGTATGTCAAAGCTGCGGGTATGAAACAGCAGGTTATTTAGGCAAATGCCCTGAATGCGGAAGCTGGGGTTCTTTTGTAGAAGAATCAACTGTTTCTTTAAAGAATGCACCAGCAGAAGTTCATGATACTTTTCCTCCAATGAAGCTTGACGAAATTGAAATGAATTCAGAAATTAGAATGAGTACAAATATTTCTGAGTTTGATAGAGTTCTTGGCGGAGGAAGAGGTAAATGTATTAGTGCAGCCAATAGCACTACAAGTGAATTGTGTCAGGGCATTGTCCAAGGTTCTCTTGTACTTTTAGCCGGCGACCCTGGTATCGGAAAATCAACTTTGCTTTTACAAACAGCAGGCGAGCTTTGTAAAAGCGGAAAAAAAGTTTTGTACATTTCAGCAGAAGAATCTGCCAGCCAAATTAAATTAAGAGCAGAGAGATTGGGCATAAAAACAGATAGGCTGTACATTTACCCGCAAACAAATCTTGAGCTTGCGAAAAAATATATTGAAGAGATGAAGCCTGATTTAGTAATTGTTGACAGTATTCAGGCAATTTACACTTCTCAAATTCAAAGCTCAGCAGGAAGCGTTTCACAGATTAGAGAATGCTGTAATATTTTAATGCACACAGCTAAAGGTCAAAATATTTCGATTATTGTAATCGGACATGTAACAAAAGAAGGGAATATTGCAGGTCCTAAAGTTCTTGAACACATGGTTGATACAGTTATCCAATTTGAAGGAGATAAGTACAAAACTTATAGAATTCTACGCTCAGTTAAGAACAGATTTGGTAATACTTCGGAAGTCGGAATTTTTGAAATGAGCGGACGCGGCTTGACAGAAGTGCGCAATCCAAGCGAGCTTTTCTTAAAAGAGTACAGCCAGACTCAAACGCCAGGCAGTACAATTATTGTAACAAGTGAAGGCACCAGACCTTTGTTGATTGAAATTCAAGCGCTAGTCGGCACAACTCCTTATCCAGCACCGAGAAGAGTTGCAAACGGAGTTGACACAGGAAGAGTTTTGCAAATTCTTGCTGTACTTGAAAAAAGAATAGGGCTTAACCTTTCTAAGCAGGATGTTTATGTTAATGTAATCGGCGGAATGGATGTTGATGAGCCGGCTGCTGACTTAGGAATTGCTCTTGCAATTGTGACCTGCGTTAGAGATGTTGTTTTCGATTCTCATACTGCTATTGTCGGAGAAATCGGGCTTTCCGGTGAAATAAGAGCTGTTAATCATATTGAAAAAAGAATTACAGAAGCACAAAAACTCGGCTTCAAACGCATTATTATTCCGGAAGCTAACGAAATTCAAGACAAAATCGAAGGCATTGAAATTGTAAAAGTCAAAAAGATTTTAGAAGCAATTACCAGAGGGGTAGCACGTGATAATTGATTCGCATACACATGTAGGAAAATCGTTTTTAGGTAATTTTTCACCTGAATTTTTAATGGAGATTATCGGCGATGTTGATTTTGCAATCTGCTCTAATCTTGAAGGCATCGACCCTCAGATTGGTAAAGACGAGCTTGAATGCAATCTTGAAATGCTTGACGTTTGCAAAAAATTTCCAAAGCTTAAACCTCTTGCTGTTTGCGAAGTTGAAAGAACTGAAAACGCTGATAATATCCGCCGGCTTTTAAGTGAACATCCTGAGTTTATCGGGTTAAAAATTCATCCGGAGATTAGCAAACTTCCGGCTGATTCTGAAAAATACGACGATTATTTAAAAGCAGCACGCGAGTTTAAAAAACCTTGTTTGTATCATTCAGGACATATCAAATCAAGATTTTCTTCTCCTGAGCTTATATATAAAAAAGCAAAAGAGTTTCCGGATGTTCCGATTATTTTAGGGCATCTTTCAACCGGCCCGAAGCATTCACACGAAGCTGCTATTGATATTATGGTTGAATCAATTGAACAGGAAACCGCCACGCTTTATGTTGATACTTCGTGGGTTGATTTGGAAGACATTCAGCTTTTAGTTGAGAAGCTCCAAAACACAAAACGCGGAGATTTTACCCACCGCATAATGTGGGCTTCTGATGCTCCTGTGGGTGATTTCAATCAGAGACCAGACTCTTATGCTTTTAATTTAAAACAATTTCAAGAAAGTTTTGAAGATAAGACTCTTTTAAATAATTTATTATATCAGAATTCCTTGAAATTATTTAATACATATTCAGTATAGACAGCATTTAAATTGCATAATATTATAGTTATACGGGTAGTATCACCAACCTTCGCCCACACACGAGTTTACTAAGAAATCGGTGGTATAGAAGGAGGTAAAGCTATGATTGACAAAATAATAATGCTATCACTAGCATTAGGCATGCTTGCAATAGCATTAAAACTTTTATTCAATTCATAGGGTACTAAGTCAAGCCTCAAGTAATTCGCACTTGCTTGGGGCTTGCCCCTATACTCATATTATTTACTATTTTCATCTGTTTGTCAACATGGCTAGTAAGTGAAATTGTAATTCCACCAGCCAGGCTGACGATCATCATCATCCCATTTGATTTTATCCAAATCTATAATATCACCCGCTTGTATTACTTTAGGGTCTGATATTCCCAGATCTTTTAGAATATCTGCTCTGAAATCTTTCAGATAATCATCAAGCGCTTCGGTAATTCTTTCGGGAGTCCATTTTTTAGGATCACTGTCAACAGATTTCTTCAATCTCGGGAATTTTTCCAGATGAGTTCTTAAATAGTTTTTCACAATCTTATCAATAGATTCACCTCGTTTTACAAAATGCAAAGCACCGTTTCTTGTATAACCGCCTTCTATCATATCACGCTTCTTTGTATCAGAACATTTTGCATATAATTTTGCCATTTCTTCTTCTGATAAATTACACCGTCTCAATATATCTATTAACTGATTACCGTTTGCAGAGCCAACCTTAATTGTATCAACTAATTTCATAAGCTTTTCTTTATCTTTCGGAGCTTCTTTTACATTACGGTAATGTCCTCCCAACAACTTATTAAGACTTTCATCGCCATCATCCGGTACTTTTGTATATGAATTCAAAATCGCATCATAAAGTTTTGCGCTGCCATCTTTTGAACAATCTTTCGGCAGAATATTTATTACATTATCGATTTTCAAGCCCTCAGGCAATTTTGCCGGATCAAATGTAAAATCACCATTTGCATCAGCAGTCATAAATTGCTTAACTAAAATAACTCTGTTTGCATCAGAAATCGTACTATTATCATCAGCATATTTAGCCAATCGGCTTATTATTTCCGGATTATCAGGGAATTTTTCTAAAATTTTATCATAAGGAAGGTGGTAGTTTCTATCTTGTGCAACTTTGTTGTCAATAAAATCAATCACATCTTCTGCTGTTTCCATTTTATTAACCATTTCAGCATAATGAGGTACTGTATAAGTACCATACAAAGCATTCTCAATACCTTGATTGTACCTGCCCTTACCCATATCATCTAACTTGGTGTATTTTACAAAAGCTTCTTTAAATATATCCGGCAAATAAGCTAAGCCATACGCTTCTCCCTGAGTAGGAATTCTTGAAGGATTAAAAGTATAATTACCATCAGCGTCTTTCTCAAAATAAGTATCAGCGATTTCTGTTTTTAGCTTAGTCTTATCATCATCGGACAAATCACTCTTATCAATCCAAGCCATCACCTTTTCAAGATAAACCGCATTTTCAAGATTGCCTTTATCTGTTGTATAAATATCTTTAGCACGTGCAACAACAGCATCTAACACAGTCTTGTCATATACAGAATCGGTATTCAAGCTATTGATTACTTCAAGACCATCTGAATTTAACAGAGCAAGAATATCGTCGTTAGAAGCTTTAAGATTTTGAGCATTTCTTGCCAGGCATTTTGCAAGCTCAGGGTCTTTTGTATTAGCATACTCTTTGAACAAAGTTGTTTTCTTCTCATCAGTATCTGCAGCTTCAAGTTTAGTCAAAAATTCATCAAGGAGCTTAGCATCTTTTGCATAATACCAGTTCCCGCCAAACTCCACTTGATACTGTGGTGTTCCATCCATATTATTATAAGACATATATTTTTGATGAACACCTTTTTCTGTATCAGCTTCTATCTTATAACCGTTATGACCTTTAAATTCTGCAACAACATCTTTAAGCGCAATCTCTTCATCAGTCAATCTTACACCGGCTTTTTCTTTTGCTCTGATTTCCTGATACAAGCCTGCAATATACTCATGCGCAGTTTTGTCATTTCTTATAACAATACTTGTCACATCATCATTATCATGCAATAACGCGTACAGCACATCTGCATCTCTTGTCAAAATCAAATCCTGAACAAAAGCTTTGTACTCGTCAGAAGTTATGTCGATCAAAGTATCGTCTTGAAGTTTACTTGCTATAAGTTTAAGAGCAGCAACATTATTGTCAGCCAATGAAGCAAGCTCTTTTAAGGCTGCCAAATTCTCTGATTTTCTTGTAGCTTTGGCATCCTCTGCCTCATTCGCCACTTCCGGTTTAACTTTTGCTAACACAGCTTTATAATCATTAACAAGCTTCTGCAGCTCTTCAAAAGAACCTGCAGATAAGTACACATCGTCTTCCATTTGTATCAAATAAGCTTCTTTTGTATCTTCGCCTTCTGTTTTAGTATACTTACCAACGTCTTTTTCATCAATTTTCTCTTTAACAAGGATCCCATCCCAGTTATCGTCTAAACCGTTAGGTGTAACCTTAATTGTTGACTCTTTACCGCTTGTTAGAGATTCAACAGGTACAGTACCTGTTCTCCTGCCTTCGGCAGGAGAACTTTTGTGGCGTCGAACTGCACCGTCAAATGCAGCCGCCGAATTATTTCCAGCTTCTTTAACTTTTTGCACACCCGCGTCAGTCAATTTGTAAATAAGTTTTGTCCCGATTCTTACATTATTAACATCCTTAAGATTATTTAATTTTGCAATCTGGGCAATTCTGTCATTAATTGAACGCGCATCCACAGGAAGCCCTTCATCCTCAAGAATATCTTTCGCAATTTTCCATAAAGTGTTGCCCGATTTAACCTCCCACTTATCAGATTCGTCCGCTTTAAAGTTTTCTGCAAGAGTATCTCCATATCTGTTTTTCATAACCTGCATTGCATCATTAAAAGCCTTCTTCGGAGTTTTACCGTCCTCAGCAACTTCCACTGTATACTTATTTTCTGTAAACTTAGCTTTTAAACCATCAATTTCATTAGTATCAAGAGTCCCGTTATTATTGCAGTCAATCCCTTCAAAAACATTTTGAGCCTCTTCTCCAAACTTAGCTTTAATATCCTCAAGCTTTTCACCAGCATTAATCTTAATTGTTGTACCATCTGCCAATTTTACATTAAATCCTGACATAAAAAATACTCCTTTCATAACGAGCCTACATTTTATAATTATGTTTACGGCACATTTAGAAAAAACTTTAGCAAATGCACAATTTTTGTTACAAACCGTTACTTTGTAAATTATTGTAAATATTTTATCTTAAATCCTAAAGTTTTCAAAAAAAATGCCGATAACATAAATACAAAGAACAGGGACAAAGGATATGGCAGAATCATTTAATCTGAATTCATTCTTAAACGAGTACAAAAATTATAACAACCGTCAATATACTGCGGCTGAAAACGGCAAAGCTGCAATGGAGCAGCGCGACATACAGCGTGCACAAGAAGCGGTTGAAAATAATACTTTTTTAAGTTTAACACTTTCAGAAAAAATGGCAGAACTCGGTATCGGAAAGCGTGTAATTCAGCAAATCGGCGATACTGCAGTTGGAGCTGTTGGTGATATATTTAAGCCGCTAGCAGAATGGCTCGAAAAATACGAAAATATATTCGACGAACGAATATACAATGCTGAGCTGCAAGCAAACGGCAAGCAAATGTTCTTTACTCGTCAAGCTCTTAATAAAGAAACCGAAACAACCACTGGTCAAATGTTTGTAGCAGACTTTTAAAAACAAATTTTCTCCTCCATTTCCTCATAAAAACAAAGAAACTCCTTGCTTTATTAAGCAAGGAGTTTCTTTTTAAGACCTATAAAAATTATAGCGCTGCTTTAGCTGCTTCTACAACTACTGCAAAAGCTTCTTTATCATTTACTGCAAGGTCAGCAAGCATTTTTCTGTTAACTTGAATGTTAGCTTTTTTGCAAGCATTAACAAATCTTGAATAGCTCAAGCCTTGTTCTCTTACAGCTGCATTGATTCTTACAATCCATAAACGACGCATATTACGTTTTGTAGCGCGTCTATCTCTGTAAGCATACTTAAGAGCTTTCATTACAGCAATGTTAGCAACCTTAAATATTCTGCTTCTTGCACCTTTGAAGCCTTTAGCAAGCTTTAATATTTTTTTGTGTCTGTTACGACATACATTTCCACGTCTAATTCTCATTGTTCAACACTCCTATCTAGCATACTTCTTGTAAGGTAACTCTTTTGAAATCAATTTTTCGTGAGTTTCAGAAATTACAACATCTCCGAAAATCTTACGTTTTCTTGATTCAGACTTGTGTTGAAGCAAGTGGCCGATACCTGCATGTCTTCTTGTGATTTTACCAGTGCCGGTAACTTTGTATCTTTTAGCAGCGGCACGATGTGTTTTTAATTTTGGCATTTTCATCTCCTTGGGGTAATATATGGGTTGGAATAACATTCCCAGCCGGATTTACCCTGTTTACCTATTTTACTACTACTCCGAGTAAGGCATACCATAGCACTATACTTCGGCATGAATAAGTTTAGTATGAATATAGTATTATTGTCAAGGTTTTTGTTTACTTTTACTGTAAATTGATGTTAAATTGTAACAAAGGAGACAACTATGGATACAAAGGTACTTTTTAATATAGGCTACGGTTTATACGTCCTAACTGCTAATGAAGACGGCAGAGACAACGGATGCATTATTAATACTGTAATGCAAGTAACTTCTGACCCTTGCCAAATTGCTATTGCGGTTAATAAACGTAATTACACAACTGGTATGATACAGAAAACAAAAAAATTTAACATATCAATTCTTGCAGAAAGTGCTAAATTTAGCATTTTTGAACATTTCGGGTTCCATTCCGGCAGAGATTCTGACAAGTTCGCTGATTTCTTAGATACAAAAAGAAGCCCGAACGGAGTTTTGTATATTACTCAAAACACAAACTCTTTTATGTCAGCTTATGTTCAGCAAGAAATTGATTTAGGCACACACATAATGTTCATAGCTCAGCTTGTTGCAGCTGAAACTCTTTCAGATGAGCCTGCTGCCACTTACACTTATTATCAGAAAAACATTAAACCAAAACCTCAGAATACAAATAAAAAAGGCTGGAGATGTAAAATTTGCGGATTTATTTATGAAAACGAAGTACTGCCGGCAGACTATATTTGTCCTGTATGCAAACATGGTGCTATTGATTTTGAAAGGATAGGTTGAAGAATGAAGGAACAAATTTTATCGGATTTAAAAAAAGAATGCCAGAGCTGTTTAAAATGCGAGCTTGGTAAAACGCGGAGCAATATTGTATTTTCAGACGGCAATCCTAAGAGTGCAAAAGCAATTTTAATCGGCGAAGCACCAGGAGAAAACGAAGATAAAACAGGAACTCCTTTTGTAGGAAGAGCCGGCAAGCTTCTCAACGGATTTCTTGAAAAAGCAGGGATTTCCAGAGCAGAAGATTTATACATAATAAACACTGTAAAATGCCGTCCGCCGCAAAACCGCGTACCAAGCGACGCTGAAAAAGCTGCTTGCGAAAGTTATCTTTTAAAACAAATTGAAACTATTAATCCTGAAGTAATGATTTTTTGCGGTGCAACTGCTTTAAAATCTTTTTACGATAAAAAAGCAGCAATTTCCAAAATCAGGGGAGAAGTTTTAGAACTTGAAATTGGCGGACAGGTTAGAAAATGTATACCGATTTTTCACCCTTCATATCTTTTGAGATACCATTCGCTTGAAGAAGGCAGTCCAAGAGATTTGATGCTTAAAGATTTGAAAAAGATTAAAGGCTTGATAAAGGGGTAAATATCGTTTATACTGTCTTTACGAACATTGAAAAGTTAATTAAACATGGGGATGTACTGGTTTTGACGCTGTGATCGGTAGATCCGGATGGCGAGTGCGGGCGCTGTTCCCGCTTATCAACGAGCAAATTAAATTAAATGACAACAAAGTTGTTTCATTGGCTGACTACAGAATGGCAAAAGCTGCCTAACAGCCCGTCTAACTAAGCCAGCTTGCCGCTTAGGGTGACGACATTATGCAAGATGCAGTGTGCAAATGATGGTATGCACATCAAGATTTACCATTGGAGGTTAGGCTTCCGCAAAAAGTCTTTGGTTTAAAGCAGGTTACGTAACTTTCCGTATTGAACCGAGATAAAAAGTTACTACACTCGTAGAAGTTCGTTTTTATCCACATTGGACGCGGGTTCGACTCCCGCCATCTCCAGATTTTAACTTTTGGTCAAAATGCCCGATAGAATAACTCCATAATGCCCAAGTTTAATTCAACGCAATTCGCTTTATAGCACTTTCTCCACTAATAATGTCACCGCATTCCATTTCATAAAACTTGCAGCCTTTTACAATAGATTGTATAAGTTTTTTATCTTCATCTTTTGCAGCCAATCCAAACGTTATATTCTTAATCTTAAACATATTCGTCAATTTATGTTCATCTTTTAAATTTTCCGCCAGCGTGACCAATCGCCATTCTTTTTCTACCTGCCAGCTCAAAGTTTTATTAAAATAACTTTTTCCATAATCTATAAACTCTGGCATTGTTTGTTGTGGACGCAAAAAATCTGAATATTCAACTTGATTAATAAATATATTATTTTTTATTAAGTCTTCAATATCAAATTCGTATTCTATAATAATTCTACGAGCCCCATCTGCATAATGCGCCCATAAAAGAGCATTGTATTCACTATCACAAACAGAAAACGAACGCACTCTTACACTTCTAATTATTTCGAGCATATCGGCACCTGCTATTTTTTCATAAAACAAACAGTCTAATGGATCGTTAAGCTGAGATCTTTCCGAAAACCACAAATAATTATTCTTCAACATATCCAATGTATAATCATTGATTCCTCTATAAAGCCAAAGTTTTATTTTGCCCCGCTCAAGTGTATTGCAAAGCGAAAGCTGATAAACCAAAGTTTGTTTCAAACAAAATAACCGTTCTTCTTTCTTACCTAATTTTTTCAAACACTTTGCTTTATAAAAATAAGAATGCATACTAGAAGGACAGAGCTATATTGCTTTATTCAAATACTGCAGGCTTTCATTACACTGATTTTTTGAAAGTAATGATGCTCCCATAAAACAATATGCTTCGTGTTGTTCAGGATTAGGCTCCAAAACTTTTTGAAAATCTTTTATTGCTAAATCATATAAGTTTTGTTGATAATAGCAAATTCCTCTATTAAAAATTGCCCAGAGAAAATTTTCTTTCAACTCTGTTGCTTTTGTAAAAAGCTTAACAGCCTTTTTAAACTGACCTAAAACACAATAAAGAATTCCTTTGTTACAATATGCAGGTGCTAGCGCAGGATTCAATTTAATAGCTTTATCATAATCTTTCAAAGCTTCTTTATGAAAACCAAGAGAATCATATACCACACCTCTATCATTATAAAGCTGCGCATCATTGTCATCAAATGTCATTGCAATATTATAATCTTCTAGAGCTTCCTTAAATAGACGCAGTTTTTCCTCTGTTAAAGCTTTTTCCCAGTAAATATTTTTTGTTCTTTCTCCAAGCTCAATTACTTTTGTAAAATCCTTTAAAGCATCTTCTTCTCTGCCAAGTTTTTTATACAGAATACCTCTGCTATAATATGCCTGGGTATAATTTTTATCCATTTTTAATGCTTCATTAAATCTTTCAAGCGAAAGAAGAGGGTCTGTTTCGCTTAATTTAATTGCACTTGAACAAAAAGCAAAAGCTGCAGCTTGACGTTCTTGACCGGCAGGTGTTTTAATATGATAATATTCGCTGCCTACAACTACCAAAACATCTTGTTTTTTTAATTTATTTTTCTTTTTAGCCATATATTTATTATAACATTATTTACAATTTTGCATGTTTTTGTTACTATTTTAGGGCACTATAGAATTATTAATAGGGAGATGAATGAATTGAAAACCAGAATGAAGTCACATAATTGCGGTGAGCTTAACCTCAGCAATTTAAATGAAGAAGTTACTTTATCCGGCTGGGTATCTACAGTTAGAGACCTTGGCGGTATCTTATTTATAGAACTTAGAGACAGAAGCGGATTTTTCCAGCTTGTTGCTAACCCGCAAATTAATCCGGACGTGCATAAAGCTCTAGAAAAAGTAAGAAGCGAATACGTTATTACTGCAAAAGGCAAAGTTACAAAAAGACCTGAAGAAACTTACAACGAAAAATATCCGACAGGTCAAGTAGAAATGTATCCGGAATCAGTTGAAATTCTTTCTGAATCTAAAGTGCTTCCTTTCGTTCTTGGTGATGACAATGTATCAGAAGATGTTCGTCTAAAATACAGATACCTTGATATCAGAAACGAAAAAATGCTTCATAACCTCACAACAAGGCATAACATTTGTCAAGCAGTGAGAAATTACTTGAACAAACAAAGTTTCTTGGAAGTTGAAACTCCTATATTAATTAAAACAACTCCGGAAGGAGCAAGAGATTACCTCGTTCCTTCAAGAGTTCAAGAAGGAAAATTCTTTGCACTTCCGCAATCTCCGCAAATATTTAAACAGCTCCTTATGGTTGGCGGCATTGAAAGATATTACCAAATCGCAAAATGTTTCCGTGATGAAGACCTAAGAGCTGACAGACAGCCTGAGTTCACACAAATCGACATGGAGCTTTCTTTTGTTGAGCAACAAGATGTAATCGAAACAGTTGAAGGTCTTATTGTCGAAGCATTTAAAGCTGCAGGAGTTGAGGTTAAGCCTCCATTTATCCAAATGCCTTGGCAGGAAGCTATGGATAGATTCGGCTCTGATAAACCTGACACAAGATTTGGCTTAGAACTATTCGACATCGGCGACATTATTCTTGAGTCCGAATTTGAAATCGTAAAGAAAACTCTTCAAAACGGCGGAATTGTTCGCGGTATTAGAATCCCAGACGGAGCTAAATATTCAAGAAAAGATATCGATGATATTACAAAACTAGCTGTATCTTTCGGTGCAAAAGCTCTTGCTAATATCATTTACAACGAAGACGGAACTGCAAAATCTCCTGTTCTTAAATTTGTAACAGAAGAACAAGCTAAAGCTATTCAGCAAAGAGCCGGAGCAGAAGCAGGAGATATTATTTTCTTCGTTGCTGATAAACCAAAATTAGTTTATGACATTATGGGCAGACTAAGATTACATTTTGGAAAATCTTTGAATTTAATCGACGATAGCAAACATAACTTACTTTGGGTTGTTGACTTCCCTATGTTTGAATACTCTGAAGAAGAAGGCAGATACATGGCAATGCACCATCCGTTCACTTCTCCTAACTTAGAAGATTTAGACAAGCTTGACAGCGGTGATTTAGGAAATGTTAAATCTATTGCTTATGATATTGTTTATAACGGTACAGAATTAGGCGGCGGTTCAGTTAGAATCCATTCTTCTGAAGTACAAAAGAAAATCTTCAAAGCTTTAGGATTAACAGAAGAAGAAGCGACAGAAAAATTCGGATTTATGGTAAACGCTCTTCAATACGGTACACCTCCTCATGCCGGTCTTGCAATAGGCTTAGATAGACTTGTTGCACTTCTTTGCAGAACTGATTCAATTCGTGATGTAATTGCTTTCCCTAAAAACGCAAGTGCTAAATGTTTGATGTCAGATGCTCCTGGAGAAGCTTCTTTACAGCAGCTAAGAGAACTGCATATTAAAAGCACAGTGAAGAAAGAAAATTAATATTAATAAAAAATCGGGCCGTAAAAACGACCCGATTTTTTCTATGAGCTGCCCCAGTCAAATACTGAGCTTATTGCATCATCGATTAATGTTTTTACTGATTGTATTTCTGTTTTTATTGCTTCCAACTCTGTAGATAAATTATCCATATCAATATCAATCCAGTTTTCTTTTTCAGTAATACGTTCTTTTTCTGCATTATACCAAGCAGTAACTTCTTCTCTTACATCAGAATCTGTTCTTGATTCTACAAGCCCGGCTGTTACAAAATAAGTAAGGGAAGTGTCTGGATTATAGTTTCCATCTTCATTAACAGTTGCAAGCTGGAATGAACCGCTCACAAGAGCATCACTCACATAATTGTCATTAAGCTTCATCTCATTATTATATTCAGTCGTCCAGCCGTTTGCAGCAGCTGCTTTAAATATTGGTAAATAAAAATCAACTAATTTTTGAATCAAATCTGTACCAGATTGAGAATTATCAACCGTCGTTTCTGTTCCAGTTTTATCTCCTGTTAACTGACCGACTCCTTCAGCTTCATAGCTGGAAGTTATACTACCATTATTCATAACAGTTTCAAATTCTTCAGGAGAATGTCCTGGAACAAGCTCAGCAAGTATTTTAGGTATTTCTTCTGTTGAGAAAGTTCCGCCTCTGCCCTGAGAATTCATTGCAGAAGAGCCTAAAACAGCTGTGATTGCTTTTGCATAAGCATCGCTCAAAACAACTTGACCTTTAAAATCAGTCAAAATCATAGAATTTTCACCCTTTAAAGGCTTATTTCCATTAGTAATTGCAGTGTAGTTTGCACCATATCCCATTAAATAGTTATAATTAATCTTATTATACTTGCCGTTATCATAATAAGCAATATTCTTTGCTTGCAAACGGCTGTAATATTCTTTTGTCAAGTTGGACTGTTCTCTAGTGAGAGCCATTTTTCTCATAGAGTCAATGGAAAGACCGTGCTCGCAATCAGCTTTGCGGGCGGTCAATGTTAATAGTCTAATATTTGAGCAGGCTAATCCCATTTTCTTTCCTTTTCTGTCCCTTTTATATTATTGTTATCGGCATTTCTTAGTAAAAACTTTAACCTTTTTTCTAAAAGTTTTACAAATCTTTACATTAAAGCAATTTTACTAAATTACCGGGTTTTATCATGTTAGAAGTATTAGTGTTAGGAATTTTTATGAACGAAATTAATCCAATTGGAACGGTTTCAACCGCACCTAAGACAAAAAATTTAAATTTCAAAGCTGGAAGTTATGCAAATATAACTTCTGATGATTACGATACTTTTATTAAGCAGAAAGAAAAACAGCAGAAACAAGCCAAGCGCAAACAAAATATTTTAACCGGTTTGCAAGCAGGAGCAATGCTGGCAATTATAGCTTCGGTAGGTTTTGCATTCTTTGGAAGCAAATTTTTAGGCAAAAGCGATAAAGCTTTAAGACAAATGATGGAAAGAGACCTTTCGAAAGTAAAAGATTTTAAAGATTTAAACTACAATCAGGAAATAACAGAGTTTGTCAACAATTGGAAACAGAGTTTAGAAAATCCTCAGTTATTAAAAGATAAAGGCGGAGAGCCTATTAGAACTGCACTCTTATATGGCCCTCCGGGAACAGGTAAAACGACTTTTGTAGAAGCTATTACAAAAATGTTTCCTGACACAAAATTATTTGACCTCAATGTTACTCAAATGGGTTCAGAATATCAAAGCGTTGGTGAGCGTAATTTCAAAAACGCAATTGATTTAATTTGCAAAGAAGCTGATAAAAATCCTAAGAAGAAATTTATTGTTCTTATTGATGAAATTGACTCTGTAATGATGACAGATAACAGCTTAAACGCAAAACATTCTAATGACATGCTGAATGAGTTTAAGAAAGCATTTACAGAAAAGCTCAAAAAGCGTGATAACATATTCACGTTTGGTGCAACAAATTTAGACATTGATATGGAAAAAGGTATGACAATCGGTAAGAAAATGCTGGATAGGCCAATGCTTGACCGATTTGACGAAAAAGTATTAATCGGGCTTCCGAATGCAAAACAGCTTGCACAAACAATTGCCAATAATTATTCTAAAGCAGCAAAAGTTCCTGAAGTTTTAAAATCTGCAGACAGCAGGGAAGTTAAAGCAATTGCAGAATTTTTGGAAAAACACGGTTCTTCATTTAGAACGCTTGAGTCTTTGTATAAAAAAAGCGGGACTTTGTCAGCAGAAGAACTTACAATGAAAGACTTTGCAAAAGCAATTAAAGGCAAACAAGCAGAACTTAACTTTACTGACGCTGAGTTTGCAAAATTATTATCAGATTTAAAAATTAACGTGTAGAAAAGGTAAAATATGGTAAATTCTATCCAATTCAAATCAAGCCCTCCGGCTGTAAGCTACAATAACAGGCATACTGCTCCAATGCCATCTGACAGAGGAATAGACGATATTTTCATGCTTCAACAGATGGAAATGCAAAAAGCAGCTAAAAAAGAAAAAAGCCGTGACAGGTGGAATAAAGCCGGAGTTATGGCTCAAATAGGTATCGCAGCAGCATTTTTAACAACTGCGGGAATTGCATTACTAGGAGTGCTTGGACTTAAAAAGCTTGGTGGCAAAGGAGGAAGCGCAGCTGATGCGTATACTACAGTTAAGCTTAAATGGGAAGATTTTGCAAAAGAAAAAACTGTAGCAGCTCTTGATTCAAAAACTACATCAAAGACTTTACGTGATGCATTTAAAAAAATTATAGACAGCAGAGGTTTGTCAGAAAAAGCTCAAAAATGGGGCGGTTCTGCCGAAAACAAAATGGATATAATGTATTTATACGGTCATGGCGGTGTCGGTAAAACCTATGTAGCAAAACAGTACGCTCAAGAAACAGGTTCATTATTCACCTGTATCAAGTATCCTGACCTGGGTTCGCCATACAAAGACGCAGCCAGTATGAAAATTAGCAGCGCTTTTGACAACATTGTCGAACATGCCAATAAAATGAAAGACCGCAAAATAGTAGTTTGTATTGATGAAATTGACGCAGTTATGAGGAAAGTTCCTGACGGTCAGCATGGCGCAGAAGAAGTCGCTAAATCTAGAGCAGCAGTACTGACAGGATTAGACAAACTCCGTGACAAATGCAAAAACGTAACTGTAATTACCACTTCAAACTACCATCCAAAAAACGGTATTGTTGACCCGATTGCATTAAGAAGATTTAACAACAAAATCGAAGTACCTCTGCCAGATAAAGAACAAATTCCTGCACTCTTAGAAATGTATATGAAAGATATCGGAGCAGCAACAGAGGCTAAATTCTTCAAAACAAACGAGTTCAAAAACTTTGCTAAAAAACTTGAAAAAGGCGGATATTCAAACGGTGAAATCGAGCTTATAGCAAAAGAAGCCGGCAAAATTTTCAGCAGCACGTTAAAAGGTGTAGCAGATTCAGACTTAAAGAAACATCCGTTCAAAATTAAATATCTTGAAGAAGCACTTAAAATGAACGGTGAAGCTGCAAGTAAAACTAATAAACTTATGGACGTCAAGAAAAGCAATAAACCTGAAGGAAAAACAGTTGAAGATTTAACATTCCTGCAAAAATTGCTTCTTCTATTCCACAAAAAATCTTAACTAAATAAACGGCGGCGCACTTTCAGTGCGCCGCCGTTTATTTTTATATCATTTTATTTTTAATTTTTTCAGCAATCTTTTTTGCTCTTATCTTATCGACTTCTTCCATAACTTTCGCAATCGGAACTTCCCAAGCTCCAGCTGTCGGGCACTGAAACGGTTTAATACTCTTGTACCAAGCAATGTCTTCACCTTCTGTCTTAAACCAACGCCATTCAACAATTCTATTGAACAAGCCGAAAGTTTTAATCCCCAGAGCGCCGGCTAAGTTCATAACCCCATTATCAGTTGTTACCATAAAGTCCATACAGTTCATAGCACAAGCTGTATCTTCCCAGTTTCTAAAAGTTCTGCCTAACCTTATTAATTGCGCATTTTCAGGTATTCTATCCATCTGGCAGGTTAAATCATCAACTTGGAAGCTGTATATTTCTACATCCGGAAGCATCATCAAAGGATACAGATAAGACAATGGAATGTCTCTGTCTGTTTCTTTACTTGCTAGAGTACCTTCATAGCAGATACCGATTTTAATCTTATCATTATCGTTAATGTGCTCTTTTCTGTAAGCGTTAATTTTTGACTTAAGCACTTTTAGGTATCCGCCTGCTTTTGGAATTGTTGTCGGTTTTGTTTCACATACAATCGGCAAGTCCATCATCGGAATCCAGTAATCATAATTAATCGTCGGAATTTGGTCTTCTGTATAAATTTCAACCCCTAGCTTTGAAGCTTGAAATAAACTTACAAGCGGTTTTTGAACAACAAGAGAAACTTCTTTGCACATTTTCTTGAGCTCATCTATAAACCTTACGAACATAATTGAGTCGCCAAAACCTTGTTCAAAATGCACGAGTATTCGTTTATCTTTGATATCAACTTTAATATTCCATTTTTTCTTCTTGGTTGTAAGAAGCTGAGGAAACGCAACATTATTCAAATCTTCTTTTAAAAAACGATGCTGCAAGAACTTGAACCCTTCTGCAAAGCGCTGGTGTCTTACAAGATAAGCACCATAAGCGTGTAAGTCCGAATGCGTAGGATTCAGATACATAAGCTTTGAATAGAACTCATCTGCTTTTTGAACTTCATCAAATTTTCCATATATATATGCAAGGTTTTTAACAACAATTCTGTTATTCGGACAAAGTTCAAACGCTCTGGTAAGATACTCAATCTGCTTTTCTTTAAACTTATCTTGATAACAGGTAGAATAAAGGTGGCCAAGCATGTTGTAAATTGAAAAGTTATTTTGATTTCTCTCAAGCGCTTTTTCATAGTACTCAATTGCTTTTTTGTTATCTTTAATATCAGTATAAGTAAGATCTGCTAAGTAAACATAAACATCTTCTTTATCAGGTGAAATTTCTTCAAAACGCTTAAGAAATTTAATCGCTAAATCTGCATTACCAATTGATTTCATACAGAGACCGATATTTTTGTAAATATTAATCGGAAACCCTGAGTACTTCATAATATTACGATATTGTTCAATCGCTTCAATATATTTTTTATCAAGACTTAATTTTTGTGCATACTGTATTGCCTGCCCGATATATTTATTAATAACAAAATTACGTTCTATCTCATCAGAAATCTCCTGAATAGCTTCTCTAAAAAGCTCAAGCCCTCTTTCATAATTATTGTTTTGACAATAATATTCAGCCATCGCAACATCCATTGAACTAATCAAATCTTTTGAATTATCAATCGGAATTTCTTTTCTTACAACCAGCCTTTTAGAAACTTGCATATAAAACCTCTTTTGACGTGTACTTACAACAAACATAACATATCTGAAGGTTTGAGAAATGGGCTATTTAAAGGATTTAATTGTAGTTGTAAATCATACAAGCACCGTTTTTCTGTAAGTCATAATTTACATTATGTTTCCCAAAATAAATTACACCCAACGCCCTGCCATAGCGGTCAACACCTTTAAAATCAATGTAAACCTGTTTATTTTTATTTGCCTTGTACAAATTTTCAAGGTAGTCAGTTGAGTGTTTTCCTCTTAAGATAACTTCATCAATTGATAAGTGATTTTCATACGCCTGCCGGTATGCACGATGGGATTTGCTGGTTTCATAGCAATCAATTCCAATCAGCCTAACAGGAAATGTGTTTTTATCAATCTGAACATCAACTGTATCACCATCTTTGATTTTGATAAGCTTAACGGGGATTTTCGTTTCCGCAAAAACAATGCCTACTGTGAGGGATAAAAGAATTAATGTAGATAGTAGCTTGTTCATATTTTTCTCCTTTTAGTTAATTAAAATAATTTATGTTTGCTTTTATTATATTTTGACAACTCTCACTTGGTAGATAATCGTATACAAAAACTTCACAATAAAATAATGGTTAAGCATACATTAAAGAAAATTGGTAACAATATCAGAAGTACACGAAAATCAAAGGGCTTGTCACAAGAGAAGCTTGCCGAACTGGTTGGCGTAAGTCGTAATTATATCGGTATGATTGAGCGTGCAGAAGCAAATGTGCCAACCAAAACTTTATTAGAAATTGCCTTTGCATTAAATGTCCATCCTAAAGTGTTTTTTGAGTATTAAATTTCACCATTCACGCGTACGCGTGAGGTTCCTTGTATGATAACGCGAAAAATATAAGTATGCAAGAAGCAAACAAAGAGATAATAAAACAAGCGCTCGCGAAAACCGTAAAAAAATTACGTGGAAATAAAAGCCAATTTATCCTCGGAGCAGAATACGATATACCTTCTTCAGTGCTTAGTGATATTGAAAGAGGTATTAAAGACCCGCAATTATCAACATTAATGAAATTGGCAAATGCTTTTGGACTGAAAATATCTGAATTTATGAAAGAATTTGAAAAAGAACTCCCTGATAACTTTACTGCCTGTGAAATATAGCAGTAAGTAGATTGAGTAAAACTCAATAAATTAAGCTATTTTAGCGCTTATAAAAAATTTTTGAATGCTCTTGAATATTCTTTTTTAATTCTTCATTTTCTATATTACTAAAATCAACCACATCAAAACTATATGGTGTAGGAAGTTCATCAAGCTCAAAAGCTATATGACGCAATAGTTTAGGGGTAATATCACCGACAAGTACAAAATCAATGTCCGAAGACGGTTTGAAATTTCCTTTTGCTCTTGAACCAAATATCTTAACTTCTTTAACTTCCGGAATAGAAGCAAAAAAAGTTTTAATTAATTGAATTGTTTCAGAACTTAAACCAAATTCAACCATTTAATTTTCCTTTGAAAAACCCTGAAAGCTCTGTAAATTTTTGAGCATAGTTATTCAAAATTTCATTAGCCAATTCGTTTGCAAATTCTTCTTTATACGTATGAGAAGTCTTATTTCTGGCTTCCATCATTTCAATCCAAACCTGACCATCTGAAATCATACGCTTCAAAAACGCTTCTTTTATAGCTTCTCTGGGAGTATCAACTTTTATACCGTTATACTCCAAATAATCTTTCATTGTTTTCCATGCCAGCTCAAAAGCAATCTCATAAGCTTGAATGAGTGCCATCACATAAATTTTATTTATACCGTAATTTTTAATACAAGCAACTGTTTCCTCAAAATTCAAAAACGCTTTTTCATAATTTTGGAAACGTTGCTGCCATCTGATTTCTTGCATTATTCTTCCTTTCCCAAAAACAGATTCAGCTGCGGTGCTTCGATTTCAATCTCAGCATCTTTCTTCCGCCCTGCAAGGTTTTTAGAAAAATCTCTCTGCATTCTGCTCATGAGCTCTTCCGAACGCTTAACAACAGATTTCGGCAGCCCGGCCATTTTAGCAACCTGAATACCGTAACTCTTGCTTGCACCGCCTTGAACAATTTTTCTTAAGAATTCTATCTCACCGTTTTCTTCACTTACAGTAATTCTGTAGTTCTTAATCTGAGGATAATTTTTTGTCATCACGTTCAACTCATGATAATGAGTAGCAAATATACATCTTGAACCTATTTGACCAGCAATGTACTCAGCAACAGACCACGCAATTGCCACACCGTCATAAGTGCTTGTTCCGCGCCCGATTTCATCAATCAGAATAAGGCTCTTATCTGTAGCATTATTCAAAATACAGGCTGTTTCCGACATTTCAACCATAAATGTTGATTTTCCCAGTGTCAAATCATCACTTGCCCCGACACGAGTGAATATCTTGTCTATAATCCCGATTTGAGCAAAATCTGCAGGAACAAAAGAACCTATCTGCGCCATTATTGCTATCAGTGCATTCTGCCGCATATAAGTTGATTTACCTGCCATATTAGGTCCGGTTAAAATCATAAACTGTGTTTTGGTTTTATCCGAACTTGAAAGCTCAATATCGTTTGAAACATAAGCTCCCAGAGGAAGTATTTGCTCTAATACCGGATGCCTTCCGTTTTTTATAAAGAAGTCGCCAGATTCGTTAATTTCTGGACAAATATAATTATGCTCAACAGCAGCCGAAGCAAAAGATGTAAATACATCCAGCTCTGCAATACATTCTGCGGTTTCTCTTATAAGCGTTACAAACTCTTTAGAATAATCTCTAAAGTTAGAAAAAAGCTTGTATTCAAGTTCGTACGCTTTAACCTGAGCTGTCAAAACTTCATCTTCATGTTTTTTAAGCTCATCAGTAATAAATCGTTCACCGGTAGAAAGCGTCTGTTTTCGAATATACTCAGGAGGAACTTTTCCCAAATTCGAGTTGCTGATTTCAATATAGTACCCAAAAACTCTATTATATCCAACTTTCAAAGCCGAAATACCAGAACGTTCTTTTTCGCGAACTTCAAAATCTCTAAGCCAGTTTTCTCCGTTGAACATCAAATCGCGAAGATAGTCTAAATCAGGACTCACTTTATCCTTAATAACTCCGCCTTCTTTCACTCCCATAGGAGCATCATCTCTAATAGTCTGCTCAATAACTTCATAATATTCAGCAAGCTTATCCAAATCTTTTTCAATTCTGTCAAAAACACTCAGCCCGATTGATTTAGCAGTACTAACAAGTTCTGGTAAAGCTGCAAGAGAAGATTTCAAGCTCAAAAAATCTTTCGGAGCAGCAGAAATATTGCTAAGCTTGGTAGAAATTCTTTGAATATCATATATTCCTTTAAGCTGAGACTGAATTGCAAATCTTTCACTAGAATTTTCTACAATACGTTTTACAACTTCTTGGCGTCTTTTAATCTTAACAATATCTTTTAAAGGCTGGCATATCCACGATTTTAAAAGCCTTGCCCCCATATTTGTTGATGTTTTATCAACTGCCCACAAAAGAGAGCCGTACTTATTTTTTTCTCTTAAAGTTTCCGTAAGCTCAAGATTTTTTCTTGTTCCGGCATCAATAGACATGTACTCAGAAATTTCGTAAGTTTCAATTCTTTCAAATTTTGGAAACCCTTCTTTTAAGTTTTCCCAGATATATGCAAGCAGTCCCGCTGCAGCTCTAAACCCTATCTCGCAGCTATCATATCCTATTGCGCTTAAATCAGAAATTTTAAACACCTGTTTTAAATTTTCTTTCGCAAGATTTTCATCAAAAACGTTTTGCGGAACTTTAGAACAGTTATAACAGCTTAAAATATCATCTGGTAAATCGACTGTTTCCTCTGGCACAATCTGAAACGGCTGAAGCTTCAATTTCTTTGCTTGAGCAACAATTTCAGCCGGCTGAATTCTTGCAAGCTCTGTAAGCAAAGTTTCATAGTTCAAGCTTGTCGCTTTAAACTCACCCGTAGAAATATCTGTGTAAGCAAGACCCCATTTATCTTCTTTACCTTTTGATTCTTTTAAAACAGCACACATATAATTGTTGCTGTTTTGATTCAAAAAATTACTTTCTAACAAAGTACCGGCAGTAATAATTCTTACCACTCCGCGTTTGACAATTCCTTTAGCCTGTTTAGGGTCTTCTAACTGTTCACAAATTGCAACTTTTATGTCTTTTGCAACAAGTTTTTCAAGATACCCTTCAAGAGCTTTGACAGGAATACCTGCAAGCGGAATTCTGCCAATCTTTGCTCCGCAGTCACGTCCGGTAAGAGTTATTTCCAGCTCTCTTGATAAAGTAACCGCATCTTCGAAAAAAGTTTCATAGAAGTCGCCCATTCTATACAAAAGCAGGCTGTCTGCATGCTTACGCTTTACTTCTATATAATGGCGCATTGCAGGAGTTGCTTCTTCAATATTTACATCTGTTGTATTTACTAGATTGATTTCAAGTTTTGTCATAGTTATAATTGTACATAATATTTACTATAGGTGCAAGTAATGTTTAGATTAATAAAGATTATTTTTAACGCTTTTTTACTCGTCCTTGCTATTATTGGCTTTAACGCTATCGGCGGACAAAAATATGTTGAAGCAGTAAAAGTCGGCATAGGAAATTTCATGCAAGAGCATGCTATGAATAACGCAAAAAAAATCGGCGATTTCTCAGGACTTCACGAAGAATTTCAAATCGATAACTCAGTAAATCTTATCGGTTATAAAGCCGTAATTGCAGAGCACAAAGCTTCCGGGCAAAAAATGGTTATTATTGATTCCGGCAAAAAACCTCTGCTGACTCAAGAAGACATAAAAAGCAGCAAAATAGATAAGAAGCTCAAAGACCTTGCAGATAAATTCAAATATCAGGCTGTAACCGTTCAGGATATAAAAGTTACAAACAGAGGTGAAATGGAAGTTTACGGCAAAAAAGTTCCTTACGCTAAGTTCGAAGCAAAAGTAACAAAACTTCCTTGCTCTGATATTTCCGGAATAGTAGCAAGCATTACAACTTCCGACGGTTCAGAAAAACTTGCGCTATCTTTGAGCGAAAAGAAAAAATACTCACAACTCATTGCCGGAGAGTTTTACAAAGGGGTAAACGAATAAATTAGGAAGTTGACCTACACACTGGTAAGAATAATGAAAAGGGGTAAACGAATAAATTGGAGGTTGACCTACAAATGAAAAAGGAGCGCAGGAATGAAAAAATTTATATTAACATTAACTTTTATCATATTAACCGCAAGTACAGGATTTGCAGCTGATAAATGTTCAGCAGAGTACCTAAAAAATCATAAACATTTTTCAATCATGAATTCGGTTGCAGAAAGTTTTGCAGCGCGTACAATTAAATCTGCACTTCAAAAAGAAACCGGCGGAAAATACGATGTTAAATTTGAAGGATACACACTATCAAGCATGAAAAAAGGTATATTCAAAGACCTTGAAATAACTGGAGAAAACGTTGTTTCAGAAGGAATTACAATACCTTATGTCCACCTTAAATCACTCAGTGATTATAATTACGTTGATTACACTAAAGACCCGATTGAATTTAAGTCTGACATGAAATTTCAGTATGATATGCTTTTATCAGATGAAAGTATAAACACTGCACTTAAACACAGTACTTATAATGCAGTTTTAGAAAATATCAACAAAGTTGCTTATCCAATGTTCATGGTTAAAGGCGTAAAAACAAAAATACTTAATAATCAGTTATATGTTGTAACTTCTTACAATTTCCCGATTATGCCTGCAAGCAAAGATAAAGTTTTCGTAGTTTCATCAGGTTTTATTGTAGAAGAAGGAAAAATAAAAGCTTCAGATATTAAGCTTGACAGCGCTTATGGAAATATTTCGCTGAATAAAGTTGCCAACCTGCTAAACCTTTTAAACCCTCTGGAATTTACGCTTAACATTTTAGAATCAAAAAAATGCGATGCAAATATTGAGAATGTAAATATTGTTGACAACAAAGTAAAAATTGATGGTAAGATAGAAGTAAAAAGAGGTGAGTAAATGAATTCTTCTCAAAAGCTAGGTTTATTTATACTTATAGCAATTTCTATTGCTTATGTTTATTTTTCATTTTTTAACAAAAGCGGGATTGATATTCATCTTCCTCAGCGCGGAGAAAAACCTCCAATTACAGATATAACAGAAATTCCTGATATCGAAGAAATCCCTGACGATGAAGAACAACCGGAAAAAGAGAAAGAATACAAAACCATAAAAATTTTTGTATCAGACTCACACGGAAAAATACGTTCAGTTAATAGAAAATGTGACATAGAAAAAGAAAAGTCATGTTTTGCATTTGCAATAAAAGAGCTTATTGCAGGACCAACAAGATGGGAGAAATCCAAAGGTTTTACTTCTGAAATTCCTCAAGGCACAAAAATTTTATCAATAAGAGAAGGCGAAAACAGTGTTATGATTGACCTTTCTTCCACTTTTGAAGGCGGAGGAGGAGCTGAAAGCACTTATATTAGAATAAAACAAATTATTAAAACAGCAAAAGCAAATACTAACTTGCCGGTTTACTTATATATTAACGGCAAACAAGCAGACGTAATCGGCGGAGAAGGCATTATGATTAAGCAGCCGCTTAATGAAAGGTCGCTGGATGATTAAAGATTTAGATTATTATATGAATCTTGATTGGACTTTAATTGAAGGCACAGATTTGGACTTCAACGGAAATCCTTACCATTATATAGAAATCAAAGAAATTCCAAGTTTTGCGTTTTGCGCAAAAACAAGAGAAAAAGCACTCGAAAACTATAAAAAACAGCTTAAGCTTTCACTCATGCTCATGCTTGAAGACGGCGAGCATATAATAGAGCCGGGCGAAGAAACAGATGATGACATAGATTGGGAAAGTATATGTCCATAATAAAAGAAATTACCATATCGAATATGACAAAAGATGACATTGAAGATGTTGTTAAAATCGAAGAAGAAGCTTACGGCAAACACCATTGGGCAAAATCTTCATTTTACGATGAAATGTCAAACAATCTTGCAAAATACTACACTGCAAAAACTTCAGACGGAAAGCTTGCCGGCTACGCAGGTACATGGCATATTATAGACGAAGGACACATAACAACAATTGCTGTAAAAAAGGAATTTTTAAGAAACCATATTGGAGAAGCTATTATTCATAAAATAATTGAAGACTGCATGAAAGATGGAGTAAAATATTTAACACTGGAAGTGCGGGTTTCAAATACTCCTGCTATAAAGCTATACGAAAAATACGGGTTTCAATCTCTCGGTACACGTAAAGGATATTATCAAGATAACAATGAAGATGCATTAATTATGTGGACTGAAAATATTTTTTACGATAAATTTAAATTAAAGTATTTAGAAAATATTGAAAAATTGAAAACATTGATAGAAATAAAATGAGTAAAAGAGTAGAAAAACAAATAAACAGTTTCAAATACAAAGGCGAACCTATCAAAATAACTTTTGGCACGCTCATTTTAACCTGCTTATCTGTTCTTCTGATTATTGTTGCAACTTTTACACAAATAACGCTTAAGCATCCTTACTTTCCTCTTGATACATTTACTTTTCTTGCAGGAGAAGTTACTGACACTGAAATTTTGCACCATTTTATAAAAAGTTATAAATACATTCCGCAAATTCCTGTAGTATTTTTTATTGTAGCTCTCTTAGGCAGAAAGTTCGGTATCCTTGCCATTTTAATGTACATTACAGCAGGTTTATTCTTCCCGATTTTTGCCCTCGGAGGAGGTATAAGATATTTATTTGAATACGGTTTTGGCTACATATTAGCGTTTATTCCAGCAATATTCTTTGCAGGAACTCTTCTAAAAGGTAAAACAGATATTTTGCGGGTATTATTAATCTCAACTATTGGAGTATTAATCATCCACGTACTTGGCATTTTATACATGTTATTTATTGCAACTCTGCGTCAAGCCCCAATGGATATGGTAACAGGCTGGATACTTTCTCAAAGCGGAATACAGATAATTTATGATATATTTTTCAGCATGGCCGCAATTTTCTTAGGGCGTCAAACTCGCAAACTTTTGTGGATTGTGATGTGCTAGGGGTAAATAAAGAAATAGAGGCGGCGATTGAAAATCGCCGCCTCTATTGTTATTTAATCTATCTACGTGCGCAGCACTACTTATCGTCTAACGCTGCAACACCTGGAAGAACTTTTCCTTCGATAAACTCTAAAGAAGCTCCGCCGCCAGTTGAAACGTGAGTGAAATCTTCTGCTTTGCAGAATTTCTTAGCAGCAGAAACAGAATCACCGCCGCCAATTACAGAAACAGCACCATTCTTTGTTGCTTCTACAATTGCTTCAAGCACAGCTTTTGTACCTTCTGCAAACTTAGGATTTTCAAACGCGCCGACTGGACCGTTCATAAGAATTGTTTTTGAAGATTTAAGAACATCTGCAAACGCTTTTCTTGATTCAGGTCCTGCATCAACCCCTTCAAATCCATCAGGAATTTCATCAATTTTAACAAATTTGTTAGTACCGTTTCCTGAAAAATCATCAGCTACAAGAACGTCAGTAGCCATTACAAGCTTAACCCCTTTTTCTTGAGCTTTCTTTTCAATAGCTTTTGCAACTTCAATCTGGTCATCTTCACAAATTGAATTACCAATCTTACCGCCGTTAGCTTTAACGAAAGTATAAGCCATACCGCCGCCGATAATCATGTTATCAACTTTGTCAAGAAGGTTTTCTAAAACCCCGATTTTAGAAGAAACTTTTGCCCCGCCGACAACAGCAGTGAAAGGTCTTGTAGGATTATCAAGAGCTTGTGATAAGCATCTGATTTCTTTTTCCATCAGCAAACCAGAAACAGCAGGTTTAAGAATTTTAGCAAGCTTTGCTGTTGATGTGTGGTTTCTGTGAGCTGCACCAAATGCGTCATTTACATAAAAATCACCAAGTTTAGCAAGTTCTTCTGCAAAAGTCATATCATCATCTTTTGCTTCTTCTGCTTTATAATAACGGATGTTTTCAAGTAAAGCAATCTGACCATCTGCAAGTTTTTCTACATAAGCTTTTGCTTCTTCAACTGATGGAATGAACACAATTTCTTCACCGAAAACTTTTGACATGTATTTTGCTACAGGTTCAAGAGTAAATTCAGGGTTCTTTTCGCCTTTTGGTCTGCCTAAGTGCGCCATCAAAACTACTTTTGCTCCCTTTTCTTTCAAGAAATTAACTGTAGGAACGATAGCTTGGATACGAGTATCGTCAGTAACATTTTTGTTTTCATCAAGAGGAACATTAACGTCAACTCTTACAAGAGCTGTTTTTCCTTTGATGTCACCTAAATCTTTGATTGATTTTTTCATTATCTCTTTCCTTTCTTATCTGTAAATAATTATAATAAAAACATGAAATTAGGTAAATTTTTTTTAAGAAACATGAGATTTTTTAAACTGTTTACTATACAATGTAGTAATGAATTAAGGACGGATTTATGATGGAAACTTTCGAACTTACAAATTATAATTTTTATTCCAGCAGACTGGATATGGAGCTTATAACAAACATTGTTGACACCCTCAAAGAAATTCTTGAAGAAGACAAAAAACAAGAACAGCCTTTGTTTTTAAGAGTTGCAGATGATTTTATTTTAAATATCGCCCGTAAAGTCGTTCAAGAAAAAAAGAAAACTTTCTTGATAGGAATCACAGGAGAAAGTGCCTCAGGAAAAACCGTATTCGTTGACAACACTATTGAAGCTGTTGTACGCGATAAAAAAGAAGGCATTTATACAGTAATACGCCAAGATGATTATTACAAAGATACATCTAAAGAGCTTATTGAAGCCGGCAGCTATGATGCATTATTTAAAACAGGATTCAGCTTTGATACACCGGAAGTAATTAATCTTGCATTAATGAGAGAACATTTATTAGAATTAAAAAACGGAGAAGAAGTTGTTTCTCCAAAATATGACTTTGTCACTTGCGAATCACACCCAGATGGCGACATAAAAAAACCAGCTAAAGTTATCTTAACTGAAGGTTTGTATGTTTTGAACAAAGAAATCCGAGATATCATGGATGTAAAAGTTTATGTATTCACTCCAATTGATGTAATCAAAGAGCGCTGGTACAAACGTGCAGTTTCTCGGGGTAAAACAGGCGAAGCTGCAGATTTGCAGTTCAAAAACGTAAACGAAACAGCACAGCAATATATCAGACCAACTTACCAGATTGCAGATTGTATAATAAACGGTATGGTTGATAAAGAGTATATCAAAGTGATTACTGAACGTATAATGGCAAGGCTCGCAGAAGTTTGCTGCTAGAGCTGAATACAAAAACACAAGATAGAAAAACGTTTAGCAGAAGGTAAAAAAAATGTATGAATTAAAATCACAAATGTATTTTTCCGCAGCACATCATTTATTAAACTATGACGGTGAATGCGAAAATCAGCATGGACATAACTGGTTAGTTGAAGCTTTTGTAAAAGGTGAAACTTTAGATAAAAGTAATATTTTGGTTGATTATAAAGTTCTTAAACGCGAATTAAAATCTGTTTTGGATTTATTGGATCACAAAGATATAAACGAACTTCCAGATTTCAAAGGCATCAGCCCTTCAAGTGAAATTTTGTCTAAATTTATTTATACAAAATTGAAAGAAAGAATTCCTCTTGTTTCAAAGGTTTCTGTATGGGAAACAGCTGCATCGTGTGCAAGCTACTATGAAGAATAGGAGCTTTTCCTGGTAAGTTAGTAAGAATGGTATAAAAAATGGATTTGATACAATCAATATTAATGGGAATAGTACAAGGCTTGAGTGAATTTTTGCCGATATCCAGCTCTGCCCATCTTGTTTTTACTTCAAATTTTTATAAAGTTTTTAAAGGAATAGAAATTGTTCAAGAAACAAATCAAGAAGTCTTTCTTGACATTATGCTCCATTTAGGAACTCTTATCGCTGTTATGATTTATTTTAGGAAAGAAATCTTTGCAATATGCAAAGCGCTTATTAAACGCGATAAAACTAATCCGGACTTCAAAACAGGAGTTTATATTGTAATCGGCACGATTGTTACTGTGCTTATTGCATTTCCGCTCAACGAAATTGCCGGCGGGCTGGTATTTAAACCTGCAGTTGTGGGACTTTTATTGATTTTTACAGGCGCTCTGCTTTTATTCAGCGAACAAATCAAAAATGCTAAAAGCAATAAAATTTCTCTTAAAACTTCAATTATAATTGCTATTGCCCAAGGTCTTGCAGCGCTTCCAGGATTTTCACGTTCAGGCTTAACAATTGCAGCAGGCTTATTAAACGGGGTTGACAGAACAACAGCAGCAAGATATTCATTTCTTTTAAGCATTCCAATAATTTTAGGAGCTTCAATGGTTTATCCGCTTGTGAAACTTGATTTTGCAGAAGTCGTAACATATAACTGGACTGCAATAATTGCGGGTACTATTGTTTCAGGAATAGTCGGTTATTTTTGCATTAAGTATTTCTTAAAATTTGTTTCTAAATTTTCGCTGTCTGTTTTCGGATACTACTGCTTGATTATGGGTATTATTACTGCAATCTTTTTCTGGGGGAAATAATAAATGGAATTGAATAAATACATCGAACACACACTCTTAAAACAAGATGCATCAAAAGCTGAAATAAAAAAACTTCTTGATGAAGCAATTGAAAATAAATTTTTCGGCATCTGTGTAAATCCTTGTAATGCTGCTTTTGCAAGTCAGTATCTAAAAGATACCGGCATAAAAACGGTTACAGTTATCGGCTTTCCTTTAGGACAGGCTACTTGTGAATCAAAAGTTCTTGAAACGATTGATGCCGTTAAAAATGGAGCAGATGAAATTGATATGGTTATCAATTGCGGTAAATTAAAAGACAAAGAATATGACTTTATAGCTGATGAGATTTCTAAGGTTAAAGCTGCGTGCCAGGGTAAAAATTTAAAAGTTATTCTTGAAACAGATCTTTTATCTCAAGATGAAATCAGAAAAGCTTGCGAGCTTTGTATCAAAGGCGGAGCAGATTTTGTAAAAACTTCTACAGGATTTGTCAAAAACGGAGTTGGCGCAAAAGTTGAGGACGTTAAGCTTATGTATGAAACAGTAAAAGAAGCAGGGCTTGGCGTTAAAGCTTCCGGAGGAATCCGCGATAAAGAAACGGCTTTAAAAATGATTGAAGCAGGGGCTTCAAGGCTTGGCACAAGCTCAGGGGTTAAAATTATTGCTCAATAGGAATTAATAAAAAGGGCGGACGCGATATCGCGTCCGCCCTTTTTATAAAGAAATCCTCCCGAAAAGGGAGGAAAGTTTGAGCGATGAGGATTCTTTATTATATTAAATCTAAACCTCTCAACAATCATTAAACTTTATGTTAATATAAGGACTAGAGATTGCGGGGGATTTATGAATTATTCAAGTTTGTTTGATTGGGCTAGAAATTTTTATACATCACTTTCGTATAACGATAAATACGGAAGAGCAAAAATCCCTTTCAGATATTTTCTTGAACTGACTTACCGCTGCAATTTGCAATGCCCATATTGCTATGTAGGCTCTGAACGTAATAAGCAGGAACTTACAACAGATGAATGGAAAAGAGTTATTGACCAGATGCCTTTCTACTCAATAGCAACTCTGGTCGGAGGTGAACCGCTTATTCGCAAAGATTTTATTGAAATTCTTGCTTACACATCAAAAAAACTCTGGAATAAAACACACGTTGTCTCAAACGGAATTTTAATCACAGATGAAATTATCAAAGCTTTTATTAAATACAAGCTTCTTTTATTATCTGTTTCACTTGACGGTTTTGGAGAAAACCACGATAAAAATCGAGGTAAAGAAGGTATTTTCGATAAAATAATTTCTAACCTTGAGAACTTAAAATCTCAAAAACCTAACCAGATGGTAGATATAAAAACAATTGTTCTCGAAAACAATCTTGATGATTTAGTTAAACTTTACAAACTCTGTGAAAAAATGAACTTTGAGTTTCTTTCTATCTCATTTTTGAGAAACAATAACTGGAAACAAAGCTCTTTATTACAAGAAAGTTTTATACCTGAATTTAATGCTGACTTTCCAGTCAAACCTTATTTTGATATGGAGCATTTTAAAGAGGTTTACCGCGAAATCGAAAGCTTAAAAGGCAAAACTAAACTGCGTTTTTCACCAAAATTTGAATACTCTTCAAACCCGCTAAACAAGATTGAAGAGTTTTTTGCACTTCCAGCAGACAAACCTATACAAGAAATTTATGAACCTTGTACATTTCCTTACAACAACATGTTTATAAATCCTGAAGGATATATTTACCCGTGTTTGTCAATGAAAATAGGAAACGTAAAAGAAAAAAGTTTAAAAGAAATTTTTAATGACCCTAAATATTGCTGCTTCAGAAAAAACCTGAAAGCAAATGGCGGAGTGTTCGGAGCTTGCAGTATGTGCTGTGAACTATGCATAAAAGAAAAAGCTTAATATTTATTCACAAAAGGCAATTTTTTGTAACAACATGACTTTATATTAATAGTTAGGTTAGAAAAAGGTCTTATTGTGTCACAAATTAATACGAACATAAGTAATCAATACATTCCTCAGGATTATGCCAAACAGCCTCAAGCTCAACAGCAAGTGCGTATTCCGAATTATTATTATGTTCCGGATACATACAACAATATGGGCTTTAAAGACGCTTTCAAAGCAAATCCGATGTATGACATGCTTTTAAAACCTTTCTTCGAACATCCTTTAGCTGTACTGGGAACATGGCTCGGGCTTGGGGTTGGTTTAGACGCTTATTCAAAAGCTTGCAGCGGTAAGTATGAAACCAGCCTTACTGCAAAAGCAGCAAACTTTGGAGATAAAATTCAAAACTCTAAACTTATCCAGAATAAACCTATTCAAACAGTTTTAAACGGAGCCGGGGCAATCGGAAAAAGAGGTAAGCAGCTTGCTGGAAAAAGCGCTATTCTTCGTGCAATGAAAGACACTCCGACCATGCCGGAATGGTCTATGGCAAGAAGTCAAATGTTCAGCCACAACCAGGAAGTCGTTCAGGAGTTTTTAAGAATAACTGACGCACTCCATTTAAATACACAGGAAATTCCAAAACTACAAGACCTTGGACCGAATAAGTTTGAACTTGAAATGCTTAAAAAAAGCTTCAATGTCCAAAAAGTATCACAGCTTCCGCAAGAGAAAGCAGTAACTCAGCTTATGCTTGAACGCCTTGGCAGAACTCCTGAACAGATTAAAAAGATTCAAGCACTTGGAGAAGATGCAGTTAGTGCAGCTAAAAACGAAATCTTAAAAGAAATGGGATTAACAGCTGAGAAGATTAATCTTATCAAAGAAGATATGTACGGCAAGTACATTAATGACGTAAAAATAGCAGCCGGAAAAGTCGGCGGCAAGGTCAAAATGGGTACAGGCCATTATGGCTGGATGGGACCTGCTACAAAAACATTTGAAAGAACAATCGGTTGTGACGAAGTGTTTAATAAGCTTCACAGCGTATCAGGCGGCGCTAAAACTGCAACAGGAAGATTCACTTCTAAATTGATGCAGATGGTTCACCGCGGCTTAACATTCGGAGGCGGCAAGCTTGGAGCGTTAATTTTCATTTCTCCGCTTCTTGTAGAGCTGGGTATCAATGTCGGAAAAGCAGACAAAGACCAGAAAATCGGTACTGCCGTTAATGGTTTCGTCGAAAATATTTCGTGGGTATTTACTTTCCCTATTGCCCTTAAAATGCTTCACGCAATAGGCGGTATCAAGAATGCAGGTATGACAAAAGACCAGGTCGTAAAAGTAAGACAAATTAAAAAAGAATTTAATGATAAAGCCGGAAGCGGATTTACAGATAAATTAAAATCACTTATGGGAAAAGAACCGCTCAGACAAAGTCAGTTTAAGTCAAAAGCAGAATACAACACTGCGCTTAAAGAAGCAAAAAAACAGGTAAAAGAACTTTCTAAAGTAAAAGGACAAAATATTTTCACAAGAGGTATCAGAAAACTTGCCGGAGCTTTAACGTTCGACCTGGGTAATTTCAAAGGCTATCATGGCGGAGGCAGAGGTTCAAAAGTTCTGCACGATTTACCAAGATTTTTGAAAGACGGAATTGCAATTCCTATGAGATTTGGCGTGTGGGGGCTGCTCTCTATGGGAGTTTTAGGCGCTGCGCTTACTAAATGTACGACAACCATTTTCGGAAAATCTTATGATTCTATGAAACAAGACGAACGAAAACAGGAAAGAAAACAGCAGGAAAAATTCCTTAGAGAAGATTTGAATAAGAGACTCTATGAAGCACAAAGTCGTAAACAATTTGGTCCTCAAGGCGCACAAATCGCTATGAGAGGCAATACTCCGCAAGCTCCTCAAGAAGAAAAAGCCGATAATTATACTTATATCCCTTCACAAGAAAATATAATTCCTGCTCCTATTCAGGAAAATAAAACAGATAATTATACTTATATTCCTTCTTCAGATTGCACAATAAAATCAGATAAAGTTGATGCACAAAAACGTACATATATTCCTTCTCAAACAGCAGCTAATATTCAGAAAAACTTTGATAACTCAGGGCTTCAAGGAGCTTTAGACAGAGCACAAAAAGCAGAAGACAAAGCTTTAAAAGTTCTTGCCGGGAATTTTGAAGGGATTTAATCCTTTATTTAAAGGATTTCAAAGGGGCTAAAATATAGTTTAATATATTCAGAATAGTATACAATCGGAGATAGTTATGGATATATTTGCAGTCATAGGGCTGTTTTTAGGATTAGGCTTTATTTTAACCGGTCAAGCAATGGAAGGCGGAAACATCGGCCAGCTGCTTCAGATTACAGCAGCTTTTATCGTACTTGGCGGTACTACAGGTGCTGTAGTTTTAAGCTTCCCTTCAAAAACACTTTTATCTGCAATATTAATGCTAAAAAATGTATTTATGCCTCCAAAATCTGATTTCAATGCTCTTATTACAGAAATCGGCGGATTTGCAACAAAAGCCAGAAAAGAAGGTATCATTGCTCTTGAAAAAGAAGCTTACAATGCTTCTGACCCGCTCTTAACTCTTGGTTTAGGAGCTGTTGCTGACGGCACAGACCCTTCGCTTGTCAGAGAAATGATGGAAAACCAGATTGAACAGTTCGAAAACTATGTTAATAATGCAGCGAAAGTATATGAATCTTTCGGCGGATACTCACCGACACTTGGTATCATCGGCGCTGTACTCGGGCTAATTCAGGTTATGCAGAACCTTTCTGACCCGTCTAAACTTGGAGCCGGCATTGCAGTTGCCTTTGTTGCTACAATTTATGGTTTGTTCGCTGCAAACTTAGTGATGATTCCAATAAGCACAAGAATTAAATTTATTTATCAAAGCGTATTTTTATACAAAAACATGATACTTGAAGGCGTTTTATCTATACAAGCAGGTGAAAGCCCTGTGCTAATCGAAAGAAAATTACGCTCATTTATACTTGAAGATAACAAGGACGCAAAACCGAATGGCTAAAAAACCAAAACATCCAGAACATGAAAATCTTGAAAGATGGCTGGTTTCTTATGCCGACTTTATTACTCTGCTGTTTGCAACATTCGTTGTACTTTACGCTCTTGCACAAACAGACGTCAATGATTTTGCAAAACTTCAAGAGTCTTTAAAATATGCTTTCAGCCAGAATGCATTAATGGACGGCCAGCAGTCAATTATGGATGGAAGCGATTCTATGTTTGACCAGCAGCAGGCAAATTCGTTCATTCCCAGCCTTATGCTGGAATACATAAGCCCTAAATACGAAGAAGAATCTTTCAGAGAAATTGAAGAAACTATCGAAGAACTTAAAAAAGCAGGAGAACTCGACGGAATAACTTCAAAAATGACAGAAAAAGGTTTGTTATTAACTTTTGACGACAAGTACCTTTTTGCACCAGCTTCAGCTTATCTTGATAAAGGAGCAAAAAAATTACTTGATAAAGTCGGTGTATTAATCTGCAAGAAATTTGTTCTTCACTCAATGAGAGTTGAAGGCCACACAGATAGTGACCCGATTAAAAGCACTCAGTACCCTTCAAACTGGGAGCTGTCATCTGCCAGAGCATCTTCTGTAGTAAGATATTTGATTGATAGATTTAAGTTCTCACCTTCACTTTTCACTGCAATAGGATACGCAGACACACGTCCGCTTGAAAGTGCTATATCTCCTAAAGACCCGGCTAATAGAAGAGTTGAAATCTTAATTTTGAAAAACAAATACAAAAGGCAGTTTGAAACACAAAACGACAATACCTTAAAACTTACAAAAATTCAGCAGGAAGCAATACAAAAAGAACGCCAACGCGTTATTAATATGGTTGAAGGCGATTCCATTTCTCCTGCGGCCAGAAAACTTTTAGAAGACAACCAAAAACGGATTCAAAAACAAAAAAGCGAAAAACTTTCTAAAAAGAATATGGAGCTTTACATCAACCTTGAAAAAGAAGAAAATGGAATGCCGGCCGTTGAAAGGCGTGTTATAAAATTAGATTCAAATATTCCTGAAGACGAGGATTTCGGACTATGATACAGTATTCAGTAGGAATGTCGCTGGGCCCTTCTTCTTCTGTTGAAAGCGGTGTTGCTGTAAGAGAAATCGCAACAGGAAAACTTATTTACGTAGACAAGCTTTTTTCAATGCACGATGTTCAGCTTTTTTTCGATAATTATACATCTTTAAAAGACTCAGTATTCTGCATTTCACTTCCTTGGGATAACACAATGATGGAAGGAAAATGGCGCGTTCTATCAAAACCTTATCAGTTAATCCATTCTAAAAAAAATGAGTTTTTAAACAGGGATAACTGGATGCAAAGATTCGCTGCTAGAGGATGCGAGCTTTTTTCTAAACTTCAAAACGATGGCGTTGAAATCTCAAGATACGAAGTTTATTTAACAAGGCAAAAGCTTAACTTGTATTCTAACTTCAAAGAACGCTCAAGCGCAGACTGCAAATTTCTTCAATCTGCACTAAAATACGAATTCGGGTTCGATTCTCTTCCAATCAACATGATGCCTGTTGCTCAATTAGAAGCAATTGTCGGCTGCCTTCTTGCAGAAGAAAAATTAAAAAATAATACAAAGAAAATTTTCGACTTCCGCGGCATTGATGTAATAAATATGATGTAAACATTTGTAAACATGTTTTAATAAAAAAGCAACTTTTTATCTTGATTTACCTTATACTATCAGATGTGTAGTATCGAAAGGAAGTAAAACATGGTTCAATCAATTGATAATAGTGCAAACAAACCAAATTATAATGCTGTAAAAATTAACATCCGCCAACCGGAAGTTAACGCAGCAAATAACCGAAACACTTATATTGATGATAATGGTATTTATAATGCAGTCAATATTGATATTGATAATCCATCTGTTAACACTGAGCCAAAACGTATTTATGCTTACCCTGAATCAGAAAGTCCTGTAACTTTTGATATGGTAAATCCAAAACGTATTCCGCTTCCTCAAGGATTTAATATTGCTTACACTACAACAAACGTAATTCTTCCTAAAATAGAAAACGAAGTAGAAATTGAAATCGAAGACGAACCAGAAGAAATCGAAATTGAAGAAGAACCTGAAAACGTTGAAGCTCCAGAAGCCAGCTACACTTCTGTAGAAGCAGAAAAAGCAAACGCTGAAGCAGAGGACAACATCATCAATGATGTAAAAATCATGGAAGCTGAAACAGAAAAAATTAAAAAAGCTGATAACCAAATCTCTGTATCAGAAATTAAACGTCCTGAAATAATTCCTGGAGAAGAAATTTTGCCTGATGTAGATATTTCACTTGTAGTTTCCAACTTAACAAACCCAGATTTTGATGTTCAAGCTCAACAAATGGAAGAAATCGCGCGTTTGTCGCTTGATGATAAAGAAAACGCTATTCCTTATATTGTAAGAGAAGTTTTTTCAAGCTTAATAGATATTACCAAAGCTGACAGCACAAACCTTGCAGCACCATCAGAAGAACAAGTGCAGGCAAGAAAGAAACTTATCGCAAACTTTATCGCGATTGAAACAGCAAGAAGCAGCAACACCCAGCCAAAACTTCCTTATCCTGTAAACGAAGCAGATTTAGCGTTAGCAAACCAGCTTTCTCCAATGGAAATGGCTGAAAGAAACAAAGAATACGCCCTTTTCACAATGTCTATTCTCGCTAAGGTTTATGCAGACGAAGTAGAAAGACATACCGGAAATATAGTGCCTCTAACTGATTTACCAGGCTCAGCAGCAATAGTAGATGCGCTTAGATATAATCCGAATTCAGAAGTAAAAATTGCAGCAATTGATGCTTTAAGGCATATTCAAAGACCTGAATACAAAGAAGAATTGACTAAACTTTATACTTTAGCTCAAGCGGATTCCAACCCGCAAGTTGCAATGGCAGCAGCTAGAGCATTGAATAACTAATTAATATAACAAAAGCGGACCGGCTAAAGCCGGTCCGCTTTTGTTTATTACCTTTTTTCTTCGAATTTCTTTCTGCCTTCTTTTTTCATTTGTTTAAGAATTCTTTTTTGCTCACGGGTTAAAATCGATTCGAAATCTTTCATATTTTGTTTTCTAATCTCATTTGCTTTCTCTTCAAGAACTTTCAGCTCGGCATCGATTTCTGCAAGCTTTTCTTCTTGGGCTTGAACAGCCATTCTTGAAAGCTTAACCATCTTTGCTTCCTGTTTTTTAGATTTTATTTCTTCAATAACCGGTTTCATTTTTTCACGACCTTTTACGCGAAGTTCTTTAGCTTTTACCTTCTGAGCTTCTGTAAGTCCAAGTTTTTGTTCAAACTCAGCTTCACGGGCTTTTCTTTTCTGCATAATTTCTTCTTTTGAAGGTCTTTCTACATCGCTATTTCCACAAGGAACAGCAAAAGCTGCTGAATATGCCTGTATTGAAAATATCGCAAGCATTAAAACTAATAATTTTTTCATAATTCACCTCTCTTATTATAATAAATCACTTAATACTTCTGCTAATTCTTTTTTTGCATTGTAAATTCTTGATTTAACCGTTCCTATCGGACACTTGAGCTTCTTTGCAGCTTCCTCATAAGTAAAACCTTGAATTTCACAAAGCATAATAGTTTCTTTAAGCTTCGGCTTCAAACTATCAATCGCCTTAATTATTTTTTTTCTGCGCTCCAGAGCAACAATATTATCTTCAGGAGTTGCTTTTTTGTCTTTTATACTTGTTACAACGTATTCATCAGAAGTTGAATCATTCTCATATCTTACAACAGCAGACTTCAAATAATCCTTTGAAGTATTTTTTGCAATAGTACCAATCCAGCTCTTCAAACTTCCTCGTTCTTCGTATTTATCAGCATTTTTCCAGAGCTTAATATATACCTCTTGCTCCAAATCTTCATTTTCACTTCTGGTAATCAATCTTATTATATTTTTTATATTAGTTTTATTAGTTTTTATTATTTCGTCGAAATTCATTCATTCACCGCGATAAGCTTGTAGTCACACGCTCACCCAATTTATTTACCCTTTACCCATCACCAACAGCAATCAATCCATAAGAATCTACAGGAAAACCTAAATCCTCAGCTGACAAAGTATTGCCATATCGCAATGTATCTGTCATATCATCGTAATTTTCCATTAACTCAAAAGAAAAAGCACAAAAAATTAAAAGCATCAAAGCACAAACAGCCTTAAGAGCCGGTCTTTTACGAGACTTAACAAGATAATGCGGCCTGACTTCTCCAATCAATTCGGAAACTCTATCCATCTTTTCCTGTTCCATTCGGCACTCTTCACATTCCTGAAGATGCTGTTTCAAAACTGCTTCATCTGAGAAAACAAAAAGTCCTTCGTATTTTGAGCATTTATCGTTCATATTGTTACCTCTATATTAGTATAACGAAAAATAAATAAATTTGTTCAAAAATTTCACACCCGCCGGCGTTAAATACCTTGCATAAAAAAAAGACCTTGTAAAAACCAAGGCCTGTCCGTTTAAATAAGAAGAGAGAGCTTTATATTATCCTTAAACATCGTCAAGAAAATTTTTTGCTACTCTCTTCTTAAATTATTTACAATTCTTTACATTCATGCGAATTTTCAATCCAAACTTAACAAGACGATTTACCCAAGCTTGAGGAAGCTTTGATATTAAACGTGCAGTAAAAGCATCACGCCCTACTGTATAAGAAAGTTGCGGATTTTTCAAGCTGTCTGCTTTCAAAATAACTTCTACAACTTTTTCCGGTAAAAGTCCTTTTGCTTCATTTTTCTGTGCATTTTTTATCATAAACTGCATTTCTTCTTCATAACCGGTGCAATTCTCGAAATATTTTGAGTTCTCTTCAATAGATTTTCCCCAAAGAGGAGTTGCAATCACACCTGGTTTTACGGAGATAATCTTAATGTTCTTTTTATTCTCAACAAGAAGTGCATTAAAAAACATATCCAGACATCTTTTTGATGCGCAATATGGAGAAATAAAAGGAAATACTCCATAACCTGCCATAGAGCTGACATTTATTATTTTTCCGTCTTTTAAAATGTCGATTAAGGATTTGCTGAGCTCAAGATGCCCAAAAACATTCACATCAAACTGCCTGCGAATTTCCTTCATATCTATTTTTTCAATAGGACCAGCCACAACACAGCCGGCAATATTTATAAGTGTATCAATTTTTGAACATTTACTTTTCAAAAATTCTACAGCTGAAGCAATTGTTTCAGGCTTAGCATAATCAATATAGAAAGGGAAAATATTATCAGAAATCGCAGCAAGCATTTCACGCTTTGACTCGCTTCTATATCCTGCAAATACAACATTATCCTGAGCAAGCTTCTCAGCAAGAGCTTTACCAATCCCCGAAGTCGCACCAGTAATTACATAAGTTTTACTCTTCATACAAAGGTCTCATCAAGAGAATAGTAGCAAGATTAAGCTGCAAAAACTCATGAAACTCAATATCTTTTTGAGGCATAAGCTTAAACTCCAAAGTACAATTCTTAACTGCTATAAATTGTTTACTGGTATTCAAAATTTCAGACAGCAGCCTGCTTTTTTTACCAATCTTAGGCATAAAAACATAACCTTTGACAATAAATTCTGCAGTCTCAATATAAACCTTTTCTCTCCAGGCAGATGTTGTTAATTCTAAGATTTCATTGTTTTCCATTTTATGTATATCTCCAATGCAGGATTGCCATTTTAATTGTATCTTCTCTTTGAGGGTGACCTGCAGGCTTTATTCTGGCTTGTAGTCTTTGCCTCTGTCACCCGACCATTGTTCTTTCATTTACCCCCGTGCTCAGCACCTAGTTCATATAAGACTGGAAGAGTGGTAAGTACAATGCTAACGCCATACAAAGAACGATGCTGCCGATTACAACAAGCATAATAGGTTCAATTGCTTTTGTTAACGTATCTATAATTGAATCAAGTATCTTATCCAGATAATTTACGCCTTTATCAAGCATATCTCCCAAACGTCCTGATTGTTCACCGGTTGCAACCATAAAGAGCAGCATCTTAGGCACAATACCAGTTGATTTAAGTGCTTGAGAAACTTGCATACCTTGCTGAACTTTAACAATAGCACCGCTCATTTTGTTTTTCATGACCGAATTTGTGAGCGTAATAACAGCCAGATGCAAACAGTCAACTACTGGAATACCCGCTTCATAAGAAACGCTCATTACTGAGAGGAAGTTTGAAAAGTTTGAATACAAAATCAAGTTATTAAACAAAGGTATCTTAAGAACAAGCTTATCCAGCAGATTTCTTGCAGGCTGCCAGCTGACCATTGTGTAGCAGAATGCAATAAAAGCTAGAATAAATATTGGTATAGTATACCAATAAGTTTTTAAATAATCACCCGCCATAATCATCATGGAAGTAATCCAAGGAAGTGCTTTTTCCTGCTGAGCAAACATATCTTTAAACGCAGGGAATACAAACATTAACATAATCAATGTTACAAGGCAGGCAAGAACAATTACAAACATCGGATACATTAAAGTACCAATAACTTTGCTTTTAGTATTCGCTTGCTTAGTAAGCAAATCTTTGATACGGTCCAAAGTTTTTTCCAATTCACCGGATTCTTCACCAGCTTTAACAAGACCGATAAAAATATAACCAAATACTTGCGGATATCTTGCCATTGTATCAGCAAAAGTTGAACCTGCCATAATCTGAGTTTTTAAAATCTTAGAAGTTTCTCTAATCTTCTTTCTAGCAGCTTCCTGCTCCATAAACATAAGAGATTCAACAGCTGGAATACCTGATGTTAGCAAGATTTGCAGGGTTGAAATAAAATCAATCTTTTCATTTAGCGACAACTGAGAAATCGATTGAGATTTTTTAGCTTTAACGTCAACAAATTCATTAATTTGCGTAGGAACCAAACCCATCTTACGAATAACGTCTCTGGCATCTTTTACGTTAGAAGCTGTTATTTCTCCTTTAACTACTTCCTTACCCTGTTTTAACGCTGTATAACTATATATTGGCATATTCTTTATCCTTATTCGTTTGCGTAACCGAGAACTCTTATAAACTCTCCTGTTGTTGTTTTACCATCAATAATATGGTTTAAACAAGAACTTTTCAGAGTTTTCATACCCGCTCCAACAGCTGCTTCTTCGATTTCAATATCGTGAGCACCTTGAGCAATCAGCTTTTTAATTTCCCTTGTTATCGGCATAATTTCATAAATCCCGAGACGGCCGGCATAACCTAAATATCCGCAGTCTTTACATCCTTTTTTTCTGTAAAGCTTTGTTTTCAAAAGTTTCTGCTGCAAATCAGGATTTGTTGTAATGTGTTTTACTTCTTCTTCTGTAGGAATATACTCTTCCTTACATTTATCGCACAACCTTCTCACAAGACGCTGAGCAATTACACCTGTCAAAGTTGAAGACACAAGATAATCTTTTGCCCCCATTTCAATCAAACGCGTAACAGTTGCAGCTGCTGAGTTAGTGTGAACAGTACTTAATACTAAGTGACCAGTCAAAGCTGCTGAAATTGCAACTTCTAAAGTTTCAAAGTCACGGATTTCACCTATCAAAATAATATCAGGGTCCTGTCTCAAAATAGCTCTCATACAAGAAGCGAAAGTAATATCCGCTTTTGGGTTTACCTGTGACTGGTTAATACCTTCAAGCTTAATTTCAATAGGATCTTCAATTGTTGTAATATTAACATCTTCATTATTTAAAGATTTTAAAATCGTATACAAAGTTGTTGTTTTACCAGAACCTGTAGGACCTGATGTTAAAATAATACCATTAGGCGACTGAACCATGTCATGAATTTTTTGCACATCAGAAGGCTCTGCCCCAGGAATTACCATCTCAGAACCCGCAGCTTTCAAACTCACGGCTGGAGCAAGAATACGGATTACAACTTTTTCTTTACCAGATACTGGAAGAGTGTTTATACGAAAATCATACATTCTTTCATTGTATTTTATAGAAAAAGTACCATCCTGAGGACGTCTATGCTCTGCAATATTCATTCTTGCAAGAACTTTAAACCTTGAAATTACTGACTGCTCAATACTTCCAGGGATTTCAAGCACTTTTTTCAAAATACCGTCAGAACGAGTTCTTACTACATAATATCCGATTCTCGGTTCAATATGAATATCCGAAGCTTTAGCATCAATAGCATCTGTAATAATCTTATAAACAAATTTAGCAACATTACCGCTGGCATCTTGAAGCTCTTTTTCAACTTGAGCCCACATAGACTCTTCATCGCTAAACTGAGAAGCTTCTTCTTCAATACTTTGAATAATACGCTCAGTTTCTTTAACAGTCTGCTCCGATTTCTTTTGAATAAAATATTCTTTCAAATATTTATCAAACTCAAATGAAGGAATACAATATACATTTAAAGAACGTCCGGTTGAAAGAGAAATTTCTCTGATAGTAAACTTGTCATTCGGATTGACCATAGCAACACCAAGTTTGCTGCCTTCCATTGACATTATTACAACCTGTTTCTTCTCAACAACATCGTCAGGTAATTTTTTAAGAATACTCTTGTCAACTTTAATTTGAGCCTTTGATATAATTTCACATCCATATTTTTTCTTTAAATAAGATGCAATTTTATCGAAAGGTAAATATTCCTTCTCATTTAAAATCATATCAAGAGGAACATTTCTTTCTTTAGCAATACCAAGACACTCATCCAGCTGCTCTTGAGTCAGCCATCCAATAGAAACAAGGATTTCTTCAGCAGTAGGCTCTGGCTTAGCTTCCGCCTGCACCGGCTTGGTTTCAGCCTGATTCGCTCCTACTGAATCAACTTCAGAAATACTGCTAAAAACATCTGCAAAATCCTTATCTGATATCGGAATAAATTGCGGCGTTAAATTCTGAAATTTCTCTTTAATTAATGCAATAATTTCAGCTCTTCCCGCACAATTATCCTTATTCAATATTACAAAGAATTCGCTTTGCCTTTTGTCTACTGGAATAAAACCTGATGATTTCATCAGGTTTAATTCAAAGTTACTTACATATTCTTTCTTTATGCTATGTTTTAATTTATCCAGTTGATTAGCCATAGTGTATCTTTATTATAAACTGTCTGCTACAGAACCTTCTCCATCATTTATGATTCTTGGAGTAATCATAATAACAAGTTCGCTCTTTTTCTTTTCAGTTTTAGAAGATCTAAACGCTGCGCCAATTACCGGTAAATCACCCAGCACCGGAATTTTTGAAACAGTTTTTTGTTCAGATTCTTGTATCAAACCGCCGATAGCAAGAGTTTCACCGTCCTTGATTCTTACATTTTTCAAATCAAGATTTCTTCTGCTCAGCAATGTAGCCTGCAAGTCAGTACCTTGACCAGTTTGTGACGGAGTTACTACCTGAGCAGCTTCTGTTGCATAATCAGGTTTAATATTCATAGTTACATAACCTTCTGGTGAAATAAATGGTGTTAAAGCAATCTTTATACCCATATCTTTACCAATAGTATATGTTCTTTGAACAGAACCTGTTGAACCTGTACCATTTTGAGATGATGACAAGAACTCAGAAGTTACTTTTTCTACATAGTCTTGAGTTAAATCGATAACTGATTCTTGACCGTTTGTAATCAAAAGCTTAGGATTAGCAAGGACTCTGCCCTTTTTGTTTGTAATCAAATAGTTCAAATGCCATGAAATATAAGAAGAATTAGTTAATCCTGCTGGTGTGTAAATTTCTTTCAAAGAACCATCTGGCTGCAATGCCTGAATTGGAACAAACTGAGTTCTGCGAGGACCAGCATCTCTGCCAACAGAAGATGTGTCACCCTGGAAGCTGAATACCCAGTTTTTAGAATCAATATTCCACTGGTTCTGGAATTCTTTTGAACCATCTTCATTCAATTCAACAATTGAAACTTCTAAATAAGCTTGAGGCTGTTTAACATCATTAGCCTTAATAAATTTTTCTACCATTTCCTGCTGCGCAGCTGAACCGCCCATCAAAGTAATAGTACCTCTCTGCGGGAAGTAAGAAACTGAAAGATTTTGAACATCAAACGGTGAAGCACTTGCAGATGCAACTGAAGAAGAAACAGAACAAGCAACAACGCCTTCACCAAGTTTCAACTCATTATCAGAACTGCTTGAAGCCGCTCCGCCTGTCACAATACCAGCTGCTCCGCCAAGAGCTGTTCCAACTCCAGGAGTAGGAGGAATGTTAACCGCAGGGCCGTTTCCACCGCCGCCAGAACCAGCTGAACCGCGAGATGGAAGAAGCATGTCACAAATCATGTTTGCCATCTCAGCAGGCGTTGTATGGTTTACCGCAAAAGTTTTTGATAACGGCTCTCTATCAAGCTGAGCTATCACCTTTTCTACAATTGCAGCATCTGACTTCATACCAAACACAATAATTTCATTGGTCGCTGTGTTTACTGTAGCTGCGTCAACTCCTGATAAACCTGCTTTCTTCATTCCAAAAACATTTTTGTTTAAGAACTGTGCAATTTTACCTGCATCTACATAATTTACAGGAAATACCATCATTTCTTGTTTTGAAAAAGTTGCATTGTCTGCACTGTTTTTTGCCAAAACAATTAATGTATTATTTTGTGTGTAATAATTCAAACCGCCGATTTGCAATACAAGCTCAAATGCTTCATTAATCGGCATATCAACTAAATCAAGAGTAACTTTACCTTTTACAGAGCTATGGAAAACTACGTTTAACCCTGCTTTATCAGCAAACATTCTCAAAACTTGTTTTACATCAGAATCTCTAAGCGACAATGTAATTTTATCGTTTTTACCTGTTAATCTAACATCAGCAGATAAAACGGTTGAATCGCTTCCAGCAGCTCTATAATTATCATAACCAGAATAAGCGATACCGGATGGTGTCGTAAACGCCAATAATAACGCTGCTGATAAAAATCTTTTTATATGATTATATCTCATTTTCTTTCCCCTCCGAATTTTTTGTTTAAGTTAGAAACGTCATTATAATTTACAGACCCTTCGGTCAAAATTTCGCCAATACCAGCTTTAAATGTGTTGCTGCCCAACTTAACAGTAACACTGTCCTGCATAATATTAACTACTTTATAATTATTTACGACATCACCTTTTTTGACCAAATAATCATTGCCCTCAATATTCAAAATTGCAGAAGGGCTGTATTTATCATAAAGAATACCTGACACAACAGTATCCATTACTCTTGCTGCATCAGAACTTTCATTAACAACATCCGGCGGCTCTACTAAATCAAACTTAGGAACATCACTAACTACAGGAGTCGTCCCTATTTCACGGTACGGTAAAAACGGATTTGCTTTAATCGTGCCCGATGGGATTGCTATCAAATCTTTTTTCGCAGTCGCTGCTGCTATAGGAACAGATGCCAGAGACGGAATGTTTCCTTCTGAAAGACTCACTGTCCTTAAACCGTTTAAAGACATAATTGTATGAACTGCCGGAACAACAGCACACAATGCCAATAACGGGATAATAACAACTTTGGAAGCTCTGCGTTTCCCTTGACGCTGGCTTACACTCGCGATTAACTCGTCAGTTGTAAGACTTAGAGCGTCTACTGTTTTTTTGTTTTTCTTCATATAATTGCGCATATTCATTCTATACTTCTAACTATTAAATTGCTTCTCTCGTCTAATAACTATACAACAGTATCTAATGGTTTAAATCCTATGTTTATACTATTCTGTTCAAAATTCCATTCAAATTTAAATCTCTCACCTAATAGCACAAACCTAACATAATCGTAACATACATTTAGCAAAATTGCAATTACTAATTAACAAACCGCACGTATGCATAAGCATTGAATTCCAATGAACCGAAAATAATTTTTACAAAATTTTCATTATAAGGAGTGAGTTTTACAAAATCCAGCTCATCTTCATCATAATCATCTTCGGTTTCACAAGCTCTCACCTTGCCTTTAAAAAACTGTGATTGATAAAACATCAAATAAATATCATTATTTTTGTCTTTTTGCGCGATAATTTTATAAAACCCCTTATCAAGAGGCATTTCATCAATAATCAAATTGACCGGAATATTCAAAAGATGCCCTTCTTCATTCTTTTTTTGCAAAGGAGCAAGCTCAGTAATTTCACTGTCAGGATTTAGCTCATTGTGAAGGCTTGTACCGCCGCCGCCAATTTTTTTTATTTTTTTCTTACGCTGTTTTGCTTCTTTTTCTTTCTGTTTTTTTTCAAAAACATTTACCGCTTCTTCAAATTCTTTATTAGTAATAGACTTTTGCCCGTCCCAAGCTTTGTCCAAGCCGCCAAAATCATCCCAGCTCTCAGCAAAAGAAGATTGCAAAGAAAAAGTAAAAGACAATATTAAACTAATCAAAAAAATCTTTTTCATACTATATATTATTTAACAAAACTCATAAAAAAGTAAATCTTTTATTTTTATTAAGTATCGTGTATAATAATTTGTAGTATTTGAATATGAGAGAGCTAAATTGACTGAATCTAATATAATAATTATTATTGTAGCTTTTATAGTAGCAAGTGCTGCACTATACATACTGTATTCTATTATTCTATTTCAAGGCAGCTCTAAAAAAGGCGATGAGCTTCAGCTGACAACAAAAGACTGCCTCAGTCATGTAAAAAATCTTTTTGATAAAAAAGAATATGCACTTGCACAATTATTTGCGACACAGTATCTTGACAGAGTTCCAGGGAATTTAGATGTCAGGGTTTATCTTGCAAAATCTTATTTTGAAGACAAAAAATACAATCAAGCAATAAAACAATGCTCAATTATTCTAAAAAGAAAGTCAGATGATTTAGACACTCATAGAATTCTTGGAAGCTGCTTTATAAAAAAACAAGCACTCAGCAAAGCTATTAAAGAATACGAATATTTATTTGAGCGTACTAAAAATGACAAAGAAATAACAAGAACGCTTGCAGAACTTTACAAACAAACAGAACAGCTTTATTCATCAATAAGCATGTATGAAGTATTATCTGATTTATCAGAGCTTGATGAAGACGTAGCAGAAATTCAGTCAATTCTTGCTGAGCTTAATATAGAAATCCACAACTACCCTAACGCTTTTGAAGCTTATAAAAGACGTTTAGGAATTTATCCTAATGATGTAGATACAAATCGCAAGCTTACAGAACTTTATATCAAAATTAAAAATTATCCTATTGCAATAGAAACGCTGCTTTACATGCTTTCTTTTGCAACTGAAGCAAAAAATCTTCTATGGATAAACGAAACACTTGTTGATTTGTACGTAGAAACCGAAGAATACGAAAAAGCAATTGAGTATTCAGAAAAATTGTTAGACATTCAAGGCTCAGACAAATTTAAAGTCAGAAACAACATTGCAGCGTTTAATATCAAGCTAAACAGATTAAACGAAGGGATTGCAATATTAGAAGACTTGTCAATGATGACCCAAAACGGTTTTGATATAACTCTTGAACTTGCAAATGCTTATATCCAGCAAAAAGAATATCAGAAAGCCCTAGACAAATATTCTGTATTATTGGATAAAGCTACTCCAAGAGAAGCTAAAACTCTTAACCTTTTGCTAAGCGATTTGTATGTTCACTGGGCTGTCGATATGACAGAACAAGAAAGATTTGAAGATTCTTACGAATATTTAAAAAATGCGTCTCAATACAGCGCGCTTAATCCTGAAATTTATTACAATATGGCGAATAATTACTTTATTCAAAAAAATTATTCTCCTTGCGTAGAAGCGCTTAATAAAGCTATTGAGTTTGACAAACAAAATGAGTTTAAGGGTAAACACCTGCTTTTATTATCCGAAGCACACCATCAGCTTGGCAATTTCTTTGAAGAAAAAAAAGCTCTTACAGACTTGTTAAGGTTTGACGAAAAAAACCCGTCTGGTCTGTACCGCCTTGGACTTATGTATACTGCTCAGCATGATATTAAAAATGCAGAAGAATCGTTTAAAAAGGCTATCATGTATAACCCCGAACTTATTCAGGCGAAATTCAATCTAGCCCTTTTATACGAAAATAATAATAGAGATAAGGCCAAAGAATTGTATATGGAAATTCTTGAGCAAGATCCGAACTTTGAAGAAGCTAAAAGTGCTTTAACAGATTTATCTTCTTCTGATTTCTTCTAATTTACACTTCTTCGGGTATATATATTACTGCGTCGCTCAAATAATCCCGTGCTATTTCTATATTAGAAGCTCTTGGTACAATTCTTTGATAGTCCTGAACAATAGATAAAATATCATCTACTGACATTTTAATAATACGTCTTCCGCCTTCTGATGATTCAATAATTCTTGCCATTTGAAATTTCCTTCCATCTACATTTATGTTATCGGCAAAAAAATCTCAAACTTTAGTTAAATCAAGCGTTTACGTTAGGAAAAACTTCTCCGCTTTGAATATAAACTTCAAATTCTTCTGTAATATTTACACTTGCAGCTGTGATAATATAATCATCAAAATGAAACTTCTTACACTTCTGAGCAGGCTTTCCAAGCTTGTATTCAGCCTCATACTTTGTCCATTCGTTATAAAATTCTTCCAAAGTATTACACTTAAAACCCATACGCTTAGAGATGTGCTCAAACTCACGAAGTTTGATTTTTTCAATATCCACACCACAGTCAAAATCTGAAAACGCAATTGCAACAAAGTCTTCACTATGACTTATGCTAAAGAACTTTTCTCTGTTCTTAAGGAAAGGTTTCTTTCCGTTAAACACAATTTCTCTATCATCAATTCCATAAAAATCTCTGAGAATTCTATCAGCCATTAAGTATGAAAAGCAATGTTGGTTCCATTTTTTAGGATTAGAAATCTCTTTTTTTTGAAACTCACGTAAGAGCTCCATGTGCACATTATCCGCATCAACTATCTCAATTACAAAAACATCCATAAAAGTATTATAACACAATATCAAAACTCAGCCTTGGACATATCTGTTAATGCTATATAATAAAAACAGGGCGGGTTCATAAATGAACCCGCCCTGTTTTTAATTTATTTACTCTAACTACTTGCTAGATCCTGACTTCTCAATAATTTCTTTTTCGATATTAGCAGGAACTTGTTCGTAGCACTGGAATTCCATAGAGAATGTACCGCGGCCTTGAGTGTTAGATCTCAAGTCAGTTGCATAACCGAACATATTTGCAAGAGGTACTAAACCTCTAACAATTACGTTACCAGTGTTGCCAACAGGCTCTTGACCTTCAACACGTCCGCGTCTTCTTGAAATATCACCAATGATTGTACCTGTAAATTCATCAGGAATTTCAATTTCAACTTTCATCATAGGCTCTAAAATGCAAGGCTGAGCTTTTCTAGTACCTTCTTTGATAGCCATTGAACCAGCAATCTTGAACGCCATTTCAGAAGAGTCAACTTCGTGATAAGAACCATCATAAAGTTCAACTTTAACGTCAATCATAGGATATCCAGCTAAGATACCGCCTTCAAGAGCTTCTTGCATACCTTTTCTTGCAGGTTCAATATATTCTTTAGGAATAGCACCGCCGACGATTTTGTTTTCAAATACAAAACCGGCATTTTCTTCTGCTGGAGAAATTCTGATTTTAACGTGACCATATTGACCTTTACCGCCTGATTGACGAGCAAATTTAGAATCTTGGTCAGCATTTCCTCTAATTGTTTCTCTGTAAGCAACTTGCGGTTTACCAATGTTAGCTTCAACTTTGAATTCTCTTAACATACGGTCAACAATGATATCAAGGTGAAGCTCACCCATACCAGAAATAATTGTTTGACCTGTTTCTGTATCAGACTTAACTCTGAAAGAAGGATCTTCTTCAGCAAGCTTCTGAAGAGCAATACCCATTTTATCCTGGTCAGCTTTTGTTTTTGGCTCAATAGCAACAGAGATAACCGGTTCAGGGAAAGTCATTCTTTCTAAGATGATAGGCGCTTTTTCATCACATAAAGTATCACCTGTAGTAGTGTCTTTCAAACCTACTGCAGCACAGATATCACCTGCGTAAACTTCTGTTTCTTCAAGACGCTGGTCAGCATACATACGAACTAATCTTGAAATACGTTCTTTCTTACCGTTAGTTGAGTTAAGAACATAAGAACCTGAAGTGATTATACCTGAGTAAACTCTTAAGAATGTTAAACGGCCTACAAATGGGTCAGTCATAACTTTGAAAGATAAAGCTGAGAATGGTTCTGAGTCAGAAGAATGTCTTTCTGTTTTAGAACCGTCTTCAAGTTCGCCTTCAATAGCTTTAACATCAACTGGTGACGGCATATAGTCAACAACGTTGTTAAGAAGAAGCTGAACACCTTTATTCTTGAAAGCTGTACCGCAGCATACAGGAACAATTTTGTTGTCGCAAACAGCTTTTCTTAAACCGGCTTTAAGCTCTTCAATAGTGATTGAATCAGGATCTTCAAAGAATTTTTCCATCAAAGCATCATCTTCAGATGCGATAGCTTCAACCATTGCATCATGGTATTCTTTTGCTTTTTCTGCCAAATCAGCAGGAATATCTTCTTCTCTAATATCTGTACCTAAATCATTTGTATAGATTTCAGCTTTCATAGTCATCAAGTCAACAAGACCTGTAAACTTATCTTCTGCACCAATAGGAAGCTGAATAGGAACAGCATTTGCACCCAATCTGTTTTGAATCTGGTCTACAACTCTGTAGAAATCTGCACCTGTTCTGTCCATTTTGTTAACGAATACCATTCTTGGAACTTCATATCTGTTAGCTTGTCTCCAAACTGTTTCAGATTGAGATTGAACACCGCCTACTGCACAGAATACAGCAACAACACCATCTAATACACGAAGAGAACGTTCTACTTCGATTGTGAAGTCTACGTGACCCGGTGTGTCAATGATGTTAATCTGGTGTCCTTTCCATTCAGCTGTTACAGCTGCTGATTGGATTGTGATACCGCGTTCTTTTTCTTGTTCCATAAAGTCAGTTACTGCTGCACCGTCGTGAGTTTCACCGATTTTATGTGTTTTACCTGTGTAAAACAGGATACGCTCAGTTGTAGTGGTCTTACCTGCGTCGATGTGAGCAGCAATACCAATATTTCTGATCTTTTCTAATGGAGTTTTTCTAGCCATTTTCTTAGTTTCCTTATATTTTTTACTACTACGATTTATACTGTTACCAGTTCTGCTTCACTTTATTTCAATTTAAACATGAAGAGCTATTTTTATTCTCACATAAACATGATATAGTGTAAAGTCGTATAAATAAAAGGAGAGTACTATGTTCAAAAATTTAGGCAAAGAACTTAAAGAATTCATTCTTCGAGGCAATGTGATTGATATGGCAATCGGTATAATTATCGGCGCTGCTTTCGGAAAAATCGTTGATTCGCTCGTGAAAGATATCATTATGCCGCCTATCGGCCTAATTTTAGGAAAAGTTGATTTTTCAAACCTTTATTTCCAAATTTACCCGCACGATATAAGCTATCCTTCTCTTGAAACAGCAAAAGCTGCCGGAGCTGTTACAATTAACTACGGCGCATTCATAAACACAATTATCAGCTTCTTAATCGTTGCTTGTGCTATTTTTGCAATCATAAAAGCAATTAATACTTTGAAAAACAAAATGTGCAAAGAAGAAAATGCTGCCGAAAAAGCCGCTGTAAAAGAATGCCCGCGCTGCTTTACCTGCATTCCAGCTCAAGCTACAAGATGCCCAAACTGTACTTCAGAATTATAAAAATAAGCTAAAATTCACATTACAACTGACTCCATAACATTTTATTTATTTTGTTATGTTCTTTTGTGCTGCAAAATCAACAATAACAAACTCTTAAGTTTGTAAATTTTTGTAACAATTTATTCTAACATTCTAAAGTTTTCAGAAAATATGCCGATAAGAACTAGTATAATACACAACATTTTAAATAAAATGTTATCTAAAATTTTAAGGAGACAGGAAATGAGCGGATTTATCGGTATCAATCAATTTGGGAGCTTAACAGTCAACGGACAAAAACTTAAATTTGAAGATTTCGACAAAGACAAGAATGGGGAAATTTCAAAAGAAGAATACGATTCTGTATTGAAAGAAATGCAGCTTGACAGTGTTGAACTTTCTAATGTTGATAAAAACGGTGATAACGTGGTTTCAGAAGAAGAATTTGCAGTTTGGGAACAGAAAACCCAAATGCAAGATGCTGTAAATGGTATGGCAGGAACTATAAGCAGAGATTTTGCAGGAAAAACACAATATCTTCCAGATATCACAAACGCACTAAAAGATTATATCGAAGATTTCGCTAAAAACTACACAGAAGAAACTTCCAAGATGGCAGAAGATTTCAAAGCATCACTGCCTAAAAAGTATAATCAGCTCAAAGCTTCTGTTCTCTCAAACGACCCTGACACTACAAAATCTCAAGTTCTTGATGAAATTTACTCTGAGCTTATAAGCAAAGACAGTACAAAAGCAGAAACCGGAATCCCGGAAACAGCCGCAAAACGAATTGCCAAAGAACTTGAAGCAGAAGCTGATAAATTTATGAAAACATACACCGGAACCAACCTTGCTGGTGATTTAAAAGCTCATTTAGAAGCGTATATGAATAAATCTGACGCAGAAAAGCTTAAAAGTGCAGCTGAAAAATTTAAAGCAGACGCAAATTCTTTCGGAGCAATGATTGACAATGGGGCTGAGCTAAAACAATTGAAAGAATTTGCAAAAGAATTTTTAACTGCAGCATTAGACGCCGGAGTTACAATAAAACTCGGCGGAATTACTATCAAAACAACAAACGCAATAACTACTGCATTAGCAAAATTCACTGACGGGGAAGAATTAAAATCTGCTGTTGAAGAAGCTATTGCAGGACTTGACACAAGTACAGTAAAAGAAAAACTTGTTCTTGAAGAAGGAGCAAAAGCTGCCGAAGCGGAAAACAAAAAATTCTCCAGCATTAAAGGTAAAGAATACGCTGTTGATGCTTCTACAATAAATCTAAGCACTATTCCTGGATATTTTGACAACAGCAGCATTTCTATCAAAAAGAAAAAGAAAAGAGCTGAGTTGAAAGATAATATTAAACAACAGCTTTTTGAACGCCTTGAAACAAGTTTAAAACCTCAAATGAAAGAACAAATACGGCAAATGCTTGAAGCAAAAGGAATTCCTTTTGAAAAAATTGAACAGGTATTTGAAAATATTTATAACTCATCTTTCATACAGACTTTTGATGCTGACGGAATGGTTACAAGTGAACACAAAACTGCTTTTAGAAAAGGAACTGCATCAGTAAATGTTAAACAATTTGTTGACCAATTTATCACAACCTTTAATATAAATATTGAAAATGCAATTAATCAAATGAATAAATCTGACAAAGATTTTGACACAGTTGATTTAAATATGTCTGTACTTGGCACAGATGGAAACGGCAGCAAAATTGAAACAGCAAACAATGATGACATTTTAAGGTCATACCAGACTGGCAAGCCTTTAACCACAAAAAAACACGGAGCCGATTATTACATTAAAATTGCTGAGCAAATTATTGACGGATTAAAAGCTCAAATGATGGCAAAAGCAAGAGCAATGTGTACAGCCAATGGTGTTAAGTTTGACGTTTCAAAATTTAATGCAATGTTTGATAACGCAAAAGGTATTGCAGTAAACTCAGCAGTAACCGGAAGCGGACGCCAAAGTGCAAACGCAGGAGCTATTGCTGGAGGTTCAGCAGGAGTCGCTGTAGGAGGCACTACTGCAGGCGTATCTGCAGCTGCAGCTTCTAGTATTGCTGCAACAGTCGCAGCCGGAGGTGGAGAAATCACAGGTATCGCAGCAACTGTTCTTGGAACTGGTATAAGTGCAAGTGCCATTCCAGTTGTAGGCTGGGTTGCCGGTGGAGCTGCAATACTAGCAGCAGGATTAATGGCTATCTTCGGCGGAGGCCACCATTCTTCAAGCACTCTTGACACCCGAGGTCTGGTCGACGGATTTACTCAGCAGTTCAGCGAACAATTCTCAAACTGGGTCGAAACAGAAAAAAACGAAGCTAAAAAGAAATAAAATACATAAAGGGGCGGGATGCTTCGCATCCCGCCCCTTTATTAATAAATTTATGTTTATACACTTACTTTCATAGTATTTGCAATGATTTCGTTAAAGCTTTCAGCTTTCAAGCTTGCTCCGCCAACTAAAGCACCGTCGATGTCTGATTGAGACATTTGTTCTTCAATTGTAGAAGGTTTTACAGAACCGCCGTAAAGAATTCTAATTGAATCTCCGGCAGAAGCAGAAGAAACTTCTTTAACAACGTTTCTAATCATAGCTATTACTCTGTTTGCTTCTTGAGAATCACAAGTTTTACCTGTTCCAATTGCCCAGATTGGTTCATAAGCGATTACTGATTTAGCAACTTCTTCTTCTGATAAACCGTTTAAAGCAGCTCTGATTTGAGTTGCAATATGCTGATCAGTTACACCAGCTTCTCTTTGTTCAAGAGTTTCTCCGCAGCAGATAATAGGAATCAAACCGCCTGCAAGAATAGCCTTAGCTTTTTTGTTAATCATTTCATCTGTTTCTGAGAAGTACTGTCTTCTTTCACTATGACCAATGATTACATAAGAGCATCCTGCATCAGCTAACATTTCAACAGAAATTTCACCTGTATAAGCGCCTGATTTTTCCCAATGACAGTTTTGACCTGCAATAGAAATTTTATCGCATCCGCATCCGCAATCGCATCCTTCAGAAGACACTGCACTCAAAGATGTAAACACAGGCGCGATAACAATTGTAGGCAATTGTTGAGCTGTAAAGTCTTTTGTAAAGCTTTTTATTCCTTCAAACAAAGCTTTTGCTTCGCTTTGAAGTAAATTCATTTTCCAGTTTCCTGCAATAATTGGTTTTCTTGACATAATTATTCTCCTTCTTTATACATCCGCATGTTAGAATAAACAAGGGGAAAAAGCAAGAATTTATCACCTCTTCAGAGAAGGAAGACCATTTACGCACTCAGGCTGGTTGAAATCCCTTCCATAATATTGTAAAAATCTTCTTTAGGAAGAGTGGACATTGTTTTCATAGCATAAGAGAGAATGCTTACTTTATCGTACCAGCGCCTTGAATTAGAAATCTTATAAAGCCCGAGCACTCTATCAATCCCAATACTGACTTCCTGCTCTTCGTCTTCTTCCTCATCATGCATATCTTTAATCTGTTTTACAACAGCAGTTAAATCACGCGACAGAGCTCTTCTTCTGTCTTCATCCATATCTTTTAATAGTTCTAAAGCTCTTTCAGTATGTTCATTAGCATCATACCAGCGTCTGTTCATAAAACCTCTCCCAATACACATTTCAATTATATGACTACAAAAGCGTTATGCAATCATACATTTGGTTGAAATAGGAAAATATTGATGTGAATTATACTGCTCCTAAAATTTTGCAAGCTTCTAAAGCACTGTTCTGCTGCGCTTCTTTTTTAGTTTTCCCTTCTCCACGAGCAATAACCTTATTCTGCCATTCAACTTCTACAACAAAAACAGGTTTATGAGCCGGACCTTTAACTTCAACTGTCTTATAAACAGGAAGAGTCTTATCCTTGCTTTGAGTGAACTGCTGTAAGATATCTTTTGCATTGTATTTCTCAAAATGTTTATCAATATCTTCTGCAAAAATTAGAATATAATCTTTAATAAACTTTTCAATCTCAGCTTCTTTTCCGCTTAAATAATACGCACCAAAAACAGCTTCAAGAGAACAAGCAATGTTTGATTCTCTTTTTCTTCCGCCCTGTTTCTCTTCAGCAGGTCCAAGAATCAGTTCTTTATCCAGCCCGATTTTCACCGCAGCTTGAGCAAGAATCGCATCCGAAACAAGAATTGAACGAATTTTAGAAAGCTCGCCTTCTGGAGCTTCCGGATAAGTTGAATACAAAAGCTTTGAAGTAAAAAGTTTCAGCACAGAATCACCGAAAAACTCAAGCCTTTCGTAGTTTTTTAAATCACTCAAATCGTTTTCTTTTGTGTAAGAAGGATGAGTAAGCGCAATTTCAACCAGCTCATTTCTTTCACCAAAAAGAGTTTCTAGCATGGGAAAATACCCTTGAATATATCAACAAAATTATTTACAACAAAAAAGTAAAGATAATAATGCACTACAGGAATTGTAAGCACAAAGCTGTCTGTTCTATCCAGAAAACCACCATGTCCAGGTAGAATATTGCTTGAATCTTTAACTCCTGCATCACGTTTAATCATAGACTCACAAAGGTCGCCAATCTGAGCAAAAGCAGCAATTAAAAGTCCTAAAATTAAACAGTGATACCAAGGCACTTGGATTGCGTGCCCGAACACTAAACAGAAAATCAAGCACATTACCGTACCGCCGATAGAACCTTCAATCGTTTTATTAGGGCTTATTACCTGAGAAAGCTTGTGTCTGCCAAACTTACTTCCAATATAATAACAGAACGAATCCGTCATAATAACTGCAAAGAACAGAAGTAAAGCATACCCTGCACCTTCAGTTGTTACATTTTGCTTCACAAAACCTTCATATACAGGGCTGCTTCCCAAATCTCTCAAAAACAAAAGATGGAGCGGAAACCATCCGCAATATACAAACCCCAGAATTGTTGTTGCAACGTTTGCAATATAAGGCTGTTTACCTTTGAACAGCACAGATAAAAATGCCATGATTGAGCACACTGTAAACACCAGCGCTACTAAATCAAAACGGTTAAAATATGCCATAGCTGCAAAAATCAAGCTGGATGCTATTATTATTCTGAAGCTTGGATGAAACCCTTTGTGCTCCAGTATATGAACATATTCTTTTGAAGCAAGGATAACAATAGTTAAAACCATCGCCACCAGCCACAGCCCGCCTGCCATAATAGCAAATAATGCCGCTAATCCGATGACTACACCGGTAATAAGTCTTGTTACGCTTTTGCTTAAATTCATTATACTGTCATAACCTCTTTTTCTTTTTCTGTAACCTGAGCATCAATAATACCCACATATTTATCTGTTAATTTTTGAATCTTATCTTGATTATCTTTTACAGCATCTTCAGGAAGATTTTCTTCTTTTTCAATCTTCTTAAGGCTGTCAACCATATCACGCCTTACATTTCTCACCGCAACTTTAGCTTCTTCTCCGTATTTTTTAACTTCTTTTGTGGTTTCACGTCTTCTTTCTTCTGTTAAAGGCGGGAAGTTTAATCTAACGCAAGTACCGTCATTATTCGGAGCAACACCAAGCTCAGCTTTGATGATTGCTTTTTCTAACTCTTTCATAATGCTTTTATCAAACGGAGTAATAACAAGTGTAGTACCTTCGCTTACGCTTACCTGAGCCATCTGCCTGATTGGAGTAGGAGCACCATAATAATCTACAACAACTCTGTCAAGCACAGCCGGATTCGCACGACCTGTACGTACTGCAGAAAATTCTCGCTTCATTTGAGCAAGAGCTTTTTCCATTTTTTCTTCTCCGAATAAATACATTTCTTCAAGAGCTTCTGACATATTTTTCTCCTTTATTTACTAATATAATCTTGTAGTCCTAATTCAAGCTGGGTTAATCATTTACCCCTAACTAACGTAAGTTCCAACGGCTTCACCGTCCATAATTCTTCCTAAACTTCCTTTTGCTTTGAAATCAAATACAATAATAGGAATTTTATTCTGCTTGCATAAAGCACACGCAGAAGTATCCATAACTTTCAATTCATTCTTAATAATGTCATCATAAGACATCTTATCAATTTTCTTCGCCTCAGGATTTATCTTAGGGTCATCGTTGTAAACCCCGTCAACTCCATTTTTCGCCATAAGCATAGCTTCTGCATCAATCTCGGATGCTCTAAGCGCCGAAGCTGTATCAGTTGTAAAGAATGGGTTCCCTGTACCTGCTGCAAAAATAACAACTCTGCCTTTTTCTAAATGCCTGATTGCTCTATGCCTTACGTACGGCTCAGCAATCTGGTTCATATCAATAGCAGTCTGAACACGGCATTCCACACCAATTTTTTTCAAAGCACATTGAAGCGCAACTGCGTTCATAACTGTCGCAAGCATTCCGACATAGTCACCAGAAGCTTGATCCATTCCAAGCTTTGCACTATTTTTCATACCTCGGAAAATATTACCGCCGCCGACAACAACAGCAACTTCTACGCCTCTTTCATAAACCGATTTAATCTCGTTTGCAATCATCTCAACAGGCTCGTAATCAATACCAAACTGCTGATTTCCAAGCAGCGCTTCCCCGCTGATTTTTAATAACACACGTTTATATTTATTAGCCATTAGTTAACCTCTCATTAAATTAATAGTATAAAAAAATTGCGTATTTGTAAAGCATTGATAAATCAAAAAGGTTGATTTGCACCCGCAAATTGTTATAATTATTGTATGGACGGATTCAGCGTTGGAAAAATACTGGCGGGGCTGCGCAACCCCGAAATATACTTAAAGAAGCTCAAGCAAATTGATGTAAATGCAGGAGACAGCGGATTTAACACATCCCTTTCCCAGCCGAAAGCAAACATCATTCAGAGCCTTCAGTCAACCGCTGCTCTTATGCATCAGCTTCAAATGAACCAGATTGCAAGCATGGATAGAGCTGTTTATATTAGAAACCTTTTAGGACTTCCCCAAACCCTTGGCGGAATTCTTCAGGCAGCGCAAAACTTAAACAGCCCGCTTAACAACACTTCACTTCTTTTAAACGATTTAAACGAATCTCTTTTAAAAAACCAGCTTGCGTTAGCACAAATTTTTGGCGAAGGCGCTGCAGCACAAAACCAAGCAGAATCAAAAGATGCTGTAATGCTTTTCTTTAACGGAATGATTCACATGCCGGCAATATCCGAGTTAATTCTTCAAAATAGCAAACAAGCAGTTGCAAGCTTAATCCTTGCAATGGCTTCTGCTTCTAAAGGCGGTATGAACGGCGACCAGATTCGCGAGAATTTAAGTATTATAAACTCTTGCATCGCAATGGCAGAATCAAATAATCCGGCACAAACTCTAAAAAGCCTCATGCTGCTTTATCTTCCATGGCTTCCTTTAAATGAAGGCGCAGGCTTTGACCTTGAAGTAACTCCGCCTGAAGGAGAAGATAATGCAAACGATTCTAAACTTACCGTCTTAATCCAGACAAGAAATTTTGGAAATGTAAAAGGTGTATTCACCCTCACAACTTCAAATTCGGTTGATGTGTATATCCTGTGTTCAGAAGATTTTCCCAAGAAAACTCTTCAAAAAAGCCTTATGGAAGAAAGTTCGTCTCATGCTATGAATACAACCATTGATATTGAAGCAGTCGAAGTCAAAAAGAAAGAAACCTTCGAAGAGCCTGAAGCTAAAGTTAATCTTTCAGCAGCAAACGAAATGAATCCTTACCTTCTTTTAATGGCGCATGCTTTTATCAGAAATACTATATTTATCGATTCAAATTCTATAATAGAAGAAGTTAGTGAATAACAGGCATTCTTTTTGCGACCTGGCTTGCTATAATAAGCGTTTTCTCTGCAAAAATCAAAGGCAAATGGTCAATATTTCCTTGAATAGAAACCATTGAACCGTCATACACAAGTTTATCATTAGCCCCCTTAGATATAAGCCCTTGCGTTGTTTTCATAAAACGGTCAAAAATATACTCAGCAGAAAGAGATTTTACAAGTGTCTCATTTGCAACCGGAACAATAGCCCAATTAATTCTGCCGCCTTGTGATAGAAACTTATTAATCTTATGAGGAATAATATTGAGATTATTCGGATTGGTATAAGCATCAAACGAAATCAAATCAGCTCCAGCTTCTAAAGGAATCTGCCAGTCGCATTTTTCAAAACACTGGATTCCTGAATTTGCCCCGGCATCTTTAATTTTTGAAAACATTTTGAAGAAAATATTTACTATAACATCATGGGTAACATCTTCAAACTCACGTTTAATATTACCGGCTTTATTAAGCAGGGGCTCCTCAAATATAATAAGCGGTTTTGTTTCAGGAGAAAGCTCTTTAATCTTGTTAATAATCCACAAAGCTTTTACTGTTACAGCCTGAACAACAAGCTTTCTATAAAATTTATCCGAAATAAACTTAGTACCTTCTTTAGTCATAAGCATTTGGGCAGCACTGAACGGTCCAAGAAGATTGACAACAGTCTCAGCTGGTTTAATCCTTGCAATAATTTGGTAGTACTTTTTAAGAAAAAAAACATCAAAACCAAATGGTTCAAGATTTTCAGGAACAGGATTGTTAAAAGCTGAATCTAAGTTTACAAATTTTTGTTTCAAATCTGAATCTGAATCGTCAAAAATAGCTTCATTGTTTTCAACTATAACTCCCGGAGTGTTCATTAAAGTTCGTTTTACAAGACTTTCATCTTTAGATGCATTGGGTAAATTTGCAAGAAACGGCATATTTTCAAAAAGCTTAACAGTCATTTTTGTCGCAGCTTTATCTGTATCATAAGGTAAATTGCCCACAGGCAAGCATCTAAACGGTTTCTTCATTTTAGTTCTTTCTTGTACAAAAAAACGTGCCGATTTTGTAAGCCGGCACGTTTCTCTTAAAAATTTTAACTATGCTTCAGCTTCTTCTGTTTCTTCTACAGATTCTTTAACAACTTCTGAAGCTGTAACCACAACTTTTAACTCAGTTTTAACTTTTGAAGTTAACTTGATTAACATTGTGAATTCACCAACTTTATTGATAGGAGCATTTAATGAAACATTTTTTCTGTCTACTTCAATATTTGCTCTTTCTTTCAATTCTTCGCACAATTTTTTAGTTGTGATTGTACCGAATAATTTTCCGCTTTCTCCAGCTTTTGCAGCTAATTCTAAAGCACCTACTTTTTCAATTTGTTCTGCTAAAGCTAAAGCTTCTTGATGTAATTTTTCTTGTTTTGCTCTTAATCTTGCAATATTTTGTTCTCTATTTTTTAGAGCTCCTTCTGTTGCAGCTTCTGCAAAGTTCTTAGGAATAAGGTAGTTTCTTGCATAACCGTCTTTAACGTTTACTACATCACCAGCTTCGCCGATATTCTGCACTTCTTTTTTCAATATTACTTGCATTTCTTTTTCTCCTTTAACTATTATTGGGCTAGTATAATTTTTATAATAAACAAAAAAATTTGAATTGTCGAGCCCGATGTTAACTTTTATAAAGCATTGATTGCTGTTATAACTATTTCAGCAGCTTCTTCCGGCTTCATTGCAGTTTTTTCGTCTTTTTCACGAACTTTAAACTCAACATTACCTTCTGCAATTGATTTACCGACTATGATTTGATAAGGGAAACCTATTAAATCTGCATCTTTAAACTTAACCCCAGCACGTTCATCACGATCATCAATCACTACTTCTGCTCCGTGTTTTTTGAGAGTCTCGTAAATATCATTTGCAGTTTTCATCTGCTGTTCATCTTTTGTACTTACAGGAATTACAACCGCGTGATAAGGCGCAATAGCAAGAGGCCATTTAATACCGTGTTCATCATAATGCGCTTCAACAGCAGCTGCCGCAGTTCTTGAAATACCAATACCATAACAGCCCATTACGTACGGCTGAGTTTTACCATTTTGGTCAAGATAAACAGCGTTCATCGGTTTTGAATATTTTGTACCCAATTGGAAAATGTTGCCCACTTCAATACCTCTTGTAACTTTTAAAGGCTGACCGCACTGAGGGCAAAGCTCGCCGGCTTCTGCAAGGCGGATATCTGTAACGATTTCAGGAAGTTGAACATCCCCGTCCCAGTTGTATCCTACTCCGTGCTTGTCTTTTTGATTAACTCCAATTACAAAGTTTTTAAGGTCTTTTACAGTTTCATCAGCTATAACTGTAACTTCGTATTCACCATACTTATTAAGTCCTTTTGGCCCAATAAAGCCTTTTTCAGCTTCAAATCCGTTTAGCTCCATCATCTCTTCAATTTCGCCTGGTGTTGCAATTCTGATTTCAACCCCGCCGACAGCGTTAAGAAGTTTAGTTTCTTCAACCTGTTTATCACCTCTAATTAAAGCAAGAACAGGTTTTTTGTCTACAATATAAACAAGAGTCTTCACAATCAAAGAAGCTGGAATGTTTAAGAATTCACAAAGTTCTTCAATTGAATGAGTGTTAGGAGTATCAACAATTTCAGATTTTGTCCAATCCCCTGCTGTTTTCGCATCAACAAGTCTAGAAACAGCGTGATTTGAGTTTGCAGAATAATCACACCCATCACAATAGAAAACATCATTTTCGCCCGCATCAGTGTCTGTAATTACCATAAATTCGTGGCTTACGCTTCCGCCGATTGCACCTGAGTCAGATTGAACCATTTTTGTATTAAGTCCGCAGCGTTTAAAAATACGTGTATATGCCTGCGCCATATTTTCATATTCTTTTTCAAGACCTTCTTGTGAAACATCGAAGCTGTATGCATCTTTCATAATAAATTCACGGCCTCTTAAAAGTCCAAACCTTGGACGAACTTCGTCACGGAACTTCGATTGAATTTGGTATAAATTTACAGGTAATTGTTTATAAGATTTTAAACCGTCGCGTGCAATAGAAGTAATGATTTCTTCATGAGTCGGTCCTAAGCACATTTCGCGGTTATGCCTGTCTCTAAGCCTCATAAGCTCTTTACCATAGACTTCCCATCTTCCGGATTCTTCCCAGAGTTCTTTCGGCTGAACAAACGGCATAAGAAGCTCTTGAGCTCCTGCGTTGTCCATTTCTTCACGGACAATATTTTCAATCTTCTTAAGAACTCTCCACATTAGCGGCAAATAATTGTAAACACCGCTTGTAAGCTTTCTAATATATCCAGCTCTTACAAGCATTTTATGAGATATAACTTCTGCATCTGATGGAAATTCGCGCAGTGTTTGCACAAACAATTTTGACATTTTCATGATAAAAATCCTCTTTTATTAATAAATATAAGTTAATCTTATCATGAACAAAAATTACCGAATAAAACTATTGCGTAAAAAATATTGATGTGATAGAATAATCTTTACAAAGGGGGAATTTTATGCTAGTTTCTGCAATCTCACAAAACATCCACGGCTATAATATAAGCAGTAATATGCCATTTTACAATAGCCGCAGTAATGAAACAATTGGAGATACTGCATTCAACTCTTTAACCCCGTATTCAAGTAAAAAAGCCGTTCCGGCTGAAAAATTACCTCAAGTTTTTGATAACATCAATGAATGGCAAAATTTCTGCCACAAACAAATTTTAGGCGGAAAACTCAACGTAATCGCATAAATATGAAAACAGGTTTAATTTTAGGTTTCTTTGACGGCGTACACATCGGACATCAGGCTGTAATTAACTCTGCTATTGAATATGCAGAAAAAGCTGTCTTAATCACTTTTAAAAACTCACCTGCAGAATATTTTTCAGGCAATTATGAATACATTTATCCAAGGCAAAAATCTATTTCACGCATGCACAATGTTGAAGTAATAGAGCTTGATTTCAGTAAAATTGCCGCCATGCCGGCAGAAGAATATCTTGAATTTTTAATCAACGAATATCATCCGGTTTCAATATCGACCGGATTTAACCACACTTTTGGCAGAAATAAAAGCGGAGACACAAAACTTCTTGAAGCTTGTCAGGAAAAATACGATTACAAATATTTTTGCACCCCGCCTCATACGTTCGAAGGCGAGCCAATAAGCTCAAGCCGGATAAAATCATTACTTAAATCCGGAGAAATAGAAAAAGCAAACGCTATGTTAGGTTCACCGTTTTCGCTTGAAGGGAAAGTTATTCATGGTGCACAGCTCGGACGTTCAATAGGATTTCCAACTGCAAACATAAAATATCCAGAACACATTGTTAAACTCCCTTTCGGTGTATACGGAGGCAAAGCCGGCTGCCATCAAGCAGTTATTAACTGGGGAGTTAAACCGACTGTTAACAATGTTTCTGAGCCTGCTGCAGAAATTCACATTCTTGGTTTTGAAGGTGATTTATACGGACAGAATATAGAAATCGAAATCTTAAAAAAACTCCGTGACGAAAAAAAGTTTGAAAGCCTGGATGATTTGAAAGAACAAATTAAGAAAGATGTAGAAGCATGCTCAGAGTTGTAATAATAGGTTACGGTGAAATGTTCACAAACTTAATAGCTGGTACGCTTGATTCCGGATGCGAAATCGTTGGAGTTCTGCGAAAAGATATGATTAAATATCCGTCAATTTGGCGTAAAATCAGAGATATATTAAATCCTTCCGTTGAATATAACTACATCAAAAGCTACAATTTGCACGAAATCAATGCAAAAGGAGTAAATACAAAAGAATTTAAACAAACACTGTTAAAGCTCAACCCGGACATAATCCTTGTCGGCTCTTGGGGAGAAAAAATCAGCAAAGAAATATACGACTTACCGCGTATTGCATCAATCAACGCCCATCCATCGCTGCTGCCGAAATACAGAGGTCCCAACCCGTATTTCTGGGTGATTAGAAATCAGGAGCAAATGAGCGGAATAACATTTCATTTAATTGATAAAGGTTTGGATACAGGCGCGATTTTAGCGCAGGAAGAAATCAAAATTTACCCGTCTGATACAGGAAAATCGCTAAAATCGCGCACCGTCCTTGCAGCAAGAGGCGTCGTATGCGAACTCTTAAAAAGTTTATCAGAAGATATTATCATTCCTTTAACTCAGAGAGAAGACAGGACAAGCTGCTATTCACACCCGTGTGATTTGGAACTGGATTTTACAAAAACAGCAGAAGAAAATGAAGCGTTAATAAGAGCTATTTCCCCCTGGAGTGAAGCGTATTTTTACCATAATAATTTCTGCTTAGCTGTCTCACAAGCTGAAATCGAAGAAAATAAAACAGAATATTCTCAGTGTGGAACAGTCGTTGATTTTTCAATAAAAAATAAGACAATAAGCGTTCTTTGCGGAGACAACAAGGTTTTAAAAATGCATGTTAATTTATACAAAAAATACAACAGACCATTTACAAAAAATTATATCAAACGTGAAGTTAAAATCGGAAACATTCTCCAATAAACAAATGAGCAACCGCAAAACTTAAAAAGATATCTTATTTAAAAATATCAGGGTAAGATGTTTTCAAGATTTTATTGTTAATTTCATCAAAAAAATTTATAAGCTTTTTTTGATTATTAAGCATAATATCAAAAATTGGAATAAAATTATCCATTTCATCAATACAAGATGAGGTGTTTATACAATATCCATGCATTAATTCAATCAAAGATTTATTTTGCAACATAATATTTTCTACCTCATCAATTCTAAGCAATATATTGCACATACCTTCCTCCTATGTTTACACAAATATCATATTAGATAAATAACTCTCGCATATGATAATAATTATACATTATCAGCAAGATTTGTCTAATACAACTATAATTTTGTTATGGATATAAAAACACAATTAAAATTAATGCTTACAATGAAGCATATATCAATGAAAAAATTAGCAGAATTAATGAGTAACCAAATGGATGAGCCATATAGCGCTGCAAAATTGTATGGAAAACTGAATAGAGACACTATTTCGTTTACAGAATGTCAAAATATAGCAAAAATTCTCGGATACGAAATTGAATTTAAAGAAATAAAATAATACTAATTAATACTTAACAACAACTTCTCCCACAACTTTGCCTTGAATAGTTTTAATTTTGTTATCAAATTCAATATTTCCCCATCCAAGACGATTTATTATCTCAAAAACTGCAAACCTGCGAGCTTCCATCGAGCAGTCATTAATTTTCACAGCAAACGCATCTTTTTTTTCAACATTCACAACTGTACAAAGCCCGCCGGCACCGACTTTTGCAATCAAACTGTCAGTTTTTTGAATAATCTCAGTATCCAGACGATTTTCACCGCCGAAAATATAAGGATTATTTTTGACAGCATTGATGATTTGAGAATATTTTAAAAGGTTTATGTATCCAATAAGCATATTGTACAAAGGCATGCTCAAAATCGGTACGCCGCAGCCATCTGTTGTGGAAGGATAAACATTTTCCACACAGCATAAACTATTAATTTTTTCTCTCACAGCCTGCTGCAGCGGATGTTCAGGCTTAAAATATGTTTCCATATCCCAGCCTTTAAGCTTACAGCAAATCAAAAATCCAATATGTTTACCCGAACAATTATTATGTATCTCCGAAGGTTTTTCATTTGCAAGTAGCATTTTATCCTGCATGCTTCTTGCAAGCGGAGCGTGAACACCGCATTTCAAGAGCGTTTCATCAATGCCGAACTTATCCAGCATCCTGCGTGCAAGCTCGATATGACATTGCTCGCCTGCATGTGAACCGCAGCATAAAGCAAGTTCTTCTTCCGTTAAATCTGCCCCGTAATCAATAAGCAGAGAAGCCTGCAAAGGTTTTGCACAGGAACGGAGGAAATAAAGCTGCGTCATCTTTTGTCCGTTAGAAAAGTACTCAACAGTACCTTCATGAAATTCTTCAACAAGTCCATCACGGATATATTCAATACGCATAAACTATTCAGCAGTCTCTGCTTCCGGAATTTTGTGTTCTTTAATGTAAGTGAGAATTGCATCCATTTTCTGTCTTAAGATTTCGTTTTCTTCCTTCAATCTTGTATTCTCAACTCTTATATCGTATTTTTCTTGCTCAAGCGCTAAAGTAGGCATGTCATCAGGATTAAGAGAAAATCTTTTGCCTGCTTCTTCCTTCATAAAAATAATACTTTTAACGTCTTTATCATCTACAAAACCCATTTGAACCATAAGTTCCGCAATGAAAACGTGCTTGCCGGCTTCGTTCATCTCTTGCTGCTTATTCAAAACATCGTCCAGCTGTTCAATAGTCATTTTGCCTGCACGAATAAAATATTCACCGGTTCTGTACTTCCCGGCAAGAAATCCGGCCGTAGCGCTGATTGTGTTAGGAACTTTAGTTGAAAAGAAACCTGATGTCTTGCAAAAAGTAAACGCTTTAGCAACTTCTTCCATCGTGAAGTTATTTTCAATAGCAATTTCAACCAGAGACATGCCGTTTGAGCAGTTATTCATAAATGAATATATCATATCATCATATTTAGACTCTTTAGTAGCAAGCTCACTTTGACCTAAATCAGAAAGCATCGGGCGATAAATATGAAACAGCTCACCTTCTTGAACATCAAGGAATTCGTTACTAAGATAGTTTGTTAAATCATCTGATAAATTCAAAAATATTGTCTGCTTTACCCATAGAGGAAAAGTAAGCATTTTTTCCATAAAATCTATAAATAAACTTTTGCTCATGAAATATACCCTTCTTTTATATGATGAACATAAACGCATTATATCATAATATGTTATAAGATAGAAGATGTAAAGGAAGCTTCATACATGGGCATGGACGGGCTGTCAATTTCCAACACTGGAATTGTAAAAGAAAAAACTTCTGCAGAGTTTGCAAATAAAACTGAGCAGGCAATACAAGCTGACACAACCAACAATTCAAAACAAGTTCAAAGCCTCAGTACAAACCAGCGAGTCCGGGCTAAAGACGAAGAAGAAAGCTCAAAAAAAAACAAACAAGATAACGAATTTGAAGACGGACTCATCAATAACGAAACAGAAGAACTTCCAGAAGAAGCTGATATAGAAGACATAGAAAACCTTAATAAAGATTTTTATGTTAAATTAAATGTAAAAGATGATATAATAGAATTATATGACAGTGCAACAAATAAATTAATCGAAACAATTTCCGGCAACGAGCTGGGTGAGCTTATACAAAAGCTGAACATGGCTTCCGGAATATTCGTGAATAAGAAGGTGTAAATGCCGCCAGCAAATCCTTACAGCAAGTACATAAAACAATATCAGACAAGCAATATCACCACCGCAACGCCGGAAAAACTTATGATACTGCTTTTTGACGGTGCTTTACAGTTCCTGCAGAAAGCTAAAACAGCAATTGCTGAAAACAATTTAAAAGAACGCTCAGAAAATATTGAAGGCGCAAGAAAAATTATTAGAGAACTTATGCGCACAATTGATTTAGAAAACGGAAACGATGTTGCCAAAAAACTTTTCAGGCTGTATAACAAAATGGCAATGAATTTAATAAAAGCTAACGTGCAAAGAAGCAGCGATAAAATTGATGAAGTAATCGTTGACATAACCAACATCCGCTGGGGTTTTCAGAAAGCAATCGAGATTCAAAACGGAACAATAACAGTAGAAGAAGCAATGAAAGAAATGCCGCAGGAAAATATTGAACATCCGGCTTTAAGAGAGGACAACAATAATGCAGGATGAAAAACAGTTTGAGCAGCTTATAATGCAGTATACACAGCTTCGCAACGGCTCTGAAGAAATTTCCAGAATGATTGATAACGAAGATTTCGATACCGCAATTACTATGCTTAAAACGCGGGAAAGCTTGTTTTTGAGCTGTAAATGCATGCGTAAATACCTTGAACTAACTCCTGTGCAGCAAGAAGAACTTGATAAGCTTCTTGATGAAATAAGATATTTGGAAATAAACAATATAAAGAAACTTGAAGCCGGAAAAGATAAGATTCAAGCAGAGCTAAAAAAAAGCCAGCAGTCCCAAAAAATACAGCAAGCGTATGAGTTTGACGCAGATACAAGCGGAAGCATACTTAACGTTCAAGAATAAATACCCTAAAAGAGACTATTTGCAAGCGTTTTAGCGTTCATATACAAACATCTTGCGTTTTTCAACATTTTATGTTATCCGCCTGCAAGCCAGAAAAAATAAGTATTTCAAGAAAAAAAGTGCTTGCATTCTTTTATGTAGTTTGTATAATAGAATTTGTAAATAGAAGAAAGGAGTTTTATAATGAACAAAGAAGAATTAGTTGCAGAAATTTCTAAAAAATCAAAAGTTACTCAAAAAGAAGCTAATGAAGTATTATCAGCTTTAATTGAAACTGTTCAAAAGACTGTTTCTAAAGGTAAAAAAGTTACTTTAGTTGGTTTTGGTACATTCGAACCACGTAAGAGAGCTGCAAGAAATGGCAGAAACCCTCAAACTGGTAAAGAAATTAAAATTCCTGCTAAAACAGTTCCTGTTTTCTCAGCTGGTAAGAAATTTAAAGAAGTTGTTAACGGTAAATAATTAACTGCTTTATAAAATTTGTAAAGGGCGCGCAATATTTATATTGCGCGCCCTTCTTCATTATGCTATATTAACTACATTAATCCAATAAAGGAATGCTGTATGTCACAAATTTCTCATCCCAGGCAAATAAACGTTGCTGAGATGTCACCTCATATACATAGCTTCGCATCAGGAGAAAACAAAGTTAATAAGCTTTCTGACTGGCTTATTCAATGGATAGAAAAATCATTGCGTTCTGGAAAAATAAAACCTTTTGACCTTCTTCCAGCAAAAGGAGACCTTGCGTTTCATATCGGAGTCAGCAAAGGAACAATACAAAACGTTTTTAGATTTGTTGAAGACTGCGGTTACGTTGAATCCAGACAGAAAATTGGTACTTACATAAAAAATCCCGAAGAACAAGCTTCTGAAAAGTTGACTTCAAAACGCGAACTTGCAGCAGAAGAAATCAAAAAGTACATTCGGAAAAATAATTTCAAAGCCGGAGATTATTTAATTTCTACCAGAAAATTGAGCGAAATAACAGGAATGTCAAACACTACTATCCGAATTGCAATTGGCAGCTTAATTTCTGAAAATGTTTTAAAGAAAGAAAATAATGGATTTATTATTAATAAAACAGATTTCAAATTGAGCAGCATCAAAGCGCAAACTCTTGTTGAAAAAACAGCTGAGAGTATAAGACATTATATATCAACAAACATAAACTCAGGCAGCAAGCTGCCTGCAAATTTTGAGCTTGCAGAAATATTTAATGTAAGCGTCAAAACAATACATGATTCACTCAAACTTCTAGCTAAAGAAGGCATAATTCAAACCCGCCGAGGTCAGTACGGAACAGTGTTTGCAGATGGAAAAGAAGCAGAAACTCTTTATCATTATGAAAAAATAGAAATGAAGTTAAGACATTTTATATCAGAGAAGTGCGAAGTTGGGGCTAAACTGCCTTCTATCTTAGAATTTTCAAAAATGTATGAAGTAAGTGCAAAAACCGTAAAAAAAGCTTTGGATAATTTAGCAGACGAAGGATACATCACATACTCAAGAGGCAGGTACGGCGGCACTTTTGTAACAGATATTCCGCCTGCTGTAAACGAAGCATACAAATGGCTGGCTCTAACCCCAGGTTATCTTCAAAACTCCCAAAACTAGCGGGATACTTGAAAATTGGTATAAGCATGATATTATAAATAATATAATAACAAAAAGGAGAACAATCATAGCTAACGAAGACAGAAGCCAGAACAAAGGCAAGGACAAGCCTCTAATAAATGAACGAATTAGAGCAAAAGAAGTAAGATTAATTGACGAAAATGGTAATAACCACGGTATCGTACCAACATCACAAGCAATGAGAATGGCAGAAGAAGCTGATTTAGATTTAGTTGTAATAAGCCCAAATCAAGCTCCTCCGGTTGCAAAGATTTTAAATTACGGAAAATATAAATATGAGCTGGAAAAGAAAGCAAAAGAAGCTAAGAAAAAACAGCACGTAATTGATATAAAAGAAGTAAAAGTGCGTTATAAAATTGATACTCACGATTACGAAGTCAGACTTAAAAATATTAGAAAATTTATTTCTCAAGGCAACAAGGTAAAAATTGTTGTTATGCTTAGAGGCCGCGAAATGCAGCATTCTTCTCTGGCAATAGAACTTGCCAACAGGTTTATTGCTGATTTAGCAAATGACCCGGTAACAGTGGAAAAGAAACCTATGGTAGAAGGCCGAAATGTTACAGCTTGGCTGGCTCCTCAAGGAAATTAAAAAATAGACTTGATTAATAATTTTTAGCAAGTACAATAGTTATATACTTAAAAGTTAATAAAAGGTATGCCGCAATAGCTCAGTTGGTAGAGCAAGGGACTGAAAATCCCTGTGTCCTTGGTTCAATTCCGAGTTGCGGCATATTTTTTTGTTTAACAAACTGTTATTTGACAGGATAGTTGTAAAATACTAATATACAAAGTTTGTTACAAAACATTTAGCAAATTCACTCCGCCTGCAGCTTTGTAAAGTCCAATGGTAGAAATAATAGAATTTATTTTATTTGAAACTTCTTCTTTTTCCAGCATTAAATACGCTTCTTTTGCATAAAGAACATCAATCTTTGCTGATGCTCCTATCTCATTTTTATCTTTTGCTAAATCATAAATTCTTGCCTGAGTTTTCAACCTCTCCAAGCTCTCTTCATAATTCTGTTTGGAAACTTTATATTCAAAAAGTCCTGAGTTAACTTCTTTTACACCATCCAAGATTGTTTTTTGATAACTATTTGCAGCCTCTTGATACCTGAATTTTTGCAGCTTCAGAAACGCCATCTTTCTGCCTCCTGAAAACAAATCCATCGACGGCAGTATTCCTGCATTAAAAAACTGAGAAGTTGAGTTAAATAAATCCCCGAGATGGTAAGCATTAAGCCCTGCTTGACCTGCTATCATAAACTTAGGCAAAAACTCACGCTTCGCAATCTGAACATCAAATCCGATAAGGCGCAAATTCGCTTCTTCCTGCTTAAAATCCGGACGATTTGTAACAACATTTGTACTAAACTCCAAAGGAATATTATTTAATAATACAACATCTTTGTAATTATTACGGGCAATCTCACCGGAATTAACCAGATAAACCCTCAGGCTTTCTTCCAGAACATCCCTTGTAAGCTTATGCAAATTTCTCTCTTCTTTCATAGAAGAAAGCAGCTTCTCTTCCGCCAAAAGCTCTGTTATCGAACATAAACCGGTTTTGTATTTTTCAGAAATCATCGAAACAATTTTTTCTTGAGCCTCTATTAACTCATTTTGAATCTCAAGCATTTTATCAGCTTTTATCAAATTAAAATAATCCACTGCAAAATCTGAAGTCAAAGAAATGTATGCTGCACGCTCTGCCTGTTTAGAAATTTCAAGCTGCTCTTTTATACTTTTGGTTTTTAAACGATTTGTCCCCCAAATATCAATTTCATAAACCATGGTAAGAGGCAGCCTGTAATTATACTGAGAATAATTCGGAATTTTCATATTCCCGAATTGCTGCCTTGGAGCTCTAAAATCTCTATTTAAATCTCCAGCAAAGCCAAGCTGAGGAAGCTCGGAAGCAAACTGCATTTTTACAAGCTTTTTATTCTCTTCAACTTTCAAAGCAGCATTCTTTAAATCATAATTATTCTCATAAACAACCTTAAGATTGTTAACTAAATTGTCATCTTGAAAATTCCGCCACCATTCAATATTCATATAGTCAAAATTTTGCGCATTTGAAGATAAAGTCGTTATTAATAAAACAGCCAGTATAAAAATCTTTTTCATAAATTTGTTTTCCTCAAAATCCCTTGTGCTATAATTATAGCACAAGGGATTTTAGTATGTTAAAAGATATTATAACAGATAGAATAGGTTCAATAATTTATGTAGTTGGAATGCTGGTAAGAGGCTTGTCTTCGCAGACTTTCAGTGAAAATAAGTTTGAAATTACACCTGAGCAGTACTTAATTCTGCTTCTTATTATAAAAAATGAAGGCGCTTATCAAAGGCAGATTTGTGAACTTACATTAAAAGACAGAGCTAATATTGCAAGGATTGTAGAAATTCTGCACAGCAAAGGTTTGATTGAAAAAACTCCGGACTCAAACGGAAGAAGGATTTACAAAATCGTTGCTACTCAAAAAGGTAAAGATTTAATAAAAATTATAGAACCTTGCGACGTTAAATTGAAAGGATTTATTACGCGCGGAATCTCTAAAGAAGAACTTGAGATAACAAGAAAAACCCTTGAAAAAATTAAGAAAAATGTTAGAGACAATGTTAAATTACAGATTTAGAGGAGAAATATAGTGGAAGATAACAAAGCCGAAACATTAACAGCAGAAGAAGACAGCCGCCCTGAATATATGAAAAAAAGAGTACTTGTGCCAAGTATTACAGCAATATTATTTTTAATTTGCGGTATTTTTTATTCAATTCACGCTGTTTTTTATAAATCAACAGATGACGCTTTTATTGAAGGGCATATAATCACAGCTGCATCCCGTGTTTCAGGACCGGTTTTAAGCTTGAAAATTGAAGATAACCAAGAAGTAAAAAAAGGCGACCTGCTGCTTGAAATTGACCCGAACGATTATGAAGCAAAACTTAAACAGTCAAAAGCAAAGCTTGAAGAAGCACGTGCAGCGTTGATTAGCGCAGAAAATCAAGCAGAAAAAGCGTTTTCCGATTTAGATTTTGCAAAAAATGATTTTGAACGATTTTCAAAAATGGAAGAAAAAGGGATTGCATCGAAACAAGATTACGAAGTTAGCAAAAATAAGCTGACTGCAGCGCAATCTAACAGCAATTCTGCTAAAGCAAAATTTAACGAAGTTCAAGCTTCAATAAAAAAACTGGAAGCCGAAGTTGAGCAAGACGAATTGAATCTTTCATACACAAAAATTTACGCTGCCGAAGACGGCTTAATTACTAACCGTACCGTTGAACAGGGCAACTATATCCAAACTGCACAGCCTTTGTTTGCAATTGTTCCTAAAAAAATGTGGGTTGTTGCAAACTTCAAAGAAACACAAATTGCAAACATGAAAAAAGGACAGCCGGTTAAAATCAAGATTGACACTTACGGTTCAAAAAAATTTAAAGGAGAAGTCGACAGCATCCAGCGTTCAACAGGTTCAAAACAGAGTTTGTTTCCGCCTGAAAATGCAGTCGGCAGCTACGTAAAAATTGTACAAAGAGTGCCGGTCAAAATAGTTTTTAAAGAAGATATTTCAGAATACAATATAGTACCGGGTATGTCAGTTGTTCCGGAGGTTAAAGTTAAATAATGGCAGAAACGGTTGTAAAACAAAATACGCCTCCTCTTTGGCTCATCGCGTTTTCTATTCTTCTGCCGACTTCTTTCTCCTGCCTGGCAACTTCTGCAACAAACGTTGCAATTCCGCATATTTCAGGGTACTTTGGCTCAACAATTGATGAAGCTAACTGGATTATTACATCATATATGATTGCTAATGCCTGCTTAATTCTTATGTCTGGCTGGCTTGAAAGAGTATTTGGAAGAAAACTTTTTTTGAAAGTTTTTATTACAATTTTTACAATTGGTTCTCTAATTTGCGCTATTGCTCCAAACTTAAATATCATGGTTTTAGGCAGGCTCATTCAGGGTATTGGCGGCGGGCCCATGACTCCGATTTCACAAGCGGTTCTGCTTGCAGCTTTTCCTTTGGAAAAAAGAGGTATCGCAATGAGTTTGTACGGTATTGCAGTAATGATTTTTGCAATTTTAGGTCCGACTTTCGGCGGTTTTATCGTAGATAATGCTGATTGGCAGTGGATTTATCTAATCAACATTCCAGTCGGAATTCTTTCTATATCTTTAATACATGCAAATATTGATGACAGTGTTAAAAGACAAAAAAATATCAGCGCAGATTTTCCAGGAATGATTGCTCTGGTTTTATGGCTTTTATCTATGCAGGTTGTTCTTGATAAAGGTCAGCAGTACAACTGGTTTGACTGTGCTTGGATAAGCTGGCTTGCAGGGTTTTCTGCTTGCTCGCTTGCGTTTTTCATAGTATGGGAGCTGGAATACAAAAAGCCGCTTATTAACTTAAGGTTATTTAAAGATAAAAACTTTTTTATAGGAACCGTTTTGAGCGCTTCTGTTAACATGCTGGTATTTTCTACAATCGTGCTCCTGCCGCAATTTTTACAAAACCTTATGGGCTATACCGCTATTTTAAGCGGACTTACGATTGCTCCAAGAATGATTTCTTCTGTTATTATGATTGCTTCAATCAATTCTTTAATGAGAATTTTTGACAGCAGAATTTTAATTTCTATTGGCTTTTTATTTCTTGGAATTTCAATATTTTCTTATGTAAATTTAAATCTTCAGGTTTCATTTACTTCTATTGTTATCCCACAGATTTTAATGGGATTTGGCATTATTCTTGTTTTTGTTCCCGTTTCGGCTCTTGCTCTCGGAACTTTGCCAAAACAGGAGCTTTCAGCAGGAGCAAGCTTGCACAATTTATGTAAATCAACAACAATGGCTGTTGTAGCTTCTATCTCATCAACTCTTGTAGCACGTCATGCACAAATGCACCAAGTTCATCTGGTTAAAAATCTTTCTATTTTTAATTTATTTTTTCAACAGAAGTTTGCATCTTTAACACATACTTTTGGAGCTTCAAGTACGTTTGCTAATACCAAAGCAAACATGCTTCTTTACAAATCGTTACTCAGCCAATCCCGCTTAATGGCTTATACAGACGTCTTTGCGATTTTTGCCTTGCTTGCTTTTTTACTTATTCCCCTTTCTTTTCTTTTAAATGATAAAATAAAAAAGGAGGATTAAATGAGATTTTTAATATTTTTAATAATATTTTTAACCGCTGTATTTCCTGCATTTGCAGACGAAAACATTGATAGCAGATTAGAAAAAGAGTTAAGAGAATCTATCATATTCGTTTACGGAAAACAAAATGCTGATGAAATTTATAATAAAGTACTGGAACATGCTGGAAAAGCTGTAAGTTCGCGTTCACAAGAGCTTAAAAATCAAGATAAAATAAGAAAATCCGACTGGTACAAAGACGAAATCATTTACATGTTTTACGTTGATCATTTTGGTGTAATCCAAGAAGATAAGAAAAATACTTTTAAAGACACTGCAAAAATGTTTGATTATCTTGAAGATTTAGGAGTAACCACTCTTTATATGCTTCCATTTGCAGACAGCCCTATGGCAGACGCAGGCTTCGACGTCAAAAATCCGAGAGAAGTAAGAAAGGATTTAGGCGGTATTGCTGAGTTTAAAACTTTTGTCAAAGACGCTAAAAAGAGAGGTTTTAAAATTAAAGCTGATTTAGTTTTAAATCATCTCTCAGATGAGTGTGAATGGTTCAAAAAACTTGAAAGCGGTGATGAAAAGTATTTGGATTATTTTATTTACAAAGATAAAATGCCTGAATACACAAAATATCAGGACGAAAAGCTTGGAACAGTTATTGAATACAAAGAAGAAGACGGAAAGATTTCGAAAAGAAGGCTGATTTTTCCAGAGAACACTGAAAATAATTACAGAAAAGTAAATGTAAACGGGCAGGATTATTATTTATATCACACATTTTACCCCTTCCAGCTTGATATAAACTGGCAAAATCCGGAAGTTTTGTATTACATGCTTGATACAATTTCTAACTGGGCAAATATGGGAGTAGATATTTTTAGAATGGATGCAATTCCTTATCTTTCTAAAGATGCAGGAACAAACGCGGAAAATCAGCCAAAAACTCATGCGATAATTAATATTTTAAGTGATTACATTCAGCTTACAGCGCCTTCTTCTGTGATTCAGGTAGAAGCCTGCCAGCCTCCTAAGGATATTTTACCTTACTATGGCAAAGATAGAGAAATTGAAGTTGAAATTAATGATGAAGATATAAAATTCAAACGTACATCTGAAGCTCAAATTGCCTATAATTTTCCAAATATGAACGTAATCTGGGCAAGTTTAGTCAGCGGAGACAAAAAGTATTATATTGATAACTACAAAAAAATGCCTGCTATTCCTAAATCAGCTGCGTGGGGAAATTTTTTGAGAGTTCATGATGAGCTTACTCTTGAAATGGTAAGTCCGGAAGTTAGAAACATTATCTTTGAAGATTTAGCACCTAAAGGAGCAAACTTCAGAAACGGGTTTGGAGTAAGCGGAAGGCTTGCAAACTTTTTAGACAAAAACCCGAACAGAATAGAAGAAGCGTTTGCAATACTTTTTTCAACTCCGGGAATTCCGATTATTTATTATGGTGATGAAGTCGGCGCAGCAAATAATTATGAAAACATAAAAAAATCTGCCCAAGCAAGAATGAACAAGAAGATTTCAAACCTTTTATCTGTTTTTGACACCCGTGACATTAACCGCGGAGAAATACCGCAGAAATTATTTTACGGATCAACAAAAGGTTATTATGAGTTCAACTCAAAAGTTTATAAGAAAGTCAAAAACCTTATTGACATTAGGCAGAAAACTCCTGCTCTTGTAAACGGTGAGTTCGAAATTTTAAAAACAAAATCTCAAGGAAGTTTTTGCTACATACGTAAGAACAAAGAACAGCAAATTCTTGTCATCAACAATCTTTCAAAAGATAAGCTGATAACAGAAATTACTCTGCCTCCGACTGTTGTTTTGAAAAACAACGGCAGAATAACAAGTTTAAAAAATTTAATCAACGGAGACGATGTAAAAGTCAATATATCAATGCAAAACAGGACAATGCATTTGAGAATAGCGCCATATCAAGTACTGTGGCTTGAATTGTAAGGAGGCTTTATGCAGCAAAAGAAAACATTCTTAAATTATATTAACGTATTTAGAGGACTTGCAATCCTGCTTATCATAATGGGGCACTCAATGCAGTTTGGCAGTGGATTAATTCGTGACATAAACTGTGAAATTGTCTGCGGAGGAACAGCTTTATTCATATTTATTTCCGGTTTCCTCTTCCAGCATCTTTCAGGCAAGTTTGAATACAAAAATTACCTTTCAAAAAAATGGACAAACGTAATCCTGCCTTACTTTTTTACAGCAATCCCCGGACTTTTATTTTGTTTCTACCTTCCAGCTTTATACAAAAACAGTTTTGACGGACTAAATATTTTAGCACAAATTCCAGTCCTTTTATCTGTTGGGCGTGTACACAACACTCCGACGTGGTTCATCCCGATGATTGTACTGTTTTTCTTTTGTTCATGGCTATTGTTAAAACTTGAAAACAAAGGTATTTTATACAAGCTGCTTCCGCTTATGTTTTTAGTAACAATTTTTTGCCCGAGAGGCGGTATTGAATACGAAGACTTAATCAGCTTAAGCTACAGCGCAAAATATTTTGCTTATGTAAAATACGTTCTGCTTGGATTTGTACATTTCTTCTCTTTATATGTATTTGGTATGTTCTGCTCTAAAAATAAAGAAATCATCGATAAGTTTTATTCTAGACGCGCATTAATATTTGCTGGAATGGTTTCCACTGCTGCTTGTGATGTTTATCTAACTCAAAAAGGAATATATTCAAACTTTACTATCTCAAAAACGTTCCTTACAATGCTTCTGCTTGGATACCTCAAACATTATGATGAATATATTTTAGCTCACGAAAAACTGAACAAAGTCCTCGATTTTATTGCAAAATACAGTTTTGGTTTATTTTTTATTCACTGGTACTGGATTTTTATATTCAATCAAATATTCCATTTATCTAATGTATTAACAGGAAATAACTGCTTCATAATAGCGTCAGCAAGATTCTTAGCAGTCACATTGCTTTCTTTAATCACGCTTTATATTTTAAAAACAATTTTACAGAAGCTCGGCAAAAATACAAGAATGTTTCTGGGGGTCTGATATGTTTTATTTTGATAGTTTTAACGGTAAAAAAGTTTTAAAAAGTGATATGCTGAAAGGTATTACAGCTTTTTTTACAACAAGAGAAGGCATTCCGGAGCTTGAAACCGAATTACTCTCTCCAATCCAAACGCATAGCGACCACATAGAAATCGTTGACGAAAGAAAAGAATATCCTGACACTGACGCACTTATTCTAACCAATCCAAATGATATAATCTGCCTTAAGTTTGCAGACTGTACACCGTTGATTTTTTACGACCCGAAACAAAAAATCGGAGCAATTGCTCACGCAGGATGGCGCGGAACCGCAGCAAAAATCGGAGTAAAAACAGTTGAAAAAATGAAAGAGTGCGGTTCCGCGCCACAAGATATTATTGCTGTAATCGGCCCTGCAATCGGACTTTGCTGCTATGAAGTATCTGAAGAAGTCAGGAGTAAATTACTCTCGACAGTAAGTGATACAACGGGCTTATACAAAGGACGCAATGTTGACCTCAAAAAAATTAATACGCGCCAGCTTGAAGAAGCCGGAGTCAAAAACATAGATATCTGCCCATACTGCACAAGCTGCAGCAACGATTTATTCTATTCTTACCGGAAAGAAAACGGTACAACAGAGCGTCATTACGCTTTAATCAAATTACTGTAAGAAGTTTACATATCCATTCTTAAACATTCCGGAAGATATTTATAAAGTATCATATTGACTTCTTTTAATTCTTCCTTGCCTAAGTGCTCCTGCGCTTTAAACCAAATATCTAAAGCTATTTTTTGTGAATCACAGAATGACGAATCCAGAATAGTAACAGCTTCTTTAAACTTCTCCATAGATTTTTCTTCTAAAAGTGCTTTTTCAGGATTATCGAATTTTATTTTCAAATTCCTTGCTTTTGATTTAAATTCTTCATCCTGTATATTGTTATAAAGTGTGTCCAAATAAGGCGTATGTTCAAATTCAACATCTTTTACAATATCTAAAGCATAAACATTTTCAGAGTTCAAAATATTTTCAATAACCGTAATTCCTGTTTTATCCTGCTGATTAAAATTAATATTAGGCGTCGACTTGATTATTGAAGCAATTTTATCATACTCACCGGCATTTTCTTTTGTTCTTTTAAGTTCAAAAAACTTCATTAAAAGAGTTGAACTTTCATTAATATCCGTATGGTAATTAGACATTTCACCGTTTGAATAATCATCTTTTATTTCTTTACTTTTAAGAATTGTTAATATTGCTTTAGCATCATAAACTCCGTTTTTCGGGTATTCTGATACAATAATATTTAAAAACCTTTTTTATCCTTAACTTGAAGCTCTTTTGTTAAATCACAATCGTTAACACCATCAATACTATAATTTATTAGAATATTTTCTGTTTTAATTTCACTTCCATCTTTATATTGTTTTCTGCCATAAATATCGTAAGAATATTTTCTGCCAACATTCCTCATTTCAAACGGAATAGAAGCAAATATTCCTGCAAAAAGTCCTATAACTCCGCTAAAAATAGCCCCGCCAATTGAGTTAAAACATAATTGTGCTGCTACTCCCATAAGAGCCGCTCCGGTTAATCCGCATAATTCAGTAAAATGCGGAACTGCATCATCTAAAAACACATGTCCTACTTTTTCACCACGCTTCACAACTACATCATATTTTTCTGAACATTCTTTTATCGTTTTGGATTCTAATAATTGGGCACGAGAAACCTTTCCGCCAAGTAATTTTAATTTTTTAGGCGAATATAGTTTTTCAAATGTTGGATTGGTTTGTGCAGCCGGCTGAATTTTCATTTCTATGCAGCCTTTTGTTTTGCTTTTGTATTATTTTCAGCTTGTAGATTTGACTTACCTGCCAATTCATTTACCGCTTTTCGTTTCTTATCAAGCATATTTGTGACATAAATATTCAAGTTTGGAATACCTAAGCCAAGAACAAGACCTGAGAACAGGTAACCTGCAACCTGAGCTGCATTCAATACTCTTAAACGTTTCTTCGTTACCTTATCAGCATCTTTGAGCATTTCTTTGAAAGTTCTTGCAATCGTTTCATTTCCGACTTTCTTAGTAGTTGCTTTACCTTCCTTAGCAAGAGATTCAATCAAAATTTCATCGCGGGTTTTTAAAGAAGCATTAAACGTACGCTTGAACGGATTAACATTTTCTAACCCTTTTTTGTAATTCATAACAGTCTTATCTAAACCGTCAGCAGCAAGCTTGTTAACAATATCACCAAGAACAAGCCAGCTTAAATATCCCAAAGTATCTTTAGTAAGAACTTCCCTAAGCTCATCTTTATCTCTTGCAGAGAAAATTCTTGAAATAATTGTTACACCGTAAACACCTTTAAGCTGGTTAACAGTAGGCATTTTACCTGTAAATGCCATCTTATCCATAAACTTACCCGGAGCTTTTAAGAATTGTGAAGGTGTCATATTCAAAGTCGCAAGAATTAAACTAAAGAAAGCTGCACTGCTTCCGACTTTCAATCCTTTAAACCCGGCACTGTTGTCTTTTGAACGGCCTTCTACACCTACAAATCCGTCTGTTCCAGTTTTTAATTTTGTTAAATACATGTTAATAGGCTGAACAGAAAGCCCAACAAGAGAAGCAATCGCAAAACCGCCTGCAGCACGGCTCTTCATAAATTTCGTTACGCCTTTGATAAACGCGTTATCTTTTACGCCTTTACCTGCTTTAATCTGCTCTGCAAACGATGCTTTTACTTTATCTTTATTGAAAGAATCTGAAACAATAAATATGTCATTTAATAAAGATTTTAAATTTGTTTCAGAAATAATTTTTTTATCTGCAGATTCTAGAATATATCTTGATTGAGCGCCTGTATCTTCTGTAATCTTATTCATAAGAACAGTTCTTGCACCTGCTGTCTTATCTTTTGTCCACGTATGGAAATCTTGCTTATTGTTCAAAGCTTTGTCTAAAAATTCCGCTGCTTCATCAATTGTCTTCTGAGAAAGTTTTACAAAACCTTCTGCATCAGAATTTTTAGCAGACGGATTATAAGCTTTTACATCAGATAAAGTCTTTTTAATATATTCAATCTGCTCTTTATTATTTTTAATCTGCTCTGCTTTATTTTCTGCCAAAATATTCAAAGTTTCAGGAGCAGTAAAAATACCATTTACATTGAGCCCGTATTTTTTGTTAAGAGCCATAGCAATCGCAGCTCCTGATGCTGCACCAAACAAACCGATACAGCTGTCATTAACCGTACCCATAATCTCACGCCTAAACGTTTCTATACCTGCAGCAGGACCGCGTTGTGCAAAATCACTTACTGTTCTTGGAGTTACCATAAACGTGAAATCAACCCCATTAGCGCCTATTGCTTGATTGGTTGCTAAATAGCGCAAACTTGTATCTACTGCACCTTTAAATTGAGGTTTTTGAATTGCGATTTGTTGAGTTTGTTGTACTTTCATAACTACCTTAATGCTTTTCAGCTCTAAAACCAGCTGTCAGTTTTGAATATTTTACATTCAAAGGAGTCACTGTTTCAGGCTTTTCTTTATTTTCGGGCTGTGTCTTTATATTTTCCTGAGCATGTTTTAACATTTCCGCATGCTTTTTCTTTGTTTTGTGTCTGGTATAAATTGGAACAAGAATCCCTAACAAAGCTAATGATACACCAATATCAGCAACCTGGCAAGCAGATCTTAAATTTCTTGCACGGGTTAATTCTTTTTCTATTGTCTTTAATTGTTCTGAAGTTGGTTTTAATTTGCTTGTTCTTAACATTTCTTCTGTTTTACTTACAACTTCATCTGAAGATTTTACATGAACATCTTTGACCCAATGCCAGAATTTCTTGAATACATTCGCATCCTTGGCAATTGGATTTGTATCGTTTAATAAACTGATACCTTTAAATTTTTGAATAAAAGTTGCAGCAGCTTTTGAAGCATAAGCTCCAAGGAAATATAATCCGGAGAACGTAGCAATATCACGAACCGTAGATTCTGCAAGCTCATTCTTATCATCTGCCGCTGCCATACGCGAAGCAAAAGTCGCAGTTGAAATAACCCTTGCCTGATCCATTGTCGGGAACATTCCTTTAAACTCCAGCATTCCCCAGGTAGGCTTTTTCATCATAGAAAGCAAAGATACACCAATCATTGAAGAAATTGATATTACCTTCTGCTTCAATAACCCTTCTTTAGCATCTGTATTTTCTATATTAGCGCCTTTTCCAAAATCATCATAAATCGGAGCACCTTTTACCCCGGAAACTTTTCCTGTTATCCAGCGGTTAATGTACTGCATGGAAATTGCCAGCGGAAGAACAACAGCAAGCCCTAAAGCACTCTTTGCTTTTACAAGCTTTTTACTCTTTGCAGCAAATTCTTCAATTGTACCGCAGCTTCTCTGCTGAAAACCTTTGAAAAATTTAACAGAATCAACAAGCATACCGTTTACAGAAGAAGCTTTGACTTCATTTTTAATCCCAGAAATCTTGATATTCTCTGACACACGAGTCTTTTCAACAATTTCTGCTGCAATTTTCTTGACATCTTTGGCTGCATCTCTGCTTGTTTTTTGAGAACGGGAAATTTCTGCAAGCTTTTCTGCATATTTATCTAAATCTTCCGCAGAAAGCACATCTTTAAATAAAACTTTTCTGCTGCCTTCAAAACCTTCTATGTCACCAAGTATACCTTTTAAAGATTCTCTAACTTTATCTGCAGAAGCTGATTTATTATAATACTCTTTTGCTTCATCAATTAAAGAACTATCCGCCCAGCACTCAGACATATCTATCTTTTTACCCAAATCTTTCATTGTGCTGCCATTAAGCATTTTTGCAAAACCAAGAGTAATTAAACTAGGAATTAAACAGTTGACCACAAGACCGGAAGATTCTCTTCTAAAAGCTTCAAACCCTGCAAACCAGTTGGTCATAGATTCTACGATTGTTCTTGGAAGAATTGCTGACAACATATCAATTACCGCAACATTCACCATAGGCATTCTTTCGCATGCCTGAATTCCTGCAAGCAAAAGGTTCGCCCCCTTGAAACTTGGAGCTTGTCCTGCTCCTTCTTTCTTATTCCTGCGGACTGCTATGCTATTTATTCTGCTAGTATCTACACCAATTTTATTTATCATACACATATACTTCTTGATATATAAGTCGATTATACCAACTTACATATTCATTTAAAAGCCGGTAAAAATAAAAATTGCGCATTTTTATAAAATTGTAAAGGAAATGTTAAGACGAATTTTTGATTTTTTTTATAAACTAAGAAAAGTTTAACGCAAAATAGCAAAAATAAAATAATTGTTTATTTAAAGTTATGAAATTTTAAACAATATTACAACATTCCAGCCTTTGCTTATTTTGTAAAGATTTGTAACAATTTTTCGAGAAGTATGATATAATTAATCAAAAAGGAGCTATTTGATGAAAATACTTGTTTCAAACGACGACGGAATACTTTCAAACGGCATTCGAGCTTTAATAGAAGCACTTTCTCCATGCCATGAAGTTTATGTTGTAGCTCCGGATAGAGAACGAAGCGCTGCTGGTCATTCTCTCACGCTTCACACACCTTTACGTGTAGAAGAAGTGGACGCCAAGTATGGCGCAAAACGCTGCTGGATGACATCAGGCACTCCCGGCGACTGTGTTAAACTTGCAATAAACGCAATTTTAGCAAAAGAGGAATTGCCGGATTTAGTTATAACAGGGATTAACCACGGTCCGAATCTTGGCGCAGATATTTTGTATTCAGGTACAGTAAGCTGTGCAATGGAAGGAGCTATGATGGGGTATCCAAGCATTGCAACTTCTCTTGCCAGCCTTAAAAACGAATATGAAGATTTTCGTTTCTCAGCAGCGTTCATTGCAGAGCTTTTAAACAGACTTGATAAATACAAAATTCCTCCAAAAACGATTTTAAATATTAATATACCAGGGCTAGAAAAAGAAGATATTGCAGGAATTGCAATCACTGAGCTTGGAAGCAGAATGTTTACTGACGCTTATGAAAGAAGAGTTGATCCGAGAGGAAAAGTTTATTACTGGATGGCCGGAGAACTGATAAACGAGCCGGAAGACACCTCAACTGACATTGCAGCTGTCAGAAACAACAAAATATCTATTACACCTGTAACTTACGAAATGACAAGGCTTAATATAATGCAGGATTTGGAATCAAGTTTATGTCACGAAGATGTATGCAGCTGGTTTTCGTAACGATATATTAAGTTTATATTTGCATGCATATACTATTTGTGATACGATGTGTATGCTAAATTATGTGTGAGGGTAAATAAAAGGTCTGAAAATTACCTGCTAGCCGAAAAATAGTAAAAAGCTGCTCTAAAAAGACCAAAAGGAGTATATAATGAGAATCCAGCCTATTGACAACAGCACTGCATTTGCTCGCAAGCCAAATGCAAAAGAAATGCAGGTTTACACAAGCTCAGTAAACAAGGGGCTTGAACTTTTAGGAAAACAGGTAGACGTTATTTTACATAATTCATCTGCACCTGCAATATCTGCAGAAAATACAGGAATTGGTTCATTATTTTCAAGAACAACAATTACAAAGTTATTTCCATTTCTTAAAGCACACGGCATAAAAGGTATTCAGCAAGAACCTAACGGGCTCCGCAAAGTTTTAGACAATTCGCCTTATGCTCCGGAATCTAATGCTAAGAATATTTTCATGATTCCTTTAGAAAAGCTTGCATCAGAAGAGTATGGAAATATTCTCTCTAAACAGACTTTTGATTTAATTGTAAACAACAACCCTTCAAAAGGAGAAGTAAATTATCCTTATATTAGAACAATGTATGAAGTTGCACTTAGGGAAGCTTTTGGAAACGCAAAAAACTCAAAAGAGTTTTTAGAGTTTAAATCAGCAAGAGAAGCTGATTTCGAACAGGGAGCAATTTATAGAATTTTATCAAAAATTCATGGTAATGATAATTTTACCATCTGGTCAAATAATGATACGTATACTGAAAAAGAATTAAGAATTATTGATAATAAGACAGGTATAAAATCTTGGGACAAGCTGGATAGAAATCTTTATTCCAGCAATTCTCCTAAAGCTCAAGCAAGAATAGCCGAGCTTAAAGAAAAATATGCAGATGATTATGACTATTATATTTTCCAGCAAATGATTTTAGAAAAAGAAAATGATAAATCTAATAAGCTTGCCCAAGAAACAGGAATTAAAATCATAGGAGACTCTCCAGTAGCTTCTACAGACGTCGAGAACTGGGTAAATAAAAATTTATTTATGAAAGATTTATCTATCGGCTGTCCTCCGGATTATTTCTCAAAATCAGGTCAGAGATGGGGATTTCCGTATTATAATCCTAAGGAAATATTTAATGCTGACGGTTCATTAGGCAGAGCTGGTGAAGCTTTAAAGAAAAAATACGAAGAATATTTTGCAAGTTTTCCCGGCGGTATACGTATTGACCACGTAATCGGATTAATTGACCCATTCTTATATACAAATTCAAGTAAAAAAATGACTAACACTAACTCTGGTAGAATCTATTCACAATTTACCGGTGAGTTCAAGAAAAATACAGACGAAGATTATGCAGCGCTTTTGACTAAAATAATCATTCCGGCAGCTGCAAAATACGGTCATGATATCTCTTCAATTATTTGTGAAGACTTAGGAGATAGAAACATTCCTACAGAACGTGTAATGAAAAAGCTGAATCTTTCCGGTATTTCTGTTACACAGTTTGACCACAGAGGTGCAAAAGCTCCTGAGAGAAACTTGATTATGCTCGGTTCCCATGACAATGCTTCTTTTATTGAGTTTGTACAAGATTTATTTAATTTTGGAGATAACGCAGATAAAAAAGCAAGATTTTTGAAGAAAACAAAACTTCTGGCAGAAGATACAGCTCCAAAAGGAGCAGCAAAAGAAGAGTTGAAACAGTATTTGAAGGAACTGCGCAGTGATAAATTAAAATTTATTGCAGCAAGTTTTACCGAGCTGTTCACAAGCCCTGCTAAACGCGTTCAAATATTCTTTGCAGATTTCTGGGGACTTGGCAAGACTTACAACCGTCCTGGTACAACTCAAGGCAACTGGGCATTGCGTTTAAGTGAAGATTTTGAAGACGATTATTACAAAGCGGCTTCTGAAGGAAAAGCTCCAAACTTTGCAAGCACAATCGCAGCAGCTCTGCGCCAGCGCGGACTTGACAAAGGTAATGAAGCTTTGATGAAAGATTTAGACAACTCAGCAAGAATTATAGCTGAATAATAATGTTATTATAAGGGGCGCGGGATAAATATCCCACGCCCCTTACTTTTTACTTCAATTCTGCCTCAAACACATATTCTGCAGGTCCTGTCAGAAAGACATCGTGATTTGGGTCTTCTTTTGAGCCAGCCCAGTCAATATGAACTACTCCGCCTGGAAGCTGAACTTCAACAGAGTTTTCAATATACCCGTTTAAAACTCCTACTACAACACTTGCACATGCTCCTGTTCCGCAAGCAAGAGTAATTCCGCATCCACGTTCCCAAACTGCGAGTTCAATCTTCTTACGTGATTTAATTTTTATAAACTCAACATTTGTTTTTTCTGGAAACTCGGCAGCAACTTCAAGCAAAGGTCCAAACTCTTTTGCAAACTTCATCGGCTCATCATCAAGCCCTACAAAAATTACAAAATGCGGATTTCCCATTGAGACTGCGTTACCTTCCATTATCATATTTTTAGCAGATATCTGATAATTCAAATTATCATTAGGAACAAAAGGAATTTTTGCAGGTTCTAAAACCGGTTTTGACATATTAACCCGCACATCTCCATTTTCTAAAATCTTTGGAGAGATAATTCCTGCAAGAGTTTTTACAGAAAATTCATTACTTTTCACAAGTCCTTTATCATAAACATATTTTGCAAAACATCTCATCCCGTTTCCGCACATTTGCGCCGTTGAACCGTCTGAGTTATAGAAAAACCAGCCTATTTCTGCTTCATTCTCATTAACATTTGGAATAATAAGCCCATCTGCCCCCGCTCCAAAATGCCTGTCACAAAGCTTGATTGCAGCTTCAGACATTGTCATATTAAGCTTTAAAAATTCCTCATAATCAAGAATTACAAAATCATTTCCACACCCTTGCATTTTGGTAAGTTTAACGCTCATATATCCGCCCTCCTGTTTGTAGTAAAATAATTATATAAAGGAATTGGAATATTGACAACACCCCGCTCCTGCGCGGGAACAAAAAGGACTAAAAGATGGCAGTAATTAAAGTACAAAAAGGAACAAAAGATATATTACCTTCAGAAATGCCTGTCTGGCATTTCATGGAAGCCAAAGCAAACGAAGTTTTTTCAAAATACGGAGCAAAAGAAATTAGAACCCCGATTTTTGAAGCAACAGAACTTTTCGCACGCGGAGTCGGAGATACAACAGATATAGTAAATAAAGAAATGTACACTTTTGAAAAAAGCGAACGTTCTTTGACACTTCGCCCTGAAAATACAGCAGGAGTTGTTCGTTCTTTTATTGAAAACGGAATGCACAGGCTTTCTGCTCCAGTAAAACTCTGGTACAAAGGTCCAATGTTCCGCTATGAACGTCCTCAAGCCGGAAGGCAAAGGCAGTTCCATCAGGTTGGCGTTGAAGTATTTGGAATCAAACAGCCGGCTGCAGATGCTGAAGTTATCCTAATGGCAGTAAATTATCTTAAAGCTTTAGGTTTAAACGACTTGGCTGTTGAGCTAAACTCTTTGGGATGTCCTGAATGCAGAGAAGTTTTTAAAACTAAATTAAAAGAAGTTATCAAGCCGTATTTAAACGATTTATGTCCAGACTGCCAAGCTCGTTACGAAAAAAATCCTTTAAGGCTTCTTGACTGCAAAGTAGAAGAATGTAAAGCAATTTACGCAAAGCCAGAAATTCAAGCTATTATCCAATCTGACTTTATCTGCGAAGAATGTGCAGAACACTTCAACGAATTAAAAAAATATCTTGATGCTTTAAATATAAATTATTCAATCAATAAGCTTCTGGTAAGGGGTTTAGATTATTACAATAGAACTGTTTTTGAAATTAAATCGAATAATCTTGGCTCGCAAAACGCAGTCTGCGGCGGAGGAAGATACGACAGCTTAGTCAAAAATCTCGGAGGAGAAGATACCCCTGCGATAGGCTTTGCGATGGGCATGGAAAGGCTGGCTTCACTTATCGGTGAAAAAGAAGACAAGAAATTAGACGCGTTTATCGTTTGTAACAATCCGCTAGAAGCTGTAAAGCTTACCGAAGAGCTTCGCTTGCAAGGCATAAACTGTGAATTTGATTTAACTAACAAAAAATTCGTTAAACAGCTGGAAAAAGCTTCTAAAGTTGCAAAGTTTGCACTCATTTTAGGTGAAGATGAAATAGCAGCAGGAAAAGTAACAATCAAAAATCTTGAAACTTCCGAACAAAAAACAATTGAAAGAGCAAATAATTTTTTCACATACCTTAAATAAATATGCAAGTAACATTCGAAGCAAATCCATATTCACCCAAGCTTAAGTTCCATAAAAAAGATTTTTATATTAACATTCGAGGATATGGAAAAAATGCTGATTGGGCAGCAGTAATTAAAGAAACCGCAAACCAAGCCGCAGAAAATATTTTAAATCATAAAAGCTCCGAAGAAGTTTTACGGAAAATTACCGAAGGAGTTAAAGATGCAAACCTAATTACATCAAATTTATCTCTTCGGTCTCATACTGGTATTTTAAGATGCGCGAGAACAGGCTGGGAACACGGTTCTGAATGGGATGGATACAGCTTAGCAACACCTTACGGTAAATCCGGAAATGCAAAATACAAAACATACTCAGACCGTTTCAACAAAACAATAGAAAATCCGCTTACAAATCCGTTTCCAGATATCGAATTAACACGTCCCGCAAAAGACAAAAAGACTTTCCTTCTGCATGCTGATGATAAATTTATAAATGCAGTTTTTGAACATATTGATAACATTTATACCAAATTATTCCAGAAGTATAGAGCCGAAGATTTAAAACAAAAAGATTTACCGCACATTATGGAATCTATTGCAGAAATTCGCTGGATTTTGGCTCATGCAACTCCATGGGAAAGAGGCAGCGACTCTATTGCTAACATATTTATGCGTGCACTATTTAAATCATTTGGCATAAAAACTTTTCCTGCTGCTAAAGGAATTTCATTTGATCTGGAAGCTTTCTGCACTGAGCTGAAAGAATATACAAAAAAATTTCCGGAGTATTTTAAAAAACCTCCGGAAATCATTGAATAATATTTTTTGTTTACAATAGACTATTCGTAAATGTAACCATTAGTTAAGTCAATCTTCAATGGTCCTAAAAGTCTGATATTAACAATTTGTCCCGGCATTGTAAGAACTTTTGCGCCTTTGAACAATTTTCTCCAGAAACCTAACTGGCCAGGATCAACAGTTGCAACACCGTAAAGCATTACAGCTTGATCATTTGGAGTTACAAGAAGCTCGTTTTTAACGATTACTTCACCATTCTGTCTGAATAACTGCGCTCTTTGAACATGTTTTACCTGACCTTTAAGATCGCTGTTTTCAGAAATCAAAAGGTATTTATCTTTTGTAATGATATTTTTAGGAACTTTTGCTGTGTAAATATCACTTACATTAGAAATTTGAGAACCCACAACTGTTTCCATTTTAATAGGGAAAATTGCACCAGCTGGAATAATACCAATTGAACCTTGAACTCTTACATTATCAACAATATAGCCGTCAGCTGTTCTTTTTTGCATGCTTTCAGCAAGCTTAGCGTTCGGATTAAGCTTAGCTTCCTGCATCATTTTGTAAAGAAGAGCTGCTACTTCTGCTCTGTTAGCAGGTCTGTCTGCTTCAAGCTTGCCTTCACTGCCAGGCATTACAATGATTAAGTCTAATAATTGTGCTTTACCAGCAGCAATCAAGAACCAAGCCGGCATTTGAGTGTAATCTTCATAGCTTTTTGCAATTATATCTTGTGCTCTTTGTTCACTAATTTGTTTAGTAGTTAAAGCATTTACAGCTATTGTAATAGCTTCTGCTCTTGTAACAGATTCATAAGGTCTGAATCTCTGACCGTCTGCATCAGGAATTAAATCAAAATAAACAGCTTTTTTGATAATATCATAAGCCCAGAAGCTTGGTTCAATATCTGAGAAGTGAATATCTTGAGTAACGCTTGCATCTTCCTGACCTAAAGCTTTAATCGCCATAGAAGCAAATTCTGCTCTTGTAACAGGAATATCAGGTTTGTAAGTTCCATCCGGATAACCAACTACAACACCGACTTCTGTCAAGAATTTGATTGATTGATATGCCCAGTGATCTGCATCCATATCAGTGTAAAACGCTTGAGCAGGGCTGTTAAACATCATTAGAACTGCTAATGCGAACACACCTTTCAATAATTTTTTGAACATTTATAGTCCTCCTTTTTATTATAATTTTTATTTTAATCCTATCTTAAATAAGCCTATATTGCAATTTTTGTAAGTGAGTTTTAACAATTCTACATATATATAGCAAAAATCATATTTGATGAGTTTTAATATATACAGGTGTGTAGTTATGAAAATTTGCGCGCAAAATAATATTACATTTCAACGACGGCTGAAACCTTCTGAAGAAGCCGGATATTCGCATGTATTAAATTCTGCAAAATCAAAAGGAAAATCAGTTTTAATCATACCTGCTACATCTCTGCCGAACAAGACAGGAGTTGGAAATATAGGTACAAAAGAAAGTCTTGAGTTTTTTGATTTTGCTAAAAAATACTGGGGAATTAATGAAGTTCAAATCCTTCCTATGGGACAATATCACAAACATAACGAATATTATCCTTTTTATTCAGGAACTTCAATGGACTTAGGCAGTCATGTTATTAATATTAAAGACTACATTTCACAAGAAGATTACAACAAAATAGTCAAAAGCAGCCCGCATCAAACTCACGTAAATTTCGACTGCCTTAAAACAGAAGAAAAAGCGTTAAGAAAAATTTTTGAAGAAGGAAAATTTAAATCTGAGTTTGAAAAATTTAAATTCGAAAACAGCGAAAGGTTAGAGCCCAAAGCTCTGTATAGAGTGCTGCATGAAATCAACGGAACACACGAGTACAAAAATTGGAACGATATCGATAAAAATCTTTATGAGCTTCCTCCAGATAAACGCGCAAAACGCATTGAAGAAATTAAAAAACTCAAAGGAAAAGAAATTGATTTTTATTATTTCAAACAATTTTTAGCAGAAGACAGTTTAAAAAGAGCAAAAGAAGAATTAAACAAACGCGGACTGAAACTTAACGGCGACATGATTTGCGGATTTTCTTACGATGAAGTTTGGGCTAATCAGAAAGCTTTCCATAAAGACACTACTATTGGCTGGGAGCTTCCAGCGCTCAACTTTGACACGCCGGAAGGCGAAAAACTTTTGAGAGAAAAAGTTAAATTTTACGCCCAAAAATATGACGGTATAAGAGTTGACGCCGCAGAAACTTATATTAACCAGCCACAAATAAAAGACGGCATTATTAACAAAAAATATTACGGCGAAAAGATTTTAGACATAATTGAAGAAGAAGTTAAAAAAGTCAAAGGTGCAGATTTTGATTATAAAAGCATAATGCTCGAAAATACACATTCCAAAAACCACATAGGAATTTACACTTCAGACTATTTATCTTCCAGCTGGGGAAGCAGCAAGAGTTTCTTAAAACTCGGATGGAACCCTGACAGTTTTATAATAGGAGCAAAAAACCACGATTCTCCCGTTTCTCTTATAACCCGCGAACAGAAAAAAGCTTTATCTGAAATCTACGGAGAAATTAAAAACGAAAAAGAATTTATGAAATTAAAGCTCGCAGAGCCTATGAGCGCAAAACATAACATGATTTATTTTATGGATGCGTTAAACATCGAAGGTCAGTTCCAAAACAACATAAATGCAAATGAAAATTACGCTAAACTTGTACCTTTAGATTACCAGGAAAAATATTTCAGCGCACTTGAAAACGGCAAAGGTTTTAATCCAATGGACGCTCTGGAAAGGAATTTCAAAGTTCAAGGACTTGATAAAAAAGAGCCGAAACTTTTCAAGCAGATTATTAAATACAGAAAAATTCTCGAGCAAAAAGAAAAGCAGACTCACTCCGCACTAAAATGGTGCATTGGAATTATCTGCTCCGGTCTGATGTTATATGGTTTAGTAAAGTATTACAAAAATCACACATCTGATTCAATATAAGTTTTTAATCTATCCACACGCTCAACTTTCCTCAACTTTTGGATTGCAATGTTTTCAAGCTGCCTTATTCTCTCTTTTGAAAATCCCAAATCGTTTCCAATCTGTTCAAGAGTTTTAGGCTCTTCGTTCCCAATACCAAATCTTCTAATAAGGATTTCTCTTTCACGCTCATCAAGTTCGGCTAAAAGCCTTTTAACATCTTTTTTCTGTAAATTCTTCTGAGCACTGTTTTCCGGAGAAGAGTAAGAAGTATCTTCAACATAATCCTGAATACACAAATCATCCGTTACAAACGTATCCAAGCTTATCGGCTCTTTTTTGAGAGCATTTTTTACTTCATCAATCTTTTTCTCATCCAATCCTGAAATCTTTGAAATCGTCTCATTATCTACTTCCATAGTATCATCACAAGAAGCTATATCACACGCTTTTTTGTATTTTCTAATCTTTTCCAGCATGTGCACAGGAATTCTTATCGTTCTGGAATGATTTGAAATAGCCCTGATAATCGTTTGCTTAATCCACCAAGTCGCATAAGTTGAGAACTTAAAATTCTTTTTATAATCAAATTTCTCAGCCGCCTTGATTAAACCTAAAGAACCTTCCTGAACAAGATCCATGAAAAGAATTCCCTGTCCGATATATTTTTTAGCTATGCTTACAACAAGTCTCAAGTTAGCTTGAATAAGTTTTTTCTTTGCAAGCTCTCTTTCTTTCACTCCGCCTTCTTGAATTGCACGGCCAAGCTCAACTTCTTCTGCTTTTGTGAGCATTTTCTTACGCCCGATTTCTTTCAAATACATTTGTAAAATATCATCATTATTAACAATTGTACTGAAAGTCTTAGGCAGACTCGCATCCATTTCAGTCGTATCTATAAATTCTGCATTACTAAAAGCTCTACTCATCTAATTTCCTCCTCAAGCTATTCTATACACTTAGACGAAGAAAATTTAAAAAAGTTCCAGGGGGTAAATGTATTTGGTCGGTTTTGAAACTACAAACTGGAAATCCTACGGTAGAGTAAATGCGCCCCCTTCCTGCGCGAGATTAGGAAGAGTGCTAACCTATATTCTTGTTTTAATTTTGCCAAGTTTAGAGCGTTTTTTACGTCTCATCAAATCAACAAAAGCTTCAAGTCTTGTAATATACCCTGCTTTACCTGTCTGCTCATCCATAATCAGCGTTAATATAGGAATTTCGTGTTCTTCTCTCATTGTAGGGAAAATATTCTGCGACATAATTTCCGGCATACAAGTAAACGGAGAAATATGAATAATACCATCTTTACCTTTTTCATCAGCAAACACAACGTCAGAAACACATTCAAGTGCATCACCGCCGATATCTCTCATCAAATAAGGCTTCGCCATTCTCTCAGCTCTCTGCAGGTGAGTTTCAGGCGGTCTGAATGCTTTCGGAATAATTGCATCTTTTAAGAAACTGCCGACAGTCAGGCTTCTTCTTGTTTGAACCCCCATCCTGCCAAGTTCGCGTTCAATATTCTGATTAGAGAACTCGTCATTTACAAGGAAAATTTCACCAGTTAAATCAACATGCAAAACTTCTCTATTTGAATCAATCTCAGTTTTCTCAATCTCTTTTAATGCAAGTGCATAAGCTTTTTTTAAATCATGAGTTGAATTAGCTTTATCTATTATTTTGAGCGCTTTTTTATAGTTTCTTTCAGCTTCGCCAAATTTAACTTCTCTTGCTCGATAAAAAGAAAGTGCGCTGTCTAAATCATCAATAGCAAAAATTTTTCGGATAGTAATATTAATAGCACGCAAAATTAACACAGGGTCATTTTTTCCGGAAATCTCTTTTAAAAAGTTATACAGCCCTTTGATGCCGTCATACAAAGAAAGCTCAATGTAATTAGCTTTGTATCCCAAATCTTTAAGAGTATTGTAAATATTATTTCCATATTCACCTAAACGGCATATACCCGGTGAAGTAATCATCGCAACATAATCAGCTCCGCCTTCAATTGCTTCAATAAAATTCCCTAAAATCAGCTTATAAGGAAGACAAATTGCTTCCGGCGAATTTTTTGTACCGTATGACAAAGTTTTTTTACTGGTATAAGGCGGAACGTAAGGTTCAACGCCGACTTTTCTCAAACCAGCTGCCCAAGCTATAGAAATTGTTCCCATATGCGGAAATGCTACTTTTATTTTTTTCTTTTTTGCCATCTGCCATACTCCTGTTTACACATATTATATACTAAAAAAATTTTGATGTATAATTAACCTATGACAAGAATAGTTCAGCTCACTAAAAATGTTATAAACCAAATTGCAGCAGGGGAAGTAATTGAACGCCCATTTTCAGTTGTAAAAGAGCTTGTTGAAAACTCTGTCGATGCAGGGGCTTCAAAAATAAGCGTAGAGATTTCCAACGACTGCAGAAACATCCGCGTTGCAGATAACGGCTCAGGCATTCATCCAGATGACATTGTACTGGCATTTTCAAAGCACGCTACGAGCAAAATATCAAATGGTGAAGATTTATATGCAGTCAAAACAATGGGGTTTAGAGGAGAAGCTCTCGCCAGTATAATCTCTATTTCAAAGCTTACCTGTATTACAAGAACACAAGATTTCGATTACGGAACAAAAGTAGAATGCGAAAACTCAGAAGTTAAAAAATCTCAGACAGGCTGCGCAATAGGCACAATAATGGAAATAAAAGATTTATTTTACAACCTGCCTGCACGTTTAAAGTTTTTAAAATCTTCAAAAACCGAGTTTGCATATATTTCAGAACTCTTACAGTCGTTAGCACTTGTTCATCCCGGAGTCGCTTTTGAGCTTAAAAATAACGGTAAGACAGTACTAAAAACTACAGGACAAAACGATACTCTTCAGACAATCAAAGAAGTTTTTTCTGAAGATATCACAAAAAACCTTAGAAAAGTTTTTAAAACTGATAAAATGTCAGGACTTAAAATCTCAGGCTACGTAAGCACTCCTGATTATACAAGAGCAAGCAAAAAAGATTATTACACGTACGTTAATTCCCGTATCGTTAAATGTCCGATTTTCCAGAAATCCGTTGACACAGCATACAAAAACCTAATCGGCTCACGATACCCGTTTCTTGTTCTAAATATTGAAATTCCGCCTGAAGATGTAGATGTTAATGTCCACCCGACAAAAAAAGAAGTAAGATATAAAAATCCTAACCAGATTTTCAATTTTATATACTCTTCAATAGACATGGCACTTACAGGCATTGTAGAAAAACCTGCGCCTCAAATCGTTAATCACCAAGAACCTGAAATTGACGAAATTTTTGTTGAAGAAAACACATCAATAGCTGCAATTTTTGAAAAGCCTAAAGAAGAAGAACATCGCGTTCTTTCTTTCCCAAGAAAAACAGAAGAACCTAAGACAGAACAAACATCAATCTTGTTTAATCAAACAAAAATTGAAGAAGAAAAACCTGCAATACCAGAAGATATTATCATCGGTCAGTATAAAAAAACTTATATTCTTATCGAACGAGAAGAAGGCTTAGAAATTGTTGACCAGCATATTGCAGAGGAAAGATACATTTACGAAAAACTTAAAAAATCAAAAAACATTGATTGCCAGCTTTTGTTCATATCAGATATTTTAGAAATTTCACCAAGCGATAAAGAACTTTTAATAACAAACAAAGAAAAGCTGGAAAAATTTGGTTACGAAATAGAGTTTATGTCAGAAACTGAAGCTATTTTCAAAAAAGTTCCTCAGCTGATTTCCAAAGTTTCACCGAAAGAAATCTTAGCAGATATTTTAGAAAATATCTCAGGAGATATTGATAACATCGAAGAAAGAATTTTGATTACCACATCCTGCAAAGCTGCTGTTAAAGCTAATACTTATCTTAATACATTCCAAATGCAGGAAATTATCCGTAACTGGCGAACATGCGAAAAACCGTTTACCTGCCCGCACGGACGCCCTATTTCAAAAATCTTGGAACACAAAGATATCGCAAAGTTCTTTCAAAGAAATATGTAACGAATTCGTTACATTAACAAAAAATATGGCAATAATTATTTTGCACCTGTTTTAATAAGGATATAGAAGTGTAGTAATTTTATGAAAGAAGGTAAATATGGACCCAATTAAAGGTACAGGCGCAGCAGGTTACGCAATGACAGTTCCTCAAAACCAAAACCAGATACAAGGTTACGAAGACTATTCTTCTATGCCTATGGTTTATGAACCGGAGACAGCAGAGAAGAAAAAATCTGCTTCTAACATGCTTGGTATGACCGCTCTTGGCGCAATTGCTTTAGGCTCAGCTGTTTACGGATTCAAAAAAGGCGGGCAAGTCAAAGGCTTAAAAAACCAGATTCAAGAACTTGGAACAATCAATAATGAACTCAAAACAAAACTTGACGCTGCTGAAAAGAAAATCGAAGAACTTACTCCCGCTGCAAAGAAAACTTTCAAAGAAAAATGCAAAAACTTCTTCGGAAAACTAAAATTCTGGGGAAAGAAAAATGCTGATAAAGCTGCAGAAGATGCAAAAAAAGCAGCTGACGAAACTAAGAAAAAATAATTTTTTTACATAAAAAATAAGGGCGGAGCCTTTCAGGCTCCGCCCTTATTTTTTAGATACTTATCATAATCTAGGCGGTCTCATTGACTGCTGCTTCTTACCTTTTCCGCCTTTTACGCCTATTAAAATCTTTTCACCTTCAAAAATATTATCTCCGATAACTTCTGTAAACGAATCATCACTTGCTCCGGTTTTGATATCTACACGCGCAAGCTTCATTCCATCTTTTACCCATAAACCTTGGGTTTTGTATTTTGTTCCGTCAGTTTTCGGCGTAAACTTAAGCGCAATATTAGGAACGGTTAAAACATCTTCGTTCTTTGCAGTAATAATAGACACATTCGCTGTCATGCCGGGCTTGAGCTTCAAATCTTTATTATCAACAGTTACGATTACAGAGTATGTTACAACATTTGAAACAGTTGTCGGAGAGATGCGAACTTGAGTAACTTTACCGTAAAACTCGCTATTTGGGTACCCGTCCAGCGTATAAGTTACATCTTGACCTTCTTTAACGTTTCCGATATCAGCTTCAGATACATTAACTTCTATCTGCATTTTTTCTAAATCTTGCGCGATTGTAAAAAGTTCCGGCGCTTGAAAACTTGCTGCAACCGGCTGACCTAAGTCAATTTCACGTGATATTATCATTCCACTGACCGGCGCTGTTATTTTCGTATAATTAAGATTTACAAGCGACTGATTATACTGCGCTTGAGTTTGGCTGATTTTTGCACGCGCAGAATTTACGCTTGCAAGATTTGCTTTGTAATCTGCTTCTGCCTGATCCAGCTCAGACTTCGGGATAAAACTTTTCACATAAAGATTACGGTAACGCTTCAAAGTTTTTGCGCTCATCTCATAGGCGGCTTGTTTATTGGCTAAATCTGCCTGAGCTGAAGCAACATTTGCAGAGTTTTGGTCTACAGTTGCTTGAAAAGTACGCGGGTCAATTTCTGCAAGAAGCTGGCCTTTTTCTACTTTTGAGTTAAAGTCAACGTAAATCGCGCTGATTAGACCTGAAACAGTCGAACCTACAGAAACTGTATTTACCGGATTTATTGTACCAGAAGCTTCAACAACCTGAGTAATAGTTCTGCGCTCGATTTTCGCAGATTCGTACTCTACACGATTTTTGCTCACAGCTTTGACTGCAATAAGCAGTGCAAAAATTATAGCAGCAATCGCAATTATATACCTTTTCTTCATACGTTATCCTTTTTTGTTTTTTTAGATTTTTTTTCGGATTTTCTTACCTCCTGCTGATAATCTTTGACATCTTCAACCGTCAAAGTATTTTCCTGAGGAAGGGCAATTTCACGTTCCAAAGTCGCACGTGCTACGTTATAGTTGTAAACTGCCTGCACATAAGAACTTTGTGCATTATTATAATTTACCCTTGCATCTTGAAGCTGAATATAATCTCCCAAACCAACCGTATACCTGCCGTCTGCAAGTTCAAGGTTTTCTAACGTCTGGCGAACTTTTGTCTCAAGAAGCGGGATTTGCTTTTCAAGCTGAATCATTGTAACGTAAGCACTCTGAATGTCAAAATACAAAGTCTGATTCAAAAGCTCAACTTCTGTCTTTGCAAGGTTAAGCTGCGAATTTGCAATATCAACTTCGTGTTTTACCTGTTTTACATTAAATGTCGAGTTTAAGTTTAAAGAAACATTCATTCCGCTGTCTGCATAATAACGATTGTTTGCATAACTATATCCGACAGCGCCTCTAAGCTCCGGAAGATACTGGCGTTTTGTCAAAAGTACATACTGTTTCATCGCTTTTACACTTGCATTCAAAGCTTTTAAATCAGGGCGGTTTTCTTTTGCAATCGTTACCGATTTTTCGAAAGTATAAGGATATTTTTCAAAAACATAATCTTTTAAAACATCACTTTTTTCTGCTTTCACCGCAAACACAGCGTCTTCTATTCCGTCCGGCAGCGACAAAAGCCTTTTATAATTATCTATATTTGTAAGGCTTACAGGCACATTCGGATTGGCAAGGTTAAATGTCTCGGTGTTCTGAATGCTGTATTCAGGAGCATAAGCAGCATACATTGCGTTATTCAAATTTACAATTGCATTTTTATAAGTATTTTCTGCTTTAACAAGCGCTATTTTTGAATCGCTTAAATTCACCTCTGCATTAACAAGGTCTATTTTTGATTTGATTCCTTCTTCAAAATAAGCAAGAGTTCTCTGATAGTTTCTTTCATTTATCTGCACATTAAGCTTTTCAACTTCCATCAAAGATTTCGCAGCCAGAACTCCGTAATACTGAAGTTTCACATTAAAAATTGTTGTCAGAACAGTCTCATCAAAATCAAACTCTGCAGCGATTTTGTTAAACTTTTCCATCCGAATACCAGCATCTGTTCTGCCAAAGTTCCACAAAAGCTGAGATATAGAAGCATCAAATCCTGGAAGCGTTCTTGACTGGTAGCTTCCCATATTGTGATTTCTCTCCCCAAAATTTTGCCTGTAACCTGCACCAAGAGATAAAGATGGAAAATAAGCCGATTTTGCGACTCCAAGCGAAGCTTTTGCAATATCGAGATTAAGAATAGATTTTTTAACTATCGGACTGTTATTAAGCGAAATTTTTATACAATCGTTAAGAGTCAATGCAGAGTTTTTTTCAATCTGCATTGTCTGAATAGCACTTGCCTGTAAGCATACAGACAGACAAAAGAGTATTAAAAGTCCTTTTAATCTAATCTTCATCTACAATATTATAAACGACAGGCAAAAGAAAATGTTCATTCTCTTAGTGGATTATTAATTAGCAGGACTAACCCCCCAGTGCAATTTTTTTCTCAAAACCGAATAAAAAGAATCATCTTTCAAAAATGCAAGAAAAGCTTTTTGCTCCGCACATTTTATTGTAATCTCTTCCGCGCATTCAGCTGATTCCATCCCGTCAGCAGAAACAGAAAGCAGCTCATCGCAAGTTTTAACTGTAATTGTTTCACCGGTTGGCACAACAAGCGGTCTGGCATTCAACGTATGGGGACATACAGGTACAATCACAATCGCATCCAGAGTCGGATGCAAAACAGGTCCGCCGGCAGAAAGCCCGTAAGCAGTCGAGCCCGTAGGAGTTGCAATAATTAAGCCGTCTGCAATATAGTCGCACACAAATTTACCGTTAATTTCAAGATAAAATTTTGAAGTTCTGGAAGATTTGCATCCTTTGATTACAAAATCGTTCAAAGCCAGCATCTCGCCCGAGGAGAGCATAAGCCTTTCTTCGGTTGTGTATTTTCCTGATAAAACTGCTTCCACCGCGGTTCTTATTTCTGCAATACTGCTTTGGGAAAGAAACCCGACTCTGCCTATATTAACACCGAGAACAGGAGTTTTTCCGTAAAATCTTGCAGCTTTTAAAATAGTTCCGTCGCCCCCGATTACGAAAGAAAAATCGCCGAAATTTTCCATAAAATCCAGCTCAAAAGTTTTAAACTCTACTTTATGTAAAATAAGAATGTTTTCAAGAGTTTCAAGCGCATCTGCGAATCCGTCTATCCGGTTATTGTACACAACATTTATTTTCATACATCGGATTATATCATATAATGCAAAATTGTGATATAATCTTCTAAGTACAAGAGGGTTGCCCCTCATCCGGGATAAATGCAGCCGGCTTGCAGCCGGGAAGCATGTTGAAAAACCTCTCACCAAAGAGAGGGAGCAAATTTAGATACGAGGTTATTATGATAGAAATGAAAGTAATGGGTATAGCTTTAGATGTGAGAACAAACTCTCCTATCGTTGTGCTCCATGATTTAGATAATAGAAAAGCTCTGCCAATCTGGATAGGTTCCGCAGAAGCAAGTGCAATCATCAGATGCATTGAAGGGCTTGTTGTTGCAAGACCTATGACACATGATTTGGTTACAAATATAATCGAAAAAACAGGTTACAAACTTGATAAAATAGAAATTAATGACGTTGAAAAAGAAACATATTATGCAACATTATTCCTCTCAAAAGACGAAGAAACTTTAGAAATCGATGCTCGTCCTTCTGACGCAATTGCCGTAGCTATGAGAGCGGAAGCACCGATTTTTGTAACCGCAAATGTACTTATGAACGGCTCTGTTTCAACTGATACTGCAAAAGATGCCGAAGAAGCTCAAGAATTTAAAGATTTCATACAGAATATTAAGCCTTCTGATTTTGAAAAACTTATGAACGGAAAACACGAGGAAAGCGACCAGTGAGGACAGACAGATTGATAAATCTGGCAGGATCTAGTCTTATCGTTGGTATAGCCTGCACCACATGTTTTTTGAAAAATAATATTAACAAACCGGTTGAAAATACAAATGAAGCAATAGCCATTCAAGACTCGTTAAGAATGGACAGCTTAATCAAAAAAGCTTATTTTGAAGGCGCTCAAATGGTCAGAGATAGTATAGCTGGAGTAAAAAAAGATGAACTTAAACAAAAATTATGAAAATTTAGAACAAAGCTACCTTTTTTCAACAGTAGCAAGAAAAGTTAACGAATTTATCGGCAAAAATCCTGATAAAAAAATCATCAGGCTGGGTATTGGCGATGTAACTCTTCCTTTGTGCAAAGCTGTTACCCAAGCACTCCACAAAGCTGTTGATGAAATGGGAGTTCAAGCAACTTTTCGCGGATACGGCCCTGAACAAGGGTATGATTTCTTAAGAACAGCTGTTCAAAAATATTATGCAAAACGCAGTATTGAGTTAAATCTCGATGAAATATTTATCTCTGACGGCGCAAAAAGCGATTTAGGAAACATACTGGATTTGTTCGACAAAGACAATACTGTTCTAGTTCCTGACCCTGTTTATCCTGTTTATGTTGATACAAACATTATGAACGGCAGAAAAGTCATTTTCGCTGATGCAAACGGCGATAACTGTTTCTTGCCTATGCCAACAAAAACACAACCTGCTTGTAGCGCAGAAACAAGCTCAAATACATTTCCCCCAGCTGATATAATTTATATCTGTTCTCCAAATAACCCTACAGGCGCAGTTTACAACAAAGAACAATTAAGAGAATGGGTTAAATACGCAAAAGAAAATAATGCAGTTATTCTTTTTGATTCAGCTTATGAATGTTTCATTTCTGACCCTGAATTACCGCGCAGCATTTACGAAATTGAAGGCGCAAAAGAATGTGCGATTGAATTCTGCTCACTTTCTAAAACAGCAGGTTTCACAGGTACAAGATGCGGATACACAATTGTTCCGGAAGCTTTAAGCAAACTGAATAAAATGTGGCTAAGGCGTCAGACAACCAAATTTAATGGAGTTCCATACATTATCCAGCGCGGAGCAGAAGCAGTATTTTCTGAAGAAGGACAACGTGAAATCAAAGAAAATATAAACTACTACAAAGAAAACGCAAAAATAATTTCTGACACGCTAAAACGCTGTAACATCTGGCACGTAGGCGGAAAACATTCTCCTTACATCTGGCTTAGATGTCCTAATAATATGACATCTTGGGAATTCTTCGACTATTTGCTTGAAAACATACAAGTTGTCGGAACTCCTGGCTCAGGCTTCGGCAAAAACGGAGAAGGTTATTTTAGACTTACATCTTTCGGCTCAAAAGAAAATACAATTGAAGCTATGGAAAGGCTTGAAAAAATTTTAAAATAAGCTAAAATAAGAATATAGGCAAGGGTGATGCGAACACCCTTACCATCCGATTAACGGGATTTGAAAACAAGAACTAATGTTATTATTAGCATTAGTTCTTTTGCATTGATTTCGATTATCATGCGACCTCCTTTCTTAATCGAAAATCAGTTTAAACAATCAAAATCTTTAGCCTATATTCTTATTTTAATGTACTTTATTAATGCAACACATTTTGGCAAAAGTATCAATAAATTATTCAAATAAAGCTTTGATAAACTCTTTAGATTCAAAGTCTTTCAAATCTTCCATCTTTTCGCCAACGCCAACCAGTTTTACAGGAAGAGATAAGTCTTTTGCAATACCTAAAACAATTGCTCCTTTTGCAGAACCATCGAGCTTTGTCAAAGCAACAGCAGTCAAGTTTACACATTCTTTAAACACTTTTGCTTGGACTAAGCCATTCTGACCAGTATTAGCATCAATTACAAGAATGCTTTCTCTAAGTTCTTCAGGAGCATTCTTGTCTATAACATTTTTAATCTTTGAAAGTTCTTCCATCAAATTAAACTTATTTTGCAGCCTGCCTGCAGTATCAACAAGAACTACGTCGTATTTTTCATTTCTTGCTTTTTGAATAGCTTCATACACAACAGAAGCAGGATCAGCTTTATCGCGCCTGACAATATCAGCGCCGGAACGTTTTGACCAAATATCAACCTGTTCTTCTGCTGCAGCTCTAAATGTATCGCCGGCAGCTATCAAAACACGTTTTCCTTCTTGTTTGAAGCGATAAGCAAGCTTGCCTATTAAAGTGGTTTTGCCTGCTCCATTAACCCCTGTTATAAAATAAATATTAAGCTCATTTTCTTTATAATTAAGCTTACAGGAGCCGGCTTCATCAAGAATTTTGATAAACTCATTCTGCATAAATTCTTTAACTTCAGAAGGTTTTATTTTGCTCTGGCCGCGAAGCTTATCAACAAGCTCTGCGGCATAATTTACGCCTAAATCAGCGCTGATAAGCAAGTCTTCCATGTCATCCAAAACAAAATCCGAGAATTCTGTTTCTTCTGAAACTGCATCTGCAACATTACCTACAAGCGCCTGAGCTGTTTTTGATACAGTATTTTTTAGTTTATCAAAAAAGTTGAACATCTATTATTTCAAACCATTTTCCACAATAACTTTAGCAAGAACTCCGTTTACAAAAGATGAAGAATCTTCAGTTGAGTATTTTTTAGCCAACTCAACAGCTTCATCAACAACAACTTTTAAAGGTGCGTCTTTAGTATAAAGCAGTTCAGTAATTGCGATTCTCAAGATATCTTTATCAATTTTAACCAATCTTGAAATATCCCATCCGTTAGAATATTTCTGAATTTCAGCATCGATTTCTTTGTGATTAAGTTTAAATTGTTCTGCAATTTCCACAGTATAGTTCTTAACATCAGATTGATTTTCCAAAGTTGTAAACTCAGCAATTTCGAGAGCAAGAATTGCTTTTTCAGCAACATCAAGCATTGTATCAACTTTTGCTATCATCTCATCTGTCATAGGAATTTTAACCGGCTTATTTTTAGCCCCCATTGGTCTTGAAAGATTTGATTCATGTTCAGCTTCATAAGTATCTAAAGCATCTTTTATATCAATCAAAGCACCAACAGTTAAGTTTAATTCTTCAGAAGCAGAATTTGAAAGAATTCTGACTGATTTCAGCATAATGTCTTCAAAATCTTTTCTTGAATAGTGGGTAATTTCTTTATCAAATTGTGAGAACAGAATAAGTGCTAATTCTCTTGCTGCACGTCTTGCCTGCATAAATTTATCTCCTTTTGTTTTTGTATTTATAATAACACAAAAATATGATATGATTTAAAAAGTTTAGGAGGATTTTTATGACAAAAAGGGCAGTAATAATTGTAATAGATTCTATGGGTATAGGCGCAATGCCTGATTGTGAAGAATTTGGCGACGTAAAAGAATGCAATACGCTTAAAAATGTGTGCGAATTTAACGGAGGGCTTGATGTTCCTGTTATGGAGGCTATGGGGCTCGGAAATATTCAGGAATTCAAAGGAATAAAGAAAACATCAACACCGATTGCTCAGTATGGAACATTGAGAGAAAAATCAAAAGGTAAAGACACAACAACAGGGCACTGGGAAATCGCAGGACTTATCTCAGAAAAACCGTTTTCAACTTTTCCAAACGGTTTTCCAAAAGAGCTTATTGACAAATTCATTGAAGAAACTAACTGCGGAGGAATACTCGCAAACATTCCGGCTAGCGGCACTGCAATCATTGAAAAACTTAATGAAGAACATCAAGCTTCAAAATACCCAATTGTTTACACTTCTGCTGACAGCGTGTTTCAAATCGCAGTCGATACAGATTTAATCCCGCTGGAAACGCTTTATAACTGGTGTATAATCGCACGCAGGCTTCTTGATGTAGGCGGATATAATACCGCACGCGTAATTGCACGTCCTTACAAAGTTATTGACGGAAAACCGGCAAGAATATCCAAAGACAGGCGTGATTATTCTATGGTTCCGCCTAAATCCACTGTCTTAGACAAAGTTAAAAACTCCGGCGCAAAAGTCATCGGCATCGGAAAAATTGAAGATATTTTTTCTAAAGCAGGTATCACACATGCAATTCATACCGGCTCAAACAAAGAAGGCTTAGAGCTTACAATCAAAGCTCTTAACAAAACTCTTGATTTAGACAAAATCAAATACCCGGAAGTAAATATCACTGATGAAACGCGTGAAATTATATTCACAAACCTTGTTGATACAGACATGCTTTTTGGCCACAGGAATGACGCAAAAGGTTATGGAGCAGCAATTGAAGAAATCGATGATTATTTAGAAAAAATTCTGCCTTTAATAAAAGAAGACGATTTACTCATAATAACTGCTGACCACGGATGCGATCCGACAGCAACAGGAACTGACCACACAAGAGAGCAAGTACCGGTACTCTACTATTCAAAAAATATTGAGCCGAAAGATTTAGGGCTTACATTGGGCTTCGATTCAATAGCAAAGCGAATATCCGATTGGTTATTTTAAAATTATTTTTTCCATGTATAATTATAAATGTCCAAAGCTTTGGACGTTAATATAAAAAAGGAGATGACAAATGAACGTAACAATTAATGATTCATGTATCGGATGCGGCGCTTGCGAATCAATCTGCGACGCTGTTTTCCACGTAGAAGATAAAGCAGAAGTAAAATCTTCAGCTATTGCAGGCAACGAAGACTGCGTTAACGAAGCAGCTAACGCTTGCCCTGTTTCAGCAATCGAAGTTCAATAATAACTTTTAAAAAATAAGGGCGCGTCTAAAGACGCGCCCTTATTTTTTTGCTATAATTTACCCAAGGGGGTATCATCCATGTACACATTAGTCTATTCAATAACAAAAGAAGAACATCCGGAAACAGTTTATATTAACCTTACAAATTCTTGTACAAATTCTTGTATTTTTTGCCTTAGAACACAAAAGGACGATGTTTGCGGAGCAGAAATGTGGCACGATGATGAATATACTTTTGAAAACATCGTTGAACAATTCCAAAAGTTCCAGCCTTACGTAAAGAATGTAGTCTTCTGCGGTTACGGTGAACCTTTTCTCAGAAAATCAATGATGAAAGAATTCTGTAAATATTTACGTGAAAATTATCCTGAAATTAAGATAAGAGTAAACACAAACGGACATGCTAACGCAATTTATAAGACAAATGTTGCCGAAGAATTCAAAGGCTTGATTGATTCTGTATCAGTAAGCTTAAACGCAGCAAATGAACGTGATTACGAAGAAATTTGCAAACCAAAAATCAAAAACGCTTACGCAGAAGTAAAAAAATTTATTAAATCTTGTGCCGAAGCAGGAATTGACGTTGCAGCTTCAATCGTAACAGGTTTTGACAAAGTTCACTATATTGACATTGATGAATGCGAAAAAATTACAACTGAACTCGGCGCAAAATTCAGAAACAGAGAATTTATTGAAAACGGATACTAATTATGCAGATACAACAAATTCAATCACAAACATTTGAAAGTAAACAAAGATTTTTGAACAAAACACAACGTTTGAACCTGCAGGCTATTTTGGGTAGAATGACATCTGAATCAACATTTGAAGCTCAAGAATTTCACTTCACTACAAAAATGCTGCAATCAGTACGTATCGGAAAAAGTGCACGACTATTTGACCAAAGATTTCAAGCAAAACCTTCTTACAATATGCAAGGTCAATCTACTCTTGAAATAGGACATTCAAGCTTAACATTCGACAACGAAACCGGCGAAATTATTAAACATAAAAAACCGTTTTATTTAAGCTGGACACGTCTACTTAAAAAAGCTGATAAAATTTTACAACTTGCTGACAACAATTTTAATAACAAAAAAATTGTTGAAAAAAGATTTGTTAGTTTTGAAGGACTTACATCAAAAGGAGTTGAAGTAATTCAAATAGCGATGGGCAAAAGAAAGGTGCAAAAAAATAATGGTTAAACTTATACTTGCATCAAATTCACCGCGCAGAAAAAAGATTTTAACAGATTTAGGCTTAGATTTTGAAGTTGTTCCTTCAAACTACGAGGAAAAACTCGAAGACGATGTTTTTTCTTATGAAAAAATTGAAGACCTTGCCACCCAAAAATGCCTTGATGTTTTAAGACGCGTAAATAACAATTCGCTTGTGCTCGCAGCAGATACAGTAGTTGTACTTCACAACAAAATCTTAGGCAAGCCGCATTCTAAAGAAGAAGCTTTTGAAATGCTCAAAGAACTTTCCGGAGCGACACATTCTGTCGTAACTTCAACCTGCGCAATCAACAAAAAAACAAACCGCGCAGCTTTGATTTCAACCACAAGCTACGTACGGTTCAAAGAACTGACAGATGAAATGATACATTATTATATTGACACATTTAATCCGCTTGATAAAGCCGGAAGCTACGGTATACAAGAACTTCCTCCAAATTACTTAGATAAATTTGAAGGAAGTTTTGAAAATATTGTCGGGCTTTGCCCCGAAGCTGTTAAATCAGTTCTTAATCAGCTTGAATATCGCAATTAGGGAGTCCGAGAGAAATTCTTTTGTCTCTTGGATTAAACTTAACAATCTGAGTATCAATTTTATCACCAGTATTTAAAATACAGTTATTCTGGTTTTGGTATTCAGAAAGAGCTGACTGCGGAAGCAGCGCTTCAACCCCGGGCATCACTTCCACAAACGCCCCGAAAGGCTTAATTCTTGTTATTATACCTTCTTTTGTATCACCTTCTTTAAGCTCTTCCTCTGCTTTTATCCAAGGGTCAGGCTCAGTATTCTTAAGACTCAGGCTTATTCTTTGTTTATTGTGGTCAATGTCAATAATTTCAACGTTGATTTCTTGACCAACTTTGAGTAAATCAGTCGGATGCTCAACCCACTTCCAAGAAATCTGAGAAAGCGGCAGAAGGCAATCAACACCGCCTACATTAACAAATGCACCAAAATCGGTAATTCTTACAACTTCACCTTTTACAATCTGACCGACTTCAATCTGAGCAAATACGTTCTTGCGCGTCTCTGCCATATTTGTTTCATAAACTTTTTTATTAGATAAAATCAAATTGTTCTGAGATTTATCTAAAGTCAAAATCTTGACTTCAATCTTATCTCCTGAATTGCAAATTGTTTCTCTGGCACAGAGCTGACCTTGAGGAATAAATCCTTGAACTCCTGAAATATCAACAACCACTCCGCCTTTAACCATCTGAGAAACTGTTGCAATAATAGTCTCGTCAGCTTCTTTAACCTTCTCAAGTTCCGCCCAGGTATGAGCAAGATGAACTTTTTTGTAAGAAAGCGTAAACTTGCCGTTTTCATCACATTCTTGGGTGATTAAAAACTCATATTCAGTATTAAGTTCCAGTACATTTTCAACTTTAGCTTTTTTATCTGCCGAAACTTCATAAGCTGGAACAAAAGCTGTACATTTTGAACCGATGTCAACAATTGCCCCGTCAGATTCGTAAGCACACACAACACCTTTTACAATATCTCCGCGTTTAAAACTGTAATCATACTTTGCAAGAAGCTGTTCAAAATCTGTATCCGAATACTTTTCAACCATGCGTATTCTCCTTTTTAACCTGTAGAATCATCTACCATCTAATAAACACGGGATTATTATAGCATATTTAGCAGGAAAGGGCAAGCAGATGCACTATAAAAAGACTTTTTCGCATCTCAAAACCCCTTCAGATGCTTTTGCAGCTGCACAAAGCACCCCCTGAAAAGTTAAACATACGATAGAATCTTTCACATCAGCTCTAATAGAACCGCCATTTGAAATAACTGCTTTTTCTTTTTCGTTTAATTCATATTTCGGAAAATCTAACTTATCAAGAGGATAAATAAGATTTTTTTGAACTGCTTCTATTGTATCTAAATCATTAAGTTTTATTGCTTCATTAATACCAAAATCACCGGCTTTTACGCGCACAAGCTTAACTAAATGTCCGTAAGTTCCAAGCTCTTCGCCTAAATCATTTGCAATCGAGCGGATGTAAGTGCCTTTTGAACATTCTATATGAAGGCTCACCTGTCTCAATTCCGGCTTGAAATCAACAACTTCCAACTTATTTATATTTACCTTCCGCGGTTCAATTTTAACTTCTTTACCTTCCCGCGCGTATTCATAAAGCTTTTTACCATTGACTTTTATAGCAGAATAAATCGGCGGAATTTGTTCAATATCACCTCTAAATTTTTCAAGCGCAGTTTCAATTTCATTTAAAGTAACTGTTTTATCAGAAAAGTTTACCCCTTCGCCTTCGATATCGTAAGTCGTTGTAGAATTTCCAAGCTTAACCGTTCCCACATAAGCTTTATCATCGTTTAAATATTCAATGAGCCTGGTTGCTTTTCCGATACAAATCGGAAGAACTCCTTCTGCAAACGGGTCAAGCGTTCCGGTGTGCCCGATTTGCTTAACTTTTGTTACGCGCCTCAAACGCGCCACAACATCATGCGAAGTTATGCCGGCGGGTTTATAGACATTCAAAAATCCGAACATCAAACTAAATCTCACCTTTAGAGATTTTATTGATTAAATCAAGAACGCGCGAACCTTGTTCAAGCCCGTCTGAGTAAATAAATTTGATTTCCGGAGTAACACGCAAGCGTATCCTTTTGCCTATTTCATAACGAACTTTTCCGGTATTTTTTTCAATAATTTCTTTATCTTTTGCAATTTGTTCTTCCGAACCTAAAACACTATAATAAACTTTTGCATAAGAATTATCATGAGAAACTTCAACATCTACAATAGACAGCACGCCTTCAATTCCTCTGATTTCTTTCCTGATAATATCAGATATATCGCGCATAAGTTCTTTTCTGACTCTTTCGTTTCTAAGTGACATTGTTTTCTCCTTTTTTCTAATTATAACATGGAAAAAACTCAAAACATCGGTAAGAATATTTAAAAATGCTCCTGCAAAGGTACTAGATTAAATTTTACAAAACAAAAATATTTCTTTAAATAAACTGATAATATTATGTTGTAAATATGCACTAAGAAATCTGGAAAATTAAGCCATTTTTACTTCCCCGTCTGCTGGTTTTATACAGCACCATATTAATAATACTAAATATGATGATTTTATGCAACAGGCAAACGAAAAAGAAACTAAATTTAAACAAGTCATCGGTGAAATTTTTCACCGATACCACAAAGATAATACTAACTATTCAGTTAATTATATTGGTCGTGCCTATGGCTTTGATCGTGGTAATTTGAGCAAAATGGAAAATGGAGTTGTTGGTATAAGTCTTTTAACTGCTTGGAAATTGTGCGAAGCTCTCGGGATAAAGTTCTCGGATTTTGCAAATATTTTAGAAGAACAACTCGGAGAAGATTTTAAGTTTTTTGATGAATAAAAAGGAGCAGAAATATCTGCCCCTTTTTTTAATAGTAAACGATTTACTTACTATTGACCACTGCATCCGAATGCGATTGTTACATGTTCTTTCGGATTGATAGCTGAGATTTTGTATCCCTTAGCATCAACTAAGTATCCAATTTCGTCGCCTGTTGCTTGAACAAGACCGGTTACGCCGGATACAGCTGTTCTTGTAAAGTCGATAGGAGCTTTAACTGTATCAACAACTACGTCTCCAACGCTTCTGCCTGCAGCTGCGAATTGTCCTTGGAATGCTTCACCAAGAGCAATACCTGTACCTGAAGCTACGTCTTCTAAAGCGTTACCTAAGTTAGAGAGCATACCGCCTGTTGTTCTACCAACAATACCTAACATCTGACCGCCCCAAGTAAGAGGTGCTGTAACAATTCTTGATACAATATTCGGTGTATTAGATTTATTGATTTCAGCGTTAAGAATTTGTCTTGGAAGAGTTGCTTTGCATCCATTGTTTTCAATATCTGTAAACGCAAGTTTTAAAGCACCTTTTTGGCATCCTGAAGGTCTTACAACTTCAACAACCTTACCGTGTACGTTTGAACCGCAAGGGAATAGCTGACCGTTAATTGTAACATCTTCTAATGTCTTAGCTGCAAATCTCTGACCAACGTGTGAAGACTTAGCACTTACCTGATCCTTAAACTTCAATTGAAGTGTAGGAATTTTAACAAGTTCTTCGTTTTCGATATATGCCTTTTTGTCAACTGGACACATAGGGCAGTCGTTGTTTGCAGTTACAGGGTTCTTATCGATACCTGCTGCTACACGAACGTTTTGCAGCATAGCTGCGATATCAGCACGAGAAGCATCTCTGAATGGTGCAATCATGTTAGGGTTAGGTGAATTGTTTAAAGCACCTTTATCCAAAGCGATTGCGATAGGAATTTGTGCCCATTCAGGAACTGTGTTACCGTCTGAATATCTTGATAAGATTTCTTGAGCTTTGCACTTGTCAATTGAAGGGCAAGGAATACCTTTTGATAAAGCACATAAAGCTTCTGCTCTTGTTACGTTGTGGTTAGGCAAGAATTTGCCGTCTGGATAACCTTTTAGCAAATCTTGATGAACTGCTGTTGTAATTGCAGAGTTTGCCCAGTGGTTAGTAGGAACGTCTGAGAACAATTTTTCAGGAGCTTGAGCGTACATGTTTTTGTCAAAACCTTTTACAAGCATAGTTGCAAACTCAGCACGAGAAATGTTTTTAGACGGCTTGAATAATCTATCTGGGTAACCAACTACAACGTCATTTGTTGCAAGTTTATCGATTTCGCAAGAAGCCCAGTATCCATCCGGAACGTCAGGAAACATTTGCAAGCCTGCTGCGGCACCTGTCATGTTATTGAAAGAGCTGAATGGTGACAAATCAAAAGGGACTAATGTCTTTTTGATTGCTTGTCTTGAGTTTGCAGTACCCATTTGAATAGGGCAGCCTGCGCCGTCAATTGCAGCTTCGTCTCTTACAATAGGAGCACCGTTGTGTCTTGGCATATCATTCAAGCAAGGAATGTTTGCAGCAGCACCTGTCATAGAGCCGTCTGAAGCAATTGTTGAACCCATAGTACCTGAGCTTAAGCGTCCCATGTCTCTGTTAACAGTAAAGCCTTCTGCTTTGTAAGAGTAGTCATTTTGTGTACCGATAAGGTTGTTGTAACCGTACACAGCGTTAGGATATGAATAAACTTGTTTCATATCTTGTTTTGCAACTTCTTTAACTCCCGGGCAAAGTGCGCAAGATGGGATTGGGTCAGGTTCACATTGAGGAACAGCACCGCATCCGCAATCCGGTTCCATTGGAGTTTCACAAGGGCACGCAGCTCCTGTTACTTCCGGTAATTCATTGCATCCGCAAGGAGTCTGTGTAACAACAGGACGCTCCTCGCAAGGGCATGCTGCCATTACCGTATTGAACGAACACGTTGCTATTCCAACGGCAATTGCAGCTGCCACAGTAAGTTTTCTAATCGTCATTTTTAACCTCCTTTTTCAATAGGTTGAGTAGATTTGTTATGTTATAAACCTTATCAGTTCCTGTTATAGGAACCGTTTAGCTTTGTGTTAGAATTACTAACTCCTAAATTATGGGGTTTTTCAAAAATTAAAACATTGCCGAAAAAGAGAGTCCAATCGGGGAGTTATGTATAATGCAGTGAAAAGCCGCGCACTTGATTTTTCTACTAATTACATTAAAATGTTTATATGATTAAGAAGAGCTTACTTATTCTCGTTTTAACCCTGTGTTTTGCTCCTGCATTTGCAGCAGAAGACAATGGCGGTCATGCCGGAACTCCGCCTGGATTTTACGATGATATTAATCCTGATGAACTTGATAAAAATGATGAAATTGAAAATCAATCTTTCCCCACTTTTATTGAAGATGAAGATGGAAGTTTTGTGCCTGCTTCGCCCAAAGCTAAACCTACAAAAAATTATCCGCAAATATATAATGATTTAGAACTCCCGGATTTTTCTTACCTTCACAACATAGACCCTGACCAGTTTTACGATATGAAAGACACATCCTGGTCAACTTATCCGCTTTTGAGATTAATTTCACCAATCTATTTTAAAAACATTACGATAGAGCCGGGATATTATCTCTTAACTCCGCGTGAACACAATGGAAAATGGTACATGTTATTCAAACAAAATGGAATTGTTATGCACATAATTCCTGTATATGAACGTGATTACACTCCAGAAACTTTCTATGATGAACACATTCCAAAGCCGAAACTTACTCCGTCACAAAAAATCCACATGGGATTTTTGGATTTTATAGGACACGCAAAAAGTACAAAACGAAAAGCTCCAGTTCAAACTTACTTAGAAGTTAATGATCTGGAGAACTATTTCGTTTCTATTATTATTTATTATGGTTCGCATAAATATTCAACAATATTTAGAACAATTAAACTATGAATGAACCATCTCAACAGATTTGTGACGGGAAACAGAATATCTGGATTTATAATCTTCGTATTTGCTTACAAATTCCAAATCTTCATCCTTGTTTCTGTGGTTGTATTCATGTTTATCAATTGTACTATCTTGAAGCTGAATTACGCTTGTAGCAATATTTCCACAGTGCGCAGCAATTCTTCTTAAATCGTTTAATAAGTCTGAGAATAAGAAACTTACATCCGCTGTGCAAAGTCCGTCTTTAAGCCTTTGAATATGACGATTTTTAACTTTTCTGATAATACGCTTAATAACCGCTTCAAGAGGTTCAACTTCTAAAGCAAGCTTGGCATTATCAGTTTTATAAGCTTCAAAAGATACCATAAAGATTTCCGAAACAGCGTGAACAATAACTTTCAACTCTTCAACAGCTTCAGCAGATAGCTTCTTTTCACTTTCTTTAAGCTTTTCAGCAATCTTAAGCATATAAGCAGCATGATCTCCAATTCTTTCATAATCACCGATTGCAAGCAAAAGCTGTGAAATCTTGTTGCTGTCTTCTTCAGTCAGCTCTTTTGCAGAAAGCTTGAGCATAAACGCATTCAGCTTGTCCTCATAAGTATCAATTTTAATCTCATTGTTTTTAATTTGTTCAGCTTTCTTTGAATGATAGCTTTTTAGCATCTTAGTAGAGTTGATAAAATTAAACTCAACAATTTCCGCCATTTTAATTGTCTGCCTGTAACATTCAGCAATAGCAAACGAAGGCGCAAGAAGAAGCCTGTCATCAAGCAGTACTGATTTACCTTTTTCTTTCTTATCAGGAACAACTGCAATCGCAGCCTTTTCAATAACTTTCATCAAAGGAAACGCTATTACTGCAGCTAATATGTTAAACGCTGTATGACAAACCGCTACTCCAACAGGATTAATATCAGCCGGCATAAAGCTTATTGGAAAAAGCTTGTTCCAAATTAAAAGAACCGGTAAGCAAATTGCTGCTCCAAGCACGTTATAAATTACATGAACAGCAGAAACTCGTTTTGCAGCAGTATTAACCCCGATTGCAGAAAGAACAGCAGAAATACAAGTTCCAATATTTTGCCCCATAATAATCGGAATTGCCATGCCGTAAGTAATTCCGCCGACCATAGATAAAGCTTGCAAAATACCAAGAGAAGCTGCCGAACTTTGAATAATCATTGTTACAACAAGCCCTACAAGCACACCTAAAATAGGATTTGTAAAAGCTACAAGAGTCTGTCTGAAAGATGGCATATCAGCCAAAGGAGCCATAGAACCTGACATAACTTCCATACCAAACATCAAAATCGCAAAGCCCATCAAAACAGTACCAACATTCTTGCGTCTGTTACTTTTTGCAACCATTATCATAATAACACCTATAAGAGCCAAAATAGGTGAAAAGGATTCAGGTTTTAATAATCTTATAAAGAAATTAGAACTCTGAATCCCTGATAAACTTAATATCCATGCTGTAATTGTAGTACCAACGTTTGAACCGATTATAACACTTACCGTTTGTGATAATTTCATAATCCCGGAGTTAACGAGCCCTACAAGCATAACTGTTACTGCTGAAGACGACTGAACTGCTGCTGTAATACCTGCTCCAAAAATTAAACTTTTAATCGGATTAGACGTCACTTTTTTTAATATCCGCTCTAAACGCCCGCCTGCAACCTTTTCTAATCCCGAAGACATAATAGAAATTCCGTAAAGGAAAAATGCAAGCCCGCCTGAAAGCGTAAATATCGAGAATATATCCATAATGTACCTTTCTAAGGGATGTCCAGCTATTTTTCATAATCATCCCATACACACAATAGTGTAACAGAAAAACAATATTTTAAAAATTCTCATGTTGCGAAATATTTACATATTTGAAAATTCTAAAACTTAATGTTACATTTCTTAATAAAGCATTTAAAAAAAGTCAATTTTTTATTATTTAGATACTTTATATATATATAAGAGATAAATAATTAAGAGAGGCTTTCGATGACACCTGAGAAAAGAAAGAGATTTACAGTTATTTCTAATCCTGAAATGGAGCAGAAACAAGAACATAAAACTTCGTATCAAACGAATCCATTAACAGAAAAGCTGATGAAATTTACTGAGAAAGAGAAATTTTCCGTAAAAGATTTAATAAAATGGTAAAGCATTATTATGTATCAAATTAAAAACAGAATTTACCCCGCTTTTGACAAAACACAAAAAAGCGGGATTTGTAATTATTTAAGAGCGTTAGTGAAACAAAATTTAAGCCTATCAGCAGAAGAAATTCTTGATAAGTTTCTTGAAGACGAAAAATACTACCTTGAGCTTGGAGCTTCAAGGTTTCCATTTTTAGAAGATGTTATTGAAGAAAGATATTTTCTAAAAGACACAGAAATGTACATAAAAGAATGCATTAAATATTATGAATACAAAGAAAAACAGCGTCCGATAATTGAAGCTAACAAAGAGTTTGAGCGTAAAAAACGTAAATTTCTGCAAGAAGTTAAGATGTCAAAAGAAGAGCCTACAAAAAAACAGCTTTACTATTATGATAGATTGTGTAAAAAATATTCTATAGATAAAAAAGATGTAAAAGAATTATCCAAACTGGATTTGAGAAATGAGATAGAGAGTATTTTAAATGAACATTCAGACGATTACAAAAATCTTGACTAATGCAGGTATTGAAGAAAATGAAGCAAAAATTGAAGTAAAAATGCTTCTTGAACATTTTTGTAATTTTACAGAAAAAGACCATATTATGGGAGCAAAACCTGACGAAGAAAAACTTAAACTTGTCGAAGGAACTGCTATTTTGAGAGCTAAAACGCGAAAGCCTATTCAATACATAATCGGTAAAGCTTATTTTATGGGTGAGTATTTTAAAGTGACTCCGGATGTTTTAATCCCTCGTGATGAAACGGAAATTCTTGTGAGAAAGGCGATAGAAATAATTCGAAAAAAGAACGAGGAATCACACGCTGAGGTTGACTTGGATAAGCAAAACAAACTTGCAGCACAACCAATGTCAACCGGCAATGTGTCTACTTGTACAGCACTTGACATCGGCACAGGTTCTGGTTGTATTGCTTGTACGATTGCGAAGCAAACTGATGCGTATGTTTTGGGTGTCGATGTTTCATCAGATGCTCTAAGAATTGCACTGGATAATGTCACAAAACTTGGTATAAATAACCGCGCAGTATTCAGAAAATCGGATTTGTTCTCAAAAGTAAGAGAAGAAGAAAAATTTGACCTGATAATTTCAAACCCTCCTTACATTCCTGCCGACTTTGAATTTGAACCCGAAGTTTTGCATGAGCCAAAACTTGCGCTGATTGCCGGAGAAAACGGACTTGAGTTTTACAGAAAAATTGTTGAACAAGCACCCCGATTTTTAAAACCAAACGGATGGCTGATGTTTGAGCTTGGAATAGGTGAAGCTCAAGCAGTAAAAAGTTTTATGGAAAAAGATTTTAAAGATATAAAAATCGAAAAAGACCTTGCGGGAATAGAAAGAATTATATATGGAACGAAGGCGGGCTGATAAATCAGCCCGCCTTCGTTTATTAATAATTCAAGAAATGCCTCAAAAGACACATCACAACAATCGCAACAATAACAAATACAATTATACTTATTATACCGGAGCCGTGAGATTCTTTGAGTGTATTTTTATCATCATTCATAAGACCTCCTTATCCTCGAGAAGCAGCAACAGCAGCAGCAATCGCAAGAGCAATTTCTTCGTCTTGACCTGCAGACTTCTTCTGAGGTTTCTTGATTTCAGGAATTTCTTCCGGAAAATACTTGTTTACAACTTTCAAAACTTTTTCATTGATGTTCATTGCCCAAATCATTATTGTAAGGAAAATAAAAACCGTTCCCATACCAATAACCATGACAATAAAGCCTTCTTTAAAAAGCATTAAATCCATAGTTTTTCTCCTTATTTTATTGTCTAATTTGATATCAAAAAAGAACAAACTTTAAGGAGCACGAATTTGTATTTCTGTACTTAAGTCGGTTGATAAGTTATGAATGAAACGTCCATTTTGAACGGAATTTTTATATAAATTTATGCTCGGCGAAATTTGAGCAGACGCTAAAATACTACCGGATGAAAAATTTTGGGCATCTCCATTTTGTGCAATATAAACTTCAGCCCCGCGCAAATTTTCAGAAGTTAATACAACTTTCTGATAACCGTTTTGAATATAGTTTATGTGTGAAGAAATTTCCTGCGGTGCATTCTGAATAGACAAGCTCTGCAAGAATAAAAAAGATAAAAATATAAATAGTGTTTTAAAAAATATCTTCACAAGAAATATTTTACAACAAATAAAGTTTTATGCTATACCCCAAATAGAGCGCTATGACTGTATAAATGGCGCTTGAAAAATTTATTGTTAATAGTACAATTAATATAAGGGTATTAAGTTATAGGATGATTTTAGATGCTCAAATTGAACTTTAAAAACAGTGATTCCGCGATTATTGGAGAAGAGAACGGTTTAAATATTTGTCAGGAATTTGAGAATTATAAAGAAACAATTTCTAACATAATTAAAAGCTTAAACCAGAGAAAAGATAAACCGGGTCAGTGGCTTCAGTGGATGAATTTGGGCTATAACGAAGAAACCGTATGGTATGTTAAAGAGTTTGCTTCTCTTGTCGAAAACAGATTTGACAATATTCTTGTACTTGGGATAGGCGGCTCTGCACTCGGAGGGCTTGCTGTTACAGAAGCTTTATTAAAACCTTACTGGAACTTACTCACTCCTGAACAAAGAGAAGGGCTTCCAAGAATTTTCTTTTTGGATAATATTGATCCAGACAGCATTAACGGACTTTTACAAGTTCTTGATTTAAAGAAAACTTTAGTTAATGTTATTACTAAATCCGGCGACACAGCAGAAACTATGTCACAGTTTATGATAATCAAAGACCTTCTTGAAAAAGAACTTGGCGATAATTACAGACGAAATATCGTTGCAACAACCGATAAAAAAATGGGAATTTTGCGCCAGCTTGCAGATCAGGAAGGTTATAAAACTTTCTTTGTTCCTGATGATGTCGGCGGAAGGTTTTCGGTTTTCTCAGCTGTCGGACTTTTGCCGTTTGCTCTTGTAGGACTTAATATCGACCAGATGATGAACGGGATTAAAGATATTGACCTTGAGCTTAAAAATACAGATATTAACCAGAATATTGCAGCACAGGGAGCTTTGATTCAGTACCTTTTAGATACAAAAAAAGGCAAAAATCTTTCTGTAATGATGCCGTATTCAAGCAGGCTCAAATATGTTTCTGACTGGTTTGTTCAGCTCTGGGCAGAGTCTTTGGGCAAAGAATTCAATAATAACGGAGAAAAAGTTAATGCCGGCCCTACTCCGATTAAAGCACTTGGTGCAACTGACCAGCATTCGCAAATCCAGCTTTATAACGAAGGTCCGAATAATAAAGTTATTACGTTTATCAGAGTTGAAAATTTTGATACAACTCTTGAAATCCCGAGAATATTTGAATATACAGGTATTGGATATTTAGGCGGAAAAACAATTAATGATTTGATTAATGCTGAAGCTGATTCCACAAGAGTTTCTCTTGCAGATTATTCCCGCCCTACAATAACAATTTCTATCGAAAAAATTGACGAATACAACCTTGCCCAGCTTCTTTACATGCTGGAAGTACAAACTGCGATTGCAGGCGAGCTTTATAATATTAATACGTTCAACCAGCCGGGAGTCGAACAGGCAAAGAATTATACTTATGCATTGATGGGTCGTGCTGGGTATGAAGAGTCTGCGCATTCGCTTCGCGAGAAAATGGAAGTGAGAAATTAAATTTTTACCAAAGACTCTTTTATAAGCTGATAGAATTCGTCTGTTATTTTATTAAAATCGCTAAAATTAACAATATAAGGTATGAAACTGTTATTAAAAGCTGTTTCTAATTCTTCAATTTTACCAAAGGGAATTTTGTCATCAGCTTTGATTAAAATATCTAAATCAGAAGACTTTGTATAATCACCTTTTACACGTGAACCATAAAGATAAAATTCATACGGATATCGAGATAAAATATCTTTTATAATTTTTAATTCGTTGTCTGTAACACCTTTAATCATTCTAAATTTTTTTCCAATTGATTAATTAAAAATTGCACATCATCAATAAAGTCAGGAATAATATCAATATCAGCTTCATCCTGATTATACTCGTGAGAAGTTGTATTTCGTCTTTCTCTGTAAAGAACCCAATTTTCGAAGTTTTTAATAAAACCTAAACCATACATTTCTCTAAAAATATTATTTATCGATAACTCTTTTTCAGTTTTGTCATACTCTTTTTTCAAATACTTATTCATGATTTTCTTAGCCATTTCATAAGTATATTCAAACCTTTTTATACAAGAATCTTTTATATAGTTTTTTATCCTTCCCTCCTGCTCATTCAAAAAATCATCATAGCATTCAAGAAGTGTATTAAAACTATTTTTCAAAACTGACAAATTTAGTTCGCTTTTTTTCATAAAATTCTCCTAGCTCAATTTTAGATGATAAGTTTGATTATTGCAACTGATGTTATTAATCATTGCATTGAGATTTCTCAATGATTTATTTTGTATAATCTGCTATCTTAATCTGTATGAATATAGAAGATTTTTTTAATATTTTTGATTATACAACAGATTTAGCTTTAAGAAATTCTAGTTTTATTGAACTTCTGGAAGGATATTGTGAAGCAAAAGATACCAATGATTGTAACCCAGAAGCTTTACTGAAATTAATTGAAATTGTCAAAAAAAATAATACTAAGCTTATCCTAGAATTAGAAAAAGACAATTTACTTTTATACAATGAATTAAAAAATCAAGGATGTTTAGAAGAATAGTTTACATTTAAAAGACTTGTATACTGCAAAAATATATGTTAAAATAGGAATAAAGGCAAGGGTGAAGCAACACCCTTACCACCCGATTAACGGGATTTGATTACGAGAACTAATGTTATGAGTAGCATTAGTTCTCTCGCTGTGATTTCAACTATCATTTTAACCTCCTTTCCTGATAGTCAAAATGTAGTAAAAATCTTTTGCCTTTATTCCATTTTTAATGTGCTGAATATATTATACCAAAAATATAGCAAAACTCAATGCTTTTTCTAAAAATAAAAAAAGAATAAAGCAGCTCATAAGCCGTGTTCTGTTCGGGAAAATAAATTTCCTTAATAATCATCTATCTGGTCTTGGGATTACTCCCAAGCTCAAGCGATTTTTCGAGGCAAGCGGACAGCTTTAAACGCCTCATTCAATCTTGCATCCGACCGGGGGTTGCCTAGCCGGTATCTTCCGATACCGCTGGTGAAGCTCTTAACTCACCGTTGCACCATCGCTCCTGCCCTGATTGGGCGGTTAGCAGTCTCAGGTAAACTCAATGTCTGTAGTTAAACTACCAACCCTTTCATTTACCCTTTGGATAAACTTAAAACCAGTAGTCTTGCTGCCGACCCTTTCATTTACCCCTTGGATAAACTTAAAACCGGTAGTCTTGCTGCCAGCCTTTACATTTACCCCCATTTCTGTGGTCCTATCCGCCAGCTCACGCTGCCCGGAGTTTCTCCGGCGGTCTGTCCTTGGATGCACGGACTTTCCTCACTCTTACAAGCGCGATTATCCGGCTGCTTTATTCCTTTATTAATTATAGCATACTTGAATAACTTGTTTATTTTTAATGTAACAATTTTGTAACATTGTTGGCAAATCAAATGATTTTGTTATTTACTTGTCATGTGGTGTATTATATAAGGAATTAAAAAATGAGTATGAAAATTATGCCAAAATTGGCAATCAGCAGCTTGTGCGTAGCAGCTGCTTCTTTAGGTTTTTCTGGATGTTCAAGAAACACTGAAGCTAAAAACGTTGATAATGTACTTGAATCAGACAAAATTGAACTAACAATACAAGAAAACCCAAAAAAAATAATTAATTGCAACTACGAATTAATGTCAAGACTTAATGAACAGCCTGAAAATATCGAAAAATATACCAAAGAATTTGGTGCAAACGGCTCTTCTATTTATTTACAATTTTTACACGACACAAACCATAAAAAAATGCCGTCAGCAAGCGGCATTATTGAAAAAATTTCAACAGTAATAAGCGAAGATCCGGATAATATCTATACTGAGGAAGAAAAAACGCAAAAAACCAAGATTTTGAAACAGCTGCAGGAAATAGCACGCCAAGCTGAAGCTAAATACCAAGAAGCATATCTAAACAATATTCATGAAGAATTACTTGACAACGGCGTTCCTAACAAAGAAAAATGCAACAACTTCTTAAACAACCAGTTTGCAGCATTGTATGAAGATTTAACCGACGACGAATTCGATGAAAAATCACTTGAACATATCAGAGACATAAATGCCTTTAGAAACAAACAAGGTGAAAAAGCCACTCAAAAACAAGCTGAATACCTTGCGTATAGACAATACAAGCTTGACAGTATTGCTCATGGGCGAATTCTTGAAGGAGTTTTAGGAGATTTAATGAATTCCAGCGTACTTGAACTTTACAAAGATAGTCATTCTAAGTACACCGGGAAACCAACTCCTTAACATCAATTAATGTTTTAAGTTTTAAAGCGTATATATTGGCTTTGCCCAGCAAAGCCAATTTTACTGCGTCTTTTTCAGTCGTTATAATATTACCTTCAATATTTTTAACATCTTCAAGCACGTATTGATGATGGTCATCAAAAGTTACAGTTTCACATACTTCAAACTCTTTCAAAAATCGATAAAATTGCTCCGGCTGTCCAATAGCAGAAACTGCAGTAACTTTTGCTCCTTTTTCTAAATGCTCTCCGGAAACAATATTATAAGCATAATCCGGCTCAACTTTTGCAGTCAAAGTCTCTATACCCTGTTTTTTTGACATAATATTTGCAAGTTTTTCAGCTCGCTTATGTTCAATATTCTTGCTTACAACTACCAGTTTATCCGCTCTTTTAAAATCGGGGTTTTCTCTCAATGGACCTGCCGGAAGCAAGTTTTCATTTCCAAACATTTTTTCAGAATCAACAAGAACAATATCTAAATCTCTTGCCATTTTTCTATGCTGAAATCCGTCATCAAGAATAATTGTAGTTACGCCAAGTTCTTTAATCGCATACTGAGCAGCTTTAACCCTGTTTGAACAAGTCAAAACAGCGCACATATTTAGATTAACCGCAAGCCAATAAGGCTCATCACCAGCCATATCTGCTTTATAATACAGGTTAACTCCGTCAGAAATCACATTAACTTTTTTATTATCCAGCTTACCGCCGTAACCGCGAGAGATAATTGCAATTTTCTCTCCTTTTTCCACGAAATACTTTGCAATCTCAGCAACAACAGGAGTTTTACCTACGCCGCCGGTCGTAAAATTCCCGACAGAAATAACGAATGCATCCACTTTTTTAGGTCTCAAAAAACCTTTATCATAAAGAAAATTTTTTGCTCCGCTTCCTATTCCATAGAAAAAAGAACAGAATTTAAGAATTTTGAATCCCAAACCTCCGGCGTTCTTATTGTAATGCAGCTTCGTTATTTCTGATTTAAAGTTCATTCTAACCCTCGACCATTGCCTTAAATTTTTCAAAATCTTCCTGCGTATCAATCCCTACAGGAACATTTTCAACAATTGCAACTTTGATTTTCATACCGTTTTGAAGCGCACGAAGCTGTTCTAAGCTTTCAGCCATTTCATAAGGAGCTTGAGGAAGTTTCGTCATCTTAAACAAAGCTTCTTTTTTGTAGCCGTAAATTCCAAGATGACCGTAGTATTTAGACTTTCCAACATTACGTTCATAAGGGATTTTCGAGCGCGAGAAATACATTGCGTAACCGTTCACATCAAAAACACATTTTACAAGGTTAGGATTATTTACTTCATCTTCATCTTTGATTTCCCTTACAAGAGTTGAAATATCCGCACCTTCATCTTCAACAACACCTTTTCTTACTAGCTCGATATTAGCCGGCTCAATCAAAGGTTCATCGCCTTGAAGATTTATGATATATCCGATTTCAGGATGTCTTGATGCAGCTTCAGCAATTCTATCGCTTCCGCTTTTGTGTTCAGAAGATGTCATTTCAACTTCAGCACCAAACTCTTTGCAGACATCAAAAATCCGCACATCATCTGTCGCCACAATAACTCGGTCAATATGAGGACAGCTGCTTGCTTTTTCCCACACCCACTGAATAATCGGTTTATCATTTGCTCTTAAGAGCGGCTTGCCTTCTAATCTTGACGACCCGTAACGTGCGGGTATAATTATTGCTGTTTCTTTCATTTTTACCTCTATTTAACCGCGTTTATAAACACAGCATTTGTTTTAAGACTTATTTCTCTTCCTGTCAAATAATTCTGCACATCCTGCATATATTTTTCGACAGTTGCTTCATCAAAATATTTTAAATACCTTTCTTTTGTAGAAGGCTGATTTGGAGAAGGCGGATTTACAAACCACTCTTTAACCATATTTGGCTGGACAACATACCTTGAGCTAACTTCTTGAAGCTTGACTTCAGGTATAGAAAATCCAGCTATTTCTAAATTAGTTCTCAAAGTTGTTTCATCAAAATTACAAAGCGAATCAAGCGGATTTTCCATAATCTCATTTTCAGCGCGTTTAAAATCGTCATAATGTTCAATACAAACAGGGTCCAAAATTTCCCAATAACGAGTGTTTGACCGTATTATCGGCTCAAAAGCACACAACTTTCCACCCGGTTTTAAAACTCTGTAAATCTCGCTAATTGCCGGTTGTTTGTTTACAACATGCACAAGAACAGAACGCATCAACGCTTTGTGAACGGTGCTTTCAGGAAGAGCAATGTGCTCTACTGGACATCTTAAAAGCTCATACCCGCTCTCTATCCCCGCATCATCTAAAATCTTTTTGCAATCATCAAGACAATCTTGAAACATATCAGAAAAGATTACCCTGCCTTTACAATCTTGGAGCTCCAAAGCTTTAAACGCCAATAACCCTGTACCTGTTCCTATATCCAAAACAACGTCGTAAGGCTTTATCTCAGCATAAACCATAATCACATCTCGGACAGCTTCCAGCCACCTCATTGTCTGTTCCTGCATTTCAGGAGTCTGTCCGGCAAACCTGTTTGATTTAAGCCACTGAGTCCAGTTTTTGCAAATCTCGCTCATACTTCTCTCTTTCATTATTGGGAATTGTACGAGACGATTATACTATATTTTACCGAAGTTATCAATCAGCTTTAAGAATCGTGCTGCAAAATTCACCAAAAAAGTCGAAACCTTCTTTAACATTCTTCTGAATTTGTTCAAAATTGTACCATAATCTTTTTGAAGGCACGCCTTTGGATATATAAACTCCAGAACGTTCCAGAACATTATCACCTTTTATTATAACAGTTTCCAAATAATTTTCGTTTGCAGTAAGTTTCATCTTTTTTCCATATTTTAATGGCACAGTCAGCTTTTTTAAAGAGCTTTGAGAAACTTTGCATGCTGAAGTAAACGATATGCTATCTATATTCATACTTATTTTTGCCTTTCTAAGAGTTGTAAAACTCGTAAAAATTTTTTTTGCTTTGATAAATAAGAACTAAAAAAGCTTCCCTTTAAAAGGGAAGCTTTAAAGTTTTAAAAAATTTACACAGCGTAAACACTAACTTGTTTTCTGTCACGTCTGTGAGATTCAAATTTAACTTGTCCGTCAATAAGAGCAAACAAAGTATCATCTGAACCGATACCTACGTTGTTACCAGGGTGAACTTTTGTTCCTCTCTGGCGAACAATGATATTACCAGCTTTAACGATTTCACCGCCGAACTTCTTAACGCCTAATCGCTTCGCTTCGGAATCGCGGCCGTTACGGGTGGAACCCATACCTTTCTTATGTGCCATTTTTATTCTCCTTTTTCTTTTATAACATTTGTTCGGTTAACATCGGCAGAACTACCAGTTTGTATTTATGCTGCCTGTCAACCTAGATGGTATTGTGCCCGATTGGACGAGCCCGGAACTAAGCTTCTGCCTCAGCTTTTTTAGAAGCAGTTGTTCTGATTTTATCAATCATAACTCTTGCAAAACCTTGTCTGTGACCTTGTTTTTTTCTATAACCTTTTTTAGGTCTTTGTTTGTAAACGATAATTTTCTTTGCTCTGTCAGTTTTAAGAACAGTACCTTCTACAGAAGCTTTTTCTACATAAGGCTGACCAACTTTAGATTTTTTACCGTTAACAATCATCACGACTTTATCAAAAACGATTTTTGCGTCTTTTTCTTCGCCTAACAATTCAACGTCTACATAACGTCCTTCTTCAACTTGGTATTGTTTACCGCCTGTTTCGACTATTGCGTACATTGTTTTTCCTTTCTTTTACGGGATTGTAGGGAGTTCATACTGCCCATTTTGATACAATCTACCTATCTAATACTATTTATATTACTACATGTACCACAATGGGGTAAAAAGTGTCAAGAACTCAAGCCCGGAAATGTTAAGATTTATTTTTTTGAGTTCTATCTGCTAAAAAAGTCGAAATCAAAGGAATTAAAGTATAATATACAACCGCAAGCAGAACAATTGGTTTTGCAATTTTTATTCCTTCTATTTGTTTTTCTAAATTTGGCAGTCCTTTATTCGCTTTTTTAAACTTCTCAATAAACCTTTCTGTCGGTTTTTCTGTCAAACCATCTAAAACATATCCGCTTGCAACACTCAAACCGGTTGAAATTCCTGCGTTGCAAGCCAAGATTTTTTTTCTGTCATCTTCAACCTTGTTTCCTTTTAAAATTTGCCGGATAAATGTCATTGTTGTCAAAATATCTATCCCTGCAAAAATATGCATAGGAAAATTTGAGTTCTTATACTTTTCAGAAAATTTTTGAAAATTTTTATTATCCAGAACTTTGCCAATACTGCGCGGAAGCTTGTCTTTTCCGCGAAAAGTTAAGCGCTCATCTTTTTTAGGAAAAAAGCTCTGCATAACGTAAGGAAGGCCGGCAGCTGTCAAAATCGCTTTTGGAATAGCAATAGCAGCGCCAAGCCCGAGTTTAAACATCTGGGTTGCAAATGCGTATGATTTTTTATCGTAAGCATTTACAGATTTAAAATATTTTTGCGGGTTTTTATCAATTTTTTTCATTGCAAACATCAAAGGCAAAGATAAGCCCAATGTCATCAAAAACCCTACCCCGCTTGAAGAAATCGATTTTGCACATGCGATTTTTTTATTCTGCTTGTCTGCTTCAGGAGTTAAAAGAATTACGGCAGGGCGAAGCGTCGCAGATAGCGCAAACGTAGTAGATGCCGCAAAAAGCGCTCCGTTTTTTGCGGCGAATTCTAATCCCTTTTTTAATGTTTTATTGTTGTAGAAACCGGAATTTACTTTCATTTATGTTTATTAGATAACATAAATATGAGGATTATTAAACCGAATTTCGAATTAATAGGTCTTTTTGCAATATATATAATTCTTTTTGTCAATGCATTTTTGTTCAAAGACCAGCCTGCCGCACTTGTCTCTGCATTTTTTGGAATAACATACACTTTTCTTGCAGGAAAAGGAAATCCGATATGCTATCTTTTCGGTGTCACCGGCTCAGGTTTCTACTGCTGGCTTGCGTTTCATAACTCACTATGGGGAAATTTGATTCTTTATGCAGCATATTACATACCAATGCAGATTCTTGGGTTCTTTAAATGGAATTCACACCTTAAAGATAACAAAAATGAAATTATAAAAATTACTTTAAATAAAAAAGAAAGAATTCTAATAAGCGCAGTAACTTTAATATGCAGTGCTGCAGCTGTTTTTGTTTTGCATCTTCTAAATGATAAAAACCCTGTTATTGACGGAATTACAACTATATTTTCAATCACCGGAATGTATCTGACTGTAAGGCGTGCAATCGAGCAATGGATTGTATGGATGGCAGTCAACGGACTTTCTGCTCTGATGTGGGGTGCTATTGCTTTAAACGGCGGTAAAGTTTATTCAACTGTAATCATGTGGTGTGTATATTTTGTTTTAGCAATATATTTCTACAAAAGCTGGAAAAAAGAAATATCACTTTCTTAAATTCATCCTCCTGATTTTTCCTGTTACCGGCCAATCACGAAACGCCCTGTCGTGAAGCCCTCCAATAGACCAGAGAATTCCAGTATAACCGTTTGCAGAAGGAGCATCATAAGCATATTTGTCATTTAAATAAATCGCAGTATCAAGTGCACACTCAGGCGTCAAAGACCATTCTAAAATCTTCTTCGCCCAATACATCCTTAAATACCCATGGATTACTCCGGTTTTTACCAGCTGATTCTGCGCTTCGTTCCAAGCTTTATCTCCTGTTTGAGCCTGCTCCATTTCTTCTCTGGAATAAATATGCACCCTGATATCAGACTTGCGGCTATCTAGAGACGCTTTTGCCCATGCCGGTATACAGTTTAAGCTCTTAAACTTTTTGCAATAAAAACAAAAATTATCCGCAAGCTCTTTCCTTACAATAAGCTCTTCAAGAAAAGCTTCTTTATTTTCAGCAGACGAATTAGATTTTATAACTTCAAGAGCTGTCCTCTGGCTTGATATGAAACCAAGATTTAAATATTTTGATAAACCCGATAAAACATCTTTTTCAGGATTATTTTTGAACTCTGCATAAAAATCTAATTTATTTTTAATAAAATCTTCCAGAACGTACTCTGCTTCAACTTTCTGAGAATTAATATTGTCAAACTCAGTTAAAAAAGGATAAATATTATAATAAATTTTTCTCCTTAGAGTTGCAGCTCCATATTCCTGCTTATCAGAAACAAATCTTGCTGGAATAATGTTATGACCATCAATTTCATAAATTTTACAGGATAAATTTTTAAGATAATTTCTATTTTGAATAGGATTAAAATCGATAACTAGAAGCGCAATTTTGATTTTTAGAATATCAGCTTTATCAATAATTTCAAAATCTAAATCTGTTTTTATTTGTTCAATCTGCGAGTTTAGAAAATCTTGTTTCGGTTTATATTCACAAATCATTTTCGGGCAGACGATTTTTAAAGGCAGGCTCAGTTCTTTTGATTTAGCAATTGCAAACTGCAGTGCAAAATTATCTTTGACTCTTATTTCTCTTTCACAAAAATAAACAACATAACCACCTTTAATCGGTTTGTTATTAAGCTCAAAAATCCTAAGCGGATTAACTACACTTTCCATTACAAACGTTTCAGGAATATATTGAAGCAGTGTATTTCTAATAATGCGAGGCATTTCTTTATCTTATAAAATGCTGTTAAAAACAACATCCGCCAGCTCATTAATGATATTTATTATACAAAAGCTTTAAATCATCATCAGTCAGATACTGCAATGATTTTAAGTCATAAGGGTACATAATGCTTCCTGAGCTTTCAGAATGCCCGAGCCCGATTGCGTGCCCGGCTTCGTGAAGCATAACTCCATATATATTATCAAACGGGCGTTCTACTATTTGGCGTGCTACATTACTGCCTGTATAACCGTACTTGTACTGTTTTGTACCAATTGTAATGTAAACTTTGCTGTAATGCCCTCTTTTACCAAAAAAATATTGCGTGCAGCCGACTGCTTGAGGAGATGAACAATGTACAAAATCGGTAAATTCTACTTCAATATTCGCGTCTGTTGGTTTAGTCACAAATTTAAAACGTACAACTCCCCGTGATTTTGCTTCCCATGCTTGAAAAGCTTTACGCATATAAGAACTGTAATTGCCATATTGCTGAATATATACATAAATAGGCATGCCGACCCAGCGTTCAACCTCCGCAGGAACAGCGCTCAGAGTAATTGCAAATAACATTAAGAATGTCAATAAAAATCTTTTCATACAGTTTAATTATAACATTTTTTTGATAACAATTGAAGTATTAATCCCTCCGAACGCAAAATTATTCGTCATAACATATTTGCACTCAAAATTCCTGCCTTCTCCTTTTATATAATCAAGCTTTCCGCAGTTTTCATCAACTTCGTTTAAATTCAAAGTCGGAGCGTACCAGTTATTATTAAGCATTTCTATGGACATAATTGCTTCAATTGCCCCGCAAGCTCCAAGCGTATGCCCTGTATAACTTTTTATCGAACTTATAGGCACTTCACGCTTAAAAACTTCTTCTGCTGCCAGACTTTCTGCTATATCTCCGTTAAGCGTTCCAGTTCCGTGCGCATTAACATACCCGATTGCATCAGCAGAAATACCTGCATCAATAAGTGACTGGCGCATAACTTCTGCCATCATATCTTTATTTGGATTTGTAATATGCGTTCCGTCCGTGTTGGTTGCAAACCCTGCAATCTCGGCATAAATTTCCGCCCCGCGCGCTTTTGCGTGCTCGTATTCTTCCAGCACAAGCGTTCCTGCCCCTTCTCCAATCACAAGCCCGTCACGGTTCTTGTCAAAAGGTGAAGGAGTAAGCCCGGGAGTTTCATTCTTACTGCTGGTAGCATAAAGCGTATCAAATATCCCGACTTGAGTAGGGTGAATTTCTTCAGCTCCGCCCGCTATCATAACATCCTGATACCCGTCTCTTATCGCTTCATAAGCATAACCGATTCCCATAGAACCGGATGTACACGCAGTGGAAGAAGGTATTAAACGCCCATGAGTTTTTAGATAAAGAGAAATATTTACTGCTGCTGTCTGCGGCATCATTTTTATATAAGAGCCGGAATTCAAAAGCTTTACTTCTTTATCAATACACATTGCATAAAAATCCATTATGGCCTCAAGCGAACCGGAAGAAGAACCGTAGCTTACACCTGTTCTGCCGTTTGTAATTATGCTGTCTCCCAGAAGTCCTGCATCTTTAATCGCTTCTTCAGCAGTCACCGTTGCCATAAGAGCAACATTTCCCATCGTCCTGCGCACTTTGCGGTTAAAATGCTCAGGAACTTCAAAACCCTGAACAAAAGCACCAAGAGAAGTATTTAAACGCTCATACTCATCAAGTTTTTCCCAGTGCACAATACAATTTTCATATTTTTTAAGCCGTTCAAAAGCATCACAAACAGATGAACCAAGCGGCGAAGCTATTCCCATGCCGGTAACCACAACTCTTCTCACAGATACAGCCCTCCGTTAACTCCAATCACCTGACCTGTAATATATCCAGCATCTTCGCTCATAAGATAGCCGACAAGGCTTGCAACTTCTCTTGCGCTTCCCATGCGTTTCATCGGCACTTGCTTAACCGCTTCTTCAGGAATCTCGCCAGTCATATCTGTTTCAATAATTCCTGGAGCAATACAATTTACTGTAATCTTGCGTTTTGCAACTTCCTGGCTTAAAGCTTTTGCAGCACCAATTAATCCGGCTTTAGAAGCACTATAGTTTACCTGACCGCGGTTTCCGCATTGACCGGATACAGAAGACATTACAACAATCCTGCCTGTACGCTGCTGGATAAACGGCATAATAAGCGGTTTTAAAACGTTATAAAATCCATCCAAATTAGCAGTCAAAACCTCATCCCATTCAGAATCTTCCATCGCAGGAAAAGGGTTATCTTTTGCTATCCCGGCGTTTAAAACAACCCCGTAATACATCCCATTTTGTTCAATATCTTCTGTTAAAACACGGATGCATTCAGCACGATTTTTTATATCAAAAGCCAATGTCCTTGTTTGAACCCCTTTTGATTCAATCTCATTTTTTAAATCATCAAGCCTATTTACATCATAAGAGCAGTGTAAAACAACGTTATACCCTTTCTGAGCAAGATAAAGAGCTGTTTCACGTCCTATTCCTCTGCTTGAACCTGTTACTAAAATAAACTTATTCACCCTGCAAAAACTCCGTTATGTTATCACTCTGATAAGCATTAATTGTCGCACTTGCGATTTCTTCTCCAACAGTATCATATATTAAACAATCAAATACGACAATTTGATTATCTGTAAAAACTTCACGCACAGTAACTTTATATTCTTCACCTTCTTGAAAATATTCGATTTTGTTATTGTAAAGCCTTGTTCCAAGAAGCAGTCCCGGCTTAGGCTCACTGCACTGATTTTTAAAATAAGCATAGCATCCTATTGTCTGCGCCATAAACTCTATCCCGGCAATAGTATTAATTCCATTCTTTGTATAAAAAAGTTTCCCAGGATAAACTCTGAACAATGATGACAAAGTACTATTTTCAATATCAATTTCCAAAATTTCATCCAAAAGTATCATCGGAGGTTTATGCGGAAGTATTTTTGCTAAATCAAAACTCATCATTCCTCCGCAGCATAATAGCACAATTCGTACCGCCAAAACCAAACGAAGTTGAAAGACAAGTTTTTACATTTTTCTTTGTTGTTTTGTCAGCAAGCCAAATTTTTGGAAGATTTTCATCATATTCACCGTCATAAACATGCGGATAAACTTTATCTGTTTCTGTATCTAAAAGCTTACAGCATAGAGCTGTTTCAATACTTGCAGCGGCTCCAAGGCAATGTCCTGTAAGCGGTTTGGTTGAACTTGCCGGAACTTTATCTTTAAATATATTAAATATTGCACGCGCTTCCATTAAATCATTTGCTTGCGTGCCTGTACCATGAAGATTAACATAATCAACTTCTTCAGGCTTGATATCACCAAGTGCAAGCCTTATTGCTCTCTCAGCTTCTACTGCATCAGGGTCAGGAGTTGTGGAATGATAAAAATCCGTTGTTTCACCTATGCCTGAAACTTCTATTCTGCCTCCATTCTGCTTTACAATAAAAGCTGCAGCACCTTCTCCAATATTTATTCCTTTTCTGTTTCTGCTAAAAGGCAATGAACGCTCATTTGATAAAATTTCAAGCGAATCAAACCCAAACAAAGGAACTTTTGCAATAGAATCAACTCCTGTGACGATTACTGTTTCACATTGATTTGTCTCTAATAATCTTTTTGCAATAGAAAAAGCTTTTATTCCGGAAGAACACGCAGTTGAAACAGAAGCATAATAGTTCTTAAACCCAAAGTATTCATGCAAAAACTCAGCAGGGTTTCCTATCTGAAAATGTTTAGGATTTTTGCTTATCTCATACTCTTCAACTCCGGAATTTGTTGTTGCAGTGACAATACCGGTTGTTTCTTTATCAAGTTCTTCAACTTTTAAAGGTTTTAATACTTCAAGAAGAAGCCTGTTGCACCTCAAATTGTAATCTTTGCTTTTTATTTCCGGCAGATTATAATCAGCGCAAAAAGCATCTTCACATTCACCGTTCACTGCTTTACGGAAGATTTCTTCAATATTTTGACCAAGATTACAAATAGCATTGTATTTTATGATATTCATTTATTGTATAATTTTAGCATGAAAGTTTTAAAATCTGCTAGTATAAATTCCGAAAACGGAATTGACATTTCTTTTATTCCTCCTCTAATCAGAAGAAAACTAAGCCTTCTAGATAAAGCTGTACTGACAACGCTTGTCCAGGTATTTGATGAAAACGTTGAAGAAATTATTTTTTCTTCTGAGTACGGCGAGTTTTCGAGGCTTGATACAATAATAAAACAATATCAAGAATTCAATGAAGTTTCACCTGCTCAGTTTTCAGCTTCTGTGCATAATTATCCGGTAAGTTTTTTTACTCTTTATAAAAAACTAAACATCCCTTACTACGCATTGTCAGCAGGTTCAAACTCGCTGGAAGCAGCAAAAGCCATTGTAACAAAAGAAACAGTGCTCACTTATGCAGATGTTTTTGACGGTGTAAAAAGCATTTCTTATCGTATATCTCCTGATGGAAATAATTTTTGGACGTAGTATAATGCTTTTATGGGGATAAGAAGAGCTGTAATACTATTTTTAACTTTTATATGTATAAATTGCCCTTGTTTTGCAATAAAAATCGGGCTTCAAACTCAAGTCGGCAAAACATTTATCGGATCTTCAACAAAAGCTCAGATAATCAATTGCGATACAAACAAGCTGATTTTTGAAATGGAAAAAATGAAAGGGTACGAAATGAAACCGTACCGCGGCGTTATCGCAATCAAAGTTGACGGCAAATGGAACAAAATGAGCACTTCTAAAATAATCATTAAGCCAGAAGCCGGCGGATTTGTAAGTGTTAAGAGAAAATGGTACCGCGGTCAGTTTAAAATTGTTAATGACGGAATGGGGCTTACAGTAATAAATGACATTCCTTTAGAAAAATATCTTAGAGGCGTCGTACCTTCTGAAATGCCTTCAAGCTGGGAGCACGAAGCACACAAAGCTCAAGCAATTGCAGCCAGAAGCTATGCAATTGCAAACAGAGGAAAACGCGCAAAATACGGTTACGACTTAAAAGATACTCCGGAAGATCAAGCTTACGGAGGAGCAAGCGCTGAAAAAACTAACACAAATGAAGCTGTAGATGAAACTGCAGGCATTGTTCTGGTCTGCCAGGGAAAAATCGTTCCTGCATATTATTCAGCTTCTGCCGGCGGTCAAACCCGAACCGGAGGTCAAGTATGGTCGCACGATTTACCGTTTTTAAAATCAGTGCCTTCGTTTGATGACGGAATAAAAAAGAACGGCCACGGAGTCGGCATGAGTCAGTATGGCGCTAATAACCTTGCAAAACGCGGTTACAACGCGTACCAGATTTTAAAATATTTTTATGCAAACACAAAGTTTGCAAGAGTTAAAGGTGAGTATTAAATGATTACAGCACAGGTAAAAGAAAATAAAATTGTTTTAAAAGAGATGGATGACATTAAGCTTGACGGGCGCAAAGGAGCGATTGTTAAAGTTTTAGGCTGCGGGCTTTGCGGTTCAGATATCGTTAAGTTCGTACACAAAATTGTAAAAGACGGAGCAGTTCTGGGACACGAAATTACAGCAGAAATTCTTGAAATCAACTCAGATACTAAATTTAAAACCGGAGACCGAATTGTAACTTCACATCACATTCCTTGCGGAGAATGCAGCTTCTGTAAACACGGAAATGTTTCTATGTGCAAACATTTTAAAGAAACAAACATATTTCCAGGCGGATTCAGCGAAAAAGTTTTTGTCTCTGAAGAACATTTAAAAAATGTCGCTTACCTTATTCCTGAAAACATGCCGGAAGAAGAAATTTCGTTTTACGAACCTCTTGGCTGCTGCGTTCGAGCGATTAAAAGATGCGCGCTATTAAAAGGAGACACTGCGCTTGTTGTCGGACTTGGCTCAATCGGGCTCTTGATGGGCGAAGGCTTAAAAGCAATGGGTTACAAAGTATTTGGCTGCGACCTTATTCCTGAAAGAATAGAGCTTGCAAACAATATGGGTATTGAAACTTTCGATTTCAGCCGGGAAGTTGACGCTGTGTTTATGACTTCAGGTGCTGACAAAGCGATTGACACAGCTTTAAAAGCTGTTAGACAGGGCGGTAAAATTCTTGTATTCTCAAGCACCCCGCTTAGCAGCGGATACCCGAATAACGAGATTTACTACAAAGAGCTGACCGTTCTGGGCAGTTATTCGCCTTCTCCGGCAGATTTGAAAGACTCTTATGAACTTTTAACCTCAGGAAAAGTTAATGTGAAAGGCTTAACAACTGTTTATCCGATTGAACACGTTCAAGAAGCGTTTGAAGACACAATGTCCAACAAGATTTTTAAAGCTTATATTAAGATTTCTGACTAAGCTTGCAAGTATTCAAGCACTTCATCAACATGCCCTTTTACTTTTACGTTTCGCCATTCTTTTTCGATATTTCCTTCTTTATCGAGAATAAAAGTCGAACGCTCAATTCCCATGTATTTTCTGCCGTACATTGATTTTTCTTTCCAGACTCCAAACTTTTCTGCTAGCAAATGTTCAGTATCAGAAAGCAAAATAAAATTAATATCTTGAGCTTCTCTAAATTTTTTATGGCTCTTAATACTATCAGGACTGACGCCGATTACAACAGCAGAAGAAATAAGCCTGTTTACATTATCTCTAAAATCGCATGCTTCCTGAGTACAGCCGGAAGTATTATCTTTCGGATAAAAATATAAAACAACTCTATCACCTTTAAATCCTGAAAGCTCATACTCCCTCTCTTCGCCTTCTGCGCTCAAGCCCATTAATTTTATTTCTGACATAAGTTTCTCCTTTTTATTTGTTAAGGGCGGAGAATATATTGTCATATTTGATATTAGCGAATGCCTTACTCAAAAGACAATATATTCTCCGCCCTGCTTATTTTAAATTCATATTACAACAAAAATAGATTTTAGAGCTGGTCAGCATGGACAGTCTTGTGGTATAATTATCAAAAATAGGAGTTGAGGATATGGAAAATAATAACAAACCGGTTGTACATTTGATTTCTAAGCCGGAAAACATGCTTAAAACAATTTATACAGCTGCAAGAACCTGCTACAGTGCACTTACACCTTACGAAATCTACGAAAGCACTGATGACAATGAAAAAATGCTCAACTTAATCGAACGCGTTATTTCATCAGGCCATTATTCTGTAATAGAACATATTCAGGTTTCTTTTGCAATTTCAAACGTTTCAAGAGCTTGTACACACCAGCTTGTAAGACACCGCCATATGTCTTTTTCTCAAAAATCACAACGCTATGTAAAAGAAAAAGGACAGTTTGACTACATTATTCCTCCAACAATAGAAAGAAACGAAGAGCTTAAAGCAAAGTTTACAGACTTTATGGGTAAAATTTCTGAAATGTATACAGAATTTACAGAAGCAGGAATCCCTGCAGAAGATGCACGCGCTGTACTTCCAAACGCAGCTGCAAGCTCTATTGTTGCAAGCTTAAACTTAAGAGAGCTTATCCACCTTGCTAACTTGAGGCTCTGCACACGCGCTCAGTACGAAATCAGAACAATGGTTAAGCTTATGTGCGAAGAACTTGTTAAAGAAGAGCCTTGGCTTAAATCTTATCTTGTTCCTAAATGTGAACGCTTAGGCTATTGCGATGAAGATAAATCCTGCGGAAGAAAACCGAGACTTAATGTATGAAAAAGCTTGCAATAATCTTAACAATTCTATTTCTCGGGCTTGTTGCTGTATACTTTTTCTTTCTTAAGCCGGAAAAATATGAAGAAGAAGATTTATACACAGAAATCTTAGAACGCGGAATAATCAAAGTCGGAATTAATACCGATTCAAAACCTTTCGGCTTCTTTGACGAAGAATGGCAAATTCAGGGGTATGACGCAGATTTAGCAAGATACATTGCTCAATATATTCTTAAATCACCAAATGCAGTAGAGTTTTTCCCTGTAACACCTGCCAATAGAATGCTGAAAGTTTCTACAGGCGAAGTTGATATGGTAATCGCCACAATGACAATTACATCTCAGCGTAAAGAAGTAATCGACTTCTCTGTTCCTTATGATTTAGCAGGCCAGGCTCTTCTTGTGCGCTCAAACAGTAAAATCAGCTCACTTTCAGACCTAGCAGGCTTAAATGTTGGTGTAGTTTTCGGAACAACTGCCGAAAAAAACATGATGAGCCTTGCTCCAACTGCAAATATTATTGGATTTAGAAACTACAGAACAGCTTATGAAGCTTTAAAATCAGGTAAAATTGACGCTCTGACTTCGGATGACACAATTCTCAGCCGATTTGTATATGAAGATAATAATGTTAAGCTGCTTCCAAAAAGATACACCAAAGAACCTTACGGTATTGCAATAAGAAAAGGCAAAACAACAAAAAGACTCAAAGATAATTTAGATTTTGCCATAAAAGATATGCAAAGAAAAAATACAATTTTAAGACTTCGCAGAAAATGGCTTAAGGGGTAAATATACTCTAGCTTGAATAAAAACTACAAGCCGAACGTTTAAAGCTTAACGCGTACACTTGAACGCAAACTTTTTAAACACAACATAAGTAAAAATCGCAGCAATTAATGTCGCAATAATTTGAGCTATATAGACATTTATATGAAATACTTTTACAAACATTTCTAAAAGCCCTGCGTTAATCATATAGCTGAAAACCCATGTTGTACAGCATTTAATATACTCACGCATCCAGCTGCCATTTCCTCTAAAAACTAGAAATTTCTGAGTTGTAAAAGAAACAACAGAAGAAACAATCCACGCAATTGCAAGCGCAGTCTGATAAGATGCTTCTCCTAAAATAATACAAAATGCCGAATACATAAGGTATGACACGCCGGCGTTAAATCCGCCGACGAGTAAAAACCTTATTTTATCAGATATATTAAACCAGCGCTTTATCAAAATCATACTCCGGAATTTCAAACACTTCATTGTTTGCGCCTTTTGCAACAAACTGAAGGTAATAATCCAGCGCTTTTTCTTTAGAATTTTCATAAAACTCTTCCGAAATAAGCTCTTTATGAAGCTCTGTTCTTTCTCCAGAATAATTTCCAAGAACTCTTGCAAACTGCTCAATCATTTCAAGATTTTCACCTCCTGAATAAGCTTTTGTTTTTGCATCCGTTCCTGAAGGTCGAATTTCAACATACTTATCAGTAAACTGCAAATACGTTCCGTCACCGACAAACTTAACCGAAGTTAAATTATCAAAATTAAGCTCAGCAAAAGCACCGTTAAGAACTTTTTTGACCGCTTCAATATCTGCAATCCCTTCTCTTACAGCAATTGCAAGAGAAAGATAAAATAAATCATTCTTTGTTCTCTGCTTTTCACCTTCAACTTTTGCTTTTTTAAGCTTTTCAATATCAGGCTCAGACTCGTTGTAATACGAAATATCTTCTCTTACATCGAATTTTGCAATGACATTGTTTTCTTCAAAAATTTCAATCAAATATTCAGAAAGAGTTTTGTTTTCATCTTCAAGATGCGCTGCAAGCGAAGAAGCAACAATAATAGCTTCTGTAGCACTTTTTTCACGCATAGCAACTGCCCTTCTGCCTGCAAGAGATTCGATTAAATCTTCCGAACCCATAATCATTCCGCCGGATTCTTCTCCGCCAAATACTAATCTAGGCTGGACTCCAAGGTTAATCGTATTTCCGAAAACATCGTCAACTTTTACTTCACCCTCAGGATTGTTTTTAAGCTGAAGCTCAACTTTTTTCATAATATTCGCAATTTCTTTGAATCCGACAGGCACATTAACCACTTTGATACCATGTGCTTTTGCCCACTCATCCCAGCTTAGCGCAGAAGCTGTAGTCTTAATCATAAATCTAGGATGGTTTTTGAACTTACCTTGCGCTTTAAGCTGTTTCACACGGTAATTCATAAGCATTAAAAACGCCTGATTTGCACTGTAAACAGTAAGAATTCTATCTTCATCAAGCTGGATATAAGATACACCGTATTCATCAAGAGTCGGAGTATTTCCGCCTGCTTCTATCTGACACACTGTCAAACGATCATGGTCAGGGTCTGTAATCAAAACAACAGTACCAATAGGACAATTTGACAGTACCTTTTCATAATGCATAGACTCAATTACAGGGAAGAATTTTTCACCGTCAGGTCTTTTTGCAAGAACAGTAGCATCAACAGAATAATCGTAAAATACTTTATTTCCTTTTGGGTCAGTATCATATTTTCCAATTGAATGGAAAAACGGATCTTCTTCTGTATTATTCCAAACGTATTTATCAGCTATTCCAAGCTTTTCAAGTACACGGCTTAAAGTTCTGTATGCACATCCGCCAACACTTTCAATGAACAATTTTGAGTTCATTTTCTTAACTCCGTCAAGGTTTTGAGCTACACCTGATTTTAAATATTCAACATATAAATCAACCCCGTCATTAAGCTTAGACATAATTGTCTCATCAATCAGCGGATCGTTTTTAGGCGCAATCTTAATTTCGTAAGAACCTTCTCTTTCTACGGTATCAAAGATTTCCTGAATTTTATCGACAAACTCAAGAGATTCTTCCGGTAAATACTGGCTTCCTTGAGAATTTAAGTCTTTTGTCGCAGTCTTAACCGAAATACCGTGACTTGAAGTAATATATTCCCCGCCGGCTAAATCAAGCTTAAACGCAAGAAAAGAAGCAAGCCATATAGGAATTGTTTTTCTGCCTTCCGGCATAAGAGTTTTAATCCCTTGTGCAGCCTGAATTCTTGCAATAGCATCTAAATACAAAGCAGAATTGTATCTGACTTCACTCCCTGCAAGTTTTATAACCTGCTTATCATATTTATCCATAGCTACAAGAGCTTTTGCAAGAGTAGCAAGCACAATTCCGACCAAATTAATCGGAAATCTTGTATCTTCAGGGTACAAAATATTTTGAGGTCCTCTAATTCCTGCAGTTGAAACCTTTGCTTCTTTAGAATAATTTGCAAACCATTCCTTTAAGCCCAACCCCTCAGGATTAGAATCTGAATGCGGTTCTAAATGCTCGCGCTTAAGCGTAAAAGTAAATCCGCCTTCATTATCAAAATCCATTAATTTTGAGTTTTTTATATAATCAGGTGTTTTATCAAAAACATTTTTAAATAGTTCACCTTCTAATTCACAGCTTTGTTTTAATTTATACATAACCAAGTCCTCTCCAGTTTAAATATGTTTTATTATATCACAAAAGTTTACATTTGTTACAATCTCATACAATTAAAGGGTTGAAAATGACGAAAACATGACTTATAATAACATATATAGTATATACTCAAGAAACGAAGTAAAAAGGATTTTATTATGTCAATATCGTTTAGCGGTCTGGCTTCCGGCTTGGATACATCAAGTTGGGTTGAAGCATTGGTTGCAGCAAAGAAATCAGAAGTAACCAAATACCAAACCCAATTAACAGGATTTCAAAATACAAAAACAACTTTAAATGATACAAGAAGCGCTTTTTCAAGTCTCAGAACAGCAATTGAAAAGCTTACAGACGCTAAATTCGGCGGTACAATGGATTTATTTGCAAAAAATTCTGCAAAATCTTCTAACGAAGACGTATTCACTGCAACCGCTTCAAGCACAGCTGCAAGACAAAATTATGATATAAAAGTTAAACAGCTTGCAACTTATACAAAAGCTGTTTCAAAAGAATCTGCGAGTGCTGTGGCTGATGACACCACCAAACTTACAAATCTGGGTATTAAAGACGGCACTTTTACTGCTTATGTAAACGGTCAGAAACATGTCATTAATATCGGAAAAGATGATACTTTAGGTGATTTCAAAGCGCGTTTAGCAGAATATGGAGTTAAAACCGAAGTAGACTCCCAGGGCGTATTAAAATTTTCTGCTCAAAATGAGGGCGATACAATTAATATCGGAGCAACAACTGACAGTTCAAATCTGGCTTCTTTAGTAGGTTTAACAAAGCAGGAAGATGGAACTTACGCTTCCACAAATTCTCTTTACAAAGCATCTGTTCTATCTAAGCTTACAGATGAAAATTCAGGATTCCATGAACAGATTAAATCTGGTACTTTCACCATTGGAGATGCTGTTTTCACAATCAATAATAAAACAACTTTATCTTCATTGATTTCTGAGATTAATAACAACGACAAAGCACAAGCTTACGCTTATTGGGATGACGCTACCGGCAAGCTTTCAATCACTTCAAAGAAAGAAGGAGCTTCTTACATTAATATTGAAGCCGGCACCAGCAATTTCACTGACGTAATGGGATTTACAGAATCCAAATGGGATGCTGACGGAAACGTAGTTTCATCAAAAATGTTTACTGATGCTCAAGAAATCGGTCAAAACGCAATTTTCTCAGTAAACGGCACTACAATGACTTCAACTTCCAATGTTGTTACTTCTGACATTTCAAGAATGGACGGTATTACGTTAACTTTAAAACGTGCAAACACAGAAGAAGACGGAAATACAACTCTTAAAGTTTCGCAGGATACAACCGGGCTAAAAGATGCTATTAATGAGTTTATCAAAGCTTATAACTCTGCAATGGCTAAAACAGAAGAAGTTACTGCGACAGGAGCTGCTCTTCATGGAGAAACCTCATTAACAAGCTTATCAAGAACTTTAAGAAACTACGCTAACAGCTCAAATGCATCCAATGGAGGAGTTTACAAACTTTTATCAGATATTGGTATATCTACTGCTGCAGCTGACGGCAAAAATTTAGATGCAAACACTTACGAGCTTAAGCTTGATGAAGAAAAGCTTATGAAAGCTCTTGAAGAGAATCCTGAATCTGTAAAATCGATTCTTACAGGAGAAGGCGGCGTATTAAGTATTATGGAAGAAGCTGTAGAGCAAAGTTTGAAATCAGTTACAGGTTTCTTTGATATCAAAACTTCAACTCTTGATTCTAATATCAAAAAGATGAACGAAAGGATTACAAAGAAGAATTCCAGCATTGAAACTTATAAAAAACAGCTCGAGAAAAAGTTCAGCAACATGGAAACAATGATTGCGCAAATGCAGCAGAATTACAGTTCTTTCCTATAAAAATCAGCTGGTAATTAATGTTTTAGCAAATTTCAAAGACTCGTCGGTAATCTCACCTCCGGCGAGTTCTGCTATTGCTTTAAGCTTAGCATCACCTTCAAGAATAGAAATATTAACGCTTGTTTTATCATCCTGAGTCTTTTTAACATACAAATGTCTATCTGATTTTGAAGCAATTATAGCCTGGTGTGTAATCATAATTATTTGCATGTACTTAGCAAGCTCTTTAACTTCGTCAGCAACAGACTGAGAAGCTTTACCGGAAATTCCTGTATCAATTTCATCAAATATAACTGTTCCAATATTATCACTTTGTGCAAAAATCGTTTTTATTGCCAGCATAACACGCGAAATTTCACCGCCGGAAGCAACTTTTGCAAGCGGCTTGAGCCCTTCTGAAATATTTGTCGAAATCAAAAATTCAACCTTATCAAACCCGTTTTGGGAAAGCTCGCATCTTTGAAAATCTATATCGAATTTGACTTTTGGAAGTTCAAGTTTTTCAAGCTTTTCAACAATTAAATTTGACAGTACTGCTGCGTAATTTTTCCTTTCTTCAGAAATTTCTTCTGCAAGAAGTTCAAGTTTATGCTTTCTGTTCTCAATTTCCGCTTCAAGCTCTTCAATGTTTTTTGTGGAAAACTCAATCCCATCAAGCTCCTGCCTTAAAGCTTCACCTTGCTTCATAACATTTTCGAGCGTTCCGCCGTACTTACGCTTAAGTTTTTCCAATAGAAATAAACGTTCTTGAATATTATTAATACGTTCTTCATCATTATCAAGCGAGCTTGAATAATCACGAAGAGTAGAAGAGATATTTTTCAAGATTTCAATCGCTTCTAACAGCTCGCTTTCAGTTTCTTCAAGCGTTCCATCCATGCCGGAAGCTTTTGAAATGTTCATCTTTATCTGCATCAACGCATCTAAAATTGCACCGTCGTCACCTGAAATTGACCAGTAAGAAGCTCCTGTAAGATCTTTTAGCTTTTCTACATTCTCTAAAACAGAAAGTTCGTTATTAAGCTCTTCGTCTTCTGTTTCTGAAACAATCTGTGCTTCTTCAATTTCATTCACCTGAAACTTAAGAAAATCAATTTGTTCTGCAGTTTTATCAGCAGAGTTTCTAACTTCTTCCAACTTTGCCTGTAAAGTCTTGTATTCAGAAAATTCTTTTCTATAATTTTCTAACTTTTCACCGCAGGTATTTTTCGCATAAGCATCTAAAAGTGCTATATGATATTTAGGCTGCAAGAACGAATAAGTTTGGTGCTGCGAATGCACATCAATAAACAGCTCGCGAAAGTTCCGCATAAATTCTTGGTTAACCAGACAGCCGTTAACTCTTGAGCGCGAGCCTGTTTTTGTAATCTCACGCGAGAGAATGATTTCTTCACCGATTTCATCTATACCATATTCTTCAAAAAGTTCAGCCAGGTTTTGCTTATTGTTCAAAAGTGTAATCTCAATCACAGCTTTATCAGCATCACCCTTAATAACTTCTTTTCCAGCTTTTGCACCAAAAGCAATATCAATCGCATTAATTAAAATACTTTTGCCGGCACCTGTTTCACCGGTAATAATGTTTAAGCCGCCTGCAAGTTCGAGCTCCAGCTCATCAATCAATATATAATTTTTTACTAAAATCCTTGACAGCATAACTTAGATATCTTCTTCCTCCGGCTCATTATCTTCATCAATCTCATCTTCATCAGGCTCAGAGTATTCTTCAATATGAGTTTCAGGTTCAATTTCTTCTCTGCGGTTAATCTTTTGTTCAACATATTCAAGTTCCTGGCGGATAATTTTGCGCGGGAAAGAAAGCGTATATTTATTCTCAAGCGCTTTTTCCAGATTATCATAATAATCTTCTAAATTGCCTATGTATTTGTACACCCTTGCAAGTGAATAAAACAAGTCTCCATTCTCTTCTTTTTCAAGCTGTGTACTTAAAATCTCAAGAATTTCATCTGTTTCACCAAGCTTTATACATATTTTTGTCAAAAGCTTGTACGCTTCTATATCAGCAGAATTAAACTCAATTGTTTTCAGTAAATACTCTTTTGCTTCTTCAAGATTGCCGCTTTTGTAAGCAATCGAGCCGAGATTAAAATATGCCCAGCTGTAATCCGGAGAAATTTCAAGAACTCGCTGATAGCTTTCAATTGCAAAATTTGTAAGTCCGTCATTCTGATAAATATAACCTAAATAAAAATACGCAAACACATCTTGCGGATTAATAGAAACCGCTTTTTGAAAATTATCTAAAGCGAGGTTTTTCTCATCTTTATTAAAATAGCAAACTCCAAGGTTAAAATAGCAGTTACCGTCATCAGGGTCAGTTTCAATTACTTTTCGAAAAGCTTCAATAGCTGCATCCCAATCTTTTAAATCCACCAGAACATCGCCAAGATTATAATAAAAATCTTCTTGAGGAGAAATTTCAATGGCTTTTTCATAGCTTTCTTTCGCTTCTGGAAATTTTTTCATCTTTTCATAAACAATACCGAGGTTGTAATAAATTTCTGCATCATCGGAAAAATACTTCAGCAAATATTTAAGATTACATTCTGCTTCTTCATTAAATCCGTTATTAACAAGCAGGATAGAAAGTTCTCTTCTTGCCTGAAAATTTGACGGATCATTTTTGAGCAAATTTTGTAAAGTTTCGATATCGTTTCCCATAAAATAATTATATCAGAGACCATATAAATAGTAAATTTTTGTAAATAATTTTCTTGTAACTAGCAAAAAAATTTAATTACACGGTTTAGAACAAATGGATGGTTGATTAATTGCAAAATATGGTATAATTTAATAAACAAAGCGAGGTAAAACATGAGTGAAATTAATGGTCCTAATTTTAGTGTAAATCAAGTAAACTTTCAGAACATTCAGAAATCTCAGCCAGCTGTTCCGGCAGAAGAAATTCAAGAAGAAAGCGCAAAGCTTAACGATTTTTCTGACCCGAAAGCTGAAGCACTTGGACGTTCAATGCTTTTCAAAGGTGTAGATGACACAAATCACGACCTAAAAGTATTACTGGAAAACCCTCAGATTGCAGAAAATTCTGACAAAGCTTTTGAAACAGCATTCAAAGCCGCAGAAGCAGCAGGATTAGAAAACCCTTATGAAGAAGCAGCTTCTTTTGCTACAGGCAATATTTAGTTATCTAACCGGCTTTCTTCGATAATAACCGTTAATTTTTGTTCCGTCAGCGCGGGTGTAATCATCTACGTAAATTAAATCTCCTGACTTTACACGTTTATCCAAATTTTCGATAGTTGCCGGCTGCCAGTCGTTACTAATAGCATCATCGAGGTACCTGTCCAGTATTGTGGCTTTGTATTTCTCATCAAAGTTTGCAAACTCACCATTGGAATAAACTCTGTCAGCTTCAGTTAAACGCTCATATTCCATGTTTTCAAATCTACGTTTATCATCCGGATGCGTGATAAGCTCGCCTTTTCTTAACTTATCTGCTATTATACTTGATGCATAATCAGAAGCTTTGTCAAATGGTAAATAATCATAATCTTCACCAAGTTTTTGTTTCATTTCATGAGCAACTTCTCTTCCAATCGCATTGTTCCACAAATCCATATTACGCTCACCCTCCGGAGCATTCGGAGTCTCATCTTCATGCATATCACCTAACTTTTTGGCATATATATCTCCACGTTCCCAACTAAGCTTCCATTGCATATATGCATGTTTAAAAGCATCCGCTTCATTATTCCAAGTTGCATGTTCTCCAGTTCCCATTTTAAAACCATATTTTTTCTGTGCTTTATAAGTTGCTTCTAACACTTTATCATTAAAATTTTCTCTTCCACTAATTTTATCCAATCCCCGTTTTATTATATTTGACATAAACTTTTCCTTTCTATGTTATACTACTTGTATGAAATTACCAAAACTGCATGAATATTACACTGTTAATATTGTATTGTACCTGATACTTGCTCAAACGCTGCTATTGGTTTCAGGATACAATTGGTTGAATGCAGTAGGTCCATTACCTTTTATTGCATATTTTATTTTTGGATATTCTTTTCTATTTATTACCCCGATTAATATTTTACTAATACTGGTGGAATTCTTACTACGCAAGTTTCAACTTATAAAAAGTAAAAATTTAGTAAATTTAACCAATAAACAAAAGAAAATAATATACATTGCAGGAGCGGTTTGTTTTATTATTTGCCTGACTTATATTTGTTATGAGATTTTTACACCTCCCAAATATCCATATTCAGAATATGATTAAATTTTCATTAACTTCTCCTTTCCGTGTTATACTACCTGTATGAAAATTCCTGCTCTTCATAAATACTATACTGTTAATGTTTTGCTATATTCTTTGTTTTTGCAAGCGATTTTTCGCCATGCGAACTTTTATTTGATTTAATCTTTCGGGTACTTTTTATAATAATCTCTTTTTACTGGATGCCGCTTAATATTGTCCTTACAGGGCTTGAACTTTTATTACGACAATTTAGTTGTGTGAAAAAATTTTTACACCTCCCAAATACCCGGAAGGATTTTTTGATTAAGTTTAATTGATTTATGAAGTTGTATGGAATATGTCATTTATTATACATATTTTGAATTTTTATCTAAGAATTATTAAGAAAAGTTTACATAAAACAAAAAAGCCATCGCATTCACGATGACCTGATTTGTTTTTGAATTAAAGTGATAATACTACTTAACTTCTGTATTATCTGTGGCTTGAAGCTGTTTTGACTTATAATTGTGGATGACCGCGTCAACCAGCAAGTCGTAAGAAGAACTCTTCTCAATATTCGGAAATTCTTCTTTTAGCTGTTGTCTGACCATTGCTTCCAGCCTTTGTTCGTCAGCCTTGATTTTGAGCTCATTACTTGATAATGACTCTATATAATCAACATTTGCCTGTCTCTGTGAACTTGCAAATGTTAACAAATTCGCTTTTGCATCTAACGCTTGTTTAAGTGACTTAAATAATTTCAGGTTGAACATAACGACCTCTTTAGCTTTTACTACCTTCACTTTGTATCTAATTAAAGTACTCTCAAAGAAAAAATTGACTTTTTCAAAAAAAGTTGTTACAAATTTTTACAATTGAGCAAAGTCTGTTAGTATTATATACTTATTTTTCAAACTCTTCAATAGTGCAAGTCTGTTATTCTTAATTTTTTCATCTTTGTCCATTACTAAAACATCATCAAAGAACTTAGTAACTACAGGATTTATTTTTGTTAAATCTTGAAGATATTCTGCGTAATTACCTTCAAACTTAACTCCCTGAACTGCTTCATAAAGAGCTTTTTCAGCATCATTAACAAAAAGTGAAGTATCAACAGAACCTGCTTCTTCTTTTAGTATTCTCAAAACTCTATTTGCATTTTCTACAAGTTTTTCATCAACCCCTGCTGAAACTGCTTTTACTCTTTTCACATAATCACAGAAATCAGAACAAGGATTTTTTGAAGAACAAGCTTCAAGAACATTTTTAGAATATTCGCCGTTCAACAAGATAATCGCCCTTTGGGTAAAAAATTCTTCAACATCTTTCTTCACATCTTTCTGGACAGGAAGCAAAGCAATAGCTTCATCAATCAACTCAGACACATTAAGCTTCAAATCATGTTCAAGAATTGTTTTTATAATCCCTAAAGCTGCACGTCTTACGCCAAGCGGGTCAGAAGAGCCGGTCGGTTTTTTGCCGGAGACAAACACTGCACAAATTGTATCGATTTTATCAGCAATACCAACAATCTGTCCTTCAATACTTTTAGCCGTTTCGCTATCTGCATTCAGAGGGAAATAATGTTCTTTAATCCCTTCTGAAACTTCAGAAGGTTCTCCGGATACACGTGCGTAATCAGCGCCGATAAAACCTTGAAGCTCTGTAAATTCAAAAACAAGGTTTGTCGCTAAATCAGCTTTACAAAGCTCAGCTGCTCTTTTTACAGAAGATTTTGAAACACCAAGAGCAGAAGAAATTTTTTCAGAAAGCTTGATAATTCTTTGAGTTTTATCATAAACTGAACCCATTCCTTTCTGGAAAGTCATACCTTTCAAGTTTTCAACATAAGCTTCTAAAGGTTTCTTTGTATCTTCATTAAAGAAGAAAACTGCATCGTCAAGCCTTGCTTTGATTACCCTAAGATTTCCAGCTTTAATATTTTCAAACTCATCTCCGATATAGTTCGTAATAGTTACAAACTTATTCGTAAGTTTTCCGTCTTCTGCATAAAGCGCGAAATATCTTTGATGAGTCTCCATTACAGTAACAGCAACTTCTTGAGGGATTGTAAGATAAGCTTCATCAAAATTGCATGTTACAGCCACAGGGTATTCACAAATAAATGTAACCTCTTCTAACAAATCATCAGAAATCTTTGTTACAGCGTTAAGTTTATCAGCTTCTTTTTGGGTAAGCTCAATAATACGCGCTTTTCTTTCTTCTGGACAAACAATTACATGCGCTTCACGAAGCTTATCAACATACTCATCAGGATTGTTAATCACAATATTCTGAGTAGAAAATCTATGTCCATTTGTAATATTTGAAGAATCTTTATCTATAATTCTAATTTTAACTTCTTCTGAATCAAGAATAGAAAGAACCCACCTGATAGGACGCGAAAACTTAACGTCATTTGAGCCCCATCTCATAAAATGCGGTCCTTGAAGTTTTGAGAAAATTTGAGGAACATTTTCTTGAAGCAAATCTTTGGTATTTTTACCCTTGATTGAAATTTTTGCATAGACGTAATTATCTTCCACGTAAAGTTCATTCTTTCCTACGCCGTTTTTATTTGCAAAACCTTCTCCAGCTTTTGTAAGATTTCCGTTTTCATCAAACGCAGCTGATGCAATTGGACCTTTCACAACTTTCTCAACATCCGGCTGAGAAGATGCAATACCTTCCACAATAACTGCAAGACGCCTTGGTGAAGCCATTACATTAACATTATCGAATTTTACATTACTATTATTTAAAAAAGCTTCAAAACCTGTTTTCAATTGAGAAATTGCCATCGGTATAAACTTATAAGGCAACTCTTCTACACCTATTTCCAATAAATATTTACTCATTATTTAACCCTTTTCATTCGCTTTTATTTAATTATACACGCTAAATCAAATAAACCAAATTTGTACAATCTTCCACTTCTTGACTAATAGCTGCTCTCAAGATTTATAAAAATTGCAGTTATTACAAACCCTCAAATACTTAATTAAGCTTACAAAATGGGAAAAACAATTTCATAATTATTGAATATTAATAATATTAAAATCTTCGTCCCATTCAATTTCACCTTTTGGCTTTAAGCCGTGATAGCGATAAGTATTTTCAATAAACACGGGATTAAACAAGCCTTTTCTGCCAAGGATTTTAATAATCTCAGGCAAAAGCTTTGTACTGCCTGCAATAGTTCCATCCGCAGACTTTGCACTTTCCCCGTCATAAAATATTTTTGAATCTGCAAATATTGTTTCCCGTAAATCGCTGTATGTTATCGGCAAAGCATCGCTAATTAAAATCACCTTCTCTGCAGGTTTTGATTTGAAAAAAAGTTTCAAAGCATCATCACTTACGTGAATCCCGTCAGCAATAATTTCTGCAAAAACTCTATCGCTTATAAGCGCAGAAAGAGCTGTTGAAATTCCCCTGTGAGTTACCGCAGACATTGCATTAAACATATGAGTTACTCCATCAACGTTCCCGAATCCGCAGCAATGACCTGCTTGAACTTTCACATCTCTGCTTCGTAAATAATCTATTAACCCTTCATCAAGCTCCGGAGCAAGAGTCACTATTTTGATAAAATCATCTTCAATAAGTTTATAGTTTTCAACAGTCAAAGGCAAAAAATGTTCAGGATTATGTATTCCTTTCTTTTCAGGATTAATAAAAATACCTTCAAGATGAATACCTAAAATCATCGGTACTTTCAGCGCTGCTTGTTTAATGATTTCAACCTGGCGTTTTATGTTTGGTACAGAATCAGTTACAAGAGTCGAGAAAAATCCGCCAATACCAATTTTACGTAGTTTTTCCGCCAATTCGGCAATATCATTTACTCCGGCACTATTAAAATCCACGCCGTAAGCGCCGTGAAAATGCTGTTCTATAATTAAAGGTGTTTTCATTTTTATACCATATTTTTATTCAAACTTGCAGTTTTGTACAATATCACCCGATTATATGTCTACACACGTCGTGCAAATATTTCTCTGACTTTTTCTCTATCATCAAAATGGATTGTCTCATGAGCAAGTATTTGATAATCTTCATGTCCTTTGCCTGCAACTAAAACAACATCATTTTCATTTGCAATCTTACAAGCTTCTTTTATTGCAAGCTCCCTATCCGGCTCAACAATAACATCGTTAACACTTTTGATACCTGCAAGAATATCAGTGATAATCTGCTGCGGGTCTTCTGAACGCGGATTATCGCTTGTCACAATCACAACATCAGCAAGCTCCTCAGCTATCGCACCCATCTTAGGACGTTTTGTAGCATCCCTGTCGCCGCCGCATCCAAATAAACATATCAGCCTGCCATCACTTGGAGTAATATCTCTTGCTGCTTTTAAAACATTGTCAAGCCCGTCAGGAGTATGTGCATAGTCAACAATTACAGTCGGCGATGTATTAATAACTTCAAACCTTCCAGCAACTCCGCCGAGTTCTTCTAAAACTTTGATTGATTTCTCAATATCTAACCCGATTGCAAGAGCAGTAGTCAAAGCTGCAAGCACATTATAAACAGAAAACATTCCGTTCATTTTTAAATTAACTTTATATTCCTGCCCTTTGACTAAACATGTAAAAGACGCTCCGCCCCGGCTGAAAGTAATGTCTCCAGCCATTACATCAGCTTCTTTGTTTATTCCGTATGTATACATGCTGACAGTAGGAGAAACCCCTTCAATAAACTGTTCAGCATATTCATCATCTTTATTGATAACCGCAAAATCACCGGCAACAAGCTGCTCAAATAAACTTGACTTTGCTTTAAAATAATTATGCATTGTAATATGAAAATCAAGATGGTCTTGAGTCAAATTCGTTAAAACAGCTCCGTTAAAATCACAGTAATCAACTCTGTGCTGTGCAAGAGCGTGTGAAGAAACCTCCATAACAACATTATCAATACAAAGTTCATTAACATCATATAAAAGGTTCTGCAGCTCAGGAGCTTGAGGTGTAGTATGTTTTACATCACGATATTCTTCATCACTAGCAAATTTATGACCTAAAGTCCCAATCAAAGCACATTTTTGACCGAAAGCTTCATAAAGCTTCTGAATAAGATGCGTTACAGTAGTTTTACCGTTAGTACCGGTAACTCCAATAATATTAAGCTTTTGAGACGGAGATGCATAAAACGCATCGGCAATTTTTGCCATAGCCTCTGAAGTAGAATCCACAACTATTTGAGGAGCATCGTTATTCAATCTTCTCTCTACAACACAAGCCACTGCACCATTCGCAAGCGCATCTTCCGCATATTCATGACCATCTACATGCTCGCCCGTTAAACATATAAACAAATCATTTGCTTTTGTTTTCTTAGAATTGTAAGAAATACCTTCTATTTCTTCGTCATAATTATTTATATTTAATAGTTCAACAAAATCAATACTTCTAATCAAATTTCCTAGTTTCATATTCACCTCTTTTTATTTTATTTAATTTTATCCGGCTGCAGATTTAAAATACGTGAAATTTGAGTTGATATTTCTTTAAAAATCGGTGCTGCAACCGTATTTCCCCAAATCTCGCCTCCTTGTGCTGAATCCACAATAACGTAAATCAATACCTGCGGATCAGTCGACGGCATATAACCTACAATCGAAGTATAAAGCTTATTCGTGTATCCAGTCCCATTCTCTTTAGGTTTAATAGATGTACCTGTCTTTGCTGCAATATTATAACTATCAGACTTAATCGGAGATTTTCCTCGGTTAATACTTTCTGTTAAAAGCTCAGTCACAACTCTAGCATGCTCAGGAGACATTACCTGAGTCTTCTTAACTTTTATAGCTTCTTCTTCCGGAGAATATTTAATTACATGAGGAGTAACTCTAACTCCCCCATTTGCAAGCGCAGAAACCGCAGAAACCATCTGAATAGCTGTAACAGAAGAACCATAACCGTAACCCATAGAAGCATGGTCAGAAGCATCCCATCTGCTTGGAGATTTCAAAAGCCCTACAGATTCTCCAGGCAAATCAATTCCTGTTTTCTCGCCAAAACCAAATTTTTTAAGCATTGAATGATATTCATGCCTGCTCATCATTTGAGCAACAATAACAGAAGCTACGTTACTAGAATGCTCAAAAAGGTAAACCAAATCAATCATACCAGGATTAGGCCTGCGAGCATAATCATAGTTCTTAATTGTCCACCAGCCTATTTTTATTTTACCAGTATCATTAATCTTTGAATATCTGTTTATTTTGCCAAGCTCAATTGCAGACGCAACTGTTATAGCTTTAAAAGTTGAACCAGGAGGGAAAACATCTGTCAAAGTCCAATTCTTTGTCTGAAAACTTGTTGCTGTCTTAAAATTATTAGGGTCAAAGTAAGGATATACAGCATAAGCCAAAATTTCACCATTACGAGGGTTCATTACAATTACCGCCCCTCTGTGAGCCTTAAACTTCTCAATAGACTTCATAAGCTCTTTTTCACACACGTGCTGAACCGCAGCATCAATAGTCAAAGTAACATCCTTGCCTTTAACAGGCTTTGTTGCAGCAACAGGATCAGTAGAAATGTTATAAATAACTTTACCTTTAGGAGTCATTTCAAAATGAGAAGTTCTCGTTACACTTTCTAAAACATCTTTTGCAGTAAGCTCAACCCCTGAAGCAACATCAGCATCAAAATTATAATACCCAAGCACATGCGCAGCCAAAGTTCCCTGCGGATAAGTACGAATACTTTTCTTATCCATCGGAATTTCACGCAAATTTAACTTAGCAATTTCATCACGAGTATGCCTGTCAACATTCTTTTTAATAGAAATAACTGAAATGTTCTGTCTTAACTTCTCTGTCAAATCAATTTGTGAAATCTTTAAAATAGGAGCAAGAATTTTTGCCAGCTCCTCAGGTGTATGCACAAAATCTTCTTTTCTTGCAAAAATATCATAATAAACCGTATCCGTTGCAAGTTTTATCCCATTTCTATCGTAAATATTACCGCGCATAACAAATGAACTTGCTCTGCGCTGATTTTTTGCCTTAACCCTGAAATGCCTTACATCAAGCACTTGAACACAAAACAAGTAAGTTATAAATAATAATATTAATATAAGAAATATTCCCTGAATCCAAATAAGACGCTCAGAAAAAGACTTATTTCTGTTATTTGTATTATTAATATTGCGTTTCATACCTCTCCTCGATTTAATTGTATCACAATTTAATTAATAGTAAAAGTTTGTAACAAACCATGCCGTATTTATTTAGTGTAAAAAATACACCGAATGGTTAATAAACAGTTGGGGTATTTTTTAAGTGTATTTATGACATTTTATCCCCAAATGCGCACTCCTATTGAATTTCACAAAAGTTTACAAAACTTATTCAACCCTCTTGACTTTTTTTTTGATGTGTAGCATAATGAAATTGTTGAATGAAGTGTAAATAAAACACTTAATTACAACAGAAAGTTCACAGAGGTGATAAAAATGCAAGTTAACAGAATTTCTAATATAAATTATAGAGCTAATGTTGAAACAAAAGATATGGAATCACAAAATGCTATTTTAATGTTAAGAGACCCAAAAGCATCAATTAAGTTTCAACAAAGCCAAGAATTTGCTCAAAATGCAGATTCAGTAAGTTCAAATCCATTAAAAGCATTGGGTTACAAATTATACAGAACATTCAGTATGATTCGCGACAATGAACAAATGCCGCACAATGGAGCACAGCAATTTTCAGCAATTGCATAAAAAAATAAAAATCTATAATATAATACACACACATAATTTAGCGATAATTTTTTAATTGTCGCTTTTTTCTTTTTCATCTTACTTACAATTAAAAGTTAGTATATTTATGCTACAATAAACCTACTATGAATTATGATTTTAAAAAAGCGGAAAAAGATTTAGAAAAAGAGTTTGAAAGGGTAAATGAAATCAGAGATTTCAACCAGCGCAAAGTTTTGAAAGCATTTTTTGATAACAAAGTTGCTCCGGAGCATTTTTATACTGTATCAGGATACGGACATGATGACTTGGGCAGAGAAGTGCTGGATAAAGTTTTTGCACAGGTTTTTTGCGCGGAAAAAGCTCTTGTAAGAATTCATTTTGCTTCTGGAACACATACTCTTGCGTGTGCTCTTTTTGGAAATTTAAGATATGGAGACAAGCTTTTATCAGCAGCAGGGGCGCCTTATGATACTATGCAGGAAGTTATTGGAACAGCAGGAGATGAGGAGACAAGACGTGCTTCGCTGATTGGAAACGGGGTTTTGTACGATGAAGTTCCTTTAATCAATAATACAGAAATTGATTTTGAAAAGCTTGAACAAATGGTTGACAATACAACCACTATGGTTTTAATACAGCGTTCTAAAGGATATTCAACAAGAAAATCACTTTCAATTGAAACAATTGAAAAAATTTGTACTGTTGTAAAGTCAAAAAATCCTGATTGTATTTGTTTTGTGGATAATTGTTACGGTGAATTTGTTGATTCTAGAGAGCCGTTAGAAGCTGGAGCAGATTTAATGGCAGGCTCTTTAATTAAAAATCCGGGAGGCGGAATAGTTGAAGCGGGCGGTTATATTGCAGGCAAAGAACTTTATGTTGAACGTGCGTCAAACAGGCTTACTGCACCGGGAATTGGTTCTGAAGGCGGAGCAATGTTTAACCAGCACAGGTTAATTTTCCAAGGACTTTTTATGGCTCCGTCGATTGTATCTGAAGCTGTTAAAGGGGCTATTCTTGCAGCAAAAGTTTTTGAAGATATTGGATTTAATTCAGCTCCAAGGTTTGATGAAAAAAGAACAGACATCATTCAAAATATCATTTTTGGAAAGCCGGAACATTTGGAGGAATTCTGCCGGACGATACAGTCGCTTTCACCAGTTAACGGGTATGTAACTCCGATTCCTGAGTACATTCCTGGATACGAAGACAAAGTTATTATGGCAGGCGGAACATTTATTGAAGGCTCAACAATAGAACTTTCTGCGGATGGTCCTATGCGGGAGCCTTATGTTGCTTATATGCAGGGCGGATTAAATTACGCACACGTAAAAATTTGTTTAGAAGAAATTGTAAAAAAACTATAATAGTTGGAAGAAAGGAGATATTTATGAACGAAAAAACATTAACAATTATTGGAACTTTGGGCGTTATCCTTTTTGGTGTAATTGCTTCTGCTGTTGCTTGGTTTGCAGGCGGCAAAGATTTATCAGGCAGCTCAAGAGAAATTATAAGACAAATGTTCAATTTTGAACTTACTATTCTTATTGTTTCATTAGTTTTGGGATTCATTCCGCTTGTAGGACTTATTGCAGGTTTTGCAATAATGATTGCAAATATTGTTTTTGCAATAAAATCATTTGCTGCATCAAACAATAATGCAGAATTCAAAGCGCCTTGCTATGAATTTATTAAGTAATTTTATTTTTAAAGCGTACAAGAGTTATCTTGTACGCTTTTTAAGTAACACTAATAAATTTTTGCATTTACCCCCTTTACAAAAAAAAATCAGCATGTATTATAATAAATGTAGTCAGGTTTAACTCGATTACAACCCGATGTGGGGGTTTAGCTCAGCTGGTAGAGCACCTGCTTTGCACGCAGGGGGTCAGGAGTTCGAATCTCCTAACCTCCATATTTTACAAAAGAGGCAATATCGACTAAAGGTCTAAAAGCCTCTTTTATTATTATAGTTAGTTTTTCGCCATCATAATAAAAGTTCGAGCAGAGCAAATTTAACAAATATTTCTTTGTTTCAAAATCTCCCCTGAGATAGTCTCTGTGTGCGTTTTTAAAAAGTTCTAGTAACATCTCAGAGGTTTCAATTACTTTATTGTCTTTGAGGTTTGTGTTATGCATGACTGAGGAGAGATAATCAAGCTCATAATCAATCTCTTTTTGTTTTTCTTTGTAATGCTCTTTGTCAATATCTCCATCCAGGAATAAATTAAATAAAGCATCTGATCGAGTTTTTAATTTGTCATATTTTATTTTTGCCGCATCATATTTTTGTTTATTAAAATCTCTCTCCTCTTTTATCTGATATTTTATGCAGGTTAAAATCTCCGGCATGTGTTCATCCGGGATTACTAAACTTTTGAGAAAATCAACAAAAACATCATCTATGTATTCCTGTTTTAGCCATTTTTTATTACAATCTCCGCCTCTATTACCAGTGCAATGATAATAGATGTATTTATTTTTTTTGATCTCTCCTACAAATTGACAGCCGCATTTTTTGCATTTAATAACTCCGGTATATAAAAAGTTCCTTGATTTATTAGTGCCTAAAGATCTCTGCTTGATAATTTTTTGGCATTGATAGTAAAGCTCCGGAGATACGATCGGATCATGCTTGCCTTTGTATCGTTTGCCTTTCCACATAAAGTCTCCCATATATACAGGATTGTTTAAAATATCCTCAATATTATTTTTGCCGCATTTTACGCAGTTTGATACCATAAAACCTCTGAGCCTCATTTCAGCTGCTAAAAGTTTATAGGAATATTGCCCTGTTGCGTATTTTTCAAAAATTTCTTTGATAAATGGAGCTTTTTCAGGATCGATTTTTAAATATGCCCTTTTTGCAATCTTTACTGTTACATATCCGCACATTGGGCGGCTTGGGTAATATCCTTGCTCTGCCTTTTCAAGCATTTTTGATGAGACTTCGATTGACAGATTGCGTGGGTATAAATTTGAAAAACAATTATTTATCTCAAAAATTAAAAAGTCCTGAGGTTTTGATTTTTGTGAGAGTATCAAATTGTCTTGAACAAGATGCACATTAAATCCTTCATACTCAGCCATATAGGATAATTGAGCAGAGTCAACGGGGTTTCTTGATGCTCTATCGGATTTTAAAAATACAAGATTTTTTATCCCTTTTTTCTTTGCAAACTTTAACATCTCATTAAAAGCCGGTCTGCCTGGCTTTTTTGCTGTGTGAGACTCTGAAAAATGTCTAACAATATTTAAGTTTTTATTTTTGCAATACAAATCTGTCTCTTTTCGCTGATAATCTAATGAGTAACCTTTTTGCCGTTGCTCATCACTTGAGACTCTTGTGTATGTTAGTGTGTCGTTATCGTTTGCCTTTACCATTGTTAATCCTTGCAGATTTTTAATCCTATTTGTAAAATCTGAGCATCAGTCATGCCATTTTTTAAAATATTGCTTGTATAACCTTTATATTTTTTATCAGGTTTGATTTTTGTCAGGTATTGATTTGCACTGCCATTTACAGCATATTTATTGCCTGATTTATCCACAATATAAACCGCAGCCGGATAATCTGCTGCACATTGGATCCTTACATTGTCAATAGTATAGGGATAATTTTCTCCCATACTTGCAATAGAGATAATGTTTGGATCCTTTTTTGTTGCGATTGAAACAAAGACCGGCAAGATTAAAATTGCCAAAATTATAATTGCAGGCATGGCAAGTTTTTTTATTATATTTTTGCCATTCTCAACGCAATAAGGACATTGTTCAAGATTGTCAGCATATTGCTGATTACATATTTTGCAGATTTTCATTTTTCCATAACCTCATTTTTTAAATATTAGACTCTTGCATATTTTTTAATCTCTCAGCAAGTCCGGTAACGGCTTGCTGATTTTCGTTTGTCAAAGATAGCATTGCTGAAAATAAAGCCTTTAAAGTTTCATCATTTTGGATAGCTTGAGCAATATTTGCAGTTGTTTCATCAAAATAATAGGGTTTTGTAGTATCTCTCATATTCATTAAATCATCTAAGCTGCAATCAAATACAGCAGCAAGAGCCTTGAGAGTTTTTAGTTTAGGGTTTGCAGTTCTGCCGCAAGAGATCCGCTCTATTGTCTGAACAGGCACGTTCGCTAATTCTGCAATTTTTTCATTTGTTAGCTTTAACTTTTTTTTATAAAAATTAAAGGTCAGAGTTAAATTTTCCATTTTGTTACACTCCTTTACATTTATTATTTTAACTTTATTTATTTAAAAAACAAGTATATATATAAACAAAAATGTCAATAAAATAATGCAAATCTTTATTTGATTAAAGAAATCGTTAATACTTGACAAATTTTTTAATATGAATTAGGATTATTTTCGTTAGTTAAATAAAGAAAACGCATGTAAAATTTTGTAAATCGTTAATGTATTAAAAATAAAGGGTTAAATTATGTACTTAAATTTAGCAGCAGAAATCAAAAGAACAGGATTATCTCAAAAAGATTTTGCAATAAGAGTAAAAATCAGTCCGATTGTTTTTTCAAGAAAAATCAACGGAGAGACTGAGTTTAAATTGTCTGAAATAAAAAGAATTTTAGAGTTTTGGGGCTTAAAACTCTCTTTTGATTATCTTTTTGAAAATATTGAGGTCAAAGAAGTTGGCTAGAGTTTACAAAAAGAAAAAAGAGCCGCTGAAGTATGAGATTGCCTTTGATGGTGTTGAGTACACCAAAGAGGAGAGGTCTTATTTATGGCAGCAGCTTGTCAAAACTCTTGTAAAGCTCCATCAAGAAAGTTTACAAAATTAAAAAATGGGAGAACGGCGGTTATGGGAATTACAAAAAGGCTTAAAGCCTGGATTAAAAAAGCAAAGCTCAGAAAAAAAAGAGAACTTGTAAAAAAGGTGCGTACACTTGTTTTAGCAACTTATCGTTACTATTTGACATTTTATTTGCTAGAAGTTGAAAAAAACAAAATAGTTGATTTGCCGGCATTTGAGTATTTGTCCGGCAGGGTTGTTTGTACTCCGGTATTAAATAGAGCCATTGATGATGTTGAAAATGTTGTCAATAAAGGAGTTAAGCATATAAATAGGTGTTACAAATCCTATTTAAAACAGGAGAGAGCAATTTTAAAGGGTTGATAATATGGTAAAAAGAGAGCCTAACTCTGCTATTATCAGAGTTCATAAAAACGAAAAATATGCAATAATACCTAATCAATTTTTGATATATGAAAAACCGCCTATGAGCCTAAAGGCTAAAGGTCTTTTGAGTATATTTTTGGCTTTGCCGCCTACTTGGAATTATAGCATTAGTGGGCTTGCCAGTATTTGCAAAGAGAGTAGAGACTGCATCCGCTCAACAATGGCAGAGTTGACAAAGCATGGATATTTAAAAGTTGAAAAGCAAAACGGTGAAAACGGCAGATTTATTTATATTTACCATATATTTGATGAGTCTCAAAATCCATCATCACCAGATACGGAAAATCCACACCTGGAAGTTCCAACACCGGAAGATCCAAAACAGGCTGATCCACATTTGGAAAACTCAACACAATTAAATATTAAAGAAATAAATATTGATGAAGTAAATACTAATCAATTCACTATATATGACCTTTTTGAGTTATACAAACAAATTTGTAAAAATTATCCACAGCCTAGAGAGCTTAATGATGATCGAAAGAAAAAAGCAGCTGCAAGATTAGCACAAAAACCTGATGCTGAGTATTGGCGGACTGTTTTTGAAAAAGCTCAAAAGTCTGATTTTTGTCAGCAAAATTCATTTTTTAATTTTGATTGGGTTATCAAAAATAATCTTAATCCTCAAAAAGTTTATGAGGGCAATTTTGACAATAAAGACGGCAAGCAAATTACTGCATCTAGTACAGGTGGCAAATATTCTAGTTATCACTCAAAACAAGAGGGAATGCAATAAATGTCAAAACTTACGGAGCTTTATTTACAGAAAACTATTGAAAATTACGGAAAACGCAAAGAGGATGGCAAGTGTATTTTTTGCGGTGCTGAGTTAAAAAATAATGATTATTGCATTTGCCGCAAATCCAGCAAGGTAAATAGTATTTACAAAAGATTAAACAATAAAATCTGTTATCTTTTAGAATATGAAAATGATGCAGAGATGCTGCAAAATCAGGTTAATTTAGCTGCTATCCCTCAAAAGTTTAGAGGTCTTGATTTTTCTGACTTTAAAATTACTATCAAAGAGCAGCAGCAAGTCTTAAATGCTGTTAAATCTTATGCTGATGATGGGATAAAAAAATATTTATGTGGTGAAAATTTATTGTTAATTGGCAACTACGGCACAGGCAAAACAATGCTGATGTCTATTCTTTGTGATGAGTTGATTTACAGATACAGATTAGGATGTAGATATTTTAATGCTGTTGAGTTGCTTTACAAGGTTAAAAATACTTTTAATACAAGCTCAAAATATACAACAGAGCAAATTCTAAAAACATATAGAGATCCGGAGTTTTTGTTTATTGATGATATAGACAAGCTCAATCCTACTGATTATGTCAAGGAGCTTATGTATGGAATTGTCAATTATCGTATTGAAAAAAGACTTCCGACTGTAATCTCTGCAAATAGTTCTGTTGAGACTCTTGATAGTCAATATTTTGGAGAGGCTGTTGTCTCAAGACTTGTAGAACATAGCAAAGAGATTATTTTTAATTTTAAAAATATGAGGATTGCCGGATGATTAGATGTGAGACGGAATATCCTTTAAATATCGTTAAAAATGGATGCAGCTATTTTTATTCTCCGGCTTTGCAGCTTGCCAAAAATCTAATTGGAGAGAGGAGCCATTGCAAGATTGTCTGTGAGGAGAGGTGGTTGGGAGCTTTTGTATTTGCTAGACAATTTGTGCAAAAAGCCTCTTGGTTTAGCTCTGAGCGGCTTGGAGACAAAATAAAAATAGCAGCTTTGGAGTATGACATTGACTCTGACCGCATCACATATCACGATCTGACAAATGAAAAACTAAAATCAGATTTTTTAAAACTTGATTTTGCAATAGTTAAAGGTCTCAGAGAGTCTGATTGTGTATCTGTCAAAACTATTGAGAGGGATGTCAGACATAAAGCCTGGATAACTTATAAAATATCAAAAAAACATTTGCAAGAGTCTGAGTATCAGGTTGAGCCGGGTATTTATGGAGATGTTTTGATTGTTTCAAAAAATGTATTTAAGAGAGTTGTTGGCTCTCTTGTTAAAACAAAGAAAGGTAAAAAATAATGTACAGAAAATTTTTAAAAATTTTAAAAAATCTGCTGTATGGCAAAGAGCCTGAGACTGTTTACTATGTGGATATAACAGCCCTGTACAAAGGCGGCATAACACACTTGCCTAAAAATGTTGTTTTAAAATTGCCATCTTTAACTGAGCGGATTAAGGCAATACCGTATCAGACACTTAGTGATGATTTGCTATGGGAGATGTGGGATAGCATCATCAATGAAATGAACAGACGGAAAGCAAACAAAGGCGGTAAAAATGACAAGTAAAATACAATGGACTAATGACACATGGAATGTTATTACAGGATGCACACAATACTCTGAGGGTTGTCAAAATTGCTATGCAGCAAGAATGCACAAAAGACTTACTGCAATGGGGCAAAAAAAATATAAAGAGCCTTTTAATGCGGTTGTTTTTCACAAAGAGGCTTTGACTCAACATACATTTTCAAGACTTGACACAAAAAGAAAAATGATCTTTGTCAATTCAATGAGTGATACTTTTCACAAAGACATTACAGATGCACAGATAAAAGCTATTTTAGATGAGTGTGAGTGGAACGATCCTAATATTTTTCAAATCCTTACAAAAAGAGCTGAGAGGTTGCCGGATTTTGATTATCCTTTTAATGTTTGGCTTGGTGTTACAGTAGAGCATCCAAAATATAAAAGCCGCATTGAGCATCTTAAAAACACTAATGCGAAAATAAAATTTTTAAGCTGTGAGCCTCTTTTGGCTGATTTAGGTGAGCTTGATTTGAGCGGCATTGATTGGGTAATAGTAGGCGGTGAGTCCGGAGCCGGAGCAAGACCGTTGCATCCTGATTGGGTGCGAAACATCCAAAAACAATGTCAAGATCAAGGAGTTGCATTTTTCTTTAAACAATGGGGAGAGTGGGAAAGTAAAAGCACTCTTTGGAATTGGAGTGGTGGTATTAAATTACTTAATAAAAAAGATGAGAAAAAAACTATTTTAATGACAAAAGATGGAGACATTATTACTCATGCAGAGCTAATCAATGCCGGATGTCCTAATAACACAATGGAATTCCGGAGAGTGGGCTTAAAAAATGCCGGTTGTTTACTTGATGACAAAGAATATAAAGAATATCCAAAAATTGAGCAAAGGGGGTAAAGATGCAAGGATTTATTATATTGTTTTTATTTTTTGGAGTTTTGTTTGCTCTTAGATATAGGGCTTATAAAAACAAACTTGAAAAAGAGCAGCTGCAAGATTTTTACAAAAAAATAAATAAATCAAGCGGCACAGATAATCTGACTCTTGAGCTGAAATTAAAAAAGAGATGGAGTTTTGACAGGTCTGAGCATTTGGGCGGAGTTCGTTATTATTTTTTACTTGGCAATGCTCTTGTTGTATCAGTAATTAAAAATTTTGGCAGCTACGGTGCAATAGATGATAAATGGGAACTGGCAGTCATACTCAATGATGATTTTTACATCCCGGACTTTTTTGATGGAGAGATTGTCAAAGGGTGGTTATCTGATGAGCAAGTTGAGCAGTACCTGGAGCAACTATATAATATCAAGCCGCCTGTAATTTTTGAATATGTTGAGAAAAAGAAAAGAGAGGAGAAAAATCAATGAACACAATACAATTAGCGACTTTGAACGGTTTTTTGTGGGGTTGCATTTTTGCATGGATAATTTGCAGCTGCAAGAGTGAGGGTAAAAATGAGAAATAAGAAAAATAGAGCATTCAAAAGAACGGTTTTAAAGCAATATCAAGAGCTGCAAAAAATATCTCAGTGGCAGCAAATCCGTCTGACTCAAGAATATAATAAAAATGCAAATCTTGAAAATTTATTAAGTGAATATAGAGAGTTTATTAAAAAACCTACTATAACAATATCAGTAGAGCATAATTTTTGTGATCCTAATACAAAAGAATTAGAGTATCAATTAAAAGTTCCTGAAAAAAATTTTTTAAATCTTAGATGTCATAACAGAGTATATGTGCAGCCAGGCTGCAATACATTGCCCTGTGCTATTGAGGCAGTTATTAGAGATTTTTCAAGAAAATTTTTTGAAAATGTGCGTATAGAAGGCTTGCCTGCTTATTTAAGCACAGGAATAGGAGCTAGTGATGAGACATAAATCAATCCCGGCAAATCCTATGGAGATTGCAAAAATTAGGATGCTACTTAATGCTCCTACATCCATAAATAAAATGATAAACTCCGGCTCTGTTGAGAGTTTTTGTTATTACACAGATTATGGCATTTTTGATGTCAAGAAAATTGCAAAAACTGGAGATTTTAATAAGGATTACAAAATTACAAAAAGAGAGGTAGAAAATGATTAGCAAAAAAATTAAAGAAAAAGAAAATGGCAAAGATTATCCCTACACAATAGACAATGTAACTATCAGAGTTGCTGAGGATTATCCTAATGCGGTTTATGTTGAGGATGAGTCCGGCAATAAATATGCTGTCAATGGAAACGCACATGTCTATTTAACTAAAATCAAAAAAGATGCACAATATAAAGGTTATTCAAGTTTAATTTTTAAAGAGAATATTGCTGACGATTTTGCTGTTTTAATGTGTGGAATGCAAATGTATTCAGCTGCACAAAGTTTAAAAGCTGCAAAACATAAAAAAATGATGCTTAAAATCAAACACATTGTCTCAACAATTTTGCTGATTTTCTTTGTCAGTTCCCTGTTGTTGTTTACTTTGACTAAGGGCATATTTTGGGGAATTATGTCAGTTGTTTTTTTAATTCAACTCTATCAAGTCCTTAATAATGTGGGAGCTGATTTATAATGCAAAATATGACACAGCCGGAGCAGCTAAAAAAACAAAATAAAGCTCCTATTATTGACATAATTTGCGATCTTGACGGATGCCTGATTGATACTTCTTGGATTTGGCGGCTTGTTGATGGTTTTAATATGACAGAGGAGCAAAAGTATAAATATTTTGATCTTAATGCAAACAGCACATATTCTGCCATTGATACAACTCTTTTAACAATTTTAAACTACTGCCGGCAGATTGAAATTGCTCATAGGATTATATTTTTAACAGCAAGATCAGAGGTGATTGCAGCTCCTACAATAAACTTTTTACAAGCCCGGACAGGGCTTGTTGCCGGTAAAGATTTTTTAATAAACTTCCGCCCGGTTGATGATAAATCATCTCCAGTGGAGAGCAAAAGAGTCAGACTCTTAAAACTTTTGGAGCAAGGGCATAAGATTTTATTTGCAATAGATGATGATCCGGCAATTTGCAAGATGTACTGTGAGTATAAAATCAATGGTTATTTTTGGCAAATAAGCACAGTGCCGGTTGATTTGCTGCTCCGCTTAGGTGGAGACTTAGGCAAAATTATGAGAGGGGGCAGAGATTTAATATGTATGAATTAAAAACCTCTTATATATCAAAGACTCTAGCAAATTTTACTCAAAAATTTTGCAAAAATTGTCAAAAAGGAAATTGCACAGGCTGTGATGCGGAGCCTGTTATCAAAATAATTGACCGCATAAATGATGGGGAGCCGGTTGTTGATGATACAAGGCTCAAACAATAGGAGAGAGACATGCAAGATAATACAAGCAGATATAAAAATGATGATCACTATCAGTCAATCCGGGATGATTATATGACACCGCCGGCAATATATAAACCTTTGCTCAAATTTTTCAACAGAGATGAGTTTGACATTGATGTTTGCTGCACAAAGCATAACATCCCGGCAAAGCAGCATTTTACTAAAGATATTGACGGATTAAAACAAGACTGGCAAGGGCTTTGTTTTTGTAATCCGGTTTGGAAACATACTAATAAATGGCTCAAAAAGGGTGCGGCACTTGTCAGATCCGGAGCTGATTTTATAGGGTGTTATGTTATCCCTTCAGATCGTTTGTATGTCAATTATATGCAAGAGAATATTATCAGCAATCCTCAGGCTGCATTTGCAATCCTGCCGGGCAAACAGGGCTATATTATACCAGGCTCAGAGGAGATGCCGCCTGTGCCATCTGTGGGAACTATGGTTTGCATCCTGGCTGCAAATGCTCCGGAGATAGCAGCTGCACTTAATGATCTGCAAATTTATAATACTACATTTTTTGTAGGTTGGAGTAAAGAGACTGAGCAATTACAGCTCTTGCAGATGTCAGCAAAAAATTGCAAAAGAGGCATGAGTGTTTTGGCAAGTGCTTTGAGCAAATTTGGCGGCTCAATGGAAAAACTGGCGGCATTTGAGCAAGCAGTGAAGTTTAAAGGTCAAGATATGGAGCAAGAGTGATGAGAGAGTTTGATGTAAATTTACTTGATAAAGGAGACATAATAACCAAAAAAGACGGCAGAGCCTTTGAGGTTGCTGATATTAAGACTCATGTCTCTTTTGAGGATAGGTTAGAAATCCGCAAAGATATTAAGTTGAGAGAGTTAGGAAAAATTGAGGAGATGAGCATAAATGTTGACATTAAATCTTGAGAAAAAATGGTTCGATAAAATAAAAGCCGGGCAAAAGACTCATGAATATAGAGATGTAAAGCCTTATTTTGCATCCCGGCTTGAAAAATTAAAGCCCGGAGATCAATTTATTTTGAGATGGGGTTATAAAGCAGATCCGGAGAGAGAAGTTTTGGCAGAGTTTGTCAGATTGTCTGTTGTTGAGGATGGCATGACAACGGACTTAAAACATAATAATCCGGTCTATGACATAGAATTTGTACTAATAAAACAGGAGAGGGTGAATGGGGCAAGTAAATAAAAAAGCTAAAGAACAGATCTTAAAAATGATGCTGCAAGAGGTGCCGACAGAGGAGATTGCAAGAAAACTGCATTTTGCAGTTGGTACAATCCGCAATGTGTTTGAGGAGCTTAGGCAGGAGTACGGAGTCAATTCAAAAGTTGGTATTGCAAAAGCCTATTTGTTTGATCAGATTAAGGATGTAACAGAGAAAATGCAAACTATATCTGACTTGTGCGGCAATACCTGTCAAATTACATGTAATGATAAACCGTTCCGCAGCAAAGCAAAGAGGCAAAATCAATCAAGAAAAAATAAAAAATAAGTTTTTATTTTAAAAAAGTTCAAATTTATTCCAGGATGCTAATTTTAGCATCCTATTTTTTTGATTTTTAAAAAGTGTTATTTGACACTTTTTTTGCATAAAAAAATCTTGTAATCTGATTTGTGTTGATAGGTTGTCTCAATCGGGAGACAAAACCGAGTCAGCCGGGAGCATCCGTATTGTGCGGAGCTGCTGTTTAAGGTTAGTATTGCTTTTTATAAGAGGATAGAGAGTGAGAGCTGAATTTTTGGAGTGTTGCGGCAAAGTAGTCTCAACAGGGAACGCAACATATACAAATATTAGGAAATACAAATCACATAAGTTTTTTAAAAAATATACCTCTCAAAAACTTGAAATAAAAAAAGAGATTATATTGCTGACATATTGTTGTAATTGTGATCACGCAGTTATTAAATTTTTATGGTATGTCAACAAAAGAGATCGCTTTGATGCTTATGTTGAGTCTAAAATCATCAAAGGCAAAAAAGCTGACAAAATTTGTGAGGAGTACCAGAGATTTTGGGAATATCAAAGACTGCCTGAGCCTATTCTTAATACAGAATTTGGCAAACAGTCAAAAAAACTCTCCTGGATATACGGCAAATCAAACAAAGACGGATTATCTCAAACACCGAGATACCTAGACGAGACTGACAATGCAGGGCATAAGATTGCCTGTCCGGTTAGAGTGATAAGATAACTCCTCAAAAAGCTCTCTAATTGAGAGCTTTTACAGTATTCTCTATTCTTATATGTAATTATTGCCGGGTATAAAACATCCCGGCAGCTTTTTTAAAGCCCTTAAAACGCAATCTGAGAGGTCAAAATGACAAATAATAAAGGATATTTAACAGCCAAAAGGGATGCAGCATCAGATGAGTGCTTAACTCCTAGATATGTTGTTGAGCCTATTATCAAATATTTGAAACAAAAAGGATATAAAAAAATTTGGTGTCCTTTTGATTTGGATCATAGTCTTTATGTGAGAATTTTAAAAGCTGAAGGGTTTGAGGTTATCAATACTCATATTGAAACCGGCGGCAATTTTTTTGAAATTGATCCGGGAGAGATTGATTTTGATTGTATTGTCTCAAATCCGCCATTTACACAAAAAGACAAAATCCTTGAGAGGCTTTATGCAATAGGCAAGCCTTTTGCAATATTATTGCCTCAAAATAGTTTACAATCTAAAGACAGGACACCTTTATTCATCAAATATGGGCTTGAGTATTTGGGATTTGATAAAAGAGCCTGTTTTTATACAAATGATAAACTTCAGGAGATTAAATTTGGGAGTGCTTTTGCATCCGGTTATTTTTGCAAAAATGTTCTGCCTGATTTATTAAGATTTGAATATTTACATCCTCAGCAAGAGAGTTACAACAACTTCGGGGGGGGGGGGGGGGTGCTAGATGCAAAATAAT
>CANARY010000002.1 GCA_947364235.1 uncultured Candidatus Melainabacteria bacterium | reverse complement strand
TCAACGAATTAACAAGTTTAATTTCGTCTTCAGCTATTCTGTTGTCAAAGTGCAATATATTTATCTTGTTTTAAGATTCAAAACTTACTTAGATTTTGCTATTTATATCCAAAGTTAAGGGTTTGTATTTGGTTAACCATCTGAATACTTAATACTTTCCTCAGACTGCGACTTGCGCTGTGTCAACTCTGGAGGTTTCCTCTCCGAACTCCTCTATCTTATATCATCAAGTTTTAATGTCAACAACTTTGTTTTTATTATTTACATTTCGTTACATTTGGTTTTTAACGATATAAGATTTTCAAAGTGCTAGTGTTATATTTCGGCTTTTACGGTGGTGTCTGCTGTTTTTCACATTTCACAAGTCTATTAAACCTGTTTATTGTCTACTCATCCAGCCTCCGTTGGCACCTGTGTAAATCATTTTTCTTTACGCTTCTGTTTTCCAGCGCGTTCCACCATTATAAAATGAAAAAATTTTAAAGTCAAGAGATGTTTTTACAAAATTTAATAATTTGTTTTTTCATCTTTTATTTAATACGGAAGATTAGTATAACGACACATCTCCAGCCATTTATTTACGTATAATGCAATTTGTTCATCTGATGAAATAGTTGATATATTTATTGGCGGATTTGATGGAAATTGAAAATATTCAATTACATGTTCTTGTATTAAGCGTCAGCTCATGAATTATAGTTTACAATCGTTTATAATTACTCATTGTAATTATTTATTATATAATATCTTTATGGAAAGCTTAGCAGAATTTATTATTAAAAAACGCGAAAATGCAGGTTTATCAGTAACCGGACTCGCAAAAAAAACAAATATTAAACTTGAAATTTTAGAAGATATTGAAGCCGGCAAAGAGCTTTTTCTTTCTGTTACTCAAAGACAGCAGCTTGCAAGAGTTCTAAAATGTTCTCCTAATGAAATAAAAGAACATGAAAGAAGTTATGAGTTTGAAATTGTTTCTCAAGAAGTGATCGAAGATTTAAAATCTAAAATCTTAAAGCGTGAAACAAACTTAAAATGCCCAATGTGCGGCGAGCCTTTAGTTACACGAATTGCAAAAATGTATGACATTGAAGATAATTTGATACTGCAGCCAAAAGCACATTGCGTAAAATGTATATTTCAAATAAAAGAGTAAAGAGCATGACAAAAAAATTTTTATTATCATTTTTAATAGCAGCAAGCATAAATAGTGTTTGTTTTGCGGGAGAAAACAACAACTTACGCACACTTTTCAATACCAATAAAACGAATATTTGCGGTATCAACATCAGAACTTTCAACGCACAAGACTTAAATGGCAATGAAATTATCGATGAGAATGAAGTCAGCGGCAATTTTTTAAATGCAGTTGAACGTTTAGATGAAATAAAAGCGCTGGGAATAAATACGCTTCATGTACTTCCTATAACACCTGTTGGAAGATTAAAAGCTTTAGGAACAGCCGGTTCTGTATATGCAGCAGAAAATTTTTGGAGTATTAATCCGCAGCTTACTGCAAAAAATTCTGAACTCACAGATATCGAGCAAGCTCGAAGATTTATTGACGAGTGTCATAAACGCGAAATAAGAGTTATAATTGACCTTCCTAGCTGCGGTGCTTATGATTTATTTCTAACTCATCCGGAATTATTTATTAAAGACGACAAAAGATGTTCTATAGTACCAACAGATTGGACCGATGTCAGGCTGTTAAACACAGGCAGCAATAAGAATTTAAATCAAGATGTACTTAATGTTCATAAAAAATTTATTGATTTAGTTCTCTCAATCGGAGCTGACGGAATTCGTGCAGATGTTGCTACAATCAAACCATATGCTTTCTGGGAAGAAATTATAAAATACACGCGTCATAAAGATCCTGAGTTTATGTTTTTAGCAGAAGCTTCAGATTCTTGGAGAGAACCGCCAAGCAAATATGCAGAGTTTACTCCTTACGACAAGCTTCTTGAAGCAGGTTTTGACGGTTATTACGGGAGTTTCTTTAACCTAAAAGACTGGAGTGCCGATGAGTTTATGGAGCATGTAAAATATAACTTAAAGCTTTTAAACTCATACAAAGCTCCCAAAAGTGTAATAATGAGTTTTACAACACATGACGAAGTAAGCCCGATTTTATTGCATGGAGAAGATTTTTCTATTATGATTGCCTGGCTGAATGCGTCATTACCATTCAACCCTTACTGTATAGATGGATTTTTTACAGGTGATTCTTATCTATACCCTTGGGCTAACACTCAAGCAGAAAAATCAGAAACTGATGACTATTCATATTTTGTTCATAGAGGTAAGCTCGATATATTCAACTTCTCAAGAAAACCAGGCGGAAATAACGAAAAAATCTTAGAAAATTTTAAAAAAGCAAATCAATTCAGAGAAGACAACATTGACTTAATTTCAAGCGGTAATTTTGCCCAGCATAAAACAAATAACCCAAAAGTTTTTGCTTTTTCAAGAATATTAAAGGATGAAACTGTTTTAGTTATTGGAAATTTAGATTTCAAATCTGCTCAGAATAAAATAAGTATCAATGATCTAAATCTTAAAAAAAATACAAAATTTGAAACTATAGCAGGCAGCGATAACATAAAAATTATAAGAAGAAATTTACATACCGATTTAAGCGCTGGTGAAATTAAAGTAATAAAATTAAAAAGGTAGCAAATTTTATTTTTACCCTTTTTATAGATAATATGAGAATAACTAATTTTATAAAAGCTGCCGGAGCAGCTATAGCAATTTCATCAGCATCAATTATGTACACCCCTGTAAAAGCAGAGGTAAAGCCGGATACTTTTGAACGAATCGTAACTCCTGCAGGAACACAAGATTCGCTTACATTAAAAAATGCCCCAAATCCTGAGGTTACTATAAATGGTGAAACCCATAAAGCAGTTATTGTTGTTGATATTGAACAGAATACTTTATACAAATACGATAAAGACGGCAGCCCGGAAAAAGCTTACCTTGTTTGCAGCGGAAAAGCAAAAACTCCAACTAAAAAACGAATCAGCGTAGTTAGTCACGTTGAGAAATTCCCATACAAATACGCTCCAGCAAATTCAAAACGTAAAAATAACCCTTATCCTTATGGTGCTAACATTATAGTTTTAGATAAGGTTGATCCTGAAACAGGTGAAAAAACTAATACAGGACAATGGATCCATGGTAATAACAAAGCCTCAAGCATAGGAAAACGTGAATCTCAAGGCTGCATTAGAATGGATAATGAGGTAATAAAACAGTTGTCTGCGCAGGTTAAACGCGGAGACATTGTATTATTTAAATAGTAAAGATTATTATTTACTTTTTTCAGCTCTTGCACGAACAGAAATTCGTATAGGGGTTCCAGTGAACCCAAACGCTTCACGAAGCTTATTTTCCATGTAACGTTTATAATGATCCTTCATTAAATCTTCATTATTTGCAAATAATACAAATGTAGGCGGCTGAACAGAAGCTTGAGTCGAATACATGATTTTAAGTCTCTTATTCCTTATAGTCTGCGGCGGATTAAGAGCATAAGCTTCATTAATAACTTTATTCAAAAGTCCTGTTGCAATACGTTTAGAGCGTTCTTGCTGAACTTCCATAACTTTTGTAAATATCTGATTTAAACGCTGATGAGTAACTGCGCTTATATAAATTTTAGGTACATAATCTAAAAAAGGAATTTCATGCGCTATCTTCTGCTCAAATTTGTTTATTGTATTAGATTTCTTATCTTCTACTAAATCCCATTTATTAATTGCAATTACCATACCTTTTCCGGCTTCAGTAATAATAGATGCAATTTTTTTATCCTGGTCAGAAATACCTGAAACAGTTTCTGTTGCATCAATCACCATCAAAGCAACATCACATTCTCTTATTGAACGAATTGCTCTATCTACAGCAAATTTTTCTACGCCATAATCAACTTTAGATTTTTTTCTTATACCTGCTGTATCAATAATTACAAACTCTTGATTATTATAAACAAGTCTTGAGTCTATACTGTCTCTGGTTGTACCTGAAACATCGGAAACTATTACACGTTTTTCACCAAGAAGCGCGTTGACAATAGAAGACTTACCTGCATTTGGACGTCCAACAATAGCTATCTTAATTGTTTTATCTTCTGCTTCTGTATCATCATCTTCAAAATCAGATGTAATTTCTTCCAGCAAATCTCCAACCCCGCCGGAACCATGAAGAGCAGATATTGCAATCGGCTCACCGACAGCTAAAGAATAAAAATCACTAATCATTGTTATTTGATTATGCGAGTCAACTTTATTTACTGCAAGAAAAACTGGTTTATTAGACTGTCTCAAAATATTTGCAATATCTATATCGACAGGAGTAGCACCTTCTATACCATCTACAATGAAAATAATCTTATCGGCTTCTTCACAAGCAATCTTTGCTTGATCATAAATCGAAATCATAATGTCATCTTCATCACCTGGAACGATTCCGCCTGTATCAATAACAGTGAAAGGCTTATTTTGCCATTCTACATCAAAATAAATTCTATCTCTTGTAACACCCGGCATGTCATCAACAATTGACTGACGCCTTCCAACTAATCTGTTTACAAAAGTTGATTTTCCTACATTTGGTCTTCCGACTACTGCGATAATTGGTTTTCTTTTCATAATAGGTTTACTCTAACATAAACCAAAATAATTTGCTACTTTAATGAACGAGAAATTTGTGCTTGAATCATATTTGCTCGGGCAATATATTTAGAAAGCTGTTCATATTTATCTCCAGCTTCGCCGTAAGGTGTCCGCATTGTCATCAGCTCATCAACATTTTTATTAATACTTTCAAGCTTATTTAAAGATTGTTTCAACTCTGCTACCGTCGAAAACTTACCAGGCAGATTAGAAATTATCGTATCTTTTAAAGAATTAAATGCATTATTTAACCCATTAAATTTATCTTTAAAAACATTAAAAATTCCGCCGGAAATCTTTGCAGAAAGACTTTTATCATTGTAAATTTCAACCAGCCCCTCTAAATCATCTTGCAAAAGTCGTTTTCTATTAGAAAGAACTTCAATCGTATCATAATCGCTTATATCTCTTGCAGATTGGATTTGAGAATCAAGCGTTTTCAACTCTTCTTCTAATCTGGAAATTTTATATTCCAGCTTAAAAAGCTCATTAGAAATATCTTTATAAGCATCTTCTTTTAAAATATTGTAATCATAGTCGTTTAGACGCCTCAATGGTTCTGAGCCGCCAAAATTAGTTTTATCATTATTTCCTAAAAAGAAGTTATTTTCACCCATAGAAAATATTATACTATCAAATCCATTGTTCTTCAATTTTTTCTTTTAGAACAATAGCCGGATAATAATCCGGAATCAATCTCATGCACTCATTAATATAAAACAAAGCTTCTTCACAATCATTTACTCTTAAATAATACCTTGCTAATAAAAAATGAAGCTCTGCATCATTATAGTATATTTTTTTTGATTTTTCTAAATATTTTAAAGAAGCAGAATACAGCTTATTAATATAAATGACCCTTGCTGCATACTTATAAACTTCTTGATTAATAGCTGAAAGAATTTCAAGAGAACCTAAAATCTGTTCGACATATTCAAGTTTCTCATTTTTTAAAAACAAATCTAAATCAATCTCTAAAAAATTTCTTATTTCAAAATAAGTTGGAAGCTCTTTTAAAAAACCTCGCAAAATACAAACAAGAACCCTGCCCCATTTTGCACGCGGCGAATCTAATTTTTTAAAAATATTTTCGGCTGTTTCTAAATCATCATTTAAAACAGCAAGATAAGCATGCTCTATTGAACCCGGCAGAAATTTAACACAAGAGCAATCATCATAAAAAAAGAAAAATTTATCTTGGTTAAGAGTCAGCATTTTTTTTGTTAATTCTTATAGAATTTTTAGTAATTTTGCTTGCTTCATCAACTACAACCTCTTCTTCTCCAGACAGAATTGAAGCTGCATTGTCATTAAGAACAGTCCCGCTTTTAATCAAATTAGAAACAGAATCAACGGCAGAAGTGTTGGTATTTTTTCCGATTAAGTTAGCTACTTTTATTTGCAAGTAAATCTCTTCACGATAAATCTTAACATCTTTATCAGCTTTTATCGCAACCTTGCAAACCCCATTTTTAGCTTCAACAATAGTTATTTCAATATTGTCGTTAATCATTATTTTTTGACCGTTTTTTCTAGTAATTACAAGCATTTTATTCCTTAAAATCTATTAATTATTTTTAAACATAGGGTAGCTTATATCATATCCGGAGCCGGAAAGCACAACTTGACCTGCTGTTTGAGTATCAAGATTAAATATCACCGGAGCAAGAAGGTTAATTGTAGTACCTTTTGGATCATCTTGAGGTATAGAAGTAATATTCATAACCAGAAGGCTTTCAATGTTTGTAATATTCAAAGCTTCCACTACATTGTCCGGAATATCAATAGTATAGTCAAAATTCAGCGCAGAAACAGATATTATAGGAAAAGCCAGAGCTGGATCATCCACTGACTGCAGCCACTTGAACAATGCATCTTGATTAGGTTCAATAATCACAAACTTTGTTCTGTCATCAAACCCTATTAACGGCATGGCAAAATTGAATATACGTGACTCATCAATATCAACTTCACCAAATCTTACTGTGTTTAACTTCATTATCGTACTTTCTAAAAACCAATTGACATTTGATTAGTCAATAAAGATTGTATAACTTGAGGACTCAATGCAGAATCGCTGTTTCTTCCAGTCAGCATATTTAGCAGCATGTCATTATTATTTTGATTTCCTCCTGTTAGCATTGAAAGCTCAGACATATTGCTGCCGCCAAGAACAGTACTGCTTAAACCTGCACGCTGAAGAACTCTTAAAGCAGCTACAATTTCATCGTTTGTTGGAGCTTCGCTGGAAAAATCTTTGTAGTTTTTAAACTTTTGCGGCTCAATGTCATTTTTTCTATTCATCTCACGCATTAAGTTTTCAATTTTATGTTTTTCATAATCACTTCTTGCTGCTTCTGAGAAACCTGAACCGTAAGGTTTTTTAACAAATTCATCAAATTCATCAACATTTTCGTCTTCATGACATCTTTCAGGCGATGTCAAACAATTTCTGCCTTTATCAGCGTATTTATAAAGCTGGCCGCCAGGAGATAAGCTGAGAACTTTTGTATAATTTTCTATAGCTTCTTCCCTTTTACCCATCTGAGCTGCAGACATAGCTAAATAATAGTACGCCAATGCGTTTGAAGGATCTTTTTCAGTTACATCTTTTAATGTTTTATAACATAGAGCATAGTTTTGCGATTTATACATTTTTATTGCTTGATTAACTTCAGGAGTTGCTGCTGTTTTCGCATCAACCATTGCAATACTTGCAGAACATATCAAAACGCTTAATAATACCAAAATGTGCTTTTTCATAATCATCCTTCTTATTTAAATTACATTATAACTTATTAACACTATACACCGGACACTAAAACTTAATATCCATCATCTAATTGAATTATACAATATTTTTATAAGGATAACAAGGCATGAGTCAACAGAAAATTGCAAACCTCTTTTTCCAGCTGAATACCATATAAGTTATTAATTTCTTTGATAAAATAGCATGGACTTGTAACATTGACTTCTATTATTTTCCCATCAATAACGTCAAGTCCTGCCATAGAAATCCCCAAACTGTTAAGTTTTTTTGCAACAGGAATAAATTTTTCAAGCTCATCTTCAGTAATTTCAGATTTGACAATAAAGTCGTCATTATGAGTATTAAATTTAAAATCATCACCAGTCGGAAGCTTTTTCACGCAATATTTAAGCACTCTATCACCCAGAGTCAGAACTCGTGTATCACCTTTCTTTACTGCTGGAATGAACTGCTGTACCATAACAAGAGTGGTTTCATTATTTGTCATGGTATTGATTATTGTTCTTGTATTAGGGTCGCCTTCGTACAAGTACATAACTCCTGAGCCGAAACAGCGATTTAAAGGTTTTAAAACGATTTGTTTATAATGAGATAAAAATTCTTCAATCTCATCAAGTGAAGCCGTTACGATATTTGGAGACATTAAGTCTTTAAAATATACGCTGTGAAGCTTTTCGTTAAAATCTCTAATTGCAGACGGAGAGTTAATTACAATAGGCTTTGTTACAAAATCAAAAATATAAGTAGCATTAATATAATCAATATCTACAGGCGGGTCTGGTCTAAACATAACTAGTTCAAAATCATTAATCTGTTTTTCGATTTTTACGTTTTTATAAAAAATATTACCGTCTGCAGCAAACGCCTCATAGCACTTTGCATAAGCTGTATCACCATTCAAAGAAAGATTAGGAATCGTAGTAATAAAAACTTCACATCCTTGCTCTAAAAATTCTTTAATCAGCCAAAAATTTGTAACCAGATTATTAAACTCAAAATATTTTAACTCAATTTTATCAATAATAAATAATATTCTCTTCATACGACAACTTTAACACCAAGATTAAACATGCACAAGTAACCCTGATGAATAATTTTCTTGCGAAGATAAGCAATTTAGATTATTATAAATAGAAACAATGAAACGTTATAAGAAGAAGGAATCATTTTTTTCAAAACTTGTTAATTTTGTATTAACAATAGCAGCTGCCTGTGTTATCGGTTCACAGGTATGTACTGCTGCGAATAATAATTTACGAATTGCGCAGGTCAGTGACGCACATTTTTCTTCTTTCGAAGAAAACACATCTTATAAATTTTTAAAAAAATCCGGCGAGCTGCTTGATGATGTTATATTTCAAATAAATACCTCAGGCCCTTACGATTTTGTAATGTTTACAGGAGATTTAATAAATAAGCCTAAGACAGATGAATTGAGAAAATTCACCAACCATGCTCAAAACCTCATTTATCCCTGGTATGCAATTGACGGAAACCATGATATAAGTATTGACGGACCTTTGACAAAGAAAAAATTTATTGAAGTTCTTGCTGAATGCAACGATAATATGAACCAAAAGAATATATATTACGCATTCACTCCTAAAAAAGGATACCGTGTAATTTGCCTTGACTCAATTATTGATTACAAAATCACGACAAACGGCGAGATTTCAAACGAACAATTTATGTGGTTAAAAGAAGAACTTGACACACATTCAAAAGACGTTATTGTAGTATGCACTCATGTTCCTGTTATTGAACCGTTTACAAGTCCTAACCACAAAATGGTTAACGAATATGAAGTGCGTAAGCTTTTAAAATCGCATAAGAACCCTGTTGTAGTTTTGCAAGGACATTATCATGCTGCAAAAGTTAAACAGGACGGTAATTTGCTTGTAGTGGCATGCCCGTCTCTTGTTACTTATCCTAACGCATTTCGAGTAATCAATATCAACTCTAATAAAAACAGAACTCTTGTTGATGTTTATTTAAAAGAAACAAATTTAAAAGACATTCAAACCCGTTCAAAGCTTAGGTTAATGGGTACAGAAAAATTATACGGAGAAGAAAGCGACAGAAACGCAAGTTTTGAGCTAGGAAGGAAAGAATAATGGCAGACGAATTTAAGATAAAATTTCGCGGAGTTAGAGGAAGCTATCCGGTTGCAAATAAAGAATTTCTAAAATACGGCGGAAATACAGCCTGCATTGAAGTTCACGCAGGAGAACATCTTATAATTCTCGATGCAGGAACAGGACTCATCAGTTTAGGAAACGAACTTATGCATAAATATATTGAGTCAGGCACAACCATAACCGACCGTACTCCTGTAAGATGTACAATTCTTTTAAGCCATATTCACCTTGACCATATTCAAGGCTTTCCATTCTTCCGCCCTTCGCACCTAGCTTCAACCAGAATGTGCATGCTCGGAGGAGTCAATTATAACGAAACTTTAGAAAATGAACTTTCTAAAATATTATTCACAAAATCATTCCCTCTTGATTTAGGAGACATCGCTTCTGATTTAAGAATAATGGATTTAAATGAAACTAATTATATTATATTTAAACAGGGAGAAATGCCAAAAATTGTACGTGTAAATGAGCTAAAAGAAGGCGACTTTACTGAAGATGATGTTGTAATAACCTGTTACAAATCTTACGCTCACCCTCAAAACGGCGTATTTATTTATAAAATTGCTTACAAAGGCAAGACTCTAGTTTACGCTACAGATAAAGAAAGCTACCCGGGAGGAGATAAGAAACTTATTAAGTTTGCAAAAGGATGCGACCTCTTAATCCACGACGCGCAGTATTCAACAGAAGATTATTTGAGCATTTATGTACCAAAACAAGGATTTGGACATTCTACTTTTGAAATGGCGCTAGACTGTAAACAGCAGGTCGGAGCAAAACAAATGATATTCTTCCATTATGATCCGGGTTATAATGATGAAAAACTGGATTTACTTGCGGAAGAATATGCTTCTGATGATGCAATTTTTGCTTACGAAGGTTTAGAAATCAGCTTATTATGAAAAAATTAGTTTCAGTTTTTTTACTGTTAATAATGTTATTTTGCTCCGGCTACCGTAAACCTTATAAGTACACGATAGACGCAGGAAAAGACGCATTTTTTCATAACAATGTCGGATTAAACTATTTAAAAGACAGAATTTATTACGCAGCAATACAAGAGTTTAAAATTGCAATTCAGCTGAGCCCGAATACTCAGGCAACTGCAATATTTAAGAATAATCTCGGTGAAACTTATATGTTTATCGGCTATCCAGACATGGCAAGGGTTTGTTTTGAAGACGCAATCAAGCTTTACGGGCTGAATTTTAAGTACTATCAAAATCTGGCAGAATGTTACAAAAGCCTTGGAATAACAAACTCTAAAATCAAAGAGCTTTACGGCTGCAAAAACCCTTATGACAAAATAACTCTGGGAATTTTGTACATTCAAACAGGAGAAGCAAGAAAAGGCATTATTCTTCTGGATGAACTTTGCGCTGAAGAGCCTAACCTCTTAATAATTCCTGCAATAAGGCAATATTTAAAAGAAGTCACAGCCAAGCTTTAAAGCTTAAAGAATTTTTTCATATTAATATTGATAAAATCATTAAAAAAAGAAGCTGTATTTTTCAGTGGTTCGCCAAAATATACACATTGTTGAAGCATGTCATTAACCTGCATAGGATTTTTCGATAGTGATTCTGAAAAGAACATTAAAAGTTCCCTATAAACTTTCGAAAAACCTTCATCGACTTTAAAAGTAGCATCATTCATCATTCTTTTAGTCAAACTTGCCATAAGCGTATAGGCTTTCATTGATGCATTTTCTTCTCGTTTATAGTTATAAGTATCACCGCATTCTTCCTGAAGTTTAGATAATTCATCTCCAAGATACAAAGATTTTTCATTGAAAAATAATCTGTCCGGCATTGGTCCTAACTTGGAATACATCATTGTTAGAACATCATTTTTGGTATCCGTAAAAGACATTTCATTTATTGCTCTAAACTCTGTCAAATCCTTTGCACCTTCGTCATTAAGCTGCATTGAAATAAAAGCCAGACGGCTTCCCTGATTATCAAACTTGATATTGTTTGTAATAATGTTATTGTAACCTTTAAATGTAATCATATTGTTCATATTTTTGTAAAAAACCGTAAAAAATTTTTTTGCTATTAAATTAAAATTATTTTATAATTATTTTATGAATAAACAAACAGATTTTTCAGGAATTTTTTATCCTGCCGAACCGGAAGAGATTAATGCGGTATTAAACTCATATAAGCAAGATATCAAAATAGATTACAAAAGCAAAGCTATAATTGTTCCTCATGCCGGTTATGCGTATTCAGGACATGCTGCAATGGCAGGGTTTCAATATTTAGAACCAGCTGAAAACATTTTTGTAATAGCTCCTTCGCATCACATGAGCTTTAATAATATTGCGCTTCCAGAATATACTTTCTTTGAAACTCCTCTTGGTAATATTGAAGTAAATAATAAGCTTATAAAAGAAATTGCAGAAAAATTTCCATGCACAATCGACAACGAACCGTTTGATAAAGAACATTCAATCGAAGTTCAGCTGCCATTTTTGCAGAACCTTTTTTATCCGCAAAGACAAAGCGCTGTGGATTTTGTTAAAAACCTTAAAAAAATGGGCAGAAAGTTTAAACTTATACCAATTCTTACCGGAAATTGCGACTACAGATTGATTTCAGATTTAATTGCAACTTACTGGGAAAACTCGTCTTTTGTAATATCATCAGATTTAAGCCATTATTACCCGCATCAGGAATGCAGGCAGATAGATACTTACACAGCAACAATCATAGAAACAGGAAAAATCGGATTTCTTGAAAATGCTCAAGCTTGCGGAGTTGTAGGAATCAAAGGTTTGGTTGATTTTGCAAATAACAACGACTGCACTATGATTCGAGCTGAGATGTACAACTCAGGTGATATCAGCGACGACAAAGAACGAGTTGTAGGTTACGGTTCATGGTTTTTATATACGGATACCAGAAACGATTTTATCGAAAAATACTGCCGCGATTATGTGCTTGAAACAGCCCAGGCAAGTATTCTTTCTGCTATAAACAATGAAGAGTATGTTCCGCATAACATACCAACAGTACTTACTGAATTTGGAGCTTCGTTTGTTACACTTCAATATGACGGACAGCTTAGAGGCTGTATTGGATCAATTTTCCCGACTAAACCTCTAATACTTGATATAATTGACAATGCTAAGAACGCAGCTTTTCAAGATACAAGGTTTGAGCCTTTAAGTCCGGAAGAACTTGATAAGCTTCAGGTTTCAGTTTCAATATTATCGTCAATTGAAAGAATAGAATTCAAAGACGAGCGGGATTTACTCTCAAAGATCTACCCGCATGGCATTATCTTAATTGAACGCGACAAACGTGCAGTTTACCTGCCTGTAGTATGGGAACAGCTGCCGGATAAAGAAATTTTCTTGAACTCTTTAAAAGAAAAAGCCGGGCTTCCGCCGGAATATTTTTCACGCACTCTCGAAGCTTATAAGTTCGACGCTCTATATGTTTCCCAGCTTGACGCCGATTGAATACTATCTTTAAGTTTTTTTTCAGCTTTCCAGCCCAAAATTTGCTGTGCTTTTTTACAATCAGCTATCAGATTTGCAGGGTCTCCGGAACGCCTTGGACAAACTTCATATAGAATATTTCTTTCTGTAACCTCTTCACATACATTAAAAACTTCTTTTATACTGTGACCTTGATTAGCTCCGAGATTAAAATAATTTGTCTCTCCGCCTTTATTTAAATATTCAAGCGCTTTTATGTGTGCATCTGCTAAATCTTCAACGTTAATATAATCACGAACACAAGTACCGTCTTGGGTATCGTAATCATCTCCATACATTTTAAAAACACGTTCGTTTGATGACTTTAATATATTTGGAATAAGATGAGTTTCCGGCTCATGCCATTCACCTATTCTTGATTTGGAATCAGCTCCTGCAGCATTAAAATACCTTAATCTCACTGATTTTAATCCATAAGCTCTATCATAATCATCAAGAATTTTTTCAACCATCAGCTTTGAGTTTCCGTATGCATTAATTGGTTTTTGCGGATGTTTTTCATCGATTGGTATATATTCAGCTTCACCATAAGTAGCACAAGTTGAAGAAAATACAATTTTATTAACTCCAAACTCTAACATTGCGTTCAAAAGATTTAAACTTCCATAAACATTGTTGTAATAATATTTTTGAGGGTTTTTAACACTTTCAGCAACTTGAGAATATGCAGCAAAATGCACTACTGCGTCAATTTTGTTCATCAAAAAAACACCTCTTATCTCTTCTAAGTTCTTCAAATTCCCTTGAACAAATTTAACATTACCGTATTTTTTTAAAGTCTCAATAAATTCGGCATGTCCCAGCTCAAGACTGTCGAAAATTACAATATCTTTGCCTTTCTCAAGCATTGCAAGCACGAAATGACTTCCAATATATCCGGCTCCTCCCGTTACTAATATCATTCAACAATCCTCCCTGAGTCAACTTTATATATTATAACATCTTTTAGAAACTCTTCTTCAAACAATAGAGTATCAACCGACGTAATAATTGTTTGGGTTTCTTCACCAATCGATTTTAAAAGGTAATTCTGTCTTGAATCATCAAGTTCTGCAAGCACATCATCAAGAAGCAGAATCGGAGAAAACCCTGTTTTTGCCTTTATAATTTCTAACTCCGAAAGCTTAAGAGAAAGCACAACTGTTCTTTGCTGACCTTGAGATGCAAACTTAACAGCATCCATACCGTTAATTTGAAACTCAATATCATCCCTGTGCGGACCGACACAGGATTGATGCCTTGCAATTTCTTCGCTTCTTCTAAGTTCAAGCTGCTCTTTTAAATAGTTACTGATGTCTGACACTTCATCAAACGGACAGCTATAATTTAAGCTGAAAAACTCTGTAGTACTTATAATTGCATGTTTTTCAGCAGCAATTTCAGAAATTTCTTTCAAAAATTTCTTACGTAAAAAAATTATATTTGCTCCGGTTATTGCAAGCTGGTCATTAAAAATATCCAAAAGTGAATTATCAATAACATCATTTTTCAAAAGATTGTTCTTTTGGATTCTGATTTTATCGTATTTTGAAAGCCTTTCATCATAAGCAGGATAAACTTGAGATATAGCTCTATCCAGCCAATCTCTTCTATCCTGAGGTGTACCTCTTAAAAGAAGCAGGTCTTTTGTTGAAAATAGAACAGTTTTTACAACAGACTTAAAATTCTTAGGTGTGGTTTTAACTTTATTGACTTTTATTTCACGTTTCTTTTCGATATTTAAAGAATAGTCAAGCTCAATATCGGTATTATTTTTTTCAATCTGAGCGTTTATTCCAAATCCTTCTTTACTAATTTGAATTAAGTCGCTGACAGAAGAAGTTCTCGGGCTTTTCAAATCCGAAAGGAAATATATACTTTCAAGAATATTCGTTTTTCCTTGAGCATTTTTGCCTATAATAAGAGTTTTTTTCATAGGAAATTCAAGAGAAGTCTTCTCCAAATTCCTATAGTTATTCAACTCCAGTCTCACTATCCTCATAAAATAAGTATATCACAAGTTCTGATTTTACATTATATATAAATTAACTTATCGGGTATCTAAGGTAGGGTTATGAAAAATTTTACAATCAATTATCTTATGGTTAACAAAATTTGAGAGGTAATAATTATGAAACAAATAATCCCGGAAAAAAGTTCAGAAAAAGTCGCAAAATTTTTACAGAAAAATTCCCTGCACAAACGTGATTTTGCTGAAATGATAGGCGTTACCCTGTCTTATGTGTATAACTTAATAGATGAAACGGTGCCATTCTCCACACGCGGAACGACATTAGAAAGAATTGCAACTGTAATGGATATTGAACCAGAAGAGTTTAGCGAATATAGAATTCCTCAAGAACCAATTCTTATAGATGAATCTATTGAAACCTTGAAAGACTATATAAAAGAAAACAAGCTTTCTATCGTTTCTTTTCTCAAAGCTTTTCCGCGTAAAAAAAGAATTGATATCGTAGATATCTTAAGAGGAGCTCTTCCTATTCCTATAGACTACAAAGAACTTAAACTCATCGGTAAAACTCTTAACATGCCGGAAGAAGAAGTATACAACATGTGGGAAGCAAGAATTAAACAAGTTCTTGAATCAGCAGGCATGAATATTTATTCAAACTCTTCACTTGTTAACTCTATGCTTGAATGTGCCAGAAACAATATACTAAATAAAGAAGTCCGATAATTATCGGACTTCTTTCAAAATCTCCTCAGCAGCTTCTTGAGCTGAATATTTATCAGAAAGCCTGCCTTTTACCCTTCCCAATGCAATTACAGTTTCTTCTCTATGTTTCACATCATAAAGATATTTCTCTGTTTCATAACAAATATTTTCCACTGTAAACTTATGCTGAATAAGCTCAGGCACGATATCTTCGCCTGTAACAATATTTGGAAGCGAAACGCGCTTTATACATCTAAACATCAAATATGCCAAATACAAAACCCACGGTCCTTTGTATCCGATTATCATAGGAACCTGATACAAAGCAGCTTCTAAAGCAACAGTGCCTGAAGCAAGAATAAGAGAATCTGAAACACTCAACAGTGCTTGATTTTCTCCTTTTATAACCTGAAAATCAGTATCCTTTATATATTTATCAAAAATATCATCACTTAAATTCGGAGCATGCGAAATACAGAACTGAATATCAGGATGCTTTTTTTGAAGAAGCTTTGCAGCTTTAATAAAAGTCTTTCCAAATAACTTAAGCTCCAATGGACGCGATCCCGGGAAAACAGAAACAAGTGGTCTTTTTGTATCAAGCCCATGCCTTTCAAAAAATTCGTTTTTATCCGCTTTCTCAGGAAGCTGCTTTATCAAAGGATGACCGCAATAATGAACTTTGATACCTTCTTTTTCATACATATCAACTTCAAATGGAAAGATGCAAAGCACTTCATCAACATATTTTTTTATACCTTTAATACGCCACTTTCTGCTTGCCCATACCTGAGGAGGAATATAATGAAAAACTTTTATCCCCCGCCCTTTAATCCGCTTTGCAACTCTTAGATTAAATGTTCCATAATCAATTAATAAAACTAAATCGGGCTTGTACTCATTCAAAAGATAATCAGACACCTTCTTTTCCAGCTGAAGATGATCTGCTATCATTTTAAAATTTACGCCAAAACCTGACATCTTAGAATGACCGCAAAAAATCTTTGCTCCGGCATTTTTGAGATTTTCACCGCCTATTCCCTGAATCTCGAGTTCAGGATTACGCTGTTTCAAGATTTCTGCAACACGGCCGGCATGCATATCACCAGAGTATTCACCTGTAATAATAAAAATCTTTTTCATTCTTATACTGCCATAATTACAATATTATTTTTATTAGCGTATTTTATAACTTCTTCTCTATCAACAATAATGGTTTCTCCTGCTTCTACAGCAATCAAATCTCCTTTGTATTTCTTAAGAGTTTTGAGCGTCCTTAAGCCAATTGCTGGAATATCAAATCTCTTGTCTTGAGAAGGTTTTGCAACTTTAATAACACGCGAATTTTTCTTCGCAATTTTGCATCCGCGCTTAATACACTTATCAGTACCTTCAATAGCTTCAACCGCCATAATCATTTTGTCTTTAATTACAACAGACTGACCGATATCAAGCTTGCCGGTTTCTTTAGCAAGCCAGTAACCGTAATTAACATCATCAATCTGATCTTGAGTCGGCTGATGTTTACCAAGAATTCCAGAAGGTATCATAAGATTTTTAATAAACAAAGTTTGGTCTAAAATAGTAATACCAATTTTTTCAAGCTCTTCAATAATCATAAGCATAACTTTATCATCATTGAGCCTTATTGCTTTTTTCATGAACTCTATTGCTCTAGAATCAAATTTTGGACGCTTCAAAAGAATTGTCTTACTGACTTTTCCCAAAAAAGTTATTTGCTTGATACCTTCTGCAACAAGAGCATCTTCAATTTTTTGAACCTCTCCCGGACAGAAAGAATACACTTTTGAGCAATATTTTTTCAGCTGTGAATAGTTATCGCTTGAAAGTGATATTGCAACTACATCAAATCCATTTTCTTTAGCATACTGAGCCATCTTTACAGGCAGCAAACCATCTCCTGCAATCAAACCTTGTTTTTGTTCCAAAGCTACCGACATTACTAAAATATCCTCCAACTATATGAAACTATAATACTATTAAAGAAATTGTAATGCAATACTCGGGCTTTGGTTTACAGCTTGAATGGTAAAAGGTTAAAATATTGTTACAAATAATAATGCTTAATATTTCGTAAAAAATACTTTTATAAAAAGCTTTTTAGTTATAAAATATAGCTACTCCATCTATTACTAATTAAGAAAGGATTTTTTCATGGTGCTTGAAATGACTTATCCGCAGCTGGAACGCGCAGTTAACCCCACTCACGATATCAGACTTTTTTCAGGACGTTCCAACCCTCAGTTAGCTCAGGAAATTGCAGACTATTTAGGTACAACAGTCGGGCCTATGGTCATCAAAAATTTTGCAGACGGAGAAATTTATGTTCAAGTTAAAGAAAGTATCCGCGGCGATGATGTTTTTATTGTTCAGCCGTTATGCAATCCGGTTAATGAAAACCTCATGGAACTCTTAATTATGATAGATGCTTTCAAACGTGCGAGTGCAAAAACAATTACTGCTGTTATTCCTTATTACGGGTACGCACGTCAAGACAGAAAAACTTCAGGAAGAGAAGCGATTACTGCCAAGCTTGTTGCAGATTTGCTTACTACTGCCGGAGCAAACAGAGTTCTTGCAATGGATTTACACACAGGTCAAATTCAAGGGTTCTTTAATATTCTTGTTGACCACATTTTTGCAACTCCTATTCTTGTTGATTATGTTAACAGTCTTGGATTAAACCCGGATGAAATGGTTGCAGTATCTCCTGATATGGGCGGAGCAAATCGTACAAGACATTTTGCTAAAAAATTAAACATACCAATGGCAATTATAGATAAGCGTCGCGACAAGCACAACGAAGCTATAGCTGCGCATATAATCGGTGAAGTAGAGAACAAAATCTGTTTAATGTTTGATGACATTATTGACACAGCCGGCACTATATGTGAAGCTTCAAAGTTATTAAAAAGCAAAGGTGCAAAAGCAGTTTATGTAGGCGCAACCCACCCTGTATTTTCAGGGCCGGCTATTGAACGCCTTAAAAATGCTCCTATTGAAGAATGTATTGTTACTAACACGATTCCTTGGTCAAAAGAAGACCTTCCGTCAAATGTTAAACAGCTGTCTGTAGCACCGCTTTTAGGGCAGGCTATAGCACGCATACACGATGATGAATCTGTTAGCTCATTGTTCGGATTTGAAAAAGAAATGAAAGTTTAAAAGAGTTTACACATCTTTTAACAAAACATTGATATCAATTTCAAGCACTTTAGCTATATCAACAAGTTTTAAAATAGTAGGGTTGATTTTACCTGTTTCAATCAAACTTACTGAATTTCTTGAAATATTTGTTAATTCAGCTAATTTCTCTTGAGATAAGTTCTTTCTCAAGCGTTCACTTTTAATATTTATTCCTAAATTTTTTAATCTATTTTTCTCTGACATAATATTTATATTTTCTTGTAATGCAAAATTAATTTCTATATATTATAATGATGATTTTCATATTATATTACAAAAGGAAGCCCGTTTAGAACATGACCTCCTTTTTATATAAGAGGGCAGACTAAGCAGCTGCCCTTTACCGCGTTTGACCTCTCGGATTCAATTCCTGTAAACTTAATTGCTTAAGTGGGTCAAGGCGGCGCATTAATCAATTTTCAGTTTTTTAGTTTTTGTCTGTTCTATGCCTTGTTTAGGAATTTTTATACACAAAACCCCATTTTTATAATCAGCTTGGGCTTCATCTGATTTTATCGGGTGATCGAAAGAAATAGTACGCTGATATTTTCCATATCTAAATTCGCAAGTATGGAACTTTTCGTTCATTTCTTTTTCTTCTTTTTGTTCTTTTTCTTCCTCGATTTCAGCAGTAATTGTCATAAAATCGTTATCCAATTCTACTTCAATATCATCTTTATCAACCCCTGGAAGCTGAACTTTTATTTTATATTCTTTGTCATTTTGTTTAATCTCAACAGCAGGACGCCAAATAGAATTCTTTTTTATTGTAAGAGGATTAGAGAAGCTTGGATGTAAAAAAGTATCTCTTAAAAAGTTATTAAGCTCATTATGAATACTGTCAAAATATAAATCCGGTTCTCTAAGCATTAGTTCTTTTTTCATTTGCATCTCCTTTTGATTACTCTCAAAATATAAACGACATACAAAAAAGTTACATTAGACAGGCGCGCTATGTTGAATATTCAACATAGCGCGCCTTATTATTAATACATAAATTCTAATCTTCGATTGTTCCGGCAGTTTTTCCGTACTTTCTTATAGTTGCATTAAGCATATTTTCGTGATGTTTTTCTCTATAAATTTGACAAAGAAGTTTGTATGCATGCTTATTATAAGGGTCGTTCTGTAAAATCGCATCTAATTGTTCAATCGCAGAAGTTGAGCGCTTCATATAATAATCAATAAGAGCAGGAAGTGTTTCAGTTAAATCATTCATATCTGTTGTAATCGCGATTTCTGCACAGCTTTTTGCTTTATCAAATTCTTCTGCATCTAGATACATTACAGCAACTTCATAATAAACTTCTGATTTTCCGCGCCTATCACTTTTCATCATAGCAACAGCTTGATATTCTTGAGCTGCTTTATCATATTCAGCACGTCTTCTAAGCTCTTCTGCCAAAGCAAGCTTCGTAGCAATATCCTGAGCTGTTACTTGCGATGTATCAGTTGCTGCATCAACAGGAACTTTCAATGTTGCAAGAATCTCCGGTACTGTAAATAATTGTGCTTTTTCTTCTGAAGCCAAAGGTACGTCTGTAACATCAGGAATTACTGAATACAAAAGTGCTAATGATTTTAAATCTCTTGCAGTAATTTCGGTATTAAATTTTGTTCCAATTGGATACATAACATCATAAATACTTGGACTTTTACCGTTTAAACCAAGTGTATGACCGATTTCCTGAAGAGCTGAAGAATAAAGCTGTTTTGAATCAAGGTTATGTTTCTTTGAATCGAATTTTTTGAAGTTTATAGTAGAACTTACAAGTTTATTGCCTTTAACATCAAAAGACTGAACTCCGATTGGAGAATTGTCATCATTATTCATGTTTTTAAAATAGCATTTAACCTGAGCATCTTTATCATCTTCAACAATTTCAAACCTTACAAGCCCTTCACTTGCTCTTTGCCAAGAATAAAAAGCACTCATTACAATTTCTCTGTAATAATCAGGCATATCAGGAGTATCCTGAATAAAAACTTTTAAAGGAAAAGATGATTTATTCCATCTTACAATCTTGCCATTTGCAGCAATTTCTCTAAAATAACTATCAATTACAGCTGCTTTAATAGTTTTTTCGCCCATTGATTTGTCATAACCAAGAACAATTGCGTAAGAATTCTTAAATCCAAATGAAGGAGTTTGATTATCAATATTGCTGTTGATTGATAACAACGACGCAGCTCCTGCTGCAACTAAGAATGCACAAATTACTATCTTTTTCATCAGAAAACCTCTTTTTTATTATTTTACTCTTATACTAAAAACCGTAAAAAATTTTTTTGCGCCTTCTATTATATAACATTTCTAAGAAATTTACAAACTTGAAACTTTCGCTTTTTTAATGTAAACTTTACTCATTAAGGAGGGTATATGCACGAGTACGTTTTCAAAATGAAAAAAGGTGATATAGAAATAGAATTAAAATCAGATGATTTAGAATTTGTTGAAGAACAGCTTGATAAATGGAGAGAAGAACTTCTTCAAGATAAGTAGGTAAACTATGTCAATTTATTCATTTAAAATAACAAAGGGTAATTTTCAATTAACACTTTCAACCAGTGACAAAGAACTTGTTGGAGACCAGCTTGGCAAATGGGTTAAAAAAGCTTCTGAATATACTCAAAAACATAAAGTTCAACAGTGCAAAGAAATAATTAGTTCGCAAATAAATGCAGAAAAAGAAATTACGCAGCAAAAAATTGACGAACAGCTTCGAAGAATGCCAAAACCGGAGCCAGTAAAAGAACCGGTAATAAACGATACCTGCAAAAGCCTTGATGCAATTTACACACCAGCAAAGCTGGAAGAATTAAAAGACGACTCTTTTGAACCTGCAGCGCAGACTCAGGAAGCTGTTTTTGACAACATTTTAGAACAATCTATACAAGCACCTCAGGCAGAGTTGTCATTTAAACCAACTCCTTCTATTAAAAAGGATAACGCGTTCATAAACTTTATATCTGCAAAACCAGTTGAAAAGAAAATAGATTACCTTCTTATGACTGCATACTATTTTACACAATATGAACAAAAACCGCGTTTTACTTTAAAACAGCTTAATGCAAAACTTATGCAAAACATTGCTGTAATAATCGACCACAGCGTACTGCAAGAAGCTATTAACAGAGATTATATTGAATGCCTTCCGGATTTAACAGGACTTGTCGGAGCATCAGAATACAGATTAACAGCTTACGGCGAGAAAGTGCTTTTAGATGAGTAAAGTTGCAGTAGCTCTTTCCGGCGGAGTAGACAGCAGTGTTACCGCGTTTTTATTAAAACAGCAAGGATATGATGTAGTTGGAGTAACTGCAAAAACAACTTGCACTTCTGAAGCAGAACAAATTATTAAAAATGCACAAGCTGTCGCAGAAAAACTGGAAATTCCGTTTTACCCTTTAGATGTAACTGAAATCTTCAAAGAAAAAGTAATAAACTACTTCGAAAACTCTTACCGCATTGGAGAAACTCCAAATCCTTGCATCATGTGTAATAAATACATGAAATGGGGAGCACTTTTTGATTATGCAATAAATGAGCTTGACGCCGATTTTATAGCAACAGGACATTATGCGAAAATTAAAGAAATTAACGGAATTTACAAGTTTTTTCCTGCATCAGATGAACACAAAGACCAGCTTTATTTTTTATTTATGCTTGACCAGGAACATTTAAAGAAAACCATTTTTCCGCTTTCAAATTATTGCAAAGATGAAGTTCGTAAAATTGCATTTGACAACAACCTGCCGAGCAAATCTTCAAAAGAAAGCCAGGACATTTGTTTTATACAAACTCCTATGACAACAAAAAAATACTTAAACAGCCTTTTTACACCGCAAAAGGGTAAATTTATTGAGGCTGAAAGCGGCAAAATATTAGGAGAACACGATGGCTTTTGGCAATTTACTATAGGACAGCGTAAAGGAATCGGGCTTGCTGCGCCGGAAGCTTTGTACGTGACAGGAATTGACGCAAAAACAAATACTGTTTTCGTAGGATACAAAAACAGTCTGATTGCTGAAGAATTATTCTTGAAAAATATTAATTGGAGCTGCCCGGTAGAAGAAAAAGAATTTAAAGCATTAGCAAAAATAAGGTACAATATGAAAGCTATTGAAGTTAATGTAATACGTCAAGGCAATGATGCTATGATAAAATTTCCTGCTAAAGTTTCAGCCATTGCAAAAGGCCAAGCTTGCGTACTGTATGATGAAAAAGACGGTCACTTATTGGGCGGTGCTTTTATATAAGTTAATTGAAAACAGTTACAAAAATTTACAAATGTTTATTGTAATATTAATTTATGAATTTAGATGCCGTAATAGATAGTGCACTTGCACCAATAGCAGATAAAGTATCAGGATTAATCTTTTCTTATGTCACAATAGGCGGAGTAAAGATTGAATTTCTTGTGGCTCTGCTCATTTCAGCAGCTTTATTTTTCACTTTTAGAACAGGTTTTATTGGTTTCTGGGGTTTTAAACATGCATTAAAACTAATCACAAACAAATATAAACATGATAACTCAAACGGTTACCAGCGCAAAAAGAAAGGCGAGCTTTCTTCTTTTCAGGCTTTAAGCGCAACAATTTCTGCTTCCGCAGGAATAGGCAATGTTGCCGGTTCAGCAGCTGCAGTTTCTATCGGCGGACCAGGAGTCATCTTCTGGATGATTATTGCGGGACTGTTTTCAATGGCTTTAAAATTTTCAGAAGTTCTCCTCGGCGTTAAATTCCGTCAAACTAATCCGGATGGAAGTGTATCTGGAGGTCCTATGTACTATATTCCTATTGCTTTTAGAGGCAAGGGAGAAGCTGTTGGTAAAATTTTAGCAAAAACCTATGCTGTCTGCTGTATTTTTGCAATGATTGGCGGATGGAACTTATTCCAAATTAACGCTATGACTGCACAATATACCGAAGTCACAGGCGGAGATAACAGTATTTTTGCAAATAACGGCTGGGTTTTAGGTACAATTGTTGCAATAATAACATGGTTCACAATTATTGGCGGTATTAAAGCTATCGGAAAATTTACGTCAAAAGTAACACCTGTAATGTGCACGCTTTACGTTGCAAGCGCATTTTTAGTCTGCCTTGTAAACATTCACCATCTGCCAGAAACAGTCTTACTTATTATAAAAGAAGCTTTTTCTCCAAGAGCTATGACTGGGGGAGCTTTCGCTTGTTTATTATGGGGATTCAGAAGAGCAATGTTTGCAAACGAATCAGGCTTAGGCACAGCTCCAATCGCATTTTCTGCAGTTAACACAAATAAACCTGCTGCTCAAGCATTCATTTCTATGCTGCAGCCGTTTGTTGATACAGTAATAGTCGGCGTAGCTACAGCGTTTGTAATAGTAGTTTCTAAAGCTTATCTAACCGTTGACGGTATTGCAGGTATTGAGCTGACATCAAAAGCTTTCGCAACTATTTGTCCGGCATACCCGATTTTATTAACAATCATGGCAAGCTGCTTTGTCTTATCTACAATGCTTTGCGGTTCTTATTACGGGCTAAAAGCTTGGGGATTTTTATTTGGAGAAGGAAAAGCTAAAACAAGAACTTTTCAAGCAATTTATTGTTTATGCATAATCGCAGGTTCAGCAATGAATTTCCAGTCAATAATTAATCTATCTGATGCAGTAACTCTGTTTCTTGCTGTACCTAATCTGATTGCAGTATTTATGTTATCAGGAGTTGTAATCAAAGAACTTAAGCGGTATAGTGAAAAATATAATGTAGGGAAAAAATTTGTCAAATATTTATAAGGGGCAAATATTGTAATGCACCTCAATAAAGGAGAAAATAATGCCAAAAATTTATTTTGTAGATGTGACAAACAGAGACGGAGTGCAAACTTCAAGACTGGGTTTAGCAAAACTTCAGAAAACACTCATAAATTTAATGCTTGATGATATGGGTATCACCCAATCAGAATTTGGTTTTCCTACTACAATGCACGAGCTGAACTATCTAAACGCAAATTTAGAGCTGGTAAAACGCGGTGTTATAAGAAAAACAAAACTGTCCGGCTGGATGAGAGCAATTGCTTCTGACGTTGAACAATCATTTGCAAACTGCCCGCTTTTAGAGAATTGCAACCTTTCTCAATCAACATCAGAACAAATGATTTATGGTAAATATCTTGGCAAAAAAACTCCTGATGATATTATTAAAATGACATCAGAAGCTGTTGAATGCGCAGTTTCTAAAGGAGCCAAAATTATTGGAGTAAACGCAGAAGACGCCTCCAGAAGTGATTTAGATTATTTAATCAAGCTTGCAAAAGAAGTTAAAAAACGCGGTGCATATCGCTTCAGATATTGCGACACATTAGGTTACGAAGACCCGCAGACAACTTACGACAGAATTTACCGCTTAGCAAAAGAAACACAAATGCCAATTGAAATGCATTATCACAACGACCTGGGCATGGCAGTTGCTTGCTCTGTAATGGGAGCACGCGCAGCAGTTGATGCAGGAGTTGACGCTTATATAAATACTGCAATCAATGGAATGGGCGAAAGAGCAGGTAATGCAGATTTGGTTTCTTGCTTACTAGCAGTTCTCAAATCTTCCGGTTTCAGAGGCAAATACGAAGTTGATGAGCAAATTGATTTATCTAAAGCTTGGAAACTTGCGAAATACACAGCTTATGCTTTCGGACTTCCTATTCCTATGAATCAGCCTGCAGTAGGAGACAATGCTTTCGCACATGAATCAGGCATCCACGCAGATGGAGCATTGAAAGACAGAAGAAATTACGAACTTTATGATTTTGAAGAACTCGGAAGGGGCGAGCCTGAAATCATTGAAACAGGAAGAATGATTACTACCGGAGAATACGGAGGCATCAAAGGTTTTAGAAACGTTTACGATAAGCTTGAAATAGAGTTTAAAGATGAAAACGAAGCAAGAAATATTCTTGAGCTTGCCCGTTATGCCAACGTTCATACTCAAAAACCTTTGACAGAAAGCGAACTGAAATTTATCTATCATTATCCTGATATTGCATCTAGAATAATGACTGTTTCGCCGTACTATGAACCAGCCGGAGAACTGCAAAAGCGTTTAGAACAAGGCAGCTTCGCAATGCCAAATCAAATTATCTAAAATTCATAAAAAAATAAGCTTCGTACAAATGTATGAAGCTTTTCTATACAAGGTTGAATACAAATTATACAAAATGTTATACTGCCCATATGAAACAATAGCCGATTTGACAGCGTTCTAGGATATTTAAGCAATGAAAAAATTTTATAAGCGGTTAAAATGCAAGGGGTTCACATTGGCTAAAAGATATGCTATAATTGAATTATTAATGTGTTACTACCATAACATTTTGTATAAAATGTTATGAGCTCAGTTCACAAGCGGATTTTAGACTGCAAATCAATAATTTTATGCAAATTAGGAAAGCAAGAAGAATGGATATCTTAACTAGCACAAGTTTATTAAGAAGAGCGATGCATATTGAAATATGCGCTGTAGATACTGCTAATTTGCGTAGAAAGAGCATAAATTTAAAAACTCCAAAAATAAATATTACATTCGTTACTTTAAAAATGTTAATTGGAGTAGGTATCAGCGCTTGCTCATGCAAAGCAGCTGATATCTTTTCTTTAAATTTATCTTCTTTACCCCTTTTGAGCGTATAACAGGAACAAAAAATGACAATATCATTCAGCGGATTGGCATCCGGACTAGATACGTCTTCTTGGGTTGAATCGCTTGTAAAACTAAAACAAGCAAAAATTGACACTCTTGAAGAAGAAAAAGAAAAAGTTATATTATCCAAAGAAACATTGGATAATATTAAGTCGTTTTTCTCTTCCTTCCGTTCAGTTATTGAAAAAGTTACTGACTCAAAATTTGGCATTCCGGCAATGGATCTCTTTGCTCAAAACTTAGCTGTATCATCTAATCTAGATATACTGACCGCTTCTGCTACAACTGAAGCAGAACAAGGAAAATACGATGTTCTTGTAAACCAGCTTGCAACCAATACAGAAGCAAACAGCACTTATGCCTACATGACAACAATTGTGCAGACTACAACAGCAACTTACGATTCAAAACTCACTCATCTTGGCGTCAAAGCCGGCAATATAGGTGTTACAGTAAATGGAATAGAACGCAATATTACAATTTCCGAAAACGACACGATAAAAACTTTTAGAGACAAGCTCGAAGAAATTGGCGTAAAATCAAGCTTTAACGAAAATACTGGTGTTTTCTGTATTGATATTGACAAAGATGCAATTAATGACATTGATAATACAGGAATTGTTACAGCTCTCCACCTTGAAGGGGTTAATGAAGGTTATACATCAGATTCTCTTCAAACTTCACAGACTGACACCATTTACTCAGCTGCTACAGCTTCAACTCTAATGTCTGAACTTGGTGCAAAAAACGGAATTATCCAAGTTCACGCCAATGATGCAGATTACCAAATTACAATAAACGACACAACTACTTTAGGCAGCTTCATTAATGATTTAAAAAGCAATAATATTGATGCACGGCTTGATAACAACGGTGTATTAACTATTTCAGACGCAAGAATAACAAACGAAGGCACAACAAATATTTTAGATGCCCTCGGACTTGACTCTGACATTTATTCAAACACTCAGATTTCAGGTGAGCTCAGTCATAAATCTATCGTAATTACAAGTACAGAAGTCACTTCAAACACTCTGCTAAAAGATTTAGGAGAAGGAATAAATATAACTAATGGGCAGACAGTTATACTTAAAAACTCAAATAATGAATACAGTACAATAACAGTCGGAACTGGCACGACAGTAGGAAAACTGCTTTCTGATATTACAAACACAGGCATTTACGCTGAGCTGAACTCTGAAGGAAAGGTTGAGATTTCTGGAGGTACAATTACAGGCGGTACTTTTGATGTAATCAATGCTTTGAAGTTGACATCCGAACCTTTTACTGCAATGACTACTGGTAAACCGCTCACAGAAACAGTAGAAACGTTTGAAGCAGTAACACTGGATACAAAGCTTGTTGATGATTTGAAAGTAAGAGCAGGCTATATTGAAGTTACTGACTCCAACGGGCAAAAGTTTTATGAAAAAATTTACCACGGTCAAACTTTAGCTGACTTTATGTCTGATATGGGGAATCTAGGCATTTACACAAAACTTCGTGAAGACAGCGTATTAGAAATCACTGGCGGAGCTTTTGCAACACTTTCTGACGACAGAGTAAAAGAATTAATTAACAACGGCACTATTCGAGAAACTGATGATCGTTATAAACAAGGTACAGATATTTTAACCTGTTTATACGGTTCTCCTGTAATTTCTACTGACCAAATCTCAGTAGCTTCTACTTATTCAAAATCGAGAGCTCTTACTTATTCTGTTGTTAATACTATCAACGCTTCAACCACCACAACTCTTGGAAACCTGAGCCTTAATCAAGAAGGAACAGTAGTTTTTAACGTCAGAGGTGAAAACAGAACTATAAATGTAACAAAATCAATGAGTATTGATGGATTAATGACAGCTCTTCAAAATGTAGGAATATCCTCTATTTGGGACGCAGATAGTTCAAGATTAACTATAGAAAATGCCGTTATTAACGGCGGAAGCTCTAATCTTGCATCTATTCTAAATCTTTCAACAACTGTTTCAGGCAAATACACAAGTTCAAATATTCTTTACGCAAGAGTCAGGGAAGTTGCAGATAATGACAGCCGAATCAGCGATTTTATTACGCTTCCTGCAAGTAAAACTCTTGTTATTCATGATGAAATCGGAACAAATAAAGCCACTGTATCAGTAAGCTCAACAATGACATTTGATGAACTTTTCAAAGCACTTGGCAACCATGGAGTACAAGGTTCAATTAGCAATGGAGTTGTGACATTCACATCAAACAACGGTTCTTATGTTACTGGAGATATTCTCAAAGAACTTGGAATGTCAAGCGTTTTAACAACAATTACAGTAACCACAACTGTAGGTACAAGCTCAAGCGGTTCTGCTTTTCATTATACAACTACTCAAGATGCAACAGGTTCCACAACTTTCGCACAAATAGGTTCCGGCGGAAATAAGTCATGGCGGATTATGAACGGTCAAACCGGAACAGAAATTGCTTCTGGAAGCTTTGCAGACAACACAACAATCGGAGAGTTCTTAAATATTCTTGGGCAGTATGGTTTTTCTGGAAGTATTGACGGCGGATTTGTAACAATATCTTCACCTCAAGGTTATTATGTTACAGGAACAGCTGCAGATGCGCTCGGACTTACAACTTACAATTACACTATGAGCGTGCACGGAACAGGTACAAATACAATTTCAGCAACTGATACGTTTACGATTGACCAGACCAGAACAATTACTTCTTCCGGTTTTGTAACAGTCAGCTCTAGTGATACTGTAGTGGTTGATATTACAACAGTTTCATCTGTTAATACAAGCGGATACGTCACAGTTACAGCAAAAGATACTATTGTTGTTGATGTTACACGAACGGTAAATACAAGCTCAAGCGGAGTTGTAACGATACACGCAAAAGAAACAATAACAGTAGATGTAACTAAAACATTAACAGTTACTTCTACTGGAACCACAACAGTTACCGTATCAGATACTGCAACTGTTAAAATTTCGCAAACAATTAGTGCAAACGGAAGCGGTTCAACTGTCATAACAAATTCAACTGTGGTCACAATGACAGTTGCACAAACGCTAACAACTACTATTACGACTACATCTGCTGCTACAGAAACTCTTTCGTCTTATACATTTGCATCAAAAAGCACAACCGCAGGTTCTATAGGAGTTAGCGGAAATTATATTATAAACGGAAAACACTCCGATGGAAAGACATTCACACAGACTATTTCCATCTCATCTTCCGACTCCATTGAAACAATGATAAGGAAGTTAAATAACAACGAAATTGGTGTAATATTTGACTTTGATGAAACAAATGGCTCCTTTTATGTTTATGCAAACTACGAAAACTCTATGCGCTGGGGGCTTGATTCCAGCTCTGCATCGAAATTAAAAATATATACACAATATGGAAGTTCAGGTGTTTACGCAGGTGTCAGCAGCTCAGGTTTTTACACAACTAGAGATGTTACTACTGTTGTTAACAAAACTTCTACAATAAGTACAACAAGCACAGTCAGCGTAGCTGTTACTAAAACAATTGTCGACACATTCACTGTTGCCTTAGACACCACTGGCAGTGTTACAGTGGACGTCACACGGACTTATACAGTATCCGATACACAAACAGTAAGTGTAACCACATCGGGAACGACAACTGTTAATATAAAACAAACACTCGCCATAGACGCCACGCAAACGATTACGGTTTCAACCTCAGGTACTAATACTATAAACATAAAACAAACCCTCACTATTTCCGCAACAAGCACGGAAAAAGTTGACACTACAGGTTCTGTCACTGTTAATGTCAAACAGACCTTAACAATAAATACGACAAGCACGGAACGGGTCAATACCACCGGCACAGTTAATATATCCCAAACAGTGACGGTTACAGCTCACCAAACCATTACTGTTGATGTAACTTCAACAAGAACAGTAACCGCCAACAAATCTTCAACAGACCACAATGAGTATTCGACAGGTTATGAACTGAATGGAAACACGCAGCTTCGTGATATCGGTATGAATGCCGGCACCGTAAGCGGGGTTTATAACGGCGAAGCATTTACTGTTACCATTAATAACATGACAACAATTGACGGATTTGCTGCACAACTTGCTGCGTATGGAATAGAAACTTCCGTTTCAAACGGTTCAATGACATTCAAAGGCACCAGCTCAGGATATATCACCAATACAACCGGTTCGGCAGCAATGCTTGGAGCAAAAAGTGCTTACACAACAAAAACTTCAACTACAGTTGAAGGATTTAACACAAACTCTGGTACGCAAGATAGAACAATCACCAATAGTGCAACTCTTTCAACAAAACTAAACCAACTCACATCTTCCAATGGTACTTCCTTAGGTATCACTTCAGGCAGCATCTACGTATACCAAGACGGTACCCGCTATCTTGTTAACATCAATAACGATGATACGCTCCAAACGCTAAGTTCCAAACTCGCTCAGTACGGAATTACAATGAACCTTGCTTCCGACGGTAAAATATACTTCGACGGAAACAATAATTCTTACATGACTACACAAGGACTCACCTCAGGAGCTTCTAATATACTGCAAAAACTTAACGTTGATGGCAACTGGAATACAAGATACGACTCAACCAGCAATAACCTCAAATATACAGTAAATAACAATAACAAAATCAGCGGAGAAACCAAACTGTCAGAACTACAAGACAAAGACGGAAACAACCTCGGTATCTCTGAAGGCGCATTTTATGTATACAACAAAGGAGTCAGAACAACTGAAACAATTACAGCTGACATGACTGTTAACGATTTAATGGCAATGCTTGCTAAAAACGGACTCGTTGCCGATATCAGTGAAGACGGCTCAATTTCAATTGGAGCTCACCACAACTCATACTTAGCAGCCTCTGCAGCTGCAGGCGCTAACTCCAACATCGTATCTACACTCTTTAGTGAATGGAATTTCGTCAACATATACACTTCAAATAACTTAGAAATTCCGGAAGACAAAATTGTTGCAGTCAACCGAGATACAAAACTAAAAGACATTAACGAAGGTATTTACAAAGAAGGACTCATAACAGTTGTAAAAGACGGTATTCAAACTAATATAACTTTAACCGAAGATGATACGATTGGAACGTTAATGGACACACTTTCTTTATACGGGTTTGAATCAGTTATCAATGAAAAAGGACAGCTCATCCTCAAAAATACTGGTAACAGCCTGCTTCAAAATTACGCAGGAACAGGAGCTTCTAACGCTCTCGAAATCCTCGGAATTGACCTTAATAACTGGATTCAAACTAATACTTACGAAGGCAAACCTCTTGATGTTATCAAAACTTCAACTATTGATGCCTCAGCAACTCGCGACACAGAGCTCTCTCTTCTGGGAGTAACTACAGGTGAATACTTCATTTACAATAATGGAGTTAAATACACTGCTTACATCTCCACCGGCGAAACTTTAGGCTCTTTACTTGATACGCTCAAATCTTTCGGAATAGAAACATCCCTAGTTACAAACGGAGATAAATCTGTATTAACAATTATAGGCGCAGGTGACTCATATATTACAAAATCTACAAGCACCACTGACTCATCCAATGTAGTTGAAAAACTTTTTGGTAACACCGACCACTCTTCAAGCTACAAATACACAGGACTTGAACAAACTTCTGAAATCGTTACAACATTCTCTGCCGCTACAGAAGAAACGCTTCTTAGCTATTTCAACAAGCCTTGGGGAGCAGATACATTAAAAGCAGAAGGTACTTTGTCTGTTAATATAAACGGTGAAAATGCTAAAATCGAAATCACACAAGATGAAACTTTCGGCTCGCTTCTGGATAAGTTCAAAGCACTCGGGCTGGAAGCAGCTATTTCCTCTGACGGAGAAATAATGATTCAAAGCGGATATAATACATTTACAATAAATACCGACGGCACAACTTCAAGCCTCTTAGCAACTATCGGACTAACATATAAGCAAGATTTAGGAGGATTTGCAGCAAGCTCAGATACAACTAAAGCAACAACAACACTTATTGAAGAAAAAACTTTCTCAGTAGCAAACTACGCAGCTCTTGATACTAAAATGGGACTGCTAAATATATCTGATGGTTCGCTTTCCATTTACAAAAACGGACAAAAAGCTACAATACAAGTAAAAAAAGATGAAACTTTCGGAGACCTTAGAGCAAGAATCTCAGCTGCTTTCTCTGATGTTGATATTACTTTTGAAAATGGATATCTGAAATTCTTCTCAAAAACAGAAGGCGACTCTATAGAAGTCGGAGCAACTACCGATACTTCAAATATTTCTGCCATTTGCGGACTCATAAACGACGGCAGCGGAGCTGTAAAAAGCGCACGTGAACTTTTCTGCGTTAACTCCGACTCCATAATCACAAACTCAGGACTATTTAGAAAAGGTGACGTTACAGAAGGCTCTTTTATAGTCGGGAATGCGACTTTCAACATTTCAAATAACACCAGAATGGCAGACTTAATTGCACAAATTAATGCATCTGATGAAGCCAACGCAACAGCTTACTGGGATTCTATAGACGGCAGCCTTGTGATTAAATCAAGAACCACAGGCTCTGCATTAATTAACATTGAAGCTGGTACAAGCAATTTCACTGATATCATGGGATTTACGAACACAGATAGAAACGCTGACGGTTCAGTAGATACTACTAAAATGAATATATCTGTACAACATATTGGCAATAATGCTAAATTCTCAATTAACGGTACTACATACACTTCGAATTCTAACAACATTACAAGCGACATTTCCAGAATCAAAGGATTAACAATTAACTTAAAAGGCTTAACTGATGGTTCTGCTGTAACTTTAACAGTTGAAAGAGATAAAGAAACCCTCGCGAATGCTGTTTCGGAAATCGTTGATTCGTATAATGAGTTAATAAAAAATGTTGATGAAGCGATTGCAAAAGACGGCAAGCTTCACAACCAGTCTGTTTTAAAAATTTTAAGAAATCAGATTCGAAATTTAATGACAAGTTCTGATGCAGGAACTACTGTTTTTAGAAACCTTGATGCAATTGGAATTTGTGCAGAAGCAGCCAAAGCAAACAATATTTCTACTGCAGGAATAACGACATTAACTTTTGACAAAGATAAGTTTATAAAAGCATTTGAAGCGGATGAAGATGCTTTGAAAGCCCTGCTCATTGGAAGCAATAATAACACAGGAGTCTTGACCAAAATTGAAGATTTGGTTGAATCTTCGCTAAAATCTGTAACTGGATTTTTCGATACAGCAGAAAATTCATATCAAAAACAGGTCAACAAAATCGAAAACAAAATCGAAAGGCAGAAAAAAGCGCTTGAAAGATACAGAGCACAACTCGAAGCAAAATTCGCATCTATGGATATTCTTATTGCAAACATGCAGCAGCAGTATTCAAGCTTCTTAACTACATAAAAACAAAAGACCTGAAAATTCAGGTCTTTTGTTTATTTGGCTGGGACGGAAGGATTCGAACCTCCGAGATGGCTGGACCAAAACCAGCTGCCTTACCACTTGGCGACGTCCCATCGCATTTACTATAATATGATATCAATACAAAATGTCAAGAGGGAAAAGATAAAAAATACAAAAAAGGTTCGTTTTTTAACGAACCTTATATATAACTAATCTCTTGAACACTGCCAGATAATATCGCCGGCTAATACTGCAATCGCAGCCCACTTACCAAATTTACCCGCTTTATTTAACCAGTTTCCAATATTGCTTTCTTTAACTGCTTTCCCAGCTGCATCTTTGACAATTTTTCCGGCTTCATCTTTGACAACCGCTGTACTCAAAGATTTACGTATACCAGGTGATACAATTGAAGCAATACCAGCCAGTCCCAATCCGGCTCCATAACCTGCAGCAGCTGCTGTACCAGCTTCAGCAGCTCTTCCAAATCCGCCGCCGATTTTTTCCATTCTGTCTTTGCCGCCTTTGTTATCTATTCTTGTTCCAAATAAATAGCTCAAAGTTTCTTCGGTATATTTTTTGTGATAATCGCTTTTTCCAAAGAATTTTTCGTTAAACCCATGATTGAATGCAGTCTCACCATAGCGTTTAATATCATTTCTTAAGCTTACCTGCTCTCCTGTTTTCTTCGAAATGATTTCAGAGTACATCATCTCAATGATATTATTAACACTTTCTTTAGGATCCAGCCTGTCACTGTTTTCTTTTAAATATGAGTTATACTTCTGATAAAGCGCAATCTTCATTCTGTCAAATTCTTCGCAGATACCATCAGCATCACCTTCTCTGATTTTTTCAGCAAGGTTTACAACTGCAGTATTAAGACTTGCATCTTCCATAGCTTTTCTAAACAAAGCCATGTCCTCTGCTTTGTAAGCATCAGTTTTATTCTGCATCATAATTTCATGCATCGCACTTGAATGTCTGAGCTGTGATTTTTCCATGTCTTGATAAACCTGATTCATCTGAGCCATAAATGAAGGATTGTACATCCCCATCATACCCATTCCGCCAGGGAATCCCATCATACCGCCCATGCCCATCATTGAAGGGTCTGCGTATGAAGCAAATGAACCGCCAGCTCCGAGCCCTAATGCTCCAAGACCGCTCATATATGGATTGTATGCACCTATTCCTGATATGCCCAAAGACATAATGACCTCCTACTAAATAAAATTTAGTTGATTTAAAATTAACCTGATTTAACCTTACATATAAATAAAGTAATTATGCTTAGGAAAATTGATATTTTTTTAATGTTTCGTTACAAAACTTAATGATTTAATATCGCCCAATTTTGTTGTATCATAATAAAATAGGTAGTGCGGGGAGCAGAAATGAGAATAGAAGCTAAAAATCTTGTTAAAATTTACGGAGATAGGAGCGTTGTTAACGACATTTCTTTCTACATGGATAAAGGTGAAGTTGTATGTTTATTAGGACCAAATGGGGCAGGAAAAACAACAACTTTTTATATGATTGTCGGGCTTGTAAAACCTAACACTGGTCAAGTTTTTATTGATAATAAAGAAATCACTGCATGGCCTATGAACTTAAGAGCAAAAGCGGGAATAGGCTACCTTCCGCAGGAAAATTCTATTTTCAGAAAACTTACTGTAGAAGAAAATATTCAGCTTGTTCTTGAAATGAATGATAAGCTTACAGTTAATGAAAAAAAAGCAAAACTTGAAGAGCTTCTTACAGAATTCGGGGTATTAAAACTTAGAAAGTCACCTGCTGTTGCTTTGTCGGGAGGAGAAAGAAGGCGTGTTGAAATTGCCAGAGCTTTAGCTGCAAGTCCTGATTTTATGCTCTTAGACGAACCTTTTGCCGGAATTGACCCGATTGCTATCGGTGAAATTAAAGACAATATTAGAAAAATTTCTGAAGAAAAAGGTTTAGGAGTACTTATAACAGACCACAACCCAAAAGCAACTCTTTCCATTACAGATAGAGCTTATGTTATTTTTGACGGAAAAATTAAGATTCAGGGCAAAAGCATTGATGTTGCTAATGACCCTGTTGCAAAAGAATTTTACTTAGGAAAGGACTTCAAGCTCTAGGATGAAAAAACTTTTCACTGTTTATGACAGATATATTTTTACTCAAGTTCTTATAACAACAATTGTTGCAATTCTTCTTTTTACAATTGTCTGGATTGCGCCTGAAATGCTTTTGAATACCATAAAAAAAATCCTTGCGCATGAATATACAGTAAGAACAGGTGTAATGGTTTTAATATATGAGCTGCCTAAAATCCTTGGAAAAGCGTTCCCTGTAGGGCTCTTATTAGGCTCTTTATTTACATTTGACAAGCTTAGCAAAGACTCTGAGCTTACTATTTTTAGAGCAGTAGGCATGTCGTTCTGGAGAATACTGCAGCCGCTTTTAGTTTTAAGCCTTATCATCACATATTTTTGTTTCTTAACTTATGATAAATGGATTCCGTATTCTTGTCAGAAATTACAAGAAATAAAAGGCGGAGGAACATTAACACAGTATATTTATACAAAAAAAGATGAAAACAACCATCCAGAACAAGCTGTAATTGTTTCTAGGTTCTTTAATCATGAAATGACAAATGTAATTGTTTTAAACTTTTCGAAACAAGTTTTTAATGATTTGCATGGGCTTACCAACATTCTTGTTGCTGAAACCGGATATAAAGGTGTGGACTTGGAAGGCAAGCCAAGCTGGGTATTAAACGATATTACATCTTACGAAGTTACTGAAGAAGGTATATTTAATAAAATAAATAAAAAATCACAAGAATATATTCTTAATGGCGAAGATGCAGAAAATGCTTACACAATTATGCTCAACTCCACAAAAAGAGATAGAGATATAAATAATAAAGACCTAAAGCATTATGTAAATCTTTTAAAGAAAGAAAACCTTGATGAAGATTACAGGCTTATGTATAACAAATATCTGCAAAGATTTTTCCATCCATTTGTATGTGTATTGCTTGCAATTATGGGATGCCTGCTTGGATTCAGTAAACCAAGAGAACAAAGATTAATCGGATTTACAATTGCAATCGGATGCATATTTGTTTATTATATTACCCTGCCATTTTTTGACCTTCTGGCAGAAAAAGGAGTTTTACCGCCGCTTGTAACAGCAGCTTTTCCTCCTATTGCATTTTTATGCGCTATTATCGCTTTTTACAAATCTAAGGATCTATAATATGAAAAAATTATTATTACTTTTAGGAATTTTTTTATCCGCCGGCTCTGCATATGCAGCTCCAATTGACGTAACTTTTGATGATGGAATTTATCATATTATTTTGAGCGGCGATAAAATAAAAAAACAAATTCAATTTATTTCTTCCCCTTCATTAATTACAAACAAAGAAGCGCACAATAAATCGTCATCTTTGCTTACTATTAATACAGGATATTTTGACCCTAAAAATCAGAAAACAATGTCATACATAGTCAATGACACACAAACAATAGAAGATCCCATTTTTAATGAAGGATTAATGAATAATCCTGTGCTTAGACAAAATCTAAAAAAGATTTTAAATAGAACTGAATTTAGAATACTTGATTGCGACAGCAAATTAAAATATGAAATAGCTCAGCATGATTCTAAAGTTGATTTCTTGTGCTCTGTAAAACATTCTGCACAAGGCGGACCTCAGCTTTTACCTAACCTGCGCCTAGAAGAAGAGTTTTTTATTGTAAAAGATAAAGAAGGTAACGTTATAAGAGAATCTGCATCAGTTCTTCACAAAACCCCAAGAACTTTGATTGGTTTAAAAACCTTGGAAAAAGGCGCTCAAGAAGTGCATATTTTTATAGTAACAAATGAACATCCTATGGATATTTATGAAGCACGTGATTTGTGTGCCAGCTATGGACTTGACAGCGCAATGGCGTTCGATGGCGGAAGCTCGACTTCTTTAGATTACAAAAAAATTCATGTTATTTCTACCCAAGAATCAGGAGATACGGGAAGAGCATTGAAATCTTTTATGATTATTAAAGGGTAATATAAAAAAAGCGGTTTTGGAAAATTCCAAAACCGCTTTTTTATTTCTACAAATAAATGTCAAACTACTTGATTTCAACAGTAGCGCCAGCTGCTTCAAGCTGTTTCTTGATAGCTTCAGCTTCATCTTTTTTAACGCCTTCTTTAACAGCTTTAGGAGCACCGTCAACTAAATCTTTAGCTTCTTTCAAGCCAAGACCAGTAATGCCTCTTACTTCTTTAAGAACAGCGATTTTCTTATCAGCTGGAACAGAAGCTAAGATTACGTTTACTTCAGCATCAGCATCTTCAGCAGGTGCAGCAGCTGCAGCAGGAGCAGCAGCAACAGCTACAGGAGCAGCTGCAGATACGCCGAATTTTTCTTCCATAGCTTTTACTAATTCAGCAGCTTCTAATAAAGTTAATTTTTCAATTGATTCTAAGATTGCTTCAATACTCATTTTATTTTCTCCTTTTTTCTTTAATCTTTCTTTTTAATTTGTTTTGTTCTTCCAGGGTGTGAATAAACTTTTAGCCGGAGCATTACTTACCAGCCAAAGGCATTTACCCTACGCTTGTTTCTGGTCACGTACAGCTGCAACTGCTCTAACAAGAGATGACATAACTGCATTGACAGAGTTTGCGATACCAGATGCAGGTGAGTTGATACATCCAAGCATTTTTGCATAAAGTTCTTCTTTTGAAGGAAGATTTGCAAGAGCTTTTGCTTCAGCAGCAGAAAGTAATTTACCATCCATAGCTGCAGCAATGATTTCACCTTTTTTAGTATCTTTGATAAATTTAGATAAAGCCTTAGCCGGTGCTACCTGATCGTTAAAACCAAAAGCAATAGCAATTGGTCCTTTTAAAGTTTCAGCCAACACTTCGTAAGGAGTGCCTTTGATAGCGATTTTTGCAAGAGTATTTTTAGTAACCATGTAGTCACCGCCGTCTTTTTGAATTTCACGTCTTAATTTTGTGATTTCTTCAACAGACAACCCTTGGTATTCGCTGACAATTGCAACTTGAGCTTTATCAATTTTTTCTTTGATAAGAGCTACCTTATCATTTTTGAAAGCTTTTGTTGACATTTTTTGCTCCTTTTTTTTACCATTCTTACCAGTTTGTTTTAAAAATACTAAACTGTATTTTGGCTTTTCACCATTATTACAAATGGCTTTTACTACTCATTAAGAGAGTTTTATCGACCGTTTTCATACTAAAAAGATTTTGCAACCTTTCTAGTTAATCGCAAAATCCAACACATCTTTAAATATTTAGCTATTTATTTTGTTTTCGGATAATCTCGGTTAGCCTTTTTTGATTAAATCCTACATAAGGATACTAACTGTCTGCGACTATACTAAGTAATTTAACAAAAGCATATTTTTATGTCAAGAGTTTTGTTAAGTTATTTATACTTTACACCAGAAATAACAGTCCAATATCCGGCTTTATCGACCTTAAAATCTTTAAAATCACTATCCAGTGCTTTAATTAAAGATTTTTTTACATTAGAAAATGTTACAAACATCTCCGGAACATTCACTCCTTCTGGAATTTCATCAAAAAAGCTGACACTATCCAGAAAAACCACTGAAACACTTTCTCCAGAAGGAATTTCTGCTAAAATTTCAGCTGGATTATCTTTATAAAGATGGCGGTTGCTTTTGCTTATATAAAGCAGGTTCTTACCCGCAGCATTTGTATATCTTAAAAATCTATCCGGTTCATAATAGGTAAAAACAATATTCTGAGGATTTCTGGCATTCAGAATATCTCCAACTATTTTATGCCCTTCATTACGTTTAAGTTTAGTAACATAGTTTGGAGTCAAAACTGACGCAAGATGAAAACTAACAAACATAGCAAGGAGAACAATACCTGTTTTTTTGAAACGAACAAATCCAAGAGCAGTAAATAAAATTAAAATCGGAAGAATTTCAATGGAATACTTTGTAATAAATACAAGCTTGCCAAAAGCAGCCAGTATTAACATAACTCCTGCCGTCCCTGCAAAAACAAAGAAAAGTCCTTTTTTTAAACCGCCAATCATGCCGGCAAGTCCGATTAATGACGGTACAACAAGCCAGAGAACAAGCGACTTATCATAAAAAAATACAGGAGGTGCTGTGACATTATTTGTTAAAATAGGCGAAAAATAATCACTAAACAAAAATAATATATTTGTATACGAAAACTGCCCCCACCATTGAGAAGCTGGAAGCATTCTAAGCACGTTATTTAATACAGGGGATAAAAAGATAATAATTATAAGTACTGAGACAATAAATACTGGAAGTTTCTTCTTTTTATAAGAAACATATAAAAGTGATAAAAACACATAGATTACACCAATAATATGAGTAAATAAAATAAGTCCCAAAGAAACTAAATATCCTGCCAGATTTAATTTACTATCTACTTTTAAATACTTAATTGTAAATAATAGAGCGAGAGCAGAAAACAAAAACAACAAAGAATAAAATCTTACTTCTTGTGAATAATACACCAGAAACGAAAGTACAGAAGTTATTAAAGCAGCAAAATATCCTGCTTTTTTTGAATACTCTTTTCCTGCAATATACATCACCGGAATTGAGATAACTCCCGGAAGAACAGATGTTAATCTAAGAATCGTATCAGAAAAATGAGCAAAAGGTTTTAAATAAATATAATAAAGAGGCATGTGGCATTGCTTTAAGATTTCATGCCAGAAACCATCAAAAATAGGCGTCGAAGCAATATACCAGCTTACATACTCATCATTCCACATTCCTTCGGGCTTAACAATACAGCTTATCCGTAACAAAAAACCAAGCAAAATTATAAAAAACAACTTGCGGCCATCCTCTCATTTATATATAATATTTTACATGACCAAGCTGATTATTCAAATACCTTGTTACAATGAAGCTGAAACAATTCTAACTACGCTGAATGCATTACCTAAAAATGTTGAAGGCATAAATGAAATTGAAGTTCTTGTAATTAATGACGGCTCTTCTGACAATTCCGCAGAAATTGTAAAAAATTGGGGAGCTTCTGTTCTTGAAATAAAACCTAACAAAGGACTGGCAAACGCTTTTAGAAATGGACTTAGCGAGTGCTTAAAACGCGGAGCTGATATAATTGTTAATACAGATGCTGATAATCAGTATTGCGCAGACGATATTGAAAAACTTGTTAAACCAATTTTAATGGGAGAAGCAGACATTGCCATCGGAGCACGTGATATTCTTTCTATTAAAGAATTTTCTCCAATAAAAAAATTCTTTCAAAAGCTAGGCTCTGCAGTATTAAGACTTCTATCATCCACAAAAGTAGAAGATGCTCCAAGCGGTTTTCGAGCATTCTCAAAACATGCTGCTTTAAGATTGAATGTTTTTGACAACTATACTTATACAATGGAAACTTTGATTCAAGCTAACGCAAAAGGTTTAAAAATCGTTTCTGTTCCAATCAGGGTAAATCCTAAGCTTAGAGAATCAAAACTTATGAAAAACATTTTTGATTACATGTATAAATCAATGAAAACTGCAGTCAGAATGTTCATCGTCTACAGACCTTTTAGATTTTTTATAACCCTTGCAGGAATTGCAGGATTTGCCGGCTTTGCTCTTGTTATAAGATTCTTATATTTTTTCTATCTTGGAGACGGCAACGGGCATGTTCAATCATTAATATTTGCAGCTGTATTTCTTATTGCAGCACTACAGCTGGGAATTATCGCTATAATCGGAGACCTGCTTACAATCAACCGAAAGCTTATGGAAGATATTCAAACCAGAATAAAAAAACTCGAACTAGGAATAAATGAAAAAAACGGAGCATCAGACCTCAAAGCTTAGAAAGAATAAAAAACCGCCGGTCAAAGCAGCGGTAAGGGAAAAAGGAAAAAGGGAATGAGTAAATAATTTTAGTCATTTTAAAACGCAAAAAAAATTAAAATAAAACTTAATTAACTAAATATACCAAAAGTTCTTTCTATATTATCATTTCTTACAGTTTTAATAGCATCCATTTCTGTTTTCATTGCATTACGCTCTGTTTCAAGCTTACTCAAATCTCTATCAAACTTTGTATCTTTTTGATTTATAATCCCAAGCTCATGTTCATATTTAGCTTCAGCTTTCTTTAAGTCAGCTTCGTCTTGGACTTCTTGAAGGTAATTTTGGTTAGTACTAGTTGCAACACTAGTTTCAGACCATTCTTTTTTATTCTCATCATATACATCAATAATAACTTTACCAGAGTTAACCATATTATTCAGCCATTCATTACCTTCTGAACCGGCCTCATACTGCGGATCAATTTCCTGACATCCACCAGCAGCTTGAATCTCTTCAAAAAGATGGACGTAATAATTAAACTCGCCTTTTGGAAACTCTTCCGGATATTCTTCATTAAATTCTGCATTAGCAGCATCAGGATCAGTGTTTGAAACTTCATTTTTATTCAAACGCATATATTTATATATTTCAGAGCCAAAGTTCTCATATAAAGCATTTCTAAAATTATCTAAAGCATCCTGTTTGTCAGCATCAGTTGCTGAGTCTGAATTGCAAGCTTCTTGTAATAAATCCCAAGGCTTTGTCAATTTTTCATCATTTCTATGATTTTCAAAAACTTTTCTTTCAACATCTGTCATAAATAAGTTAAAGCTTCCATTCGCAGCATTTCCATCTCCATAATCTTCATTAGAAATACCAATGCCAACTTCCATACCCATTGTATATCTGCCATGGTCATTCTCCACAGGCCAGCCAAAATCAGCATCCATACCAAGCATTGCATAAGCAAATGCATATTTATCAGAGTTGAAATCTTTATAATTCTCAAAAGTGTTAGAATCTACAATAATCTTACCAGTACTAGCATCTTTTAAAGAATATTGCTTAAATCTATCAGGATTGTATGCACACATAGTAGAGAATGTGGCATCAATAAAATTCCTTGTACCATCCCCATTATTAAACGCAACCTGAATCTTCTTAGCATCTAAAGCATCACAATAGTTTTGGTACAACTCGTCTTTTTGAGTCGCAAGCGCAATCTTCTGGTTTTCGATATTTTGTGCCTTGTACTCAACATCGTGCAACCTGGAAGTTATCATTAATAATGTAGCTTGTGATGCTGCCATTCCCATTGCGGTATTTATCCTTTTGTTTTTTCCCTGTACTAAGTATTACGGCACAATTGGCTAAAACTTTAGGATTTTTGCTTATATTGTTACAAAAGTTAATAATTTTACAATTTGTAACAACTTTTCTAAACTTTGAAATTAGCAAAAGATTATATATTTTATATATATGTAAGATGAAAATAAGAATTTAAACCCTAAATCCCTTCCTAACTAATTTCCCAGCTTCTCGTCTCAAAGAGAAGTTTTTTTTATGCAAAGCCGTTTATATTCATTTTTTAATAATTCTTTTCTTGGTTCAAATTCTATTATATCCCAAGGAAGCGCTTCATTCATCTCAAAACTTTCTTTTATAGATAAACTTAAGGATTTAACTGCAGATTTATAAGCTCCGATTTTGCCCCCATTTTTATAAACTTCTGTTAGAAGCGGTGCGAGTTCCACACCTCCGCGTGAAAGAACGCTTTGCCAGTAATCCCATTTTGCACTTGAAAATTTTGAAGCTATACCAAGTTTTGCCAACTCTTTTTCCAAGTATTTTTGTTTTTTTTCAAGAGACTTTGTATCTTCTCTTAGAGCCCATTGGAATGGAGTATGCGGTTTTGGCACAAAAGTAGAAAACGAAAATTCGATATTAAAGCCTTTATTTTCATCTTTAAGCAGTTTTCCGAGTCTTAAAAATTCATCAATATCTTCCTGTGTTTCATCGGGAATACCAATCATTGAGTATATTTTCAGTCCTTTTAACCCATTTTCTCTTGCAGTTTTAACGGCATTAAGAATTTGTTCTTCTTTCAAATTCTTATTAATAAATTTCCGAAGCTTTTCACTTGCTGCTTCAATCGCAATTGTAGAATGTTTTTGCCCTCCTTTTACAAGCGTCTGCACCATTTGGGGAGTAACAGAATCTGTTCTTAAAGAAGATATGCCGAGCTCAATATCAATTCCGTTCTCCATTTTATCGTTTAAATACTTCATAATATCGCCAAACCGAGGGTGAGCACTTATCTGAGCGCCCAGAAGTGCTATTTTATTAGTATACTTAAGCCCAAGCTCAATTGCTTCAATTATTTTTTCATAAGAATAACTGCGAAACGGCAAATTAATATATGATGCTGTACAAAATGCACATCGATTCATACATCCGCGTGAAACTTCAATTATAAAAGTATCTTTAAAATAGCTATTATCACTTAAAATAGGAGTATAAATAACTTCATCTAAAAGAACTGTTGATTTTTTGACGGGCATATTAGGAATATAGATTCCTTCAACATCTGCTAAAAGCGTTATCGCATCTTTCTTGCAATTATTTTTTAATATATCGAGAACTTTTTTAAAACTTTCTTCACCATCACCAATCATCATAAAATCAAAAAATGCTTCATAAGGACGCGGATTTGTAGTAATAACCGGACCGCCGGCAAATATTAAAGGCTGGTCATCATCTCTATCTTTTGCATAGAACGGGATTCCAAGTTTTTCTAAAATTTCAAAAACTCCCATAAAATCAAAATCGAAAGACATTGAAAAAGCAGCTGCCTGCGGTCGTTTAAATTTATCAATATTGTCAGTCGAACATCTTACAGCATTTATTCCTTCTGTCATATCAGCAATTTTATAAAGCCACAGATATCCAAGCGAAGCAAGCGCAAACTCTTCAACAGCAGGATAAGCCATTAAGAGAGTATATTCACCTTTATTTGAGTTGTATAAAAATCTTTCCATCAATTCACATTCTTTATATAAAGTTCATCAAACAAAACGCAGACAGTAGCAGCAATAGCAGGTGCAAAAATAACTCCTACAACTCCAAGATACTGAGCTGTCACAAAAAGAAAAAAGTAAATAATAAGCGGATGAATATCAAGAAATCTTCCAAAAATATATGGTCTTACAAGATTATTTTCCGCCCACTGAGCAAAAATAAAGAGCAGAACTATTAAAACAAGGGTTACAGCTCCCATTTTATAAGCAACGAGCATAGTAACAATAAGCCCCAGCACAGGACCTACAATAGGAATTATATCAAGAACTGCGTTTAAAACCCCGAGCAAAATAGCATAATCAACTCCCAGAAACATAAGCCCGATTGTTGTTATAACTCCAACGCTTCCAATTGTGACAAGCAGCGCTGTCATATATCCGCCGATTTTATGAGATATTGTATCAAGAATTTCACCTGCTCTAGGTTTCATTTGTGCAGGAAACAAACTGCAATATGCTTGTTTCACTTTATCTTTATCTACAAGAAAATAGTAAACTATAATACAAGCAGCAAAGAAGTAAACAATTGCAGATGCAAATTCCATACTAAAGTTTATAGATTCATTTAGAAATTTTGTAGTAAATCCTGAAGCTGTAGTCAAAAGCCCGCCTAAATCGAGCTGTGCTATAGTTGATTTACTAATTAACGGAGTATTAAGCAAAAAAGTTTTAACAGCTAAAATATGCTCTGGCAGCATATTCAAAAAAGATTTTATTTGTGCAGCTCCAACCGAAAAAAGCGGAAACAAAAATAATGAAGAAACTGTCAAAACTCCGCCCAAAACAATTGTTGAAGCCAAAGAACGATTAATTTTTTTTGACATTTTATCAACAAGAGGAGCCAGCGAGCAAGCGACTACATAAGATGCAAAAAACAATATCGCAATATCTTTGACTTTCGTTAAAAAAATTATAAAGAGTAAAGCAATTACAAAAAATATAATATTTTTAACTGTTACAAATTTTTTAACAAAAACATCTAACATTAAAAACTCCTTAACCTCTTAGACGATTTTATCATAAAAGAGGTTATGTTAATATGTATATGTGGATAATAATTTACTTGAAATTAAAAACCTGATTGTCGAATATACCAGCTTGAAAAACAAGAAAGAAAATTCTCTTGTGGCAGTTAAAAATGTTTCTCTAGAGATAAAACCCGGAGAGATTTATGCGCTTGCAGGAGAATCCGGATGCGGCAAATCTACAATAGCTAAATCGATAACAAAACTTGTTAAACCAAAAAGCGGCGACATTTTATTCGAATGCAAAAGCATATTAAAACACAACTCATCTGAAAAAAAAGATTATCCAAAACTTGTTCAAATGGTATTTCAAAATCCGTATTCAAGTTTAAACCCTAAAATGAAAATTGGAGAAACTCTCCGTGAGCCTTTAGATATAAACACAAACTATTCTAAAAACAGAAAAAACGCTATTATCAAAGACGTTTTAAATGATGTAGGCTTACAAGCCAGCTGTTTAGACCTTTACCCGCATGAGTTTTCGGGAGGACAAAGGCAGAGAATTGCAATCGCAAGAGCTTTAATTTTAAACCCCAAACTAATAATCGCAGATGAGCCTATAAGCGCTCTTGATGCAAGTATTCAAGCTCAAATAATTAATCTTTTAAAAAACTTAAAACAACAAAGAGATTTAACAATTTTATTTATCTCACACGATTTAAACGTAATAAGATATATTGCAGACAGAGTCGGAATAATGTATTTCGGGGAATTGATTGAAGAAAATACAACAGACAAAATTTTCAACTGTCCTAAAGAAAACTATACTAAAACTTTATTAAACTCAGCTCCTTCTCTTCTGTATTAATTGTTTTTAAAGGCACTTTCATAGTATTGATAAGAGTTTTATACTCTTCATCTTTAAAAAGATAAATATCAATTAAATATTGCCCCAGCTCATTTTTCGTAAATATATTTTTCTTAAATGACACTTTAATTTCATCAGTCACCCCGTTATTAAAAAATAAAGGCTTATTTTTACCCGCACATTTTATAGTAACGGTCTCAAGCACATTATCACCCTGACGGAGAACAAAAGAAGCCGAAAGATTTGTAATATTCTTATGAGAAATATTTTTAATTCTATACACTGCATTTAATCTATAAGCCAGCCAGAACTTTCTCACAAAAAACTTATCAAGGTAAACTTCAAAATCGTTCTTATAAACAACTTTTTTATCAACAAAAATATCAACTGAATGTATCTTATACCTGAAATATTTCGCACGAGCCGGATTGCCTTCCAGCTCGGAAATATTAGCAGATTTCATTAATGCTTTTGAATAAACTCCATAATCAACATTCTGAGGTATCTTATTCATAAGAGGCTCAAAATATTTTACAGATTTTACTGGGTCTAAATCAGAATAAATTATTGCAAGCTTATACTTGATTTCAAAATTATTTGGAGCATATTTTTCAGCTTTCGCTAAAAAACGAACAGCATCAGTATTCATCCCGCTTTTTACCATGATATCTGCAGTCTCAATATAAGCATTTACTATCCGGTCTTTAATAGATTTTTCAATGACCTTATCTTTTTTTGAGAATTTATCATAATAAAATTTAGCTTTTTCATAACTTTTTGCTGCACTCAAAAACTTGCCTGCTGAATAATATTTATCCCCCATTTCAATGTAAGCACGGGCTTTGAACTTAATCAAACCTTTATTGCTCAAATCTCTCACAGAAGATATTAAATCTTTTGCTTCATCAACTTTCCCTTGAGCAATCAAAACTTTTGAAAGCTTATAGTATATTTTATAATTTTTATATTGTGATTTCTCAAGAGCAAGTTCATAAGCAAGCTGAGCATTTGCATAATCGTGCGCAGATTCATATAAATTCCCGACTTGAACACATATTGAACATCTTTTTTTACGAAGATCCTTCATAAAATCTGACTGCATAATGAGCTGCCTTGCAAGCTGTTCATTCATTTGATGATGCTCAGAATTATTTAAATATAGGTTTTTTATCATTTCACTTCTTGCATGAAAAGAAAGTAAAATCGTAAAAATCAAAGCAGCAATAAAAGAAATCAGCACGGTTCTCGAATATTCAAACACAATTTGAATAATATCTTTATGACTAAAATGATTTCTATTAGTTTCCTTAACCATTCAATTCCTGTAAAGTTATAGAATCAAGCTCCGCAATACTGCTCAATTTATTGTAAATCTCATTCATCATCTTCTTATTCGCAAGTTCAAACGTAGAAGAAAGCTTTGATTTTTCCGGATTTTCAAGAAGTTTTTTAGAAGAGAAATCCGCAATGTTATCAACATTTCTGGTAAGAAATTCATAAACTTTTTCAACATCAGCACCATTAAGATAAATTACGACTTTATACCTTCTAATTTGCTTGCCGCTTGAAGGCAGAATCTGCCTTTCAAAAACCCTGATAAGAGTAAGCACAGCAACACTCATTAAAGTAGCAATAAGCGCGACATCATACATTCCGGCTCCGCAAGCCATGCCGATACTTGCAGCAATCCAAAGAGTAGCAGCAGTTGTAAGTCCAAATACCATAGGTCCGTTTCTTAATACAGTACCTGCCCCGATAAAACCAATACCGGTAACTATTTGCGCAGCCACCCTTGAAGTATCTCTTATCCCTGTTGCATTATTAATTACGACATTATCACCATCTGCAAATGTAGGAAAACCGTATATAGAAAGAAGAGTAAAAATACAAGCCCCTAAACAGACAAGAATATGAGTCCTCAAGCCTGCATACTTATTTGTAAGCTCTCTTTCAAGCCCGAGAGAAAAACCCATTGCAAGAGCAAGAAAAAGACGTATTAAACATTCCACATTAAAAAAACTTTCCATTAAATCTCTCCCCTGTAAGTTTATAATACACTAATCCCGCTAAAAAAGCTAGTCAAAAATGCCGGTTTTAGGTATAATAATCGTATGAACACAGAATGTAAAACTGTAAAAGAACAATTAGAAGAACGCGAATACGAGATTTTGAGCCCTTATGCTACAAAATGCAAAGACTCAAAAGGCAGAAAACGCAAAAGGGAAGAACAATTTGAAATACGAACAGAATTTCAAAGAGACAGAGATAAAATCCTGCATTCAAAATCTTTCAGGCGTTTAAAACATAAAACTCAAGTATTCTTGTCACCATACAACGACCACTTCCGTACAAGGCTTACACACACTCTTGAAGTTTCGCAAATCGGAAGAACAATGGCTCGTGCGCTAAGATTAAACGAAGATTTAGTTGAAGCAATCGCCTTAGGTCATGATTTAGGTCATACTGCCTTCGGACACTGCGGAGAAGGAACCCTTGACGAACTTTTGCCAAACGGTTTTCATCACAACCTCCAGAGCGTCAGAGTTGTTGAAGTTTTAGAGGATATGAACCTCTGCAAAGAAACTGTAGATGGTATTTTAACCCACACATGGGGTTACAAGCCAAAAACACCGGAAGCTCAAGTTGTTCAATACGCTGATAAAATAGCATATATCAACCACGATATCGAAGATTCTATTCGTGCAGGTATAATTTCAGAAGATGATTTACCGCAAGATTGTGTTAAATACTTTTCTTCAAACCAATCAGCAAGGCTGGGAAAAATGATTACAGATGTAATTACAAGCTCCATGGATAAACCTAAAGTTACAATGTCAGAAGAAGGATGGTTCTATGTCACAAAGCTTAGAACATGGATGTTTGATAATGTTTATTTGGATCCAATTGCTAAAGCAGAAGAAAAAAAAGCCAAAAACATTATAAAATCGCTGTTTGAATATTATACAGAAAAGCTTGAAGCATATTGTAATAAATCAGAAATTCCAACAATTGTAACTGACTACATTTCCGGCATGTCAGACCAATACGCAATAAGAAGATATCTAGATTTGTTTATCCCAAAACCTCTTGCAGAAAGTTCTAACGACGAAGCTTTATTCAGAAAGATTCAAGATGAAATTCATCAAGTTTGATACTTTTGATGGCAAAACAAATATGCAGATTGACTCTGACCTGCTTGATGAAGCTATCCGTACTCATGCAGAAGAACCTATCTTTCGTCTTTACGGCTGGTCTCCGATGTGCGTGTCATTAGGAAGAAACCAAAAAGAATTTCCCATTCCTGACGGACTTGACTGCGTTAGGCGCTTAACTGGAGGAAGAGCACTTTTGCACGATAATGAAGTAACGTATAGCTACGTTGCTCCTGCTGTTGAAGGTGAAAGCATAATTGAGTCTTACAAAAAAATATCAGGAATCTTGATAGATTTTTTCAAAACACTCAAAGTTGACCTTAACATAGGAGGACAAAAAAATATTTCTACCAGCTTCGATTACTGCATGCTCCTCTCTACCGGAGCAGATGTTTGCCATCAAGGCAGCAAACTAATCGGCTCTGCACAGTGCCGCAAAAACGGTTACATACTCCAGCACGGCTCAATACTTTTTGATTATGATAAAGAATTTCTTGAAAGCCTGTTTCACGAAGAAGTGAAAGGAATTACCTGTATTAAAGAAATTTTGCCGGATATGACAAAAGAAAAGTTTCTAGTTTCATTAGAAAAGTTTATACAATCGTTATCACAGCAACATCTTCAACATGATAAGTATGCGGAAACATGTCAAACGGCTGAATAAAGTCGACTTTACATCCTTTTTCTATCAAATATTTCAAATCTCTTGCAAGTGTTGCAGGATTACAGCTTACATAAATAATCTTACCTTTTGTCAATTTCAAAGCATAATCAAGACTTTCTTGAGAACATCCTTTTCTTGGCGGATCGAGAACTGCTACGTCAAATTGCCGTCCCTTTGTATTCAATTCTTTCTCAAAAAATTTGCTTGCATCCATATTATGCAGCTCGACATTCTTAATTCCGTTTTCTTTGATAACTTTATCTGCTAAATCAACAGATTCTTTAACTTCTTCAACACTCACAACTTTGCGAGCAATATCAGATAAACATATACCAAAAGCTGTTATCCCTGCATAAGCATCAAGAATCATGGGTTTTTCAAAGTTATCAGAAATATATTTTTTAACATACTCAAAAATATTATTAGCACTCTCTGGATTTACTTGAAAGAAAGTCTTAGCCCCGACCTTAAAAACTTTATCACAGAGCTTTTCTTCAATAAAAGCCTCACCTTCAAGAATTTCAGTATTTTCACCCAAGATTAAATTTGTCTTTTTAGAATTGAAATTTACACCTACTCCTGAAACATTATCAAGTTCATTGTATAATTTTGAAGCAAGTTTTTTAAGTTTATCAAAAACTTTTGTTGAGTTCATAACAAGAATTACAAGATTTTTACTGTTGTAATTTGAACTTCTAATCACAACATGCCTTAAATCTCCGACATGCTTTTTCTCATTGTATCCGGAAATTCCAAGTTCTTGAGCTGCATTCCTGATAAAATCTATAATTTTATCACAATATTCTGGCTGAATTGGACAATATTTAATATTTACAAGCTCATGCGAGCCTGTTTTATAATATCCAGCAATTATTCGTTTTGAGTTCTGCGTTTCACTTACCGGATACTGAATTTTATGCCTGTACTCGCGTACTTTAGGACTTTCAATAACGTCTCTGACTTCAATTTCATGTCCGCATATTGAACGAATTGCATCTTTTACAATATCTTTTTTAAGCTTCAGCTGATACTGATAATCTATAAATTGAAGCTGGCAGGAACCGCATACTTTCTGCATCGGACAAAACGGTTCAACACGATATTCAGAAGGTTCAATGATTTCAATAACTCTAGCATTAGCATAAGTTTTATTCTTTTTACCAACTTTGATTTTTACCGTGTCGCCAGGACAAGCTCCTTCTACAAAGAGCACATAAGCTTCGTACTTTGCAATTCCAAAACCAAGATTAGAAAGTTTTTCAACTTTCACAACAAGTTCTTCCGGAATATTTTTTTTATTTATTGTTTGCATGGTTTAATTATTTGTATATTCCTTGTTTCTGAGATTTCCTGACGAGCATCTCGTATAATTTCTTTGTACTCATCAGAAAGACTTAGACCATTACAGAGCCTGTCAATAAAACCGTTGTTTACTTTAACAGCTTTTTCAAGCGCTCCAACATTTTCCAGTACGTCTTTGATATCTGCAAAATCGTAGCCAAACGATTGTTTTGACTGGTAAACCATAGTCTCGCCGGTTTCTGCCTGCAAAGGTTCGCCTCCAAGTTCAAAATGAAGCTTGAATACTGATTTCAAGTCTTGCAGCTCAGCCTGCATCGTTGCGATACTTTGCTGAATTCTTAAATACCTGTCAAAAAGATAATCTACATTAGCAAGCTGCTTTTTCTGCCAGTCAAGCCGCTGAAGATAAAGTTTTTTAAGCTTCGGATAAGCAAGCGCAAGCCCCATTGTATCAGCCATTGCTCTGTGATGATTATTCAGCTCCACATTAAATCTGTTTGTTAAAGCTTCAAGCCCGTGAGATTCTAAATCAGGAGCAATTTCTTTAAACATAACCTGCGAATCTATTCTTGGATTTTCAAGTTTTTCACCAAAAACTCTAAGCTTAGCTTCATTTAGAAACGAATAGTCAAAAATTACATTATGAGCAACAATCGGATAATCACCAATAAATTCAAGTATCTTAGGCAGAGCTTCTTCTTCAGATGGAGCATCTTCGACCATTTCCTGAGAAATCCCGTGAACAGCCTGACTTGATTTTCTTATATGCTGATGAGGGTTAATCAAAGTTTGAAACTCATCTTTTATTTTGCCGTTTTCAAGACGAACAGCTGCAAATTCAATAATTCTTTCTCTAGTGTAATCTAAACCTGTGGTTTCTGTATCTAAAACAATTTCAATTTCTTTTTTTCTTGGCATATTACATCCCTTTTTGTTTGAGGTACTCCTCCTCCCTACATGAATGATAGCATGAATATTTTATATATGGTAATATAAGTTTATAATTTTAAGAGGAGTTTAAAATATGGTAAAAGAAATTAATGTTGATAATTTTAATGAAGAAGTTCTTAACTCAAACAAAGTTACTGTTGTTGACTTTTTTGCAACCTGGTGCGGTCCTTGCAGAAAACTCGGACCTATATTAGAAGAAGTCGAAACTGAACTTGGAGACAGAGCATGTTTTGCAAAAATCGATACAGACGATAATATTGATGCTGCTAAAGAATATCAAGTAAGCGGACTTCCTACACTTCTTGTATTCAAAAATGGTGAAGTTGTAGAAAGAATGGTAGGTTTGATGCCTAAAAGTTCCATTATTACAAACATTGAAAAACATTTATAAAACTAAGCCGGAAAAATTTTTCCGGCTTTTTTAAATAAAACACTTGATTTTAAAAAATGTCTATGCTAAATTAGATTTTGCCAAGGGTAAATAGCTGATACATTCGGTATGAAAATTAAATATGGGCTGCTAGCTCAGGTGGTTAGAGCGCACCCCTGATAAGGGTGAGGTCGGTGGTTCGAGTCCACTGCGGCCCAGATAAAAAAGACGATAACTTAAATTATCGTCTTTTTTATTTGAGAAATTGTTTTTTTTAGAGTAAACTTTTCTTGAGGATAAAATTATGTCAATATTATACATTTATATAACAATTTTCACGCTTTACTACATCATTCTGGCTTGCGCTAATATAAAACCTTCACGCAAAGTTAGAGATAAATTCACATCAAAAGATGCAAACATTTGCGTTGTTGTTTACGCAGCTGGAGAAGCTGCGACTCTTGATAACTTAATTAAACAGCTTAAATCACAAACATACCTAAAACAGCGTTATACAATTTACGCAATTCTTGACAGATGTGAAAAAGCAGATGACGTAACTCTTCAAAGTGATTTAGATGTAAATGTTATCAATATCAATAACATGGAGCCAATAGGTAAAAGCCAAGCTTATTCAATACTTGCAGAAAGGCTTTCAGAAGCAAAAAATCTTGATGCTTATGTTTTTCTTGATTCAAACAATTACGTAGACTCGGATTTTCTTGCAAATGTTAATTACTACTTAACAAAGCATGATGTTTTTATGCCTATGGTTAATTATATTCAGGAAAATAAAGACTTTACACTGCTTGAAAATATTAAAGCAACTTATGCCAGATATTGCGCTAAATTTTTATTTACATCAAGAACAAAATTAAAACTTGCAAACCTTGTAAATACAAATGCATTTGTGATTAAAAAAGATGTACTTAACAAAATCGGTTCTTTTGAGTTTCAGGACAAAACCGCTGAAATTCTTTATACAGTCAAGCTGACAACTGAAGGTATTTGTCCGGCATACATTGACGATTTAAAAGTGTATACAGGAATCTCAAATTACGACTCAAGAATACCTTCTTTATCAAAACGCATAAATATATTCTGGAACAATTTTACCCACTCGCCAAACTTTTTGACTCAAGAGTACGTTTGTTCTTTAATTCAGCCTAACTGGCTGGCATGCGTTTTAATTTATGCAATTCTCTTAAGCCATTCTTACAAATTCCCATTCTGGGCTGGATACACTACAATATTAATCACTTCAATTATTTTAGTCCTTGCTTTCTGCGCAAGCCTTATATACGCAAAGCTTTACGGCAAAGAGCATTTATATCTTTTTGCATATCCTGTATATTCAATTGCACACATATTGAAAAACCTTCCTCCTGTCAGGTTTGTTAGAAATTTATTCTACAAAGCAACCAGAAAACACAACATCGAAAAAATGGTTACAAATATCATCGTTACAGACGGTAAAAAAGATTTTCAATGCCAGCTTGAACTTATTTCTGATAACGGACTTGCAAGAGTTAAATTTATCAACAAAGGAAAAACATATTTAACAAAAAACAACCACCTTCGCATGATAGATGCTATCCGTGAACTTTCAGATAAGCTTGCTGATTACGGGTTATCATTAAAAGTATGTCAATGCTGTAAATACTTCCGTCCATTAATCGACGGCTCTACTAATATGGTAAAAGGATGCTGCAGCTGTCAGTTCGAAGGCAGAGTTGAAGGAGATATCATTCCAACTCTTGCTTGGAATACCTGCCCACGTTTTGAAGAACATAATGTTGTAAGACTTTTCTAATTAATAAATGCGTCATCTAAAAGCTTAATTCTAAACCTGCTTCCAGCAGGAATTGAAACATGTCCTCCTTTTGAAAAGAAAGCTGTGAGCGGTGAAGTCAATGTGTTTAAGCCCAGACAAATTGTTCCATAAGCAAAAGGAAACGGAGAAAGCAAAATTGTAGAACCTTCACCTCCAAGGCTTATTGTCATTGTCATCATTTTATTAAAAAGATTTCTGCCCCAGTTTCCTTTTTTCCACATAGTTTTTAAATACGTACGCTCGCCTTTAATATTATTCAAGAAAATCATTTTATCATCAGCACGAGTTACATATCCTCTTATCGGCACAATTTGACCTTTATAATTCATACTGTTAATTCTTACAACAACAAGCCCGCCGTTACATGTAATTTGCGGCTGATGTACTTCTATAATTTCTCCGTAAAAAACAGTATTTGCAGGAATTGTAAATTTCTTTTTTACAATAGGTGTACGGTTATAGAACTTAACAGAACTGCCTTTAGGCATCCAATCATTCAGTTTTGTTGAACTTACTACATCAAAAGAAGTTCCGTCAGGAATTTTCAAATTCCCAGCAGAAATATTATACTGAGGAATAGACTGTTTTTCTTCTTTAATTACTGGATTTTGAACTTTTACATCATCTTTACCTGAAATTTCAGGAAGACTCGGCAAAGTATCTTCAACGTTCATATCTTTTTGCAGCTTTGAAGAATCATAGTTCTTTCTGATATCATCATCTACAGTCATATCCAAATCAAAAGCTCCGGCATGGAGATTTGTAAAAAATATAAAAAATCCTATCATCAAATAAATTTTTTTCACGTCAAAATCCAGTCTATATATATTTACTCTCCAATTGTAACAAATTTTTAACGAACTAGCAAAAAAATTTTTGATTTGTTTTATGATAAATGTGTAGACAGTTAATTTAGATTGGAAACTATGATGAAGATTCATACAACGCAAAATCTAAACTCCTTAGGGAGAATGCAATCAACCAACACTGCTAATATCCCTAACGAAGAGATTAGATTAAATTATTCGGAACAGATGCGAAAGCTTAAGTCGTCATCTTTAAATGATACTTATGAGAGTCATGTATCTTTTAAAGGAAAGAAAGAGTTTCTTAAGGCAGCTCAAGCTGCAGCAGAAAAAATCAAAAACACCGCGGGTAAAGAGAAGAAAAATTATGATAAATTTCTCACCAGCGGTGTTTTTGATAAAATGCTGGATTTAATGAGCCATGAAGTTTTTGTACAAGCAGCTATTTCAGCAGTCATTTGCTGTTTATTAAGACCTGTTACAATCATGGCGCTGCCTGCAAAAGACAAAGACAATAACAAATATGCTTCAGCACACTCTATTTCATCAGGGTTTGTCGGAGTTATAAGTTCATTATTAATCTCAGTACCTTTCTCTAAAGGTGTAAAATATGCACAAAAGAATCTGCTGCACAAACTTAAAGAAGAACATATCAAGAAAATGTTCCCTCAAGTTGATATAAAATCAATTGCTAACGCTGACGGCACAAGAAAACCAATAGGCGAATGGCTTGACAAATTCGGCAACAAATTTGCAGCTGACACAAAAGACGTAATGATGGCTGCAAAACCTAGACCAATTCAAGTAGTTTCAGAAAGCACTTTAAAAGAACTTGGCGCAGATGTTGATTTGAAAGCTATGGCTGGAAAACCTGTAAGTGAATGGGTGACCCGAGACGGCAAAAAACTTAACTTCAGACCGCAAGATATGTTTGTTCAAATCAAAGAAGAGGGTATGGGTACAAACTACTTCTCTCTTGGACTTGCTGATAAAAACTTCCTCGCTGAAACATTTGAAAAGCTTGATATAAATACAATCGAAAAAGAAGGTAAAAGAATTAACCCTCTTGAATGGAAAAATAAAGACGGCTCACAATTTATGCCAGATCTATTAGATAATGTCTTTGTTTCATCTTGGAAAGAAACATTTGAAGCAACTCCGCTTTATTCAGGCTTAAAAAGAACTGAAACAAGAGGAAAGAAAGAAACAAAATACTGCGCTTATCAGAAAAATACAAAAGATTACGATGCAAAAAAAGTTCCTGATAAACTTGGTACAAAAATCAGCCAGGAAATGCTGGACGCTGATGATACAAATACAGTACTTTACAAATTACTCGGCTGGCTTCCAGATATCGTAACAAGACCGGTAGTCGCAGCTTCAACAATTGCCTTGATACCATTTGTCTTAAAACGAGTATTCCATCTTGAAAAGAAAAAGAAACCAGAACAAGTAATTGCAGAGCAAAATAATCAAGTTAATACTGCAAAAGACAAAGATGAAGCTGTAAGAAAGGCGGCTGCATAATGAACATAAACTCATTAAATAATATACAATATCAAAATAGATATTATAACAAAACAAGTGTAAGAGCTGCAGAACCACAAACAATTCAAACAAAACCAAACGAAGTTTCATTTAAAGGCGGCTTCGGAGACAAAGTTGGTAAGTTGTTCGGAGAAAAATATGCTCAAAAGATGATTGATAAACCTTGGATGCATAAACTTTCTGCAAAACTTGCCTCAGTTTCAAAATTAATGACACAGCATATGGCTACATTAGGTTCGTTCTTAACAAGTGCTGTTTATTTCTACAGAACTGTTACAAATAAAGACTTAGAACCAGAAAAAAGAAATACTCTTGGCATTAACCAAATAGGATGTTTCATCGTTCCAACTGGATGTGCTTACGGAGTTGACCACGGTTTACGTACATTTAACAAAAATATGGAATATAGATATTCAGGTTTGAAACGCCAGCAAATGGCTCTTGGAAAACTTTCACCGGAAAAATGCGCTGCATTAGAAAAATCACTCGGCACAAAACTAAAATGCTTCGGCGCTTTAATGGGACTTGCAACATTTACAACAATTTACCGTTACGCAACACCTGTTTTGATTACGCCTATTGCAAATAAAATCGGTGACTGGTGGAACAACAGAAATGCCGAAAAACAAGTAAAAACAGCAGAACTTAAACCTGAACAAACCCGAGCAGCTGCATAAACAAACCTTACGTGTACATACTAAAAAAGCTGTTCCGAAAATTTTTCGGAGCAGTTTTTTTATATTAAAATAAAAGAATGAATTTATTTTATTTAGAAGAAGTCAGCTCAACTAATCAATATGCTAAAGATAATATTGATAAACTTGATGATAAGACAATCGTTTATACTTATAACCAAACCAATGGAAGAGGAAGATTAAACAGAAAATGGAGTTTCACAGGAGAAGATAATATTTATGCTTCAATTATCCTTAAACCTTCTACTGAAATGAAAGAAGTTTATTCAAATTTAACGCAGTATTTATGCGTTATTTTATGTGAAATGTTTGAAGAATACGGAGTTTCAGCAAATATAAAATGGCCGAATGATATAAAAATTAATAATAAAAAAATTTCAGGAATACTGGCAGAAGGCTGTATAAATAATGGAAAATTACAAGGTTTAGTTCTTGGTTTTGGAATAAATTTAAACACAAAGATAGAAATATTATCCAAAATCGACCAGCCCGCAACATCTTTAAATATTGAAACCGGGAGAGAAATAGATAAGAAAATTTTCTTAAAAAAACTTTCAGATAAGTTTTGTTTGAGGTATGATAATTTTATTGAAGAAGGTTTTCAATTAATAAGAAAAGATTACATAAGAAGAGCAAACTTTCTCAATAAAGAAGCGACCGTAAAAATATTTGATAAAGAAATCTCAGGAATAGCAGCAGATATTACTAAAAACGGAGCTTTAAAATTAATTGATAAAAATAATCAAGAACACGTACTTTTAATAGGAGATATTTTATGAATGAAACACTAGTTCAAGGCATTTCCGTAATGTGCATTGGCATGGGAACTGTGCTTGCATTTTTGTGCATCACAATCTGTTCAATGTTTGTTATGTCAAATGTCGTTGGCAAACTAAACCAAATTTTCCCTGAAGTTGTTCCTCAAGCAGCAGGCGGAAAAATTAGAAAAACAATTTCTGACGATGCAGAAATAGCAGCTGCAATCGTTGCGGCAATGTTCAGAGGTAAATAATAGGAATTGATTTCATTCCTACAAACCTAAAGAATTTCACAAATTAGTTAAAGAAAGGTATAAACAATGGCAAAGAAACTTATTAAAGTTATGGATACGTCATTTAGAGACGGTTTCCAATCTATCTATGGCGCTAAGGTTCTAGTAGAAGACTTTATTCCTGCTCTTCAAGCAGCAGTAGGCGCAGGTATTAAACATTTCGAAACGGCAGGCGGTGCAAGATTCCAAGCTCCGATTTTCTTCTGTAACGAAAACGCTTTTGAAACAATGGATAAAATCAGAGCAGCAGTAGGCCCTGACATTAAATTACAATCACTTGCCCGCGGGGTTAACGTTGTTGGTCTTAACTCTCAACCTCGCGACGTTATTGATTTACACGCAAAAATGTTTGCAAAACACGGAGTTAACGTTGTAAGAAACTTTGATGCTTTAAATGACGTTAATAACCTTGTTGATTCAGCAAACTCAATCAAAAAACACGGTATGCAGCACGAAGTAACAATCACAATGATGGAACTTCCATTTGGATGCGAAGGTGCTCACGATGTTGCTTTCTATGAAAAAGTTTTAAGAAATATTCTTGATTCAGGATTACCGTTTGACAGCTTAGCATTTAAAGACGCTTCAGGTACTTCAAATCCTAGAAAAGTTTACGAAACTGTTAAAATGGCTCGTGAATTGTTAGGTCAAGATGCTCATATCCGCTTCCATTCTCACGAAACAGCAGGTACAGGTTTGGCTGCTTACTTAGCTGCTCTTGACGGCGGTGCTGATGGAATTGACCTTGCTATGAAGCCTGTTTCAGGCGGTACAGGCCAGCCTGATATTATTTCTATGTGGCACGCATTGAAAGGTACTGAATACGATTTAGGCTTAGATATTGCTAAAATTATGGAAACAGAAGAAATCTTCAAAGAATGCATGAAAGATTATCCGATTTCTCCAATTTCATTAGCTGTAAACCCTATTCTTATTCAAGCTCCACTTCCAGGCGGTGCAACAGCTACAACTGTTAACCAGCTTAAAGATATGGGCATGCTCGATAAATTCCCTGCTCTTATCAAGTCTATGAAAGAATGTGTTGAAAGAGGCGGTTTCGGTACTTCTGTTACTCCTGTTTCTCAATTCTACGCACAGCAGGCATTCTTAAACGCTACTCAAGGCGATTGGAAAATGGCTAACCCTGGTTACGCTAAAATGATTCTTGGCTACTTTGGTAAAACACCTTGCGAACCGGATCCTGAATTGGTTAAATGGGCTGAAGAAAAAATGAATATGGCTCCAACTACTGAAAAAGTTGTTGATATCAACGAAAAAGACCCTGAAAAAGGACTTAAAGCAGCTGAAGAAAGACTTAAAGCTGCAGGACTTCCTGTAACTGACGAAAACTTATTCATCGCAGCAGCTTGTAAAGATGGAAACGTTGATAAAGGTATCGACTTCTTACTTGGTAAAGGAACTGTATCAGTAAATAAAAAATCAGCAGATGCACCTGCCGCAGCTCCAGCAGCTTCTTCTACAGGAGAATACACTGTTAAAGTTAACGGCAAAAACTATGCTGTTAAATTGGAAGGCGACAAAGCAACTGTTAACGGAAAAGCTTACGACGTTAATGTTAAAGCAGGCATAGAGACTAAATCAGCAGCTTCATCAGGCGCAGGCGAAGAAGTTAAAGCCGGGCTTCCTGGCAACGTGCTTCGCGTAGAAGTTTCTGAAGGTGATTCAGTAGAAGAAGGTGACGTATTATTAGTTGTTGAAGCGATGAAGATGGAAACTGAAATCAAAGCTCCAAAAGCCGGCACTGTATCAAGCGTTCTTGTTTCACAAGGTGATAAAGTTGTTACCGGTCAAGCATTGGTAACATTAGGATAGGGGGTAAAGAATGAATATTCAAGAAGGTTTAATGAACCTATGGAATTCAACAGGTATTGTGAACTTTGTTCTCCCTGCGGACCCTAATCTAAGCGGTTTTGAACAAGTATTGCACATGCATGGGCAATGGATGATGATTTTAATCTGCTTATTCTTACTTTGGTTAGGTATCAAAAAGCAGTTTGAACCGTTGCTTCTTGTACCTATCGCATTCGGCGGATTATTGTCAAACATTCCGGTCTGCGATATAGCAGGACCTCATGGTTTCTTAGGAATTATCTATGAAGCAGGTATTCATCAAGGCTTATTCCCATTGATTATCTTCATGGGTGTTGGTGCAATGACAGACTTCGGTCCGTTGATTGCTAACCCTAAAACTGCCCTTTTAGGCGGAGCTGCTCAATTCGGTATATTTGGTGCTTTATTAATGGCTCTATGTATATTCGGATTTACACTTCCGCAATCAGGTGCAATCGGTATCATCGGCGGTGCTGACGGTCCGACATCTATCTTTGTAACTTCAAAGCTCGCTCCTGAATTATTAGGAGCAATCGCTGTTGCAGCTTATTCATATATGGCGCTTGTTCCGGTTATTCAGCCGCCTATCATGAAGCTTTTGACAACTAAAAAGCAAAGAGAAATCCAGATGACTCAGTTGAGAGAAGTATCAAAGAGAGAAAAAATCGTATTCCCTCTTGTTATACTTATCCTCTGTGCAATCTTCTTACCTGATGCATGCCCTCTTCTTGGAGCTTTGACATTTGGTAACTTATGTAAAGAATGCGGAGTTGTTGATAGATTATCTGACACTATGCAGAATGCTTTAATCAATATTGTTACTATATTCTTAGGCTTATCTGTAGGTTCAAAACTTTCAGCAGACCAATTCTTAACAGTTCAAACATTGTTCATATTATTACTTGGTATTATTGCATTCTCTGTAGCAACTGCAGCTGGTGTAATAATGGCACATATTATGAATTTATTCTCTAAGACAAAAATCAACCCGCTTATTGGTGCAGCAGGTGTTTCAGCTGTTCCGATGGCAGCTCGTGTTGCTAACAAAGTAGGTTTAGAAGCTAACCCTCAAAACTTCCTTTTGATGCACGCAATGGGTCCTAACGTAGCAGGTGTAATCGGTTCTGCTGTTGCAGCAGGCGTATTACTTGCACTTTGTCATTAGGAATAATAAGATAAACAAAAAAATACACCGCAGATGCGGTGTATTTTTTTTTAGATTATTCTTTGTTCTTTTGTATTAGACGTTATCTCTGGTTTGTATTTAATACTTTCTAGATGTTCTCTAAATAACTCATCATACGTTTTATCAAGAGAAACAAATCTGTCTCTTATTTTTGGCGGCCATTCAATATCATCTTTTATAAGAAATTTATCATTAATAATCATGCTGTATTCTTTCTTCAAATCAATAGGTTCAAATTCTTGAGTTTCTTGATTTCTAACTTTAATAGCATCTATCAATTTATTTTGGGAATTACCTGCTGTAATTTCAGATATCATAGAACGATTAATTTGAACATCTGACCAGTGGATAATTGTATTTCTTGTTGGAGCCTTTAGGTTTTGAATAACATTTTCTATAATAAGCCCTGAAAGTTCTTCACCAGTCAAAGTCCCCATTCTTAAGTTAGACAAATCTTCACTTACACCGTCAAAAACTTTCATAATATCTAGATTATTAGCCCCGTCTTTTAATCCACCTCTTACAATTGACGACTGAATTGCAGTTGTGAAAACCCCCGGTGAGATTTTTTCATTAAGCTGTTTTTTCACAGCAGTTGTTAAATAATTCATCAAATAGCTGTTAGAATATCTAAGCTCATTACCGTATTTAAGTTCATCTTCCATAGATAATACAGGCTCTAAATCTTGAGCTAAAAATTCTTCTAAGAATTTGTTAAATTGATGATTTTCGATACCATCTGCAACAGTAACACCGGTAAAATAAGGTGTCATAGTTGTCTTTATGATATTCCCTTCGTCATCAAATTCCAAGTTTAAAGCTTTAATCATCTCATTATCTTTTCCGAGCGAGTTTACACTTGTTTTACCCACATTTGTCTGGATATTTTTATGATCATGACCATTCAAAACAAGGTTAATTTGCGGAACATTTTTACAGATAATTTCTGAAATTCTTCCGCCTGTATGGGATAAAAGAATAACAGCACCTTTTGTATTTTCAGCTTTGAATGCATCCACATGTTTTCTTACAGACTCAATAGTACCGCCTAAATCTTCTTCTTTTAAGTTAGCATCTTTTTTATTACAGTTATCAAAGAACGTCATTCCTTTCAAAAGCCCCGGATTATAAAAATCCATACTCGGAATTGTAACTCCCAAGAAAAGAACTTTATGGAAGAAATCTGGATTTTTATCATCAGGTATTGAATAAACTGCCGACTGCACAATTCTATTGTTTTGAATCATTGCGCGATTAACTGCCGGTGATTTCTCTAAATCAACATTTGTTACAAGCGAAGTCATCGGATTTTTCTTCATAACATTCAAAAGAAATCCATCACCGCCGTCAAGACAGTGGTTTCCAGCTGTAAACAAAGTTTCAAAATAAGCAGCACCGTGAGCAGCGTGAGTAACCATCATTCTGAGCATGCTGATTGTCTTTAGCATTGCTAAGTTTTGAAGCTCCCCGTTTGATAATTTGGTTTTTGTTAAATAACCGCGTTTTGATGGATTAATAAACCAATCGCCAACTATTGCAAAGAAATTTTTAGTACTTTCTTCGTTTGAACGTGCAAAAATATCTTTTGCATTATTTTCCACAGTCTTTAGCCAGATAGGCATTTTCATAATATTACCGTGGTTGTCTGCTGTAGCCAGTATATTTATTCGCGCACCGCGAAACGTCCAGCTATCAGCCTGATTTACAGGTGATAACATGATACACACTCCTTTTACATAATTACCATTTTATTATAAAATAAACATATGAAATTAGAAAGAGTTGAAAAGAAAGATATTAAAGAACTTGCTTTACTTGCATCAGAAATCTGGCACGAGTACTGGCCTTGCATTTTAACTTCTGAACAAATTGATTATATGGTTGATAAGTTTCAGTCTGAAAACGCGATAATTAACCAGATAGAAAATGAAAACTATACATATTATTTTCTTAAAGTTGACGAAAAGACCGCAGGCTACACTGGAGTTTCAGACTACAAAGATTATTTATTCTTATCAAAACTCTATATAAAAAAAGAATTTCGCCATAAGGAATTAGGCAAAAAAGCTTTTGAAGAGATTAAAAAGCTGGGATTTAATAGAATTCAGCTGACAGTAAACAAATATAATAAAAATACTATTGATGCTTATTTAAAATACGGTTTTAAAATAATAGACAAAGCCGTCACAGATATCGGTAACGGCTTTGTTATGGATGATTATATTATGGAATTTACCTTGACGGACTAACGTTTATAAACGGTACCGAATTTCCCATCATATATTGAGGCATTTTGCCATCCCATTTTTGAACTGCTTCATACTGTACAAGAGATTTATTCTGGCTTAAAGCTTGTGCTCTAATTGACATAGAGCGTGCTTCAGCTTCAGCTGCAATAACTTTTTGTTTAGCTTCTTCCTGAACCTGAACAGTCTTATTTTTTGCTTTCAACGCTTCCTGCTCAGCTGTAACTTTGCTTTCAATTGCACGTTCAAACACATCTGAATAATTTATCTCTGTCATCTGAAAATCTGTTACATTAATATAATTGTCTTTTAGCTGATTTTGAAGCTTCATCAATATATCTCCGGTAGCTCTTTCCCTGTTTGCAATCAAATCTTGAGCATTCCATTTTCCAATAATATCTTTGATAGTACCTTCAACAACAGGAGTCAAAATAGTTGAAACATAGTCCATCCCGACTTCTTGAAACAATTTATTTACTTTATCCGGCTGGACATTGTAGTTAATTACATAAGTAATTCTTGCTTGTTGAATATCTTTTGTGTAAACGGCGGTAGTTAATGTATTTTTCTGAGTCCTGACATCCATTGTTCTAAATTTTTGAATAAACGGAAAAATTAAATGCAAACCTTCTCCATAACATTGAGGTTCAACTTCTCCTAACCTAATCTTAATTCCTCTTTCACCTGGACCAACCATTACAAATGGATTACACATAATGAGAAAACATACCAGCAGGCACAAAACAAGTACCGGCATACCAAAAAATTTCTTGTCCATCCTATTCCTTTCTTATTAATTCAGAGCTATAAGTGCTAAAGTAACATAAAGAGCCGCTACTACAAAAACGAACGCACCAAATGTGATTAACATTTGTTTTCCATACTTCTTATACAAGTTTTCGCCCGTAATATAGCACAAAGTTATAACACACAAATTCACTAAAACAATTAATGATAAGAATAAAAACAAAACTCTTATTACCATTAGAACCCTCTTTCCTATTTTATATTAAAGTAGAAAAAGGTTTTTGTTATCATTTATTAAGTTGATTTAATTTTTCTTTTATAAACTCTAAAATTTCTTCACAGCATTTTGACCATGAAAATTCCCTTGCTCTAATCATACCGCGTTCTGCACAAAGTTCTCTAAAGAAATTATCATAATAAAATTTTTCGTACGCTTTTACCATCTCATCATCATTATTTGGATTAATTTGGATACCAGCCTGCCCGATAACTTCCGGCAGTGAAGAAACATTAGAAGTTATAACTGGACATCCGCACTTCATAGCTTCTAAAACAGGAAGCCCGAAACCTTCATACAAAGAAGGATAAACAAACATTAAAGCGTTTGAATACAATTTGGGTAAATCTTCATCTTTAACATACCCCGTCAAAAGAATTTTAGATTTGTCATACTGTTTAAGCGTCTTATCAAGCTCAGCCTCAAAAGTTTTCCAATTACTGCCTCCAAGTATCAGCTTAAGGTCGTTAATTTTGTTTTTCTCAATAAACCTGATAAAATTTCGTATGGCAAAAATAACATTCTTTCGTTTTCCAAGAGTACACAAAGAAAAAACGTATTTCTTACTTTCGTCGGTTTTACAAGGATAAAAATTGTCATTTACACCAAGTAAAGTTGTTTTAATGTTTTCAGGTTTTATGAACGGAAAATATTTTAGCACATCATCTCTTGTACATTCAGAGTTAGCAAAATAAAAATCTCTGTCATTAATCGTATTATAGACTTTATAATGCCAGTCTTTTGTATTCTTCGGCATACCTTTTTCTAAGATAGGAATAATATCATGAAGCATCCTAAATTTTTGAATGTTTGCACTCTGTATATCAGCAGAAGGAGGAGTAAAAGGTGATAAGTAAACATCAAACTCTTCTATTTTTTTGATGGCTTTTTTGCTTTTTACATACAGATATTTATCATAAAATCTTGCAATAATATTTACCGCAGTCTTTATCACATAAGGTGTATTTTTTGTCATATAAAGAATATTAGAGACTATTCTATTTAGAAAAGAACATTCATCCAGTATGTTTACCTCTGAAAATTCTTTTATATTTTTCATAAACTTTATGCGTCTAAAATCACAATAGAACGTAATATCACATCCGCGTTTTTGAAGTTCTTTCAACAGGTTCAGCGCAACATAAAAAACTCCGGCTCTATGTCCGTTTGTATCGTAAAAATAAGAAAGCTCGGTACAATCAAACAATATTTTCATCTTAAACCCTTTTTCAAACGATTAATAAGCTTAATCACTAAAAGATGAAAAGCGTAAATCTTATTTAGAGGAAATATTTTAAACTGTTTAGCCATCCTTTGAAGCTGAAATTTTTCTGCTCCTGAAATCGACAGATACTCCGCAAACGGATGTTTTGAATAATAATACGCTCTATTTTTTTCCATATTATGCGAATGTTTTACAGAAGTTACCGAGCCAAAATGAAAAAATCCTGCTTCGTTTGTGACATAAATTCCGTATCCTGCTTCTACCGCTCTATATTTCAAATCATTATCTTCAAAAAATGCAGGGAAGAAAGCCTCATCAAAAACTCCGATTTCATCCAAAACTTGGCGTTTTGTTATCACACAGGAAAAAACACACTCATCAAAACTTTTTTCATATGGAGTTTTATATTTAAACTCCTGAAAATATTTGATATATTTTTTCTCATTAGTATTATCATAATGCGGATTTATATGCCTTGGAGAAACAAACCCAGCTCTTTCCGTTTGAAAAACTTTTTCGCAAGCTTCAAACCAATTCGGATACAAAAGAATATCATTATTTAAAAACCCTATGTATTCACCTTCAGCAGCCTCAATCCCCTGATTGTTTCCTTTTGAAAATCCTTGATTTTCTTTATTCAAAATAAGCTTTATCTCAGGTTTTGTCTTTAAATATTCTACTGTACCATCTGTAGAGCCGTTGTCTACAATAATAAGTTCAAAATCTTTTGTATACTTGTAAAGGCTCTCAATAAAGTTCTTTGTATAATCCAGTTTGTTATACGTAAGTGTTATAATACTAAGTTTCATAACGCAATTTTACCTTAAAAACACCGGATTTCCCAGTACATTGTTTTCAAAATTTTAGCAAAAGCCGGAAGCGGAAGCGTTTTTTTTGAGAAAATAATGTACTGGGAAAGGCAAGGAATTCGTGATATTATAAACCTATGAAACCATTAATCAGCGTAGTTATTCCTGTTTATAATGTCGAAAAATACCTGAGGCAGTGCCTTGACTCGGTTATAAATCAAACTTATAAAAACATTGAAATTATTTGTGTTAATGACTGCTCAACAGATTCTTCGCCAGAAATATTAAAAGAATACGCAGATAAAATTACAATCATCAAAAATCCGAAAAATCTTGGCTTAGGACTCAGCCGCAACGAAGGAATTAAAATTGCAAACGGAGAATTTATACATTGCCTCGACTCTGATGATTGGATGGAGCTTAATGCTTACGAAATACTCTCAAAATATCTAGACGATACTATAGATGGAATCAGATTTACTAATACTTCTTTTGATGAAACAACAGGGAAATCAGAAGCTGCAAGTTACTTTAGATACGAATTTTTATATAAAAAAGTAAATATCTATAATACGCCGGAGTGTTTTCGAATATGGAACTCAAGCGCATGGATTAAGATTTTAAGAAAAGACTTTATTCTGGAAAACAATCTGTTTTATAATGATTACAGGTGCCTTGAAGATATTGAATACGCAATGCGGGCTGCGCTAAAAGCAAAGAATTTAATATTCATTGAAGATTCACTTCTCTGCTACAGAGCTAATAGAAAAGGGTCGCTTTTAACTAAGAAAGCACATTACATTGACAATATTGTTAAAGACACTAAATGGGCAAATCAAATAGCAGAAGCGCTTCCAGAAAATGTTAGAGCCGAGATTTTAAACTACATTTATGAACTATTGATACATAACTGTCTTGACTCATACTATTTTAAAGTTTTGCCATTCAAAAAAATGCAGGAAATTTTCATTAATTATATTGATACAAGCTTTATACAAAATGCATACACACATAAACTTACTGAAAAAGTTATTGCAGATAAAGAAATTAAATTCTTTTTATCATATAATATAAAACGATTTCTTAAAGAACGTTTTCCTTTATTAACAAACAACTATTTGCGTATGAAAAAGAGATTATTAAAATGGATGACAAAATAAGCATTATAATGCCAAGCTATAACTATGCAAAATACATTCGCGAAGCTATCAGAAGTGTTATTAATCAAACTTACACCAACTGGGAGCTTATAATAATCGATGACGCTTCTACCGACCATTCGCTTGATATAATTGAAGAATACTTACATGATACAAGAATTAAACTTATAATTAACGACAAAAACCTCGGACTGGCAGGCACTATGAAAAAAGGAATCGAATTTGCAGAAGGAAAATGGATTGCGTTTTTAGAAAGCGATGATATGTTTTATCCTTCGTCTCTTGAAAAGAAAATCGAAGCTGCCAAAAATGGAGCAGACGTAATATTTACTGCGGTAGAATGTTTTCAAGATAAATACAAAATCGAAAAATATAAAAAACATGTTGAAAGCATTAACCAATATATCGTTAAGCTAAATAAATCAAAATTTATTCCAAACTTTAAAAACATCGTTTATAAAACAAATATTATTCCGACGTTTTCCGTTCTTATGGTTCGAAAAGAGCTTTTACAAGAATGTAAGTTCAATCCTTTATGCAAGTCCGCATTGGATTATTATCTTCAGGCGCAGCTCTGCTTTAATAAATTCTACTATATTCATGAAGAACTAACACGCTGGAGGCTGCACAGCGACAGCTATTTAAACAGAGATAAGAACAGCTGGCTGATAAAATTTTTATTTTCTATCTCAATTTATAAAGAAACAATTAAAGATAAAAATGCATTTGCTCAATTTTTTATCTTAGCAAATTGGATTAGACGAAAAATTATATACGTAAGTTTAAATAATGGCCGGTTAAAAATAAGTTTATTTAATAATCAGCTTATTTTTGCAATTTAGGCAAAACATTCCGCCCGTAAAGCTTCATCAAATTCTCAAGCTGCTCATCGTTACCGCCTGCAGAGTTGTATTCATATAAAGATTTTGAGTTTTTAAAAATCTGCCTGAAAATATTTACACAGGTAAGCGTTCTTATGTGATTTTTTACAACCCGAATTTTGCGGCTATTCAATAACGCCATAATCCAAAGCCATATATCATCAGCATAGGGTGCATTTTTAAGAAAAACATCTTCACGAAAAACTTCTGAAGAAAAACATTTAGGAGGATAAAGCACTCCTCCGACTCCTGTTAAAAAATTATCAAATCTTGCAGACTCTTCTTTCACGTGCTTTTCCCAGCTCTCGTAGTGTTTACCAATTTCAATACGATGAGCACGATGAACTTGAATATCTTCTGGATTTGCAAGATAAGAATAATAAAGCTTCTTTAACCAGTCTTTCGGATAATAAATATCATCATCTGCAGTAACAATTATAGCTTCACTAAACTCTTTAAGTGCATAAATTATCTTTGTATAAGAACGGATATCTTTGACAAAACGAATTTCCAGCCCGTTTTTAATAAACCGCGATATAGAATAAGGTAATCTGCTTAAAGTATATTCATCACTAAGCCATAAAATTATCCTGTCAGGCTTAAAACTCTGATTAAACAAGGAATATAAAGATATATCAAGTTCAGAAAACCTTTCAGCATAAGACGTTAAAGATATTATTACTGGAACTTCACGCTTTATCGGTTTCAGCATATTTTTATCCTTCATACAGCAGGACAATAATCGTATTACAGGATTAACCGCAGCCCGCAGATGAAATCTTGCATTAAGAAATTTTTTTAACATCTGCATTCCCTTCGTATTTTATCAATAATAATACTTTCTTCCGGAGTATTGTTATTCGGCGCTTCTGTCTTAAGCCTTTCCGCCCATTCTAAAATCCTTTTCTCCGCACGTGTAAGCTCAAATTTTTCAAGATTAAAAAACGCCATGTATTTCAGCCAAGGGTAAATAACATCAAACTGTTCCACTTTATCTGATAATACACAGGATTCTTGGTTTTCACCTAAAAGTTTGTAAATATTTTCTGAAATAAATCGTTCATAAGCTTTATATTTATTCAGATTGAACGTTTCTACAAGCTCTTTTTTAACCCTATGGTAACTCATATCATAATTTATGTTATCAAGATACTCAGTTTGCAATTGCCTCGTACGCTCATCCAATTCAAAGCCGAAACGAACAGAAAATTTCAGCGCCCTTATTATTCTTGTAGGGTCATCAACAAAACTTTCATCGTGCAAGACTGTTATACGTCCTTCTTTTATATCATTTAACCCTTTACCTGTAAAATCTATAACTTCACCATCAGTAGTGCGTTTGTAAAGCGAATTTATTGTAAAATCACGCCTCAACACATCTTCTTTTAATGAACATCCAATTTTTTCCACTTTAGGGAGATGCCCTTTTTTAGGATAAGTTTCTACTCTTGTTGAAGCAATATCAATTTCTTTTCCGTCTTTTTCAATCCTTACCGTTCCAAATGCTGGGTTTTCTCTTAATATATTAAATCCTTTAGAACGTGCAAAAGAAATTGCGTCGCCTTCATAACAGTAATCTGTATCAAAGCTCGCAGCTCCTAAGATTTCATCACGCACAATACCGCCGACAAAATATAAATTTTTATCCTTCATTCTTTCTCCGATGAATAATAGATGAAACTAATGAACTTATGATAAATATCAAACCGAGAAGTCCTGTAACAACTTCAGGCACTTCGTGGAAAGTTGATATAAACATCAAGACAGCCAGAGTTCCGATTGCCCAATGTGCACCGTGTTCAAGGTATAAATACTGGTCCAAAGTTTTCTTCTCAACAAGCATAATTGTAAGGGAACGCACAAACATAGCCCCGATACAAAGCCCGATTGTAATAATTAAAATATCTTTACTCAAAGCAAAAGCCCCTAATACACCGTCAAGAGAAAAAGAAGCATCAATTAACTCCAGATAAAGAAAACCGACAAGTCCGGAACATTTTACAGCATTAGCGCAAGCTTTTGCTTTAGCTTCTTGCCGCCTCTCTAACCATTCTGATAAACCGTCAATCGCTAAATATGTCACAATACCTGCAAGCCCGGACATAAACACAGAATTCCTGACTTCTGGAGCAATCTTAAGCATCAAAAGCCCTAGAAGCGCAAGAGTAACAATTGTGCAAACACCTTGATATTTAGATAAACGCTGCAGTCTATTTTCGATAAATTTTATCCAGTGTACTTTTTTGCCTTCTTCCGTAAAATAATCCATAAACAACATTAACAAAAATGCTCCGCCGAACGTTACAATCGGCGCATGTGTCAGATGAAGGTAATGTGCGTATTCATTTACATCATTTAAAGCCATATTAAGAACTTTGAGTATACTAATTTTAGCAAAAATAGCTACAACGAGAAGCGGGAATAAGAAACGCATACCAAAAACTGCGATTAAAATACCCCAGGTAATAAATCTATGCCGCCATTTTTCAGACATACCTTCAAGCTTCATAGCATTAACAACAGCATTATCAAATGATAAACTTATTTCGAGAACTGCCAGTACAAAAGCAATAAATACACAAGCCAAGCCTGTTCCATTGTGTACATGCTCACCCCACAAATACGCCATAATAAGCCCGGCTGCCGTTACGAGATACGAACCCAAAAAGTATTTTAACATACAAGCCCCCTTTAAAGTAATTATAATTTAAACAGAGATTTAATGCACACTTTTTGTGCTAAAATATGTTTATGCAGAAACATATTGAAAATGAATTTAACAAAATATCACAAAATTTTTTAAAATTAAAAGAGCTTTCACCTATAATTTTAGAAGCAGCAGAAGAATGTATAAAAGCACTTAAAAGAGGAAATAAAATTTTATTCTGCGGAAACGGCGGTTCTGCAGCTGATTCGCAGCATCTGGCAGCAGAACTTGTATGTAAATACAAAAAAGACCGCCATGCACTAAACGCCATAGCTCTTGCTGCAAATACTTCAGTTTTAACAGCAGCTGCAAATGACCTTGCTTTTGATTATATATTTGAACGCCAAATCGAAGGCTTAGGCAAAGAAGGAGATGTTTTAATTGCACTTACTACAAGCGGTAAAAGTATAAACGTAATCCGCGCAGTTGAACGAGCAAACGAAATGGGTATCAAAACAATTGCATTAACAGGAAAAGATGGAGGCGCAGTAAAACACAATGCTTCAATTGTAATAAAAGTTCCGTCAGATATCACAAACAACATTCAGGAAATGCAAATTGCAATTGGTCATATTATATGCGAACTTATAGAAACAAGCTTATTTAAATAAGGAGGATTTATGCAAAAGATTATTCTTACGATTTTTGCAGCTGCACTAATGATTATGCCTGCAAACGCAGCAAAGTGGACTGCTGCTGACAGAGTTGAAGCCGTTGGTAAAACAATTATTACAAAAAACAACCTTCCTGCAAAAACAACATTCAAAGTTGTAAACGGAGCTGCTGATAACTCCAACACTTCACTGACAAACATTGTTCAGATTTCAAGCACTGACTTAACTTACGCTGGAACTGATACAGAAGTAGCTGCTGTTATCTCTCATGAAATCGGACAAATCATCAACGGAAAAGCTTCAAAAGACAGATTTAGAACTATTGCCAAAAACGCAATTAACAACAATCTTAGCTCTGATAATGTCATAACAACAGCTGCAAACAGCGATTTTGTAGCAAATAAAGCTTCTTTAAAAGACAGTAAAGAAGCTGACATTACCGGCGTAGACTTGATGATACAAGCAGGATACAACCCGCTTGCAATGGTCGTTGTAGTCACAAAAATGCCGGGAAGCACTATGGAAATACTTCAAGGAAAGCCTGCAAACTCAGAACGAGCTATGAATATTTATGATTACTTAACTTATAATTATCCGTCTAAAGTTAAAGCTGGGTATGGGTGCCAAGAATACAGAGCTTTCTTAACTTACGCAGACCCGATTGTGAAAGATAGAAACTCTAATAAAAAGAAATTAGAAAAGTTTAACAAAGAACAAGCAAAAAATAAAGCTTTAAGAGCAAAGAACATTGCTCAATATAAAGCAACCGGCGGACTAAGCGGATGGGATGCTTCTTATACAGTTCTGAAACAACTTTCAGAATCATCTGAAAGATAACACAAAAAGACTAGACTACTTAGAGTCTGGTCTTTTTTTTATCCATATTTCATACTAATGCTATGATTAAAACTAAAATTGTAGCAACATTAGGACCAGCTTGCTCCGGCTGTGATATGATATCAAAACTCATTAGTGCAGGAGTTTCTATGTTCAGGCTTAACACTTCGCACGGAAGCGAAGAAGAACACGCACAAAATATAAAAACTATCCGCAAAGAAAGTCAGTTTACACCAGTACTTGTAGACCTGCAAGGTCCTAAAATTCGTGTAGGAAATTTACCTGAACCTGTTCAAATTTCTATCGGCCAAGAACTTATACTCCAGCCGGAAGGTGAAGCTGAAACCTGCGTTATTCCGGTTGATTACAAAGAAATTGCAAATGATGTTAAACAGGGAGATAAAATTCTACTTGATGACGGAAAAGTCGGACTTGAAGTCGTTGAAATAATAAATAACAAAGTTCGTACAAAAGTCTTGTACGGTGAAATAATAAAGCCTCGAAAAGGCATCAACATCCCAGGCTCAACTGCAAGCCTTAGCGCTGTTACAGACCGAGATATAGAATTTATACGCTTTGCTGTTGAATACGACGCAGATTACATTGCACTCTCATTTGTCAGAGAAGCAAAAGATGTGGAACTTGCAAAAAAATACATCAAAAATTTCGGCGGAAATATCCCTGTAATAGCAAAAATCGAAAAACCTCAAGCCGTAAAAAACCTTGATGAAATTTTGAAAATTGCTGACGGAATAATGGTTGCACGAGGAGATTTAGGAATCGAAATGTCTCCTGAAGAAGTTCCCATTATACAAAAGGAAATAATTAACAAAATAACGAAAGAAAGAAAAGTCTGTATTGTTGCCACTCAGATGCTTGAATCAATGATTGAAAACCCGATTCCCACTCGTGCTGAAGCCAGTGACGTTGCAAACGCTATTTTAGACGGAACCGATGCAATAATGCTTTCTGCTGAAACAGCAGCCGGTAAATATCCTATAGAATCCGTTAAAATGATGAAAGAAATTGCCAAAAGCGTAGAACAATGCAATTTCTGTCCCGGTAATTTAAATTTGCCAATGAACGATAACTATGAACTTTCACCTCAGGCAATCTCCAACGCAGCCGTAAAAATGTCGCAAGATTTGCAGGCAAAAGCAATTCTTGCTTTCTCACACACCGGTTATACACCAAAACTGCTGTCAAAACTAAGACCCAATGTACCTGTAATAATGATTTCCAATCTCGAATCAACCTGCAGACGCTTGAGCCTATACTGGGGAATCTCAGCAGAACAAAAAGATTGGGACAAAGTACTGGATGATAAATTACTCAAAAAAATCGATGATTTTATTCTTGAAAATAAACAATTCAAAAAAGGTGAAAGAATAATAATTATTGGCTCTATCCCAAAACTAATAACAGGCAGAACTAATTTCATCAGAGTTCATAGAATAGGCGCTCCTCTTGAAAGATAAAATATAAAGATTTGTAACAATTTGCTTTCTTATCCTAAAGTTTTCCTAAAAAATGCCGTAATAAATAATATAAATAGGGAAAATTCTAAAGGAGAAGACCATGTCTACAGACATCTCAAGAGTATACGCATTTCTCGCAAAACAAGGAGACTGGGTTAACGAAGCTGACAAGAATGGCGACGGTACAGTCATCAAGTCTGAATTCAGAGATTTTATGGAAGAAAACTTTGAGTGGGACGGTGAAACAACAGATGCCGGCAAAAATGACCTTATCAATAATTTCTGGAAAACTATTGATACAAACCAGAGCGGCAAAGTTAGCGGGACAAGGCTTAAGAACAAAAACGCTCTTGATAAAAAAGAAATTACTGCAATGAATAATAGAATTCAGATGTATGAAATTCTAAACCAGTATACAGCTTCTCTTACAGCGCCTTCAGTTGTTGGAGATGGAGCAAACTGGAAGAAATCAGTATCGCAAGGACTTGGCGCTTTAGTTGAACCTTATATCAAAAACGGCGGCAAACCGGAACAGCTCCAGGCTTATCTTGATGAAAAAGCTGCATCAATCAAAGCTAAAGCGACAGCTGATTATTGTGCACAAGAATATCTTGCAGAAGTTATGGGAGATATTGCAAGAGAATACGGATACACTTATGGTGATGATAAAACTCTTCAAGGAATGATTAATCGTTACATTCAAAATTTACCAGCAGAAGCTGACGATGGCGAGATTGAACAAACTGTTCAAGGAATAATCGATGCTTACATGGCAACAGCAGGACTCAACGAAGACAGCGCTGAAGATTTAGGAGAGTTTGGCTACACTCCAACTGCAAACAGCCCTTTAAATGACTTACAAAAATCAATAATCCAGTCAAAACTTGAAAAAGCCTTAGCTTCAGAAACTGATTTTGAAGAATATAAAAGCATGTTCTCCGAAGCTGCAAAAGGATATATCGAAACACTTAAGTTCGGTAACTTTGTATCAGTAAACGAAGATACAATAAGCCAATTTAAAACTTCTAAACAGTATAAAGGAGTATTAAAAGCTATTGATACACAAAAAGTTTTTGACAGCGAAGAACTAAAATCTGCAATAAATACTGCGATTGGAGAGTCTTTTGCTGTGAGAATAAGCGGATTGATGAAAGGAGAAATTCCTGCTTATGATGAGCTGGTAAGCTCTGCAATGTCAAAAGCTCAGTTCGGAGAATTCGACTCTAACGGAACGCTTGATACACAAAAACTCATCAATTGGATTATTTCAGAAGTCAAGAAAAACATTGCTGATTATTATCCAAACGGCTTTGGAGGTATGCCGATAGAAGAACTTAACGCAATGTATGATGCTCTGGCAGCTTCTGCTAAAGAAAACCAAGATGCAGCAAAAATGAAAGAAGCAGCTGTTTCTTACTGCAAAGCTGTATCTGCTAAAGGCGCAAAACTAGCAGAACTAGTAAATGAAATATTCGGAGATAACTATGCATCTGTTATTAACAAAATGACAACCGGCGAAATTGAAAATAAAATGGAAGAACTTAAGATAAATGTTCTAGAAATTGGAGATGCAACAAAATTTGAAGTTTCTAACTGGAACGGACTTCCGGAAGATAATCTTGTTATGTACCCGGGATATTCACAAAAATTCAATATATCAGCTGAAGTTGATACCAAAGGACACGCTGCACCTAATATAACATATTCATTATTAAGCGCATCAGGCTGCAGCGCAACATGTTCTATTTATGGAGAATTGAACATCACTGCCGGTTCAGCAGAAGGACAAATGTCTGTTAAAGTTGCCGTAATGGCAGACGGCGTACAAATAGGCACAAAAACAATACCGCTTAAATGCGAAATTACTGGCACAGGACTCGTAAACTCTATTGGAGATGAGTCTTGGGGCGGAGCTTCTAGTAATCTTGAAGTATACGGCTGTCCTGGTGTAAATAATGGTACACAAGTTACAAGCGCAAGCTTTGCTGACCTTTATAACAACAACGCCGTTATCCAATTACATACTAAAAGTGGCACAGACGGCGACTGGAATCAATTCAAAGATTCCGGAATAGTAATCTCGCGTATTAATGATTTATTAAATCTAATCGGAAACGCAATGGCAAGCAAAGGTATTGACAGAAGCAGGCTTGATGCAGCCATCAAAATTGTTCAAAAACAATTCTGCTACACAAACAACTGGTCAGCACACAAAGATAGATTCAAAGGCGGCAGAGCAGAGTTTTGCAGCAGCAGAATACAAAGCGGGCAATATCCTTCAAATACAGTTGTTAAACAACACGATGATATAAAAGCAAAAGGCGATAAAATCGTATATATGGTAAGCTTTAAAGGGCTTGTTGACGCCGTAATTAATGCTTTAAAGCAAGTCTAATAAAAAGGATGCTATTAGCATCCTTTTTTATTTATGCAATTTCTGCTCTTGTTTTTTGTGAAATATCTGCCGGCTTATTTGGCATTTGAATTAACTCTGCCTGCTCAGAAGGATTATCCTCTGAACTTACCCCTTCTACCATTTCTTTGGTAACTACGAATTTTTCTATATCGTGTTTTGCAGGTATGTCATACATAACATCAAGCATCAGCTCTTCAACAATTGAGCGCAGAGCTCTTGCTCCGGTTTTGCGTTTAATTGCTTTTTTAGCTATTAACTCAACAGCTTCCGGTTCAAATTCCAAATCAACTCCATCCATAGCAAGCAAGCATTTATACTGTTTAAGTACTGCATTTTTAGGTTCAGTTAAAATCATCTTCAGCGTGTCTTCATTTAAAGCATCAAGTACTGCATAAACAGGAATTCTGCCGATAAATTCAGGAATCAAACCGAACTTAAGTAAATCTTCCGGCTGTAATTTTTTAAGAATTCTTGCTGCAGCCTGTTCTTTCTCAGCTTGAGTCGGAGCAGATTTGCCAAACCCGATTGAAGTACCGTCTTTAACCCTGTGTTCAATGATTTTATCTAAATCAACAAAAGCACCGCCAACAATGAACAGAATATTACTTGTATCAATCTGAATCATTTCCTGCTGAGGATGTTTTCTTCCGCCTTGCGGAGGAACATTAGAAACAGTACCTTCAATTAACTTCAATAAAGCCTGCTGAACCCCTTCACCTGAAACGTCTCTTGTAATAGAAGTATTTTCAGATTTTCTTGCAATTTTATCTATTTCATCAATATAGATAATTCCGCGTTCAGCTTTCTTTGCATCGAAATCAGCATTCTGATAAAGTCTGAGCAAAATGTTTTCTACATCATCACCTACGTAGCCGGCTTCAGTAAGAGTTGTAGCATCAGCTACTGCAAAAGGAACATCAAGCATTTTTGCTAATGTCTGTGCAAGTAAAGTCTTACCGCTGCCGGTAGGACCTACAAGCAGAATATTTGATTTTTGAATTTCTACATCATCTTTATCTGCCTGTTTGTTATGTTTTAGACGTTTGTAATGATTATAAACAGCAACTGAGAGAAGTTTTTTTGCATCATCTTGCCCAACGATATGCTGATCAAGATATTCCTTAATTTCATGAGGTTTCGGAATAGCTTTTTCTTCTGAACTATCAGAAGCTTTCTCTGAAGTTTCGATATTTTTTTCTTTTGCTTCAAAAAACTCTTCATCTAATATCTCATTACATAATTCCACGCATTCATCGCATATAAACACATCAGGACCTGCTATTAATTTTTTTACCTGATCCTGCGTTTTACCGCAAAATGAACATTTTAACCTTTCATTAGATGACATAATTTCTCCTATTATAAAGGGCTTAAATTCCCTCTTTTGTAATCACTTTATCAATCATACCGTATTCAAGAGCTTCTTGAGGAGTCATAATATAATCACGGTCTGTATCTTTTTCAATCTTTTTAATTGATTGACCTGTATTAGAAGCCATGATTTCATTCAAAGTCTTTTTAATTCTCAATATTTCTTGAGCTTGGATTTCGATATCAGTAGCTTGACCTTGAGCTCCGCCTAAAGGCTGGTGAATCAATACTCTTGAATGAGGAAGCGCCATTCTCTTTCCTTTCGCTCCTGAGCAAAGAAGAAATGCGCCCATTGATGCAGCTTGACCTAAGCAAATTGTTTGAACATCAGCTCTAATATGCTGCATAGTGTCATAAATTGCAAGCCCCGCTGTTACACTACCGCCTGGAGAGTTGATATATAACATAATATCCTTTTCAGGGTTTTCGCTGTCTAAAAGCAAAAGCTGCGCAACTATTAAATTTGCAACCATATCGTCAACAGGAGTTCCTAAGAAAATAATTCTTTCTCTCAACAATCTTGAGAAAATATCAAAAGAACGTTCTCCTCTGCTTGATTGTTCAATTACTACAGGTACAAAACTCATCTTTAAAATTTCCTTTCTTATTTATTAATAAAAGACAATAACATTATACATTACACTTTCGATTTAAGAAATAATCGTTTTGTATGATATTAAATATATTATTGGGTTGAAAACATTATATCACAAAAAACTCCCTTTCGGGAGCTTTTGATAATTTTATTCTTCTGCTTCAAATAATTCTTTTCCAACCGCACATAACGGGCAAGTCCAATCAGCTGGAAGCTCTTCAAAAGATGTTCCTGCTCCAACTCCGTTTGCTTCATCGCCTGCTGCCGGATCATAAACATAATGACATACTGTGCATACATATTTTTGCATAATTATCCTCCTTTTATGCTTATTAAACTACATTTCTAAAGATTTTACTATTGTATTTACAACATTATCTACTTGTTCAATCTGCTCTTCTTTCAAAGTCGATTTAATAACAAGTGAATCATCTAAAATTATCGAACCCTTCAGCTTTTCTGCAACTTCCCTCATTTTATTTCCGCATGCCGGAGCCCAAGAACCGTTTTGAATAATAACAAACTTTCTGTTCTGCAAATTATGAGACGCAAGTATTCTTAAAAATACATCCATTGATTCAAAAACTTCCATATTATAAGTTGTTGAAGCCAGAACAATATGAGAACATCTAAACGCTTCTGAGAGAACATAAGACGGATGAGTCATTGAAGTATCAAACATCTTAATATTTTTAACCCCGGCTTCTGCAAGTTTCGAAGCAAGAATATTCACAGCATTCTCCGTACCCCCATAAACAGACGAATAAGCAATCATTACCGCATTGTCTTCAGGAATATAAGATGACCATTGATTATATTTTTCGATAAACTTATCAATATTGTTTTTTATTACCAATCCATGAAGCGGGCAAATCATCTGAATATCAAGTCCTGCTGCTTTCTTAAGAAGCATTTGTACCTGTAATCCGTATTTTCCAACAATATTAGCGTAATACCTTCTTGCTTCACCAAAATAAGTGCATTTACATTTAGTCTCAGTGTCAAAAAGATTTCCATTTATCGCCCCAAAAGAACCAAAAGCATCAGCTGAAAAAAGAATTTTATCCGTAATGTCATAAGTAACCATAACTTCAGGCCAATGAACCATTGGAGCCATAAAGAATTGAAGCTCATGTCTTCCCGTATTAAGTTTATCACCTTCTTTTACAATAACAGGTGATATTTCAACATTAAAAAACTGTTTAACCATCTCTACTGTTTTTGGAGTGCAGACAATTTTTGCATCCGGATAAGCTTTTATAATATCATGCATTAAAGCGCAATGGTCAGGCTCCATGTGCTGAATAACAACATAATCAAGAGTTCTGCCGCCAAGAGCATATTCAAGATTTTCATAAAATTGTCTTGCACAATGTTTGTCAACAGTGTCAAAAAGCACAGTCTTGTCATCTTTTAAAAGATAAGAATTATATGACATTCCTTCAGGCACAGGATATGCGCTTTCAAAAAGTGCAAGCTTTCTGTCTGAACAGCCTATATAAATTAAATCATCCGTAATTTTTCTTGTATTATGCATTTTTATACTCCTAAATATACCCTATATACGGCAGATTTCTGTAAAACCCGTCATAATCAAGTCCATATCCTACTAAAAATTTATCATCCACATCAAGGCAGTGATAATCAGCGTCAATTTCAACCTCACGTTTTATCTTCTTATCGAGAAGCGAACAGAATTTCAAGCTCTTAGCCTTAAAATTGTGGTTAATAAAATCAACCAGAAACTTCGCTGTATGTCCTGTATCAATAATATCTTCAACAATCAAAACATTTTTGCCATTCAAATCAGGCAAAGAAATATCAACAGCACGAACTTTTCCTGAAGAAGCAAATCCTGAACCATAGCTTGAAAGTCTTATAAATTCCATGTTTACAGGCATCTTTAAATGTTTAGATAAATCTGTCATAAACATTACAGCTCCTTTTAAGACGCATATCAAATGTAAATCTTCTTCACCGTAATCTGCATTAATTTTTTCACCAAGCTTTGCAATTGATTCCTGAATCTCATTTTCTGAAAAAAGTATTTTCAAATCACTCTCTTTTATCATCTATATTACCTCTATGACATGAGTCGGCTTGCTGTTCATGCCTACCTTAATTTTACTGCTGATACCTGAACCCAGCACCCACAAAACTTCTTCCCCAGAGCATAATAGAATTTGCTTATCCCTTTCATGGCGCGGAATTCCTTTAGAGTTCATGTATTTTTTAAGCTTCATAGTACCATTCATCCCGAAAGGACTAATCACATCTCCGTCATTGCGGGTACGCAATACGAGCGGAAAATTCACATTAGTTAAATCTGCATAAACAAAATTTGAAGTAGAAGCAGGAAACACAAACAAACCGCTGTTTGAATATTTTCTAATAACAAGTTTTTTTCCGCCAAACTTAAATTCACCCTCTCCATCCAGCATAACAGGTTCTATCGTACTGTCTGCTTCATTTGCAGTACGTGGGATAACTTCAATAATTTTTTCATCTGCATAAAGCCATTTAGCAGCAGCCAGAGATTTTGTACTGCCATTTCTATGAGTAATATTATTCTCTACAAACTCATAAAGCTCCTGAATTTTCTTATAATCATAATCCAGATGCAGCAATTGGATAAACTCGTGCAAAAGCCTCATTTTAACAGCTTTTGAACATCCTTTATAAATAGAAGCATCAATTGTACCTGCTCCAAATGCCTTTTCTTTTATAGGCTTTAAGTATTCTTCAATAATTTCATCATCATAACGTGCTACAGCAGAAAGTGTATTGAGCGATTCTTTAACATTTGGGTTAATTTTCTCTAGAGAAGGTATTACATTCAAACGAAGGTAATTTCTTTTATATACAGTATCTGAATTTGATGAATCATTATTGGGCGAAAGATTTTTTTCGTTACAGTATTCTAAAATTTCAGAACGCTTAACAGAAAGAAGAGGCCTGTAAAAATAACCGCGTTTTTCTGCTATTCCTTTTAAACCTACAATTCCAGTGCCTTTAACAATTCTATATAAAAGAGTCTCAGCATTATCATCAAAATTATGTGCAGTAAGTATCGCATCTGCATCATACTCTTCATAAGTATTTTCAAAAAATTTATACCTTGCTTCTCTCGCGTCATTTTCTGTTTTTTTAATATCGCCGGAAGCTGTCTGCGTATAAAACTCGACTCCTGCAGCATTAGCAAAAATCCTGCAGACTTCTTGTTCTTTTAAAGATTCTTCTCCGCGCCAGTTGTGGTTAAAATGAGCTGCAATAATAGTCATCTCTGCAAATTCCGGTGATTTTTTTAATTCTGCCAGAATATCAAGAAGGCACATTGAATCATAACCTCCAGAAAAACCCGCAACGATTATTTTATCCTGTAAATTATATTTTTTTAAAAAATCACTAACCCTATCAACGATATCCGGCATACTGATTACCTGTTTTTTCTGCTGACAGTCTGAATACCATGCTTAATTTCGACAGCATCTACACCCAGCTGATCCAATGCTTTCATTGCAAGAGAATCCTGCTCTTCAACTAAAGCAAGGAGCAAATCTACTGCTTCAATTTTTTGCTTATTATATTTTTTAGCAGACAGCCATGCTTTTTCAAGAACTCTTTTTGCTCGTTTTGTAAACGTAATCTCTTTATCAAAATACTCATTACCATATCCGACAAGGTTTTCTACAACAAGTCTGGCATCTTTCATCGTAATTTCTAAATCATTTAAAACTTCAAACGCAATACTTGTACCTTCTGCAATTATTCCAAGAAGAAACATTTCTGTGCCGACAATATTTCTGCCTATTCTCCTTGCTTCTTCCTTTGCAAGCTTCATAATTGTCAAAGTTTCAGGCATTTGTTTCTCAATAGGCTTCAAAATATCTTCAGACATCTTTTCATCGTTGATACCAAGAGATTTGATAATATCATAAGCCAATCCTCGTTTTGTTTTTAACACGCTAAGTACAATATGCTCCGGAGTAATTACAGAAGAGCCGAGCTCCTTAGCAGTCTGCAAAGCTGAATTCATCATAAGAAACGCGTTTGGAGTGAAAATAATTTTCTTATCTTCATATTCAGCCTGCCTTGAACTCTGCTCAGCAAGCTTTTGCTCAAATGTTTCAGAATCAAGTCCAAATTTTTTAATAGTATTAACAAGTTCAGTGTCGCCGCTTTCTAAAATAGAAGCCATAATCTGCTCTGTTCCAAGAATTTCATATCCTTTAGCAGAAAGCTTCGAAACTGCCCTGTCAAACACATCAGACAAAGCTTCGCCTTCATAAACAGATTCAAAACTATGTTTTTCATCATCTTCTTCAGCTTCAGGATGTTCAAGTCTTTTTATTTTTCTTTGTGAAAGTTTTGTTAGCAAATCTTTTGCAGCATAAATATCAAACCCAAACTTATCTAAAAGCGCTTGAATATTCGGACTTTTATCCGAAATCACCGTGAGAAAAATATGTTCAAATAATATGTTTGAATTACCGGATTTTGCGGCTAAATCTAATGTATGTTTCAAAATATCCTTGAATGTGTTGCTGAATGGAATATTTTCAGAAACTTTTGAAGAAGTTTTTATATACTCCTCTGCTTCTTGGGCCATTGCCTCATAAGAAACATTGTACATTCTAAAAATCTTCAGAGAAACACCTTTGGCTTCTTTAACAAGAGCAAGCAAAAGATGTTCAGGAAGAACTTCTGCTGACCCAGATGTTTTTGCAAGGTTCTGAGCTTCTGAAACTACATTAACAGCTTTTTCGGTAAATCGTTCAAACAAAATTATTCTTCCTCTTCGTCTTCTAATGATTCAATGTAAGCACAAACTCTCTGGAATTCTGCTTCATCTTCAATGTTTTGGAAGTAACCGTCTTCGCCTTCTTCAATGTATTCCATAACAATAACTTCTGCATCATCATCTTCTTCGTCTTCACCAACTGGAAGCAAAAGTGCATAAGTTTTTTCTTCAAAATCTACTACATCATAGATTTCGCACTTAACAATTTTTCCGTCTTCGCCGTAGATTTCTACGAACTGTTGTTCCAATTCTTGATTTTCTTCACTCATAATCATTTCCCTAAATACTGTTCTAATATTATACAGGCACTTTCTATATCTACAAGTCCCTTATTTTTTCTGAAATCAACCTTCCTTGCACGAAGCCTTTCTTCTGCTTCTTCAGAAGTTAATCTTTCATCTTCCATTATTATATCAAAACCAACGAGTTTTTGTGAAAAATCTATACAATTTTGTGCTTGAAAGCCCAAACTCCCGTCCATATTGACCGGAACACCTACTACAATTTTCTCAACCCGGTTTTCTTTTGCAATTTTTGTAATTTCTTCGATTGCTTTTGCTTCTGGCTCTCTCGAAATACAAACACACGGAGTCGCAATTACCTGTAAATAATCACTCAAAGCAACTCCTATTCTTTTTGTTCCAACATCAAGCGCCATTACTTTATGCATTTTCAACCCACCTTGCTTCAATACTCGAAATTATCATATCAAGCTGCAAGAGCTTAAAATCATCCGTATTCGGAGCTGTACGTTTTTCAAATATTGTTGAAGCTTTGCGCTGGTTTTTCAAAATATAGCGTTTTCCGACATAATATTCATAAATACTTTTTCTCAAAATATTAGTTAAAAAGCTGTAATTCGTTCCAAGCGAGTACAATAGCAGAGCGAGCTCTTCATCACCTTTCTGCATTCTCAAATAAGCAGAAATATTAAAAGTAATAAGCTTATAAGCAAGCTCTTTTGCGTTATAAACACTATTAAAATTATCTGCAATAAACTTATCTAAATCCACGCTAAAGTTATTATTTTTAAACTCAAAAGAAAGTTTTTCAATAAACCCTTTAAACGCATCAGAAGTAATTTCATCAAAGAACCAGTTCTGAACATACTCGCTCATACAAAGCTTATCAATATCCTTCTGGCTAAGCTCTTTTTTTTCAAGGTCAAGCTCAGGTTTTTGAGCTTCAATATCCAGAAGAATACTCTGCCAGCAGATGTATTCATAAGGAATTTGCTCTCCGTTAGAATGCGAATTGTTTTCAGCCTGTTCAAGAAGATATTTTGCAACTCCAGGAGCAATTTCATATTTTTCCTGATAATTATAAAACTTATCAACTATTTTATAAAAATCATTCTGAGTCATTGAATTAAACCCAAAAGAATCTAAAATACCAAACCTCGGATTAGTAACAATTGCAAGAAACTGCAAAGTTCTATTCGGCCTGATTCTCGAAAAAATAATCGCCATATTCCCATGCCCGTCAGGATAAGAAGTATAAACCTTATACGGTCTCGTCTCAGAAAGAATATTCTTGTAAAACTCTTCTGTATTATCAACCCTGATACCCGCCATCTTAAGCTCTGAGAGAGATTTATTAATTTTTGTCTCCAAATAATCAGGAGCAAAAGATTTAGCAGTCTCTAAAGCATGATAAGCAAGCTGAGATTTTGAACGCCCGAGGATTTCTAAAGCAACCCCTCCAACTTCCGAATTAATATAATATAAAAATACAGGAATAAGAATATTTGCCAATGCATCAAATGCATAATCTTCTTCAAGAGATTTAATAAGCGTAATTTTATCTTCGTCATTAAGAGCGTTTAAAAAATCCATAAAATCAATTTGAGCTTCTGGATTCATAATTGCAGTTTCTAAAAGCTGCTTAGTTTCACGGTTTATGAGCTCATTAAACTGCTCAAAATACCCGCTGATTACCTCATAGTCGATTTTATTGCCTAAGTCTTTGAGCATATTAAAAGCAATCATCTTAACATGGTCATTATATTCAGGCGCTTTAATCACATTCCAAAGCTCATCATTTAAAGTCTCTTTATCAATAAGCTCCATCAAAAGCCAGCAAATCATAACAGCTTTTTGCTCATTTGCATTTACAAGCTCGCGTATTAAAACATCCAAAACAGTTTTTTTATCTTCAACCTTTTTCAAATCAGTGATTAGCGATGCTTGAGGCATGCTGGAAGTCATCAGCGCAGTCAAAGTCGCAAGAATTTCCGCTTTAATCTGAATTTTATTCATAAACCCTCTCTCATTGAGTTTATTTTAACATAAATTAAAACATTTGAACAGAGATGGCTCTATCAAGCACCTAAAAACGAACTATACTGATTCTGCATGTTAGAAATTAACATATCCATAGAATTAAACTTTTTATTCAGTCTTGCACGATATTTTTCTATAGCTTCCGTTCCTTTAACAATCTTATTATCAATTTTCTTAATCTCTCTTGCATAAGCTTCATCAGCTATTGAAAAATATCCAATAACAGAAGAAAGTGCGTTTTCAACAATACTTTCAACCTTGGTAAATACACCTTCTGTTGCTCCTGCTGCACCTTTGAGCCCTTTACCGATAAGCAATTCTCTCACAGCTTCAGCATCAGCACTATAAGCTTTCAAGAAACTGTCTTTGTCAAAACTCAGATTAATAATACTTTCGTTAGAAGTTGAAATATTATTCGCATTAGCAGAAGATACCGAAACTCCGATTGCATGCAAATTTTTAAACACACTGTCACCGCCGATAGATGCTGTCATTGCATTTCGTATCTGATTTCTTAGCATCTTAAGCATAGACTGATTATGCAAAGCCCCGCTTCTTGCTACAGCTTCATCAACATTTTTCATAAGCTTATTATAAGAATCAACAATCTCAGATAAAGATTTTGCAACAGTTTCTTTATCTTTTTCAACTTTAACAGTAACAGCAGCGCCGTTCGTAAGCCCGGTAAGATTTACTGTAAGCCCTTTAATCCTTGTAATATCGCTTGTTAAAGTATTTGAAGTTGCAGTAAAAGACGTTCCATTAATAGAAAATCTTGCATTATCACCAATTTTCTGCTGCTCAGTCATCATTCTGCTAAATTTAACAGAACCGTCAGCATACCATTCAGTTTCAGTATAACCCATTACATCCGTAAAATTACTTGTTCCAGCTTCAATATTTATAAGCGCAGCCCCTGTTGTCCTGGCTTTTATTACAAACCTGCCGTTAATACTATCCCACCAAGCAGTTGCATTAGATTTGTCAGATGAATTAATCTGCGTAATTATATCATTCAAAGTTGATTTGTCAGTAATATTAATTACCTGTTCTCCAACATAGAAAGTACCTGCTTTGATATCAGCCTTTCTGAATAATCCAGCTTGAGTCAATACAGAATTTTCATTTACACTAAATAACTGCCTTGCACTCACAGCCTGCCCCTCTTCATTCATAGCCAGCCCTGTTACAGAAAGCATATTAGAAGTATCTGTTGTCGAACCTGCTTTAACTTCAACTCCGTCTGTTTTTGAAAATATTACAAGCTTTCCGTTATCAAATTTCAAATCGATATCAGAAAATCTTGATGAAATCTGTGAACGTAAATCTGAGAATGTACTATCTGAGTTTATATTTATTGTTGCTTTCTGACCGTTTCTATACACAGAGAACGTACCGCCTGTAATATTCAAAGTTTCGAGAGTTGTGTTTAAGTCAGCATAATTCGAAGCAGAGAGAGTGGCTTCTTCTACTATCGTGGTTGTTTTTTCGATTGCTGCAGTACTTTCCATAAACATGTCCATTGAACTCTTGTAATTCAAATGAATATTAGCATTCGGATTAATAATACTTGAAGTAGTTCCGCTTGCTACGATTGAAACATTGTTCATCTCGCTGATATAGAACTTCCCGCCTATAATCTGAGCTTCTACACCAATAGAATTAAGCTTATCAATCAAAGAACCGAAAGTTTCTGTCTCAGAAATTTTCACAAGCCTGTTCTTGCCGTCAACACTCAAGACCAAATCTCCTGCAGATTTAAGCATTGTACCGCCCCAAGGAGTGTCAAACGCGCTCAGTAAAGTATCTTCTGTTGCAGTAGAAGTATGAGTGATTGTAGTATAAATCAACATTCCGCCGGCATAATTGTAAGAAGTATCAGGAGCTCCCGGAGCAGGAGCAGCTGCCCTTGCACGCATCATTGAACGCGCTGGAGCTGCTGAAACAGCGCTGCCGCTAAATAACTTATCAACAATATTAGAAGCATTTGAAGCATTATTTGATTTTGCAATATAAGAATCTCCAGAACCTATCACAACAAGCTTAGAGCTTCCGCCGTCATCTACTAAAGCAGCCTGGAAACCAAACGACTTAAGCGTATCCATCAGTGAGCCCAGCGTCTCATTCGAAGCAACTAACGCTGTGTATTTAACTCCGTCTTTGTAAATGTAGTATTCACCGGAAGTTACACCCAGCGAAGAAAGCGAAGTTGCACCAGTCGCTGAAACTGTTGAAGTGGATACAACTGTTGTCTGCTGCGAACCTGTGTAAGTCATATTATTAACCGTAGAAGTTGTTCCAAAAAGCTTTTCTACAACATTAGAAACATTTGACACGCTGTTTGATTTTGCAACATAAGAATTTCCATTACCTGTAAGCATAAGCTTTGCACTTCCGCCCTGGTTAATAAGAGCAGCTTGTATACCGTGAGCTTGAAGCTTATTCATGAAGCTTTCGAGAGTATCATCTGCAGAAATATATTCTGTGTATTTAACACCGTTTTCAAATATGTTAAACTCGCCTGTAGTTATGCCGAAGTTAGAAAGCGCAGTTGCTCCTGTTGCAGCAATAGTTGAAGTTGATGTTTTTGAAACAAGCTCTGAACCGACGTAGCTGTATGAAGCAGACGGAGCGCCTGTACCAAACAGCTTTTCTACAACATTGGAAGTATTTGAAACACTGTTTGATTTTGCAACATAAGAATCTCCGGAACCTTGGAGAACAAGTTTTGATGAAGTACCGTTATTTACAAGACCTGCTTGAATACCAAAAGCTGCAAGCGTATCCATAAAAGTACCTACTGTCTCATCAGAGGAAATAAGCGCGGTGTATTTTACGCCATTTTTATAAATATTATACTCTCCAGCAGTAACTCCAAGGTCAGAAAGCTTTGTTTCTCTCGTTGCAGCAGCTGTCAAAGTCGAAGTCTTAACCGACATTAGCGGTTCGCTTGCTCTTGTCTCATAACATTTGTTGTAATTTGCACCCATCAAATAAGCACCAAGAGTACCTGAGACACTGAAATCTGAAAGCTTATCAGTGTTTATTGAGAACAGGCCGGAAGCTTCAATTGATGCGTTTAGCCCTTGACCAGCAAGTGTTTGAATAACAGAGCCCAAAGTTGAAGTTTTCGTGAAATTAACAGTCATGTTTTTTAACAGCCCGTCATGCGATTTTGTCTGCAATACAAGCGCAGCAAATCCGTTGGAATCAAAAGTAAGCTTTGTACCGTTTGAATACTCAAGATTTCCAAGCTGCGTATCATCTGATGCAAATATTCGCGCTGTAGAGCTTATCGCTGCAGTAGTTGTATTTACTGTAACAGTTTTAGAAGCTTTTGATTGAGAAAGCTTGAGGAGTGAAACAAGATTTGAACCTCCTGATGCTGTAGAGATTGAAGCCCTGCCTTTGCCGTTAATGGTTACTACGCCGGATGCGTTTACACTGCCGGTAAGCCCGTAAGCAGCAATTTGACTGAAAAACTCGTTTAAAGTAGATGTTGAGTTAATGTATACGGTTTCCATTACCCCGGCTTCATTATGAATGATAATATTACCATTGCCGCCGTTAAATCCGTCGATTTGTTCCAAGCGGGTTGTGCCGGATGCTGTATGAGTTGTAATTGTTTTGATAGTACGTGACGACGTATTTTCATAAGCAGCATTTCCGATGATTTCATACGTAAATCCGGTGCCGATATTTTTTAATTTGAGCACATTTCTCAAATTATCAGACATTGTCTCAATCCATTCTGAATCATTTAGAGAACCAATGGTAACCTTTGAATTGCCAAAAGATACTGAAACACCATAATCAGTTAAGATTTTCTTAAAATCTTCAAGCCTCATGTTAGGAGTAATAATTTTCCAGGTTAATTTTCCATCAGTGTTATTCATGGAGATTGTCGCATTAGAAGTCAAGCCAACCTGACGCAGTGTTTTAGAAGCTTCATTAGAGCCACTTGTATTACCATCAATATTTCCAATTGGAACCGCTCCTTGCCTTGTTTGAACTGCAGAATTTGTATTCTTTTTAAGAGTTGTTGTCTGATATGTTTTATCTAAACCAGCATCACCAAGTTTAAATACATTTTTAAATAAAGAACTAAATCTTGTAATATAAGCATTATGGTCATTATCAGTTTGCTTGCCGGTAATCGTCAATTTTCCGTTTGCAAATGAAGCATTCAAAAGATTTGATGAGCTGTTAATTCGATTTAGCATATCTTGTACTGTTGTAGAGGCATTCACTGTCAGCATAAAGTTTCTTTTCGCTGCTTCCGTTCCAGAACGGTCTATGTACGAAAACATAGTATATTCACCTTCTTGTATGCCCATATCAACAAGCTTTGTTGAAGTAGTTGCCTGAGCTAACACTGTGCTTACTTTATAAACAGGGGTTGAAACAACTCTATTGTAGTAGTTCATAGAATATCCTTTTGTAGCACCTTGTGTATAAGAAACTCCGCTTCCTAAAGAAATCTTAAATATATTTAACAATTCCTCTGCATGATTTCCGCGGCTATCTGCACTCATCAGAATTGATTTTTTGGTTCCACTGCCTTGTTTTATAGTAAGCTTTCCTCCACTTAAAGCAGCTGAAACCCCAATAGTATTATTTAAGAAATCAAGAAAATTTTGTACTGTTGTATTCAAATCAAAATAAAATGCAGCACTGCTTGTTGATTGAGAGTAAACAGTAATACCGTTGTAAACACGAGATATTTCTTGAAAAGCATAACTAAAATCAATTGAACCGTTACCACCTAAGCCCAAATCAGAAAAACGACTACCTGCACTTAGATTTAAAGATTCCCTGCTGGTCACGGTTCTCTCGGTTACCCCGGCATGATGATAGTCATTATCAATAACCGCCATATGACCAGAATTTTCAGCATGTAAAACATCTTTCATAAAAGAACCGCTAAGAAATTCAAGAATATTATCAAGATTAAAGTAAAAACCTACCTGTTGACCTAAATAATAGTCAAAGTCAATACCTCTATAATTACATGCATTTTGTAATTGGTATATCGTCATTGTGGAGTTTACAGTCACAGTTACTGTAGGACGATATTCTATTTCTTGATAAGATATAGTATTACCGGGACTAACGGTCAAATATTTATGAGAATAACTTCCTTGGTTCTTAACGATATAATAATCTTTACCGGCATCCATGCTCAAAATATCACCCAGTTTAGTATTCTGTAAAGTCACGTCACTATTACAACTAAAATAAGTCTTATTTTCTGACTTATAAGTCAATGCGCTTGATGAAGTCTGAGAGACTGCCAATGTAATGACACCGGTATTGTTTGCACCTATACCCAGTTTAGACAAAACACCGCCGGCTGCAACATCCGCTGCGTATGCCCCTTTTGTCGGAGTCCCAAAACTTAAAATACCTGTCAGTGCCAGAGTAACATTGATTCCTTGATTTCTCATAGCAGTCATCATCTGGTCAAATGTTGTTGACGATGTGATGGTAAAATCTTTATAACTGGTATTATTGTTCGCGTAAATTCGTATTGTATTTTTTGAAACATTAGAATCAAGAGTTATATAATCTTTAATAAGAGCAGCACCGGTCGCAAGAATTGCCGTAGTATACATTAGCTGCGCCGTAGACGTTGTAGATTGACCAACCGTGTAAGCGTTGCTTGTAGAATACGCCTCAACTCCCAGCAAATCAGCAAGGCTGCCATCTACATAATACTGATTTGAAGAAAAAGTAATCACACCATTGCTAATAGATGCACTAACACCTTGCGCGCTAAGCTGAGTAAACAAATTGTCAAATGTCTTAGCGTTACTATCTATAGTTATTGAAGCCTTAATTACACCGTTTTCTTTTGTTTTGACATTCATTACTTTGCCTGCAGCATTCAATCCTGCCTGAGCAAAAGTCGTTGTTCCGCTCACCATTTGAGTTACTGTGTATTTTATTGCAGACGTTGAAGAAGCACTGGTACTATTCACAATAACAGAAGTTTTTGTTGTTATTCCTAATCCTTCTGCAACAACACCTTTGATATAATTACCATTTCCGGATTCTAATGTAATTCTGCCATCTGCAATTGTTCCAGATATTCCATAAGAGCCTAATGATTTAAAAATATCATCTATACGTGTATTAGCAGTTACAGCTATTTCTTTGACAAGCGCATTTGAAGAATTAAACACTGCCAAAGCATAACCGCCGGCAGGCTTTGTAGTACTAATTCCCAGCTCTCCCAGAGTATTCGAAGCAACTGCATATTTAACACCCTGAGTATACAAAGTATTGCCATTTGCCCATACGCTGTTTGTATTTTCTGAACCGCTTACAATTCCAAGTATTTCTGCTCCAACACCTGTAACTTGACCTCCTGTTACCGCAAGCACCCCGCTGGAGCTTAATGCAGCACTCAATCCTGCAGAATTAATCTTAGATACTACATCATTAATAGTCGTAGTTGAAGTTACAGTAATTGTAGTCAGCTTGCCTGCTGCACTCTTAGCAACAAGTGTCTGGCTCGTTCCTTTCCAAGTTTCCAGCTCGCCAAGCTTAGTTGCGCCGGTTGCACTCGTCTCTGTTGTTATTACAGATTTATAGCTTAAATTATTTGCAGTCTGGGTCTTGGAATTAATCTCAGTTTGAAGCCCCAGAGCATTTGCAATCCCAGTGCCTGCGCTGTCAACAATTTCTGCATCTTTTATCGTCAAAACTCCGTCAGAAGAAAGTTTTGCATCAATACCCTTAGACGTCAAAGCTGATACGAGCTGAGAAAGAGTTGTTGTTCCGCTTACAGCAACAGTATAAGTTGTGCCATTTGCCTTTACCAGAACATTGCCGGATTTTATCGTTCCAAGCTCTGAAAGCTTTGTCGCACCTGTAGCTGCAGAAGCCGTAGTCGTAACCTGGACAGTTTTTAAATCTACAGAAGTCTGATTCTTAGAATCAACACTGCCTTCTAAGCCTAGAGCACCAAGTATTCCGGTTCCATTATCAATAATTTCCGCATCTTTAATCGTAAGCGTACCGTCTTCCGAAAGGCTTGCATCTATACCTTTTGAAGTTAAAGCAGAAATTAACTGAGACAATGTAGTAGAGCCGCTTACACCTATAGTATAAGTAGTGCCGTTTGCTTTAACAAGCATATTTCCATTCGTAATAGTCCCAAGCTCGGAAAGTTTTGTATCGCCGGTTGCAGCAGAAGTCGTTGTTGTAACTTCAACAGTAGTAAGCCCGCCTGTAGTCTGAGTTTTTGAGCCGACCTCAGATTCTAAGCCAAGAGAATCTAATATTCCCGTTCCCCCGCTATCAACGATTTCCGCATCTTTTATTATAAGTGAACCGTCTTCTGAAAGGCTTGCATCAATACCAAGATTACGCAAATCTTCAATCAGCTCGCCAAGAGTTTTATCTCCGTTTACAGATACGGTGTGCGAACCTCCGCCTGTATTAACCTGAATATTACCAGTACCTATGCTCCCTATTTCCGATAATTTTGTATCTTCTGTAGCTGTTGTAACAATTGTTTTAGAAGTGGTTACCTGCAAAAACGTACTTTCGTACCCGCCTTTTTCCTCAAGATGAAAAACATCCAAAATCCCCGTACCGACACTTCCGTCTTTATGTACAGTCAAAGTATCATCAATACAGTCATTATCTAAATTTATACCGAAAATACCTGTATTAGGATTATAAGAAGCATCAACCCCGATATCTCTAAGTTTAGCAATGAAGCTTGAAATCGTATCATTCTCCTCAATCCCTATAATATTATAAACACCGTTATTATTTATTCCGATATTACCAACCTTAACACCCAAATCCAAAAGTTTTGTGTCTGCTGCAGCAGTCTCAGTTTGGATAATAGTATTGAAAGATTTTAAACCGCTCATAGCCTCAGTGCTCGTTGCCAGATTATCAACAAGTACTGTATAAGTTGCTTCTTCTGCATCAGTAGCAGCACTTGCCGTAAGCACATTTAGATTAGAAGAAACTGCAAGCTTCTGAGCAAAAATATCCATTGAAACCACGCCGTATTTTGCATCAGTAACTTTTTCAATAACTGAACGGAAAGAATTAAAAAACGATTTAATATTATTCAGCGTCTCACGCGAAAGCAGAACAGTTTCTTTCTGTTCTTCCAAAGTGTCGACTTTCGCCTGCTTCAATGCTACCAGAGATTCGACCCATGATGAAGTATCTAGTCCGGACGCTAATCCGCTGAATGATATGCTCACTATTCTATCCTTGGGGGGGGTAAATACAAGGCTCGAACCAAATATTTACGCACAATAATTTTTGCTTTCCACAGAAAGCACTACATCGTTACTTTATATAAATAGTATAGCATATTTTTTGAATTATTCAAGCAGGAGATAAAAAAAAGGGGCGGACGCTGCGCGTCCGCCCCTTTTTTTTATTATTTTAAAGACTCAATCAAATCTTTGATTACATTTTCCTGTGTCTCAATTTCTGCGATTCTAGCATTTGTTTGTTCTACAAGCTCTTTAGGAGCATTAGCTACAAACTTCTCATTCTTCATTCTGCCGAGCAAAGAATTTTTCTCATTAGTAAGTTTTTCAAGCTTCTTTTCCTGACGTTTGATTTCTGAGTCCAAATCGATTAAATCTGCAAGAGGTACAATCAGCTTAGAAGCAGAAACAACAGCTGTTGCTGATTTAGGAGGAGTCGCAGCATTCATTTCAGCATAAGTAATATTATTAACTTTTGCCAGCCTGTGAATATAAGCTTCAATTTCCTTAAAGATTTCTTTCTCTTTGCCTTCGGCTCTAACTTCAACATCTACAGTAGCAGAAGTCGGGATATTAAAACTTTGTCTTACATTTCTCAATGAAGTAATAGTTTCAAACACGAGCTTCATTTCTTCTGCTTCTTTAGGGAAGTTCAAAGAAGCTTCATAGACAGGGAACTTAGAAATAATAATTGCATCAGCATCCTTCTTACCCGGAATCAAGCCGTAAACACTTTCAGTAATATGCGGCATAATCGGATGAAGCATTCTAAGAGACATGTCAAGAACATATTTTAGAACTCTCTGAGTATTCAGCTTCAAATCAGGGTCTTGTAACTGAATTTTAGCAATTTCTACATACCAGTCACAGTATTCGCTTCTAAAGAAATCATAAATTGTATGAGCAACTTCGCCAATTCTAAACTCTTTCATATTATTATTAATAGTTTTAGCCGTTTCGTTAAGCTGGTTTAAAATCCATTTATCAACAAGAGTCAGTTTACTCATATCAATCGGTTTGTCATCAACGCCTTCTAAGTTCATAAGTACAAACCTTGATGCATTCCAAATCTTATTAGCAAAGTTTCTGCCGTATTCAAATCTATCGTCAGAGATTTTAATATCCTGACCGCCGTAAGTACAAAGCGAAGTCATCGTAAAACGAAGCGCATCACATCCGTATTTTTCAATAATTTGAACAGGGTCAATAGTATTGCCTTTAGACTTGGACATTTTCTGACCTTTTTCATCTCTTATCAATCCGTGAATGTATACAGTATTAAAAGGAGCTTTGCCTGTGAACTCCAAGCCCATCGTAATCATTCTGGCAACCCAGAAGAAAATAATATCAAAACCTGTTACAAGAGTACTTGTAGGATAGAACTTTTTGAAATCATCAGTTTCAGAGTTAGGAAATCCCATTGTAGAGAACGGCCATAAACCTGATGAGAACCAGGTGTCAAGGCAGTCAGTATCTTGAACGTAATTTTCAGGGTCCGGATTTTCCTTCGCTACAACCATTTCTCCTGTTGTTTTATGATAATACGCAGGAATTTGATGTCCCCACCAGATTTGACGGGAAATACACCAGTCTCGTATATTTTCCATCCATCCCAGATAATTCTTTTCCCATCTGTCAGGAATAAACTTAATTCTGCCGTCTTTTACAGCAGCAATAGCTTCTTTTGCAAGCGGCTCCATTTTTACAAACCACTGTTCTGAAAGAAGCGGCTCAATTGTTGTATTACATCTCTGGCATTTGCCTACATTATGCTCGTGGTCTTTAACACGCAGCAAGAAATTATTGTATTTCAGCATATCAACAACTTTTTTGCGAGCTTCATATCTTTCTAACCCTTGATAATCAAGCGGAACTTCCGCACAAGATTTCATCTTGCCTTCTTCATCAATAACCCAAATTGGTCCTAAGTTATGGCGTTTTCCAACTTCATAATCGTTAGAGTCGTGAGCAGGAGTAATCTTAACAGCTCCGGTTCCAAATGATTTATCAACATATTCGTCTGCAATAATCGGAATCTGTCGTCCGCTGAGCGGAATCATTACAGTTTTGCCGATTAGTTCGGAATATTTTTTATCTGAAGGATGAACAGCAATCGCGACATCTCCAAAGATAGTCTCAGGACGAGTAGTTGCAACAATAATTGCACCGGCTTCACCGACAAGCGGGTAAGAAATTTCCCATAAATGCCCCTGCTCTGTTTCGTATTCTGTTTCAATATCTGAAATCGCAGACTGACAACGAGGACACCAGTTAACAATATAAGCTCCTTTGTATATTAAGCCTTTATTATAAAGTCTTACAAAAACTTCTTTGACAGCTTCCGAACATCCTTCATCAAAAGTAAATCTTTCTCTTGAACGGTCAAAAGAAGCTCCAAGCTTTTTGCACTGGTCAAGAATTCTGCTCTTATGTTTATTTGTCCATTCCCATGTTTTTTCAACAAACTTCTCTCTGCCTAAATCGTGGCGTGTAAGCCCTTCTTTTTTAAGTTCACGCTCAACTACCGCCTGAGTAGCAAGCCCGGCATGGTCAGTACCCGGAATCCAGAGAGCTTCATATCCGCTCATTCTGTGATAACGGATTAAAATATCCTGCAAAGTTTCATCAAGAGCGTGCCCCATGTGCAGAACGCCTGTGACGTTTGGAGGCGGGATAACTATTGTGTAAGGCGGTTTGTCTGAATGTGAATCTGCCTTAAAATATCCTCCGTCTTCCCAGAATTTATACATCTTTTCTTCTGTAGACTGCGCATCATAAACAGTAGGTAAATCTTCGATTTTAATCTTTGTTTCTGTCATAATAATCCCTCGCTCGTGTAAATAAATATAATTATAGAATAGCATAAAAATAAGTGCTATAATAAACTCATGAAAAAATTTTTTGTAACAATTTTAACACTTTTAATTTGTCAGCTATTTACCCCCGCTGAAGAATTTACTTTAAAAGCAGGAGTTTCGATTGATGATGTTCCAAAAGCTTTATACGGAAGCTGGAGAGTTAATGCAAAGCTTGAAGACACAAATAGTTACGGAACTTTCAAACCTCAAAGCGTCGATTTTTGGACTTTATCAAGAGTCGGTGACAAAGTAACTTTATCAAATCCATTTAGCGGAGCAAACGCTGAAGTTTCAATAAGGACAGTAGAAGGCAGCTTGATTGTGTTTTCTAAAAAAGCTCCTTATGACAACAAAGTTTTAACAGACACAATAACAATAAGGCTTTCAGACAATACTTTTACAGGAATTAATACACTAAGTCTGGATTCTTACTCGCTTATAGATAATCATTTAATGAAATCAGAAAACGCAAGATACGCAATAAAAGGCGAAAAAATTTCAGGAGATAGTATTTTAGATAAGTGATTAGCCGGAGAATTATTCGGGTTCTATCGAACTTACGAGCTAGACAATGCCGTCGCACTGCCGAAAATTATCTCTACATTTACCCCTTCAACGACACGCCCAATTAGTAGTGTTAAATCCAATCCTTTACATTTACCCCGAAAAATTGTACAATAGTCTAGTTATATAAGTATATGAGAGGATTTATATATGAAATTTCACATGCAGGTGTTAATTGCTTTAGGGCTGGGCTTGAAGCGTAACTGGCATATTTTTGCAGGTCTTGTTCTCGGCGTGCTGGTAGGTATCTGGCTTCATAACGAACCGAGCCCTGTTGTTATGACTACTTTAACTTTTATAGGCCAAATGTTTATCAGGTTAATACAAATGGTTGTTATCCCGCTGGTAATCTCTGCCATTGTAATAGGAATAACTAGCGTTGGCGACAGCAAGCAAATCGGGAAACTCGGCTCAAAAATGATTTTGTATTATGGTATTATTACTGTTATTGCTGTTTCAATCGGCGCAGCTCTTGCTCTGATTATGAAACCCGGACTCGGAGCTGCGCATTATATAAATATTGACACAGCCGCAGATATCCAAGCGCAGGTTGCAGCAACAATAGAAGCTCAAAAAGGAAACCTGCTTAATATAGTTTTAGGTTTTATACCTAAAAACCCTCTTGCTTCAATCGCAAGCGGAGACATGGTTCCAATTATTGTGTTTGCAGTTATGTTTTCAATCGCACTTGCAAAAGTCGGCGAAATCAACAGACCTTTTGTCGGCTTCTTTGAATCAATTTTTGCAGCTACAATGAAAATCACCGACTGGATTATGTGTTTTGCAGCACCCGGAGTATTTGCGCTTACAGCAGTTGCCGTTTCATCTTTCGGTATTGATATATTTATGAGTATTTCCAAATACTTAGGAGTGCTTGCACTGGGATTTGCAATCCAATTCTTTATAGTTTACCCTGCATTTTTAAAAATATTTTCAAAAGTACCAGTTTTGATGCTTTACGCAGCTATGGCAGAAGCTATGATGGTAGCTTTTGGAACTGCAAGCTCATCTGCTACACTGCCTTTGACAATCGCTTGCTGTGAAAAACGCGGTATTTCCCATAAAGTTTCAAGTTTTGTGCTTCCTTTAGGCGCAACGCTTAATATGGACGGTACAGCAATGCTTCAGACAATTGCTGTTATATTCTTAACTCAAGCTTACGGTGTCGCATTAACTCCGTTTCTTGTTGTTCAAATTGCTTTGCTAGCAATCGTTGCATCTTCAACTTGTGCAGGTATTCCTGGGGCAGGATTAATTACAATTGCGCTTGTTCTCAATGGTATGGGATTAAGTCCTGAACAGCTGGTTGCAGGTTTTGCATTCTTATTCACAATCGAGAGAATTACAGATATGATGCGCACATTGCTTAATGTCACATCAGATGCAGTTGTATGTGCAGCAATCGCTGATAATGAAAATGAAATCAATTACGATTTGTTGAACAATCCAGAATCGTATGGAGATATTATTAATTAGAAAAAAAGAGGTTCGATGAACCTCTTTTTTTATGATATAATAACTGTAAGATTAAGGAGGAGTGAAGTATGACAACTTTGGAAAAGAATAACATTGATTGGGCAAATATTGGTTTTGGATATATGAAAACTGACTACCGTTATGTTTATAATTACAAAAACGGAAAATGGGATGAAGGTACTTTGACAACGGATGAAAACATTGTAATGAACGAATGTGCCTGCGTTCTTCAATATGCACAAACTTGTTTTGAAGGAATGAAAGCTTATAGAACTGTTGATGACCGCGTTGTTTGTTTCAGACCTGATTTAAACGCAAAAAGAATGGCTGATACTTGTAAAAGATTAGAAATGGCCGTTCTTCCGGAAGAAAAATTTATTAATGCAGTTGTTGAAACGGTTAAAAACAACCTCGATTTTGTTCCGCCTTACGGCTCAGGTGCTTCACTTTATTTGAGACCTTATATGTTTGGTATAAACCCTGTAATGGGCGTAAAACCTGCAAACGAATTCCAGTTTAGAGTATTTGCTTCTCCAGTTGGTCCTTATTTTAAAGGCGAAACAAAAGGCATTTCATTAAGAGTTCCTGATTTTGACAGAGCAGCTCCTCAAGGAACAGGTCATGTTAAAGCAGGTCTAAACTACGCGATGAGCCTGCACGCAATAGTTGATGCGCATAACCAAGGATTTAATGAAAACATGTACCTTGACTCTGCAACAAGAACTAAGGTTGAAGAAACAGGCGGAGCTAACATAATTTTTGTTACAAAAGACAACACTGTTGTTACTCCAAAATCAAACACTATTTTGCCTTCAATTACAAGACGTTCTTTGATGTATGCAGCTGAGCATTATCTCGGATTAAAAACAGAAGAAAGAGAAGTTTTATTCAGCGAAGTTAAAGATATGAAAGAATGTGCTCTTTGCGGAACAGCAGCTGTAATATCTCCGGTTGCAAGAGTTGTTGACCACGGAAATGAAATCGTATTCCCAGAAGGTTCAAACGGAATGGGAGAAATTACGAAAAAACTTTATGATACACTTCTCGGTATTCAGCTTGGAAGAATTGAAGCTCCTGAAGGGTGGATAAAAGAAATCGCATAAAAAATTTAAACTCCTAAAAGTAGCAAAAAATATTTTTAGGAGTTTTTTTATATTCGGAGGTAAACACATGAAAACATTTAAGAACACAATAGCAGCAACAGCAATACTCGCAGCAGCTTTACCTGCTGTTACTTATTTGGCTGTCAGCGGCTCTAAAAAGAATGACAGATTATCAGAAGAAAATAATAAACTGCGCATAGAACTTGTTCAAAAAAATTCTAAAATTGACTCATTAACATATGATGTTGCTGAGTTAAAAAGAGAAAAAGCTAAAATTGAATTTAAACAAGAACTTGATTCTCTTAATAAGTTTTATCCAAAGAATTTAGGCACAGATTTTTACGAAAGAATTATTAATAACGCATCATTGCTTGATAATTACAGTTATCCGTACAGAAACATGAAACAGGTTGCTAATAAAATTCCTGATGATGAACTTTGGAATATACATGATGTTTCTCAAGCAAGATATAAAGCTTCCAAAAACTTAGGTGATTTTGCAAGAGCATGTCCTACGTATTTTGAAGACTAATTTTCACCTAAATTATAGGTATTATAAATATTAGAATACAATTTAGCAGCAGCTTCGGCTCTGCTTTTTTGTGTATAAGCTAAAACAGCATCAAACCCTTTCTTATTAATTGTTCCGTCAATATTTGCAGGGTCAGGTGTATCAGATTTACTCAGCATATCAGCAGCGAGAATACTCGCTGCATATTCACCGTTATCAATTTTTCCGTCTTTATTTATATCAAGAGCACGCGAGCTAAAACTATCATCCGGCGCAAACCTATAATCCATTTCCTCTACTGATAATTCATTTATTTTACCCATTTCCTCATAAGCTGCTCCTAAAACGGCTTTCTTATCAATCTGCCCTTTCGGCATTTGAGGCATATATCTATATTCAAACTCCAACGGCGGAAGAGCCTTCAAATACTCATCGTTAGCTTTCAAAAATTTGTTTAACTTGGCATCTACATTATTTATATTTTCATTTACCCCAAGAATCGGCGGAACGTTCATATTATCAGTAACAATCGGATGTTCAGCATAAGTATAATAATTTTCGACCGCATTCCTTCCATAACGTTCGGATGGGTCTGTAACTTTCCCATCGTACTTGCCTTTAGCGCCATTAATATTAACCATACCATTGTTCACTTCAAACATAGAATGACCTCCACACTATATTTATATAAAAACATAATGTAACAAAAAATTGCGTTCCCTATTAATTTTTTGTTACATTTATAATAGAATAAAAAAGATGATTAGTTTTTTCGGGAAATGTATGACAAATTTGTACAAAAGCACCTGTTATATGTTAACAGGACGTTCCAGAGTTTCCCATGTTTTAGCTCAAGCTGCAGCGATAAGCTATGATTCACTTCTAATTTCACTTGTAATTGCATTTGTATCAGCTGCAGTAATTGCCATTCAGGTTTCAAAACAATTTCTTATGTCAGGCGGAGAAGCTTACGTAGGCGGTTCTATTGCAGTTGTAATGATACGTGAGATTGCACCGGGGTTTGTTGCTCTCGCAATCGGAGCAAGGGCAGGAACCGCTATTTCTGCTGAAATTGCCAATATGCAGGTAACTTCACAGGTTGATGCGATAAAAACACTTAAAGTCGATCCTGTCGGGTATTATTTTGCACCAAGAATTCTGGCTGCAGCAATTACGGTTCCCATGGTAGTGATTATAGCAGAATTCATAGGCATTACAGGCGGAATGCTGGTATCTAACGCAACTATTCATCTTCATCCGGCAAGATACATCAACTCTGTATGGCTCTGGCTCAGCACAAGAGATATTTACATAAGCTTATTAAAAGGTTTAATTTTTGGAATTCTTATTTCACTAGTATGTGCTACTCAAGGATATGAAACAAAAGGAGGAGCAAAAGACGTCGGAGAATCGACAACTAAAGCTGCGGTTCTTTCTACTGTTTATATGCTGATAGCTGATTTTTTAATTAATTTAATTTTTTATTTATAACTACAAGAAAGGATATGTGTAAAATGAAAATCAACCCAATCACAAACAATAACAATACATTTGGTTCTAAAATCAGATACAACCAAACATTAAAAGAAGGCTTTAAACTTGCAAAAGATACTTCAAGCCGCAGCTTTAAAAAAGACATTGATTTTGCAAAAAACTTTGCTGATAACATAAGAACAGTTCTTAATGACGGAAAAGATGATTTTATTGAAATTACAAAAAAAACAACCACATATAATGAAGGCTACAGCTGCACTGAAAGTGTTAAAGAAATTGCCAGCACACTTGAACCTGTAAAAGATTTAAGCGTAGAAACATTAAAATCACACCTTGAAGGCGCAATGGAGCTCGTTGAAATGCTTAAAGAAAAATATGCCAGAGCTGTTAAAAAGGAATTATTAACACTTGAAAGGCAAATACAAAAATCTAATTAGAAATTGATAAACAACAAAAATCATGCTACTATATCCTTAATTATGATAGAGAATAGCAGCGAGCAAACAACTTATGAACTTGTTACAGAGTGGCTTGAAGAATACCACTCTGCTTCAAACCGTTACAAAAGGGCTAAAGCAAAAGCTTTAATTGTAACCCGAATGCTTCCTGTTATTAAAAAAATTGCAAAGACCATTGCAAGGCGTTCTTATGACCCTATTGAAGACATGGTTCAAGCAGGTTCAATAGGGCTGCTTAAAGCAATTGACAGCTATTCAAAAAACATAAACGATAATTTTAAAATCTATGCCGGATATTTAATAATCGGAGAAATGAAACATTATCTTCGTGATAAGCTGAACACAATCAGAGTACCAAGACATATTCAAGAACTTTCATTCCGTATAAACAATTTTATCAGCACGCTGACAATTGAAGAAGTTAACGAGCTTACCAATGATGATGTAGCCGAAGCATTGAACGTATCAAAACAAGAAGTAGACTTTGTTCTACAGGTAAACCGCAGAAAATCAACCGTCTCTCTTGATGAAATTTTTGCAGCTGACAACGACAATCTCGGATATGAAGAAGTATTATCAGGCGGAAGCTATCAAGAATACAGAGACGTAGAAGATTTTAAAATAAATCTGGAAGATGCTATTTTAAAACTTCCTGATGAATCCCAGAAACTGGTTAGAATGTATTATAATCAAGATTTATGTCAAAAAGAAATTGCTGAAATGCTCAACCTTACACAAATGCAGGTTTCAAGAAAAATGAAAAAAGCTTTCAGCCTTCTATACAAAATGCTAGCTGATAAATCTGAAGAGGTTTTAAATGATTGATACTTATTGGTATATTTTCTTTTGGATATGTATAATTGGTCTATGTTTCGGAAGCTTTTTTAATGTTGTAATATTACGCTCGCTTTCAAACGAAAGCATAGTTTTTCCGCCTTCAAAATGCCCTAAATGCGGCAATAAGCTTAAATGGTGGCATAATATTCCTGTACTTTCTTACATTCTGTTAAAAGGCAAATGCGGATTCTGCAAAGAAAAAATCAGCATTCAATACCCGATTGTAGAAATTGTGACAATGATTCTGTTTGGAGCTTCATATTTAAGATATGGTTTAAATTTGGACACTATTTTTCTTCTATTTTGGTGCTCTTGCCTTGTTATTATGACCAGCACAGATATAAAAGAAAAACTTGTTGACTGCAATATCGCAATTGCAATGGGGATTACCGGTATTATTTTTAACACACTCCATGCCGGCTGGTACGGATTTATAACATCATTTATCGGTATTTTGATTGGAGTTATTGTTCTGGAAGCAATCGCAAGACTTGGATACATTTTTGCCGGAACTCGTGCGATGGGAGAAGCTGATACTTATGTAGCAGGAGCATTAGGCGGACTATTTGGTTTATCAATTCACATGGTTCTTTTGTTGAGCCTGGCTGCATCAATGATTTTTATTCTGCCTGTGTTTTTCTATAATCAGTTTAAAGCAAATAACAAACTTGTATGCATTTTAGGAGTTTTATTTGCACTTTCTGTTGTTGTATTTGAAACAGTATGGCAAAATTATTTGACGCTTGCAATAATGTTAATTATTGGTCTCTGGCTTGCGTTCTCAGTTTTGCGCGGAATTAAGAATGCCGAAAACAGGAACTATCTGCCTTATGTACCGGCACTTGCTGCAGGCGCATTATATATAACTTTTTTTACTTGAGATATAATTAACTTATGAGTGTATCGTATCCAAATCAATATAGAAATTACTGCGTTATTGACCTTCCTAAAAGGCGTAATCTTGATGAGATTAAAACTTCTCTTGAGAACCCTGAATCAGAAGATACAGTAATTGAAGATTTGTATGAGCTAAACCTTATGCTTGATGAAGGGAACAAAGATGTTGCAAAAATTTACCCGGCATTATCAAAATACAACCAAACAGACTCGCCCAACATACAAACATTTTTAGCTGGAATCTACCGTAAGATAAAAGTACCCGATGCATTCGGACCTTTAATAGCTATGCTTATAAGAAATGCCGTGAACCCGCCGCAAAAAGCGGGCTTTGATGCAAATGAAGAAATCGGCGGTGCAATTCTGGATTATTTAGTTTAATCATTGCACATTTATAAACTTATGCACCTGTGGTATCAAACGCACTTTGCCATAAGATTTATTCAAAACTTCCTGCATAAAATCTGAAGATACAGACGGAATATTTCCGTTCATTTTTGGCTGTAAAATAAGCTCAATATCATATTTAGCACATAAATCACACGCTTGTTTTATTTCTTCATCTGTTACATTATTATCAAAAACCATTTTAGCAAATAATTTTTTTTGAGAGGCAATTTCAAAAAACTTGTCGTGCTCTTCCCATAACGGTTTTAACCCTGTACAGCTTGGAAGCTTAATGTCTGCTGATACATAATCAACGAAATCTATTATTTCTTTTAGCTTATCCGGTAAAGTTCCATTTGTTTCAAGGTAGACCGGAAGAGTAGATTCCGGCAAAAATTCTTTTAAAAACTCAACGTTTAAAAGCGGCTCTCCTCCTGTTAAAGAGACAGAATGACAATCTAAATTCTTATTTACAATTTTTGCAAGCTCTTCTGCTGAATATTCTTTTGAATTCTTTACATCAAATTCAGTATCACAGTATTCGCAGTGAAGATTGCATCCGCAAAACCTTATAAACAGCTGTTTGTATCCAATATAAGGACCTTCACCTTGAATTGATGCGAAAATTTCTCTTATCTTTACCATGTTATTAAACCTTATTATCTCCTAATTGCAGCTTCTCGCAATTGTTTATAAAGATTAATTTCTTCTTCCGTCAAATTATCAGGAATTTGAATTTCTACAGTTACTATCATATCACCAACTTTATTATTTTGCTCTATTCCGCATCCTGACAAACGAATTTTTTGCCCGTTTCTTGTGTTTGGAGAAATTTTCATTGAAATATTTCCTAAAAGAGTCGGAACATTTACATCTGCTCCTAAAACAGCTTCATAAGGAGTAATCTGCACAGTTTTAAGAATATTAAGCCCTTCTGTTTTGTAGTTTTTAGGCTCGCGAATATGTATTGTCAAATACAAGTCTCCGTTTTTTCCCCCATTAAGCCCTTTTTCCCCTTCTTCCGCTAACCTGATTTTTGAAAGGTGCTTGATTCCTGCAGGAATCTTAACACTAAATCTCTTGTATGTAGAAGTTTCTCCCTTACCGCTGCAGCAAGTACATTTCGCACCATTAACAAATTTTCTGCCTCCGCATTTCGGACAGATTTGAGTCTGGAGCATATTAATAACTTTTACAGCTCCACTCATAGCTTCAAATACCGAAATCTCTACGTCAGAATAAATATCTTCTCCTTTTTTTGGAACTTTAGCTTCGTTTTTTTGCGCAAATAACTCATCCCAGAAATAAGACTTTCTTTCTTCTTTATAAGTATCTTTGAAGTTTGGGTTTGTAGTTGTTTTATCATAAGTTTTTTGAGCAGAAGCTCCATAAGCATAGAATCTTCTTGCTTTATCATAATCAGCTTTTTTTGAATTGTTTGAGAGAATCTCATAAGCTTCGTTGATTTCTTTAAACTTCGAAATAACATCAGCAGAGCTTCCAGCAACATCAGGATGCCATCTGCGTGCAAGCTTTCTATATGCGCTTTTGATTTCTTCCGATGTACTAAACTCCGGTATATCTAAAATTTTATAGTAATCTTTAGTCATACACTACATTTAATGATTAGTAAATATTTGTCAACATATTTCTGTCTAATCTTATTAACTATTGAAAAAGCTTTCTGAGAATGGTATTATTTTGTGTATGTTAAAAAAGTGTTTAATGTTACTATTGCTGGGATTGGTTATGCCGGCTTATGCGGGAGAAGTTGAAAACGCGATTGCTAAAGGAGATAACGTATTTTTGTATTTATACTCTCCATCCTGCAAATACTGCGTATTGTTTGCTCCCAGATATAACAAGCTTTCGAAAGTTTACAACGGTCAGTATTCGTTTTTTAAAGTAGATACAACAACAAAGTACGGACACGGTTTGATGTACGAATTTGGAGGAACTTATGTACCTTATGTTGTATTAATAAACGGCAAAAAGAAAGAAGCTCTTCACATACCGCCGGCATGTCTTATGGATAACGTGTGCTTAGAAACAGAAATGAAAGCTTTTAGAAAAGGGTAAGAAAGGATTAGTATGAAAGGTATCGTATTAGCAGGAGGAGCAGGAACAAGATTATATCCGGCATCACAGCCGATTTCAAAAATTTTGCTTCCAATTTATGATAAACCGATGATTTATTATCCGCTTTCTACACTTATGTTAGCTGGGATTAAAGATATTTTAATCATAACAAACGAATCTGACTACGATAATTTCATCAAAGTTCTTGGAGACGGCTCGCAGTTCGGACTTAACTTACAATATAGAATTCAATACGTCCAAAAAGGTATTGCTGACGCTTTTCTGATTGCAGAAGATTTCATTGATGGAGATGATGTTGCTCTAATTTTAGGCGACAATATTTTCCATGGTCAAGGCTTTTCAACAATTATGAAAGAAGCTTTGAAGAAAAAATGCGGAGCAACTGTATTTGGATACACAGTAAAAGATCCTGAAAGATTTGGCGTAGTTGAGTTCGATAAAAATAACAAAGCAGTTTCTTTAGAAGAAAAGCCTGCTAAGCCTAAATCAAACTATGCTGTTACAGGTTTATATTTCTACGATAACAGAGTGTGTAAATTCGCAAAACTCTTAAAACCGTCAGCTAGGGGCGAGCTTGAAATCACAGATTTAAACAAAATGTACCTTGAACTTGGAGACTTAAATGTAGAAATACTAGGACGCGGCTTTGCATGGCTGGATACCGGCACACACGATTCTATGCTTCAAGCAAGCCTTTTTGTTCAAACAATGGAACTTAATAAAGGCGTGAAGATTTCCTGCTTGGAAGAAATTGCATTTAATCAAGGCTTTATTCAAAAAGATGAACTTTTAAAGAAAATTGAAAAATTCGGTACAAAAAACGATTACTACAATTATGTTCGCACAGTTATAGAAAATCCTGATTTGGTTGCACTAGGCGTATGATAAATATTGACTGCATTGCTCTTAAATCTTTTTTCGAAGAAAATATTGATTTTTTAATAGGTGCACGATTTCAAAAAATTCAGCAGCCTACAAGGCGCGATTTTGTATTTTCTCTAAGAAATAACGGAGAAGGACGAAAACTTTATGTAAATATAAACCCGCAAACTTACCATCTTTGCTTTATGTCAGAGATAAATGAAAAGAAAAGAAATTTGCAAATCCCTAAACAGCCTCCTATGTTTTGCATGCTCTTAAGAAAATACCTTGAAGGCTGCAGAGCAGCAGACGCAAGAGTTATCGACAACGAACGAATTTTAGAGCTTCATTTTGATACTATGGATGAGCTCTCGCAAAACCGCTCGCTCTGTTTGTGTATTGAGCTTATGGGCAAACATTCTAACGTAATTTTATATGATAGAGAAACTTCAATCATAATCGGCTGCGCACATAATGTCGGAGCAGAAAAAAGCCGTTATAGAGAACTGCAAGGAGGTTTGAAATATATATATCCCCCGACATCTCCCTGCCCTCCTGTTAAATCTCAGCTTGAAGGTATAAATATTGACGACTACTTTGCAAATATTCAAGAGGAAATAAATATAAAAAATGAAAAAGCACGGTTAACTGCAATTATTTCCCCAAAATTAAAAAAAGTTAACAGCTCAATTGATAAAATTTCAGCTCTGCTCAATAAACGCAGCAAGACTGAAAAATACAAACTTTTTGGCGAACTTCTTACAGCTTATTCTTACCTGAAAGCTGATTATAAAACAGAAATTGAAGTTTTCGATTACATTAACAATCAAAATATTACAATTGAACTTGATGATACAAAAACAATGAACGAAAATGCGCAAAGGTATTTTAAGCTTTATGCAAAATCTAAAGCCACAAAAGAAAAGTCAGAAGAAATGCTCAGCAATTTAACTATCGAAAAAGAATACCTTGAAAACGTTCTATATAGTATTAATAAAGCCGGATCAATAAGTGATTTTGAAGATATTAAATCCGAAATCCTCCCTGATGAGAAAAAACCTAAAAAACAAGAACAGTCAGAAATAATGAAACTTGAGTTTAAAGGCTTTGATATTTTCATCGGACGTAATAATAAACAAAATGATTTTATTGTCTCAAAACTTGCAAAAGATAACGATTATTGGTTCCATACAAGACTTTGCGCCGGCTCGCATGTACTTTTAAAAGTCAAAGAAAAAGAACCTGATGAAGAAATTTTATTTGAATGCTGCAAGCTTGCAAGAGAATATTCTTCAGCTTCCCAGCCTTCAAAAGTCGGAGTAATTTACACAAAAGCAAAAAATTTACGCAAACCGCCTGCTGCTCCTTTAGGTTATGTAACTTATAAAAACGAAAAAGAAATACTTGTATAAGTTAAGAATTGTAACAATTTCTTTTCATATCCTAAAGTTTTCCTCTAAAAATGCCGTAAATAATAATAAAACAATAGTGTCTTTGGAGGAATTATGGCAATTCAAGATTCATTCTGTTTATCAAATGCATTAAACTCGCAGGCTTATGCGTATAAATGCTGGTATAACTATAATTACGGCAATAATACAATGGGTATTTCCGCAAGAGATATGGGTGAAATTACCCAGACTTGGAATGGTCAGCTGAATAACTGGCAGGCTACGGCACTAGATGATGAGAATGCTTATGAAATAGAAGATGATGATTACTCAATGTACAAAAACAACGGTAAAAATCAAGCAAAAGAGCAGACTGGTTATGACGGCGGGAAAGCAGGAATGATTACAAGGGGCACTGTTGATGCAGCAGCAGGTGCTGCCGGAGTATTAGGCTCAACAATAGGTAAGAATGTTGCAAGTAAACTCGGCTCTACGTTAGGTGGCGGCCTTATAAATAACAGCGTTAAACAAGTAGCCGGTAAAGCTGCAACAAAAGCTATTGAAGGAGCTACAGAAGAAGCAATCACAGAGGCTGGCAAAAAAGCTTTGGGAGAAGCTGCAGAAACTGCAACAGAAGAAGCTGTAGCAGAAGCCGGTAAAAAAGCAATTGGAGATGCAGCAGGCAAAGAAGCAGGTGACAAAATTGCAAGTCAAAATGTTGGCTGGATAATCACGGCGCCATTAGCTCTTGCAACAGGAACAGCTTATTCTATCAAAAAACCAAATAAAGAACAAAAAGAAGCGTGTGATGCGCTTCAAGATGAAATGATGAATGCGCAAGGTGCTTTAAGCGAAGCACAAGGTGATATGAGCGCTGCTGGAGATGAGTTAACTTCACTTGCAGACGAAGCTCAAATGACTAACGAAGATGCTAACAGCGAAATAGAAGATAAAAAATCTGAATATGATATGTACAAAGCTTCTTATGATGCATTAATGGAAAAAGTCAAGTCCGGAGAAACATTAACAGAAGATGAAAAAGAATTATTAAAAGAACTTGTACCACTTATGCAGGAACTTGGAATTAGAATACAAGAAACACAAGAAGATGCGACTGACACTACCGGTGATATTTATGACGAAATGGGTACTTACCAAGACACTTACGACAACGCAGCAGGAACTGTTGCTGAAGTCGAAGGACTTACTGATTATGCAGAAAGCTTTGACAACGCTGCACGAACAATGTGCTATGTAGAAGCCGGAGCACAAACATTAAACGCAGCTTCCGGAGGTAAAGCAGCATTACAAGCGGGCAAATTTGCAGCTTCTGGCGGCATGTTTACAGCTTGGGCATGGGGATTTGCAGCAATGGGCGCCGCTGGAGCTGCTCAAAGCGGAATCGGTGCAGCACAACAATTTAGCTGGGCAGGCGACATCGGAACTGAAATAGGTATGAGAAAAGATACACAAGATTTAAAATCATTCACAAACGATATTTATGATGAATCAATAGAAAATTTTGATGGAATGATGGACGAAATTGAAGACTACGAAATACTTATTCCAAAAGACCTTGAAGATATGGATGAAGTCACAGAAAATCTTGAAGAAGGTTCTGAAACTGCACTTAATCCGAAACCTCCTGCAGCTAACCAGACAGAAAAACCTGAAAAAGAAGAAAAAGAAGACGAAAAATAAATTGAAAATACCCTTTCTGAATAGAAAGGGTATTTTTATTATATAATTGGATTAAGGAGATAAATATGAGAATTGACGGAAGAGAAAATAATAAGCTTAGAGAAATAAAATTTACACACGATTTCACAAAACACGCACTAGGTTCTGTTTTGGTAGAATTTGGCGACACAAAAGTAATCGTAACAGCATCTGTTGACTTAAAAAAACCTAAATGGATGGCTGATGACGACAATCGAGGCTGGGTTACAGCAGAATACTCACTTCTTCCTGCTTCTACAAACACACGCTGCAAACGCGAAAGGGAAAAAGTTTCAGGCAGAACACAAGAAATTCAACGCTTAATTGGAAGGAGCCTGCGTGCTTGTGTTGACTTAGAAAAAATGCCTAATATGACGATTACAATTGATGCTGACGTAATTCAAGCTGACGGCGGAACCCGTACTGCAAGTATCTGCGGCGGATTTTTAGCTCTTAAAGACGCTGTAAACAAATTAATTGCATCAGGCAATCTGGCAGAAAACCCGATAATTGAACCTATTGCAGCTATCTCTATAGGAATTGTTGATGGAGAAATTAAGCTCGACTTAAATTATTCAGAAGATTCACACGCACAGGTTGATTCAAACGTAATTTTAACAAAAAGCGGTAAGATAGTAGACTTTCAAACAACTTCAGAAGGCGAACCGTACGAATTTGACAGAATGATTGAGCTATTCAATATCGCAAAAGCAGGCATTAACGAAATTATAGATAAATACTAATTTATTGACACAGCCCTGTTTTATCTGTAAACTTAATTATATATGTGTTGAGGGGAGATAATATGGAAGAAAATGTTTTGAAAAAGTTTAACACTGCAAAATTTTTAAGTTTTGCTCTCGGATTTTTCGGGCTTCAGTTTGCCTGGCAGATGAGAATTATCTTATCAGGGCCTGTTACTGAAAATCTTGGTGCTTCTCCATTTTTATTCGGTTTAATCTGGCTTGCCGGACCGTTCACCGGCATGGTAGTCCAGCCTTTAATCGGTGCTTTAAGCGACAAAACAACTTCTCCGTTCGGACGCAGAAGACCTTATCTTCTCGGCGGAGCTCTGCTTTCAGCTCTTGCTCTCTGGGCGCTTCCAAACTCTGAACTTATTACAAACTTTATTTCTTCAACCCTGCATATAAAATTACCGGCACTTGCAGCTTTATGTTTTGCTGCTGTTATGATTTGGATACTTGACGCTTGCGTTAACATCGCTCAAGGTCCATACAGAGCGCTCGTTCCAGATGTAGTTCCTCAAGAACAGCATTCAATTGCAAATTCTTACATAAGTTTAGCTATCGGCTTGGGTTCAGTTGTTGCTGCAGGTACAGCGCCTTTCCTTAAATGGGCGTTTAACTACCAGATGTCAATCAATGCACAGTTCATAATGGCTGCTCTTGCATTTTCTCTTGGTATGATTTGGACTTGTATAGCAATTAAAGAACGCAGATATCAGCCAAAAGAAGAAGAAAAATCAGAAAAATTCAATTTCATAAAATCTCTTAAAGAATTTTTTGCACTGTCTCCTGAAGTAGGAAAAATCTGCTGGATGCAATTTTTTACTTGGATAGGTAATATGTGCATGATGATTTATTTCACTCAGTATTGTATCCACACTGTGTTTGGAGTTCCTGATTTATCAGGAGTATCAGAAGTTATCAAATCAAGCTACGATTCTGCGGTTTTAGCAGGTACAAACTTCTCTTCAATCTGTTTTGCAATATTTAACCTTGTATGCTTTATTGTTGCAATTCCTATAGGAGTTTTATCAGTAAAATATGGTAACAAAAAAGTTCACATAATTTCAATGCTTTCAATGGCATTAGCTTTCTTGGGAATGGCTTTCTTTACTTCAAATGTAAAAGTTGTTGCGCTTCTTATGGCAATCTCAGGTATAGGCTGGGCAAGTATCTGCGCTCTTCCATTCGCAATGCTTTCTCAATACATAAAACCGGGTACAGAAGGTTCTGTAATGGGTATTTTCAACATCTTTATTGCAGGTCCGCAAGTTTTTGTCTGCACTCTTGTTTCCTGGATTATCAATAAATGCAGTTTCAGCACAGCAGGCGGAGTAAACTATCATTGGGAATACACATTCTTAATCGGTGCAGTTTGTTTAATCACCGCTTCTGTTATTGCATCTAGAGTAAAAGACAAAAAGGTATAGAAAAAAATGTCAAAAGGCAAAGTTTTTCTTATATATCCGCCGTCACCTGTTTTAAACAGAGAAGACAGGTGCCAGCAGCCAACAGAAGATTTGCTTGTGATTCCTCCTCTGCCTCCTACAGATTTGATGTACTTGGCAGCAATAGCAGAAGAATGCGAGTTTGAAGCTCTAATAAAAGACTACTCTCAAGGCGGTGATTTCTTAAAAGATTTAAAAGAATTTAATCCGCATTATCTTGTAGTAAATATTGCAACTCCGACTTTCTTAGCTGATATGGACTGGGTAAAAAAAGCAAAAGAAGTTCTTCCTGCGCTTAAAACAATAGTAAAAGGAGCGCCGTTTTTAACTTATAATACAAACGCTGTTTACGAAAATACTTTTCTTGATTACGTAATAATAGGTGAGCCTGAGTTCACTTTGAAAGATATCTTAAACGGAGTTCCTGACAATGAAATTTTAGGAATTTGTTATAGGGAAAACTTTCAAGCTGTAAAAAATGAGAACCGTCCGTTTATTGAAAACCTTGATTTGATACCATTTCCAGCAAGGCATCTTGTTGATAACTCAAAATACATACGCCCGGATAATGGAAAAGTACAAGCAGTAATAAAAGTTGCCAGAGGATGCCCGTTTCATTGTTTCTTCTGCCTTGCAACTCCGGTTTCAGGCTCAAAAGTCAGAGTTCGTTCTGCTGAAAATATTATCGCAGAAATTAAAGAATGTGTAGAAAAATACAACATTAGAAATTTTCTATTCTGGTCTGATATTTTTAACTTTAACCGTGAATGGACAATGAATTTGTGTCAAAAAATAATTGAAAGCGGATTGAAAATAACCTGGTCTTCTAATACTAGAGCCGATACAATGGACGATGAAATGGCAGCTTTAATGTACAAGTCCGGATGCAGGCTTGTTAGTATAGGTGTCGAAAGCGGCTCGCAGGAAATGCTTAACCATATCGGGAAAAAAATTACGCTGGATAATATTAGGAATACAGTAAAAATACTTAAAAAAAATAAAATCAAAATATACAACTATTTTGTTATCGGGCTTCCATGGGAAACAGAAAAAACTGTTGAAGAAACCATCAAATTCGCAATTGAGCTTGACAGCAATTTTATAAGCTTTTATACTGCAACACCACTTCCTGGAACCAAATTTTTCTCTTATGTGATGTTAAATTATCTTATGGAAGGAAATCTTGATTTCAAAAGCGCTTATTATGCACCTGTTGTAAAATCTCATGAACTTAGCAAAGAAAGAATTTTTGAGCTTCATAAACTTGCTGTAAAACGTTTTTATCTGAGACCTAAGTTTATTCTAAAAACTCTGTTTTCTTTAAGAAGCTTCAACGAGTTTAAAAATTATTTCAGAGCAGGATTAAGCCTGCTTCGTCATTAATCCCGGTTCTGCATCAGAGCCTGTAACTTTTTTCCTTAATATAAATGTTACCTTTGGAAGTACCATTGCAAGTAGGAAGCTGCTGATAGCAACATTTGCTAAAATATTTGCAGATTTTACTCTAAGCGCTTTTTTAGCATATTTTTCAACATTATTTGAAGCCTTAGTATCACGAGCAAATTTTCTGACTTCGTCTAAAAAGCTTCCTATTTTCTTTTCATCTACAAACTCACGCGGATCTCTTATCCTGTTTTTCAAATACTTTACGCCGCAATATTTTTCACATAGTTTAGAAACTTTAGAATCCGGATTTTTATCAAGATACTCAATAAAATTATTTTCAGGAATATTAAGAGTTCCATCTTTAATCTCTTTTAAGAAAGTTTTGTCATCTAAAAGATTAGGGTCAAGATTTACATTCGTATTAAAAAGTCTTCCTGACAAATTATCAAGCCCTTTTGCTATCCAAATCGGAGCAACAAAGTTTAAAAACATCATCATGGACATTTTAAAACCGTTTTCCATAGCTTCATACTTATTTCTTGCTGTTCCAACTCTGCCGACAGTCAATCCGCCGTCTGTCAGAGCCATTTTATTCACAGTTGACATATTTGCTAAGGAAGCAGAAAGCCCCTTGAAAGAAGGACTAGGGGAGGAAGAGAAAGTAATTATATTTACCCCTTTTGCTTCATAAGTATCTTGAACAATCGGTTTAACAGCATCCTGCCTCTTTTTAAGCTTGTCTGTCAGAGCAAAATTAGCTTTCGGCAGGAAATAACCCATCACCGCAACAGGAATTGCTGTAGAAAGTATAAACTTACCCGCAAGAAGTTTTTGATAAGCAGATTTATTTTTCAAAACCTTTTCCATGCTCTTAACTTCTTCCGGCGCAATTTTTTTAAACTTCTCAATATTGTATTTTAACCCTTGTTTATTATCTTCTTTCAATAAAGTTATATTTACATTAGGATCATAACCGAGTTTTTTAATTATCCAGTCACCAAACTTATTCATCAAAGGAATTCCGCCAAGCCAGACAATTGAAGTTCCGTACTCATCAATCAGCCTTTCTCTAAGTGCATTATTCGCCATTTGTTTAGAATCTTTTAAATTCTGATTATAAGTCATAGCAGCTTTTGCAGGAACTTCGATACCGCAATCACGTACTATCAAAGGGTAAACACTGGAATTATTACCAATTGCTGATATTATACCTGTTAATGACATTTTTTTAAATTCTCCTTTTCACCGTACTCTTTACATTCTCTGCTTATATCCCGAAAGAGCCGGGGGTAAATAATTTGGTTAAAAGTAAAACGCCAAAACTAATTCCCCTGAGAGTTTCAACTAAGAAAACGCAAAACTCCAAGCCCTTTCGGGATTGTATGAGTATGATGATGTTTTGCGTTAAAATAATATGTCATCAATTTTTCGTCCTTTGTAACTATGTTAACATGAATAAAGACAAAGTAAATGGGTACGATTTATATAAATCGTACCCATTTATCTATTTTATTTTACTTTTCTTAAAATCAAAAAGCTATTCGGAGCTAATGACAGGTTCTGATTCATATTATTGATATCTTTTCTGCCTGCATTTGAATATCCCGCGCCGCCGTATTTTTCAGCATCACTATTCATTATTTCTTCCCACTGGCTGCCTTGAGGGAACCCATAGTAAGAATAATTTTTATCATGGAAACCTTGTCCAAAATTTTTGATAATAAGCAGTTCATCGCTGCCAAGTCTCAAATGATGGACATGCACATTATGATTATTATCCTTGTATGTACCGGCAAACTCTCCGCATTTTAACACTGGCAAGTGTTTTAAAATATCACGCAAGTCTGCAGTCAAAGCAATTATTTGCTCAGGTAAGTTTTTGAACATTCCTTCAGGTTTGACCCTGCCTACAATAGAGTCTGGACGTGCAGCTTCTTCAAGAGTATCATATCCTTTTCTTGCCACAATACTTCTCTTCAAATCATCAGATTGCGCTCTTTGATTTTTTTCACTAGAGAATTCTCTAAAGAATTTGAAATATGATAAGTCCGCTTCATCATCTCCTTGAAAATACATTTTCGGTCCAGGAATTGTCATTACAGTACCCATTGCAAGTTTATGTTTTGCGATTGCTGTTTTAAACGCATCAATCAAAGCATCTTTAGAAATAAAAGTATTCAACCCCATTTCTTTCTCAGCTTTTGATAAATCAGCTTCAGTCATTGACGCAAATTTATCAGAAACAATAAGCTCTGCAAGAATTTGACCGGCATGTGCAGCTCTTTGCCCTTTTTCAGCATCAGAACTTCCATTAGCCTTCATAAATAAATCAAGATGTCTTACCAGAACTTTAGGAATAAGCCTTGTTCCATCCCAGTTTCCAATTTCATCATGGCTCATTACATATTTAACTCTGTGATGAGACCCTTTTATTTTATTATCTAAATCGTCCAGAAGATTTTCACCGGAAGCAATAATTGCATTTTTTACAGTTGTCATAAACCTGAAATCCCATTCTGAATCAAATCCAATATTACCTGGAGTTGAATGCCAGCCGCGCTCAGAAATAAAATTCACCTGAGTATCAATAAAATCTAAATCATCAAGATGACTTATTTTATTATCTTCATATCTTGTAATAGACTCTTTATTTTCACGTCCGTCTTCTGCAATAGTAAATACATGCGGATTATGTTCATTCAGCTCAGTAACAATTTGTTTCAGCAAATAATCAGACCCGCATAATTTAGTCATATCAAAACGAATACCATCTACCTTAAACTCATTAGCCCACCATAAAGCAGCATTCGCCATCCAATCTCTTACATATCGGTTATTTTTACCTTCATAATTAAACTCGCCGCCAAATTCTCCAGAACCTTTTTCATAAGGTCCTGTCTGAGAAAGATAATCACCATCTGGTCCCATGTGGTTTGGAACCATATCCATAATTACGTTAAGCCCTTTACCATGAGCGTAATCAATAAGTTCTTTTAACTTTGCAGGTCCGCCAAGTTTTTCGCTTACCGCAAACTTATCTACCCCGTCATATCCCCATTGCATAGAATAAGTATTTTCCACCGGTAAAATCTCTATCGCAGTTGCAATACCTCTATCTGCAATAACATCAATTCTTGATTTAGCAGCATCGAAAGTACCCTCTTTGCTTAATGTAGGAATATTTATTTCATCAATAATCAGCCTGTCCAATCCCCTGAAAGGCTCGTCTGTTTTTCTTATTATTCTTCTATCATCTTTTCCTTCAAGCCAATCTGTATTCTGCCACTTATAATTATCAGCATTATAAACAGAACTCCAGCCATGAATACTCTCCTGACGTTTTGCATAAGGATCTTTCACAAGATTTACATTGTTATCTTTATCAACAACAATATATCTGTATCTATCCTCAGGTTCAGCTTGAATACCGCTGGCTTCAAATACACCTTCTCCTTGATGTTTCATTGGATAAACAGCCGAATCTTTGTCTTTTGAAATAATATTTTCAATAGTCAGCCCGGCACCTGCAGTTGCAAGTACCTGAACAACTCTTTCTTTAATGCTTCCAAGCTCTGCTGCTGCTCGCGAAGCTACTTCTACAAAAACAGCTTTGGCATCCGGAAAAGAAAACAATTTAAAATTAGTTCTTCCCGTTTCTTTTATATAATTTGCACCCCAGCTTACATGCTCTGACCAATTCCTTTTAAACGCTGTTTGTTTGTTTGTTTGTTTGTAATTATTCGTTGTTAATCCAGAGTTTATACTTTGAACTCGCATCTTTCTTTCCCCTTACACACACTTCGTACTATATTAAAACCTATAAAAATAATTTTTGCTATTTACCCTTCTTCAGATTTATACCCGAAATTTTTGAGAATATTGTCTTTTTTACGCCAATCTTTTTCGACTTTTACCTCCAAAGCCAAATACACCTTTTTATCAGCAATTTCTTCCAGCTCAATTCTTGCTTCTGTCCCAATTTTTTTAAGCAGCAAGCCGCCTTTGCCTATCAAAATTCCCTTCTGGCTTTTTTGCTCGCAATAAATAACAGCATAAATTCTATCTATATCTTCTTTTTCTTCATACCTATCAACTTTTATTGCAACAGAATGAGGAATTTCATCCTGCGTATTTAATAAAACTTTCTCGCGAATAATTTCTTCTGCAACCGAACGCATACTCTCTTCGGTCACAACATCATCAGGATAAAGCTTTTCACCTTCAGGCAGTTTTTTTAAAATATTCGATAAAAGCGTATCTTTATTTCTTCCTGTTTTAGCAGAAACCCTGACAACAGGAACATTTTCATCAAATAGTAATTTATAAGAAATCAAATTCTCTTCAATTTTCTGCTGATTTTTAACTTTATCAACCTTATTCATAACAAGAATTACAGGAACTTTAGACTCTTTCAAAATATTCTCTGCAATCCACTTGTCACCTTTTCCTGCAGGCTCAGAACCATCTACAAGAAACAATATCAAATCCGCATCAGGAACAGCCACTTTTGCTTCATCCAGCAAAAATTCGCCAAGTTTATTTAAAGGACGATGAACCCCGGGAGTATCCACAAAGATTATCTGACCTTTATCGTCAGTCAAAATCCCTTTGATACGTTTTCTTGTTGTCTGCGCCTTGTCTGTTGTAATTACTATCTTTTGCCCCAGTATCTGATTCAAAAGAGTCGACTTTCCAACATTAGGACGACCTAATATTGTCACAAATCCACACTTCATAAATTAATTATACAGCAAAAAAATTTTCTTATAAATGTAAACATTTGTAAATAAAAAGCAATAACTAAAAAAAAGAACACTTTATATTAATAAGGGATATTAAATTAGGAAATATTTATGGGATTAAGTTTTAACTTTCAATTACCGCTATGGAATCCAAACAATTTTACAATGAACAACAACTTCTGGAGTCCAAATATGTTCAATGGTTTTCAAATGCCTATTTGGCAAGCTCCAGCAAGCTCTGTTTCAACTCCAGACTCTTATGAAGAATGGATAAAAGAAAAATACAAAGAAAGTGAAAATACTCAAACAAATATAGAATTTATACGAGAAAAATCTAAAGAAATAAGTAAAACAAGAGATTTAATTACAGAACAATCAAAAATGATTGAAACCATTAAAGAAGGTAAAAAATCTGACGGAAGCAGTATTGTAGAATCTGCAAAACTTGAAGGCGTAAAACTTAAAGAAGACGGAACAGTTGATACTGAAGCCTTGAAACCTAAGAAAAAAGGATTCTGGCAAAAAGCCGGAGAGTGGGCTGCAAGTGCAGGAACAGCACTTGCAAATATGGGTAAGAGCCTTGCCGGCTACGATAAAGATGGGAAATTTAGTCTAAAAAAATGTCTCACTAATGTTGCTATAACAGCAGCAGCAATCGGCGCCTGCTTTATACCTTTCGCAGGCCCTGCGATAGGTTACAGTCTGCTTGCTTATGGAATTGGAAGCGGAGCTGTCGGAGTATACAAAGGTGCTAAAAAATTAAATAATGCAGCAACAGAAGAAGAAAAAGAACAAGCTAGACAAGATATATGTTCAGGAGCATTTGTCGGAATTGCGTCAGCTGCCGGCATGAGAGGCCTGGGTAAAGCATTCAGAACATCAGGAGCTTCTACAGCTTCGACTTCTGCAAGTATAGGCGGCAGAGTAACAAGAGCCGTATCTAATTTCACTAAAGACATGACAGTAAACGCTGTAAAAGGTACAGCACAGGCAATGAAAACAGATGCTGCGCTAATAACAGCGAAAGGCGGAGGTACATCAGGTTTCTTCAAAGCCTGGAAAAATAAAGCGGTAAATGCCTGGGAAAACTTTAACAGCTGGGAAAAAAGATACGAAAACAAATACAGCCAAATGGAGAAGTCAACACAGCAAAGAATCACTGAGCTTAATAGACAAATTAAAAATACAAATCGAGCAGACAGAACTACTTTAAAAAATTTATGGAATGAAAGAAAAGCACTTGTAAAACAGCGTAAAGCTTTACAAAAATTCAAAAACATAAAATCTAAAGCAGAGCTTGATGTTTTAAAAGAAACTTACAGCAAAGACTTCAAAGAACTAATTGAACTTCGCGAATGCGTTATGCGTGTAAAAGCAGCAAAGCCGGATAAATATGCATCAGAACTTTCTGATTATATTCCGTCTCCAAACGTTGAAAAACACTGGTGGAAACCTGCAACCTGGCGCAAAAACGAATATCAGTTAGCAATCGGAGGCAAGAATCCAGGTAAATACGGAGAACTAACAAAAATTGCTTTAACATCACCTGCTTCGCCGGCTCCGCTTACATTAGCACAATGGCAGCGTGAATTTTCTGTACCATTACTCGGAAGTGCCATAATTGATATGACACCTGAACAGACAGAAGCTTATTTAAACCAGCTTGAGCAGGAAAAGAAGCAGCTTGAAGATGCACTAAAAACACTAAACGACATCAAAGATATAAGCCAATGGAATCAGTTAAAAGCACAAGCTAAAGCTCAGCAGGAAGCAGCTGCTTTGCAGCAGGCTGCGGCGCAATAACTGTCATCTCGCATTTAGCGCAGTCAAACTTCAAAGGATAAGCTTTTCCAAACTCGTCTTTTAAAACAAGCCTTTCTGGAGATTTACATATCCCAAGCGCATATTTTATACAATGTTTTGTACGCATTAACTCAACTTCATCTTTTGGAAGCTTAGTTTCTAAAGACATTTCACAAACTTCAGCACCGCATTTATCATAAAACGTTTTTGCAGAGTCATTATGAACATTTGCACGGTAATCAAGTTTTTTCTTATAAAACTGAGTATAGTCTAATTTTTTACCCTGCTCGCGTTTATACTGTTTTAATCTTTCTTGCATAAGCAAATCAAACGCTTCTCTCCGAAGTTGATTGATTGCAGAAACAGGCATAAACGGAAGCTCTGCAACGATTTTTATATTGAAAATATAAAAATCGCTCTCTCCTGTTTTAGAAAACTGTTTTATAAAAGTCTCTTTCATTTTTTCAGGATTATTAGCTTTTTCTCCCTTCGGCAGCTCAATGGATACCGTCACTCCGTCTTCATCTGTCAGAGTAAGTTTTCCATCAATAACTGCTTTGATACCGATTTGGCGTTTTACAGGCAGAGCAAGAAGTTTTTCAAACTCAGCGTCAGAATTTCGATAAATTTTAACTCCGGCTTTAAGACTAAATTCTTTATTCGGATAAATAAACCCGTTTTCTACTTTGTTAACAAGAAAACCATTTACACCATCTGTTAAACCATCTTGCGCATTTATTTTCTTATCAGTTTTTATCTTAAAACAATTTTTCTTAACCTCAACAATTTTCCCAAGGTACTCACCTTTTGATTTTGGAGAGTCAAAATTAAAACAATCTTTTCTTCTATCTAAGAAATAATCTGTAAATCCTCGGTTAAAACTTTTTTCGGGATTAGGCTCAAAGGGGTAAATGCATCTTCCGGATGAAGATTTTGCAGAATATTTATCCAGCTCATGCCGGTAAAACGCTGTAACATTTTTTACATACCCAGTCTCTTTCAGCCTGCCTTCAATTTTAAATGAAAACACACCTGCTTCAATCATTTCTTTAATATGTTTAGAAGCATTGAAATCTTTTAAACAAAGCGCATGAATATCTTTTGCAATAACTTTGCCGTCTATAGTTTCTACTGTATACTTCTTTCGGCATGGCTGCGCGCATTCACCCCTATTTGCAGAGCGGCCGCCAATATACTGGCTTAAATAACATTGACCGCTATATGACACACAAAGTGCACCGTGAACAAATGCTTCAAGTTCTAAATCGGGATTTTGTTCGTGAATTTCTTTTATTTGTTTGAGAGAAAGTTCTCTTGCAAGTACTACTCTTGAAACTCCTATATCGTTAAAGAATTTAACTTTTTCTGCCTCGCGGTTATCGCACTGAGTACTCATGTGAATTGGTATCCCCGCATCCATCAAGCGTTCTGCCAGCCCCATATCCTGAACAATAATAGCATCAACTCCGATTTTATCCAGTTTTTTAACAAGTTGTACAGCTTCATCAAGTTCACTATCTGTAAGTATAGTATTTATTGTAATAAATACTTTTGCCCAAAACTTGTGAGCATACTCAACAACTTCTTTAATGTCATCAACAGAGTTAGGAGCGTTTCTTCTCGCTCCGAAAGCAGAAGCTCCCATATAAACAGCATCCGCTCCGCAGTCAATGGCAGCAATCGCAGTTTCTTTATCTTTAGCTGGTGCAAGAAGTTCCGTGTACAATTAAGCCCCCATTTTAGACCCGAATATACGTTTCAAGAATGAACCAAAACCGCCGTTTTCAGCCTGATTTTTGTATTTTTCGTAATTTGCTTCAACAAACTGATTTCTCGGGTCAATAGCTTTTAACCTTTCAAGATATTCTAAAGCTCCGTAATTATCACCAATTGATTCTCTAAACTCAGCAAGCTTTTCAAGCGCAAGCTTATTATTCTTATCAACATCAGCAAGTTTTTCATAAAATTCACAAGCTTTAGTTTTATCGCCTTCTGCTTCAAGAAGTGCTGCAATTGTTTCAATCAAATCAACATTAGAATCATTAAATCTGTAAGCTGTCATAAACTCATTCAAAGCAACATCTCTGTCACCGCGTACAATATTATAGCTTCCCCAGTTCAAATGCTCATTAAAAGAATCTCCTTTTGCTTCATAAATTAAAGCTCTCATTTGATAAATCAAAGGCGAATTCGGGTCAAGTTTTGCATACTCGTCAATCTCTTTAAACGCTTCATCAAACATTTCTTTCTGGAAATAATACTGCGCAAGAAGCGAGTGAAAAATCTTTTCATTAGAATATTTGCCTTTTATACTCATTAAAACTTCATATCCGGCATCATTTTTGCCCATATCAAACAAAGCTCTTGCTTTTGTAAGCTCACTTTGTGCAAGTTCATACGCTTTTTCAGGCTGAGAGTTTCTAATATAATACCCTGCAAGAATTTCTTCAAAATTCTCAAACCCTCTCTCCTGCCTTCCGCGTTCAAGAATTTGTATAGCAGATACAAGTCCTTCTGTTTTTTCATAAAGCTCGGCAAGCTTTAAAAATACTATCGGATTCTTTTCATCATAATCAGAAATCTTCAAATACTCGTCAATCGCTTCTGTATACTTTTCCTGACCTTCGCAAAGCCCCGCAAACAAATACCTTGCAGGTAAAGCTTCCTGAGCATCTTTTGCTGCATCAATTGCTTTTTTATAATCATTTCTAGCATGGCTCAGCTGCTGCTGCAAAGCGTGCAAATTACCCCTGAATAAATAATATTTAAACTTATCTTTATGCACAAAAATATCAAGGAGCTGCTCATGAGCCAGAATATTAGCAGGGTCAATTTCTAAAATTTTACCATAATAAATCTCAGCATCATCTTTTTTCTCGAGTATCAACGCTAAATGTGCAAGCTTTGTCAAAAGCTCAACATCAGAAGGATTCTTAACCATCTGTTTTTTATACTCCGCATAAGCTTCTTCGTACTTTTCATCCTGTTCAAGTTGTTCTGCTAAGTTCATTTTTGTATATCCTCTTTTGTTCTATCCATTATATTTGTTCTGTGCTGCCTGCATCCCGTTATCAAAATAATATCCAATACCTTCTTTGGCTTTACTTAATGCCGACTTTAAAACATCAAGCTCTTCTTTAGAAAAATTCTGTAATACAAACACTTCAGAAGGTATATTTGGCTGCGGCCCGATACCTATTTTGAGCCTTGCAATATTTTTTGTACCGAGATGCTGAATCACTGATTTAATTCCGTTATGACCGCCATCTGAGCCGTTTGGGCGAAAGCGTATTTTCCCGATTTCAAGCGAAAGGTCATCATATACAATCAAAACGTCCTCTAACGCGATTTTATAATAATCCATAACAGCACGAACCGCCTCCCCCGACAGATTCATAAAGGTCGTCGGTTTTATCAAAAGATAATCTTCATAAGGCGTACGCAAATTTGTCATAATCGACTTTAATCGCGAATTTTCGCGGAAATTCAAATTATTATTCAACGCAATACTATCTATAAGCATAAAACCAGCATTATGCCTTGTGAAAGTATACTTACTTCCCACATTTCCCAAACCTGCAATTAGTTTCATTTAAAACGCCTCATGTTTTTCATCATCTGATGAGCTGTAAGCTTAGCCTTATTCGGGTTTCCTCCAACCATTTTTTTGACATCAGAAAAACCTTTCATCATCTTGCGCATTTGCTCAAACTGAGAAATAAAAGCGTTTAAATCATGTATCGGAATACCAGAACCTGCTGCAATACGTTTCTTGCGCGAAGAATTCATAAGCTCCGGATGCTCTCTTTCTTCCGGAGTCATACTTTGAATAAATACTTCAATTCTTTTAAACTGTTTTTCGCCTTCGTGGGAAATTTTCTGCCTGTCATCTTTCGAAATCTTAAGCCCTGGAATCATTCCAAGAAGCTGATCCATTGAACCAAACATTTTCATTTGAGACTGCATTTTTAAAAAGTCGTTAAAAGAAAATTCAGCTTTCTCCATTTTCTTTTCCATCTCGCGAGCAGTTTTTTCATCAAAAACTTCCTGCGCACGCTCAACTAAAGAAACAATATCTCCCATTCCAAGAATTCTTGTCGCCATTCTATCCGGATAAAAATCTTCTAAAGCATTAAGCTTTTCTCCCGTACCTGTAAGCTTGATAGGTTTTTGCGTACAGTAAACAACACTCAATGCAGCTCCGCCTCTTGAATCACCGTCAAGCTTGGTTAAAACAAGCCCTGAAATACTAAGCTGCGCATCAAAATTTTCTGCCACATTTACAGCTTCCTGACCTGTCATAGAATCAATTACAAGCAATTTTTCTGCAGGATGAAAAACTCTGTCAATTAAAAGCAGCTCTGCCATCATATCAGTATCAATCTGTAAACGTCCCGCGGTATCAAGAATTAAAGTATTAAATCCTTTATCCTTAGCATAATTTATCGCGTTCTGAATAATTGACTGAACATCTGTCGATTCTTCAGAATAAACTTCACATTCAATCTGTTCTCCAAGAGCCTTAAGCTGTATAATCGCAGCAGGTCTATAAACATCACAAGCAACAAGCAGAGGGTTTCTGCCTTCTTTTTTAAGTTTCACAGCAAGCTTTGCAGAAGAAGTTGTCTTACCGCTGCCTTGAAGCCCCAACATCATTATCAAATTCGGATGGCCAGAAAAATCTAGAGGAGAAACTTCTTTCCCAAGCAGCTCAATTAATTCATCATGCACTATTTTAACCAACTGCTGCGAAGGATTTACTCCCTGCAAAACATTTTCGCCTTCAGCTTTGTCTTTAATATTAGATATAAAAGCTTTTACAACTCTTAAGTTTACATCCGCTTCAAGAAGAGCACGTCTTATTTCTCTAAGTGCGTCCTGCATATTTTCTTGAGTAAGCTCTTTCTGACCTGCAGTTTTAGCTATTATATCCTGCAGCCTGTCTGATAATGAATCGAACATTTATAACCCCTTTATACAACGATATACCGGGATTATATCATGAAAACAGAACTATGAGAATATACTGAATGTTCTCTCTACGTTATCATTCCTTACTGTTTCGACACCTTTCATCATATTGTTGATTGCTGACTGCTCTGTTTCAAGATTTGTCATTCTAGTGTCTATTCTTGATTCTTTTTCGTTAATTATTGATTTCTCATGTTCATATTTTACAAGAGCTTCATTTAAAATATCAGAATCATTAACCTGGTAAACGTTATTCATATTTGAAGCTATATCTGTACTGTATTCAAAATATCGTTTTCCGTCATCTGCTTGTTCTTCCATTGTTGTAATGAAATATTGATTATTTTGAAGCATATTATTTAAATAGCTATTATCTTCAATCTGAGAATTTTCAACCCAGCCTTTTTCTGCTATTGCTGAAAAAAGCTGCTCATAAAACTTAATATTACTTTCTTCTTCAGAATTTAAAGCTTGGTTATCAGCATTTACCGCAGCTTTATGCTCAGCAACAGCTTCATCATACCTCTTCTGCCAATCATCATGAGCAATTTTCCAATTTTGCCAAGCTGTTGTATTTTTATCACGAGTGTAAAAAACTTCCGTACCCATACTATTTTGGCCATAAGCCGATGAACCTGCACTATTTTTATAAGAACCCAATACAGCATCTAAAACTGTTTTCATATTTACAGAATAGTTATCACCATTTTGCTTAATACCAGCAATACCAGTATTTAATCCTTGTTTGTCAGCTTCACTTGCCCCGCCGAAATAATGTCCATTTGTATCCAAGTAATTATCACAAGCTTTTTTGAAATTTTCATAGTCACTATCAGTCAAATAATTTTTCATATTGTTAGAAATACCATTTAACAAAGCAGTTAATGCCGATTTTGCAGCAGCAGCGCTGCCAAGCTCCTGCCAGCTGTTAGCAGAATTATACAATTTTCCAATATCATAAGAAACTCCGTTTGCCATGACATGACCCGCAAGTTTAAAAAATTGTGATGCTGTATCACTGCTTACAGGTTCTTGCAAACTTCTGTCTGTCGCTTCTTCATCTTTAAGAGCATTAACTTTATTTGCTGCTGCAGTAACAGCTTCACCGGCTTCAGATGCAGCATTAATCTTATCCTGAGAAATACCAGTAAGCTCAGAAAGAATCTTTGCTCTATTAGATTCCCAGTCACCGCCAGGAGCCCCATTAGGCGAAATCATTGAAGCATACTTTGCATATTTGCTGTCCAGCACCACTTGTTCGTTATTATTTGTAATTAAATAAGGCTTATTCTTATTTGCAGCTCCAGGCCTCATCAATGTACCATAACTTAAATCAGAATAACTAACCCCGGCATTATTTGACCATTTCAAAGTTTTTGTATTCAAAGCATTTTGATACTCTCTTGAAATCCTTGTCATATCCCTGGTAAGCGACATTTTTTGCAGCGACAAGCTTTGAAGATTCCGCCCGATTTCATTTTTTCGAGCAGTCAGCTGCATAAATCTAACTTGTGAAGCTGCCATTCCCATTTTTATCCGCTTTCCTTTATAGTTTTCCCTTGTTTAATATATATATCGGCAAATTTATGGCAAAACTTTAGGATTTCAGAAAAATTGTTACAAAAATTTACATTCCTACGTACGGATGATTTACATCAAAAAATGTTAAAGATTTTTATTTGTTTGCCGAATGCATGAACATACACGAGATTTTTGGTTCGGAGATTATAATGACAAATACCCCATCAATAATAATGGATGACAAAGCCGCAATATTATTAGAAGAAGCAAGAGCTGCTCACGAAAATTATCTAATAAAACAGCAGGATTCAGACCTGGAAAAAGCTATCGAATGCTACATTGATGCAATAAAAATCAATCCTTCCATATCAGAATCTTATTACAGACTTGCAAGTTTGCTGCTTATGAAAGGTCAAATCTCAGTAGAAGGCGCTCTTGAACAGTGCAAAACCGCAATTTCTCTTGAGCCTGAGAATGTAAACGCACATATTTATTCAGGGTATTTTCAATGCTTAAACGGGAATTTTGATGAAGCTGAAAAAGAATTTAAGCTGGCTGTATCGAGCTCCGGCAAGAATTCTGCAAGGCCTAGATTATTTTTATCAAAAGTCTTATTTTCCAGAATTAAAAACCATGACTCCTCTGTTAAAGATGTCATGAAATTTTTGTACTACTTCTTATCAGGGAGCATGATGATTATGTGGGACTGTCCATCACTTAAAATGTTTTGTAAATTCCTTGCGAACGATTTTTCTGTTTTTTCATATAAGACTCTCGGTGAAACATTTGAAAAAATGAAGTTATTCCCGTCAGCGTTGGAAGCGTATTCTAAAGGGTTAGAAAAAACTTCGCAAGGTAATTTATTCTATCAAAAAATGGGTGACTTATCGCTTGAATGCAACGACATTGAAGCAAGTCTTGAATGCTATAAAAAAGCGTACGAACTTAATCCGTCTGACAGAGATGTTTTGATTAAGCTTGCAACCATTAATCAGACTTATTTCCCTGATAATACAGATATCACAATCGATTATTACAATTCTTTGCTTGAATTCGGCATCGACATGGACAAAATTTATTACGAGCTTGGACATTTATACTTAAACAAATCAGATAAATTACATGCCGTATCAGCTTTCAAGCTTGCACAAGAACTTAATCCTGAAAATCCATACTATAACAACTCACTGGCTTATGCTTACATCAAAGCTGAGCTTTACGATGATGCAATTGAATACTATCAGCTTGCTATCAAGTTAAATCCTGATGCAGAATGGACTTCAATTGTATGCCATGCTCTCGGAGCAATTTATGCAGAAGTTAAAAACAACTTCGAAGCTGCAGAAGCAACTTTCAACGCCGGCATGGTTCTTGACCCTAAAAACGTAGACATTCAACTCTCGCTTGGAGATTTGTACATGGCTCAAGGTGATTTAGACAAAGCAATAAAAACTTATTGCGATGCAATCGCAGTTGAGCCTGAAAATTATTTGACCTACGCTAAAACAGGACTTGCACTATGGGAAAAAGATTACCTTGAAGAATCAATTGTCGCTTTCCACAAATCAATCGAACTCAATCCTGATTTTGAAATCGCCCAAAACAACTTAGGAGTCGTTTACCTTGACGGAATCGGAGACCCTAAATCATCTGTTGAATATTTCAAAAATGCAATCAATATTAATCCAAACTACACGCTTGCATATTTCAACTTAGCAAGAGCGTATCAAGCAATTGGAGACAAAGCGCTTGCAGCTGAATACTATCAGATGACAATGGATTTAAATAAAATCACACAAGAACTTTCTGATAAAGAAATTAGAGAAAGATTATACGATTTATTTAATTAAAAAAAAAACGGCTTTTAGCCGTTTTTTAATTTTAATTTTTATATGTCAAATCCGGATGCCTTGCAGCAAGAGTCTCATCAACTTTCTTTATAGGAGTTGTTTGAGGACTTTTCAAAACTTCTTCAGGATTTTCTTCGATTTCTTTCGCAATTTTGAGCATGGTTTCAATAAAATCATCCAAAACTTCTCTTGACTCTGACTCAGTCGGCTCAATCATGATAGCTTCATGAACAATCAAAGGGAAATAAACTGTCGGAGGGTGATAGTTTAAATCCATCAGCCTCTTGGCAATACCAAGAGTTGAAACTCCTTGCTGATGCTGTTTTTCTCCTGAAAGAACAAACTCGTGCATGCAAGGTTCTTCATAAGGAAGCTCATACACGCCTTTTAGTTTTTCCTTGATATAATTTGCATTCAATACAGCATCCGCACTCGCCAATTTCAAGTCATTGCCCATCATAAGAATGTAAGCATAAGCTCTGACAAGAACGCCAAAATTGCCGTAAAAACTTCTTACTTTACCTATAGAATGTTTAACATTGTAGCTTCTGATATATTTACCACCCTCACATTTACCCTCTTGTTTTTCAATAACAGGCGAAGGTAAAAAGTCTTTAAGTTTTTCAACCACACCAACAGGACCGGCACCAGGACCGCCGCCTCCGTGCGGAGTTGCAAACGTCTTGTGTAAGTTCAAATGCACAACATCAAAACCCATTAAAGCAGGATTTGTCCAGCCCATAACAGCATTAAAATTCGCACCGTCATAATAAAGCAAAGAACCGTTTTTGTGCATCAAATCAGAAATTTCAAGCACGTTTTCTTCAAAAATTCCCAATGTATTCGGATTTGTCATCATGATTGCTGCAACATCTGCATCAATCAAGGATTTTAAAGCTTCTATATCAACCTGGCCTTTTGAGTTTGATTTAACTTCAACAATATCAAATCCGCACATCTTTGCGCTTGCAGGATTTGTGCCGTGCGCTGAATCTGGAACAATAACTTTTTTACGATTAGTTTCGCCTTTAATTTCAAAATATTTTTTTATTATCATCATGCCGGTAAGCTCACCGTGAGCTCCTGCAGCAGGCTGAAGAGTAATCGCATCCATTCCGGTAATATATTTGAGTTTTTCTTGTAAATTATACATAAGCTCAAGAGCGCCTTGGGAATCTTCATCAGACTGCATTGGATGAAGATTTGCAAAACCTTCAAGAGAAGCTAAAAGCTCGTTCACTTTTGGATTATATTTCATAGTACAAGAACCTAGAGGATAAAAACCTTTTTCTATACAAAAATTCCTGTCGCTAAGCGCTTTATAATGACGCATAACTTCCAGCTCGCTCAATTGCGGAAGCCCGATTGCCCCTTTTCTCAAAAGCGTTTCCGGTAAATAATCGCCTAATTTGCTCCCTTTCGGTATTTCATCACCCGGCTGAAAATACTTACCTCTAGATTTACCCCTCTCAAATATTGTCTCCATACGACTCTTCCTGTTTTAATAACTCTTTTTTTATTTTTTCCAAAGCATTTTGTATAATTCTGGAAATTCTTGACTGCGAAATATTAAACTCAATCGAAATATCTTTAAGTTTTTTATCATAAAAGTACTTAGCCTCAATCAAATCCTGTTCACGCTGCGAAAGTTTTTTCATAACCTCTTGGATTCTATGTTTAAGCTCAACAATTTCAGCTTTCTCTTCCGGAGTTCTATCATTATCCTTAATCAAAGTAGGATTTTCAGCATCAGCCATCTCTTCAATTGAAAGAATTGTCTTGTAAACAGCATCTTTAATTTTTTCTTGTTCTTCAGAAGACTGATTTTTCATCACATACCATTTATAACGCCTGCGCATCTCATTTCTAATAGCCCATTTAATAGCTTTTGTAAGATAAGCAGCGTTATAAAGCTCTTTATTTTTTGAACTATTAACCAAATAATAAACAGTATAGTTAGCAAGATTTATAACTTCAGAAAGCTCTATCAAGCCAAGGTTTGAAAACTTCTTATACTCTACCTTGGATATAGTTTCGATTAAATCTTTGTACTGGGAAAGATTAGCCCTGCCTTCCCTCTCTCTGTTTATAGCTTCTAAATCCTTCATATAATATAATATATCAGAAAGTAATACAGAAATGCAAGAAGGTTAATTTTACAATATTTTTAAAACATGTTAAACTGTTTTATATAGAGAGGGAAAGAGAAATGAAAGTTATTAAATATATTAAATCGATATCACTGGTTGTTTTAAGCGCAGGTATTTTGACAACAAGCGCTGTATGCGTTGAACAAGTTTCAGCAGAACCAGCTCCTGCTCCTGCTGTTGTTCAGCCCGCTGCAGGAATTGCGGTTAAGCCTTTATCAATAGTCAACGCTCCAAAAAATTATTTAAATAAAACAGTTATAATGAAAGCAAAGTTTGACAAGTTTTCAACATTGGGACTTGACTACAAGCCGGCATTTAAATCTTCAGATGATTATATTTCATTCTTAATCAAGCGCGATGATACAGCACACAACATTCCGCTTTCTGAAATGAAGCTTTTCTTAAAACGAAGTGAAGCAGAAAAATTTATCGAGCTTAAAACAGACGATGAAATTGAAATCAAAGGTACAGTTTTTTCTGACGCTCTAGGCGATGCCTGGATTGACGTTTCAGAACTTAAAGTCCTTAAGAAAGCTCCGGAAGAAGTAAATAAAGGAGCAAACAAAGGGGGCAAATAAGTACAACCCGCACACAAAAATAAGCCAAGATAGTCAGGATGGAAGCAATGCAAGAACAAAATAAGAACGATGAGAAGCAAAAAGTATTTTTAACAATACACGGGCATTTTTACCAGCCGCCAAGAGAAAATCCGTGGCTGGAAGCTATTGAGCAGCAAGACAGCGCTCAGCCATTCCATGATTGGAACGAAAGGATTAATGCAGAATGCTACAATCCCAATTCTGTTTCAAAAATTGTTGATTCAAAAAACGAGATATTAAACGTAGTTAACAATTATGAATATATTAGCTACAATTTCGGTCCGACATTACTTTCGTGGATGGAAGAGTTTGCTCCGATGGCTTATGAAAGAGTTATTAGAGCTGATATTAACTCTCGCAGAATGCATTCAGGCCATGGAAATGCTATCGCTCAGGTATACAACCACATAATTATGCCGCTTGCAAATGAACGCGATAAGCAAACGCAGGTGAAATGGGGAATCAAAGATTTTGAATACCGTTTTGGCAGAAAACCAGAAGGCATCTGGCTTGCTGAAACAGCAGTTGATGATGACACTCTGAGAGTCTTAGTAGAAAACGACATCAAGTTCACAATTCTTTCTCCTTATCAAGCGCAAAGAATTAGAAAAGCAGATGAAAAAACTTGGCAGGATGTAAGCTGGGGCAACATTGACCCTGCGCGTTCTTACAGATATTACATTAAATCTGCTCCAGGCAAATACATTGATTTGTTCTTCTATGACGGTGCAATATCTCGTTCTGTTGCTTTTGATGAACTGCTTACAGACGGAAATAAATTTGTAAACAGGCTTAAAGACGGGATTTCAGATTTGAGAAATTACCCTCAGCTGATAAACATTGCAACTGACGGCGAAAGCTACGGCCACCACACAAAATTTGGGGACATGGCGCTTGCTTATGCAATGAAGCTTAAAGTAAAAGATGCCGGATTTGAAATTACAAACTACGGCGAATACTTAGAAAAATATAGAAGCGACTGGGAAGTAGAAATCAAGCCTGTTTCATCTTGGAGCTGTTTCCACGGAGTCGGCAGATGGTGCGACGACTGCGGATGCTCAACCGGCGGACACGCTGGTTGGAACCAAAGATGGAGAAAGCCGCTTAGAGACGCTCTTGATTTTCTTAGAGACGAAATGGTTGTTTTATATAATCGTCAAGCTAAAAAATACTTTAAAAACCCGGCTGAAGCCAGAGATAATTACATAAGCGTAATTCTTGACAGAAGCGACATGAGCGTAAAAAGTTATCAAGATGAATATTTTCTTGAAGGGCTTAGTGATGAGCAAAAAGTTAAAGCAATGGAGCTTCTGGAAATCCAAAGGCAGGCTATGTTAATGTATACAAGCTGTGGATGGTTCTTCTCTGAAATTTCCGGCATCGAAACTGTTCAAATCATGAAATACGCAGCAAGAGTTATGCAGCTTGCAAAATCTTTCCTTAAAAAAGATTTGGAAACTCCGTTTTTGGAAATTCTTAGAGACGCAAAAAGCAATATTCCTGAATTTGGAACAGGCAAAGATGTGTTTGAAAGGTTTGTTAAGCCGTCTGTAGTTACAACTAAGCAAATAGCAAGCTTATGGGCAATTTCATCTTTGTATACTGAAATTGAAGATGAAGAAAGTGTTTACTGCTACAAAATCAGAAAACATTCTTATAAAACAGTTACAAAAGGAAATTCAAAGCTTGTCATCGGGCATATTGAAGTTGAATCGAAAGTTACATTAGAAAAATCAAATATGATTTTTGCACTGCTTCAGTTCTCAGGCGGAGATTTCCATTGTGCAATTAAAGAACACACAGAAAACTTCTCTGATATTCAAAAAGAACTTATTAGAACTTATCTAGTATCACCTTTGACAGAAATTATCAGAAGCATGGATAATTATTTCGGCTCAGAATACTTTACACTCAAAGACATATTTATTGAAGAAAGACGTAAAATTCTTCAAACTATGCTTAGAGGAAAGCTGCAAGTATTTGCAAACACTTACGAGTCAATGTATAACGAAGGCAAAGGTTCTATTTATCAGATGCAGACACTGGGCTTAGAAATTCCTAAAGAGTTTAAAATCTCAGCTCAATATGTTTTAACGAAGCAGTTCAATGATTTATTCATTGACTCACGAGGTTTCTTAGATTCTGACGTTATACAGCAAGCATCAGATATTAACTTTGAAGCAAAAAGAATCGGTATCGAAATCGACAAGACTCCGACTTCAAAGATATTCAGCAAAAAAATTGCACAAAATATCAACAGATTGTCTTACGCTCTTGATTTACAGCAAGTCGATGCAACACTTGAACTTCTAGACTGCATCTCCAAGCTGGAAATCAAAGTTGATATTGCAGAAGCACAGAATTATTATTTCTCAAAAATAGTTACAAATATGGAAGAAATTATTAAAAAGATTTCTTGCCAGGCTGATAGAGATTTAGCTGTGATGCTGTTTGACATTGGCGAAAATTTGAATATCAATATGGATTATTATAAACAAATGTTCGACAAAGCTTTAGTCAGCAAATAATTTAATCATTTATTATAAAATTGTTAATTTATGTAAAGAAAAAAACAAGTCCTGAAATCAGATGTTTTTTATTTACTTTATATATATGTAAACAATTTTGTAAGGATATGGTTATGTTAACAATTAAATCTTCAGATGAAAAACAAAGCACTTGTTTCAAGTTTATCGGTGCAGATTCTGCTCCAAAAGCAACTCATTTGATTTCAAATAATACTTCACTAATCACTCCGAGCTCTGAAAGCGGCATGGACACTTGCAGCTTCTATTCAGGTCCGTCAGACAGTACAATTATGGCATTTGGTGAAACTTGCGGTTCAGTTGCTTATGCAGGCAGCGGAGAAACTTGCGGTTCTATAGCATATTCAGGAGGGGGTGAAACCTGCGGTTCTATCGCTTCAGCTTCTGTATCTGTTTCTTCTGGAGGAGGATTTTCTGGAGGAGGATGCAGCTATTCCTGCTAAAAAAAGTTTTTTTCAAACTCAAAATCCGGTTTTTAACCGGATTTTTTTTGTTAAGTTATTGTCAAAAAACGTTAATAATGATACGATTTAAGTATACTGGAGGAAATATGGAAGAGATTTTTAGCATTATACAGTTTTTAAAACAAGCTGTAAAAACAGGAGCTTCGGACGAGCATTTAATGGTTGGACATGCGCCGTATTTAAGAATTAACGGATTTATCAAAAAAGCTAACGCAAATGTTTTAACAAAAGAAGATATTGACAGTGCTATATTAGATATTGCACCTACAAATATCAGAGACAAAATTTTAACTCTGCATGATGTTGACTTTATGTATGAAATTAAAGGATGTTCACGTTTTCGTATAAATTACAACAGACAGATTGGCATGCCGGCTCTTGTTATAAGAAACATTCCATATCAGATACCTAATCTGAAAGATTTATCCCTTCCGGATATTTTAAGTTCTGTTATAGAAGCTCAGAATGGTATTATTCTGGTAACTGGACCGACTGGTTCAGGCAAATCAACAACAATCGCTTCTTTGATAGATTATATTAACGAAACAAGAGGCAAACACGTAATCACAATTGAAGACCCGATTGAATATGTTTTTGACAGTAAAAAAAGTATCATCTCTCAGCGTCAGGTTGGAATTGACACAAAATCTTTTGCTGATGGAATCAAGTTTTCACTCAGACAAGATCCCGATGTAATTTTTATCGGCGAAATACGCGACAAAGAAACAATGGCAGCTGCACTTAAAGCATCTGAGACAGGTCACTTAGTACTTTCTACGCTGCACACAAATGACGCAGTCCAGACTATAAACAGAATTGTTAACATGTTTGATGAAGCAAACAGAATTATCATTAGAAAGCAGCTTGCTGAAACTCTTAGAGCAACCATTGCTCAGAAGCTTGTATATTCTACAAAAAATGAAAAAAGATATCCGGCATGTGAAGTTATGGTAGTTACTTCTACTGTTAAAGATTACCTTACAAAAGATAACCTTGATGCCATTTATGATGTTTTAAGAGACAGCAACGCTGAAAATATGGTAACAATGAATACTTCACTGGCTTCTTTAGTAAACAGTGAACTAATTACTCAGGAAGAAGCTTTACAAAACTCTAACGATATTCCTGAGCTTGAAAAAATATTCAGAGGAGTATATCTGGGAACAAAAGGTTATTATGAATAACTACGTAACAGAAGCAATTAATTTAAAATCATACAATTTAAACGATGCTGATAAAATTATTGTAATGTATTCAAAAGAAAACGGGCTGATTAAAGGAGTCGCCAAAGGAATTAAAAAACCAAAAAGCAAGCTTGGCGCAAGAATGGATTTACTTGTTGCAAACTCTCTACAACTGCTTAAAGGCCGTTCTATGGATACAATATTACAAGCTCAAACTGTAAACCATTTCAGAAAAACAAGAGAAGATATGGACAAGCTTATTTTATCTTCTTATATTTCAGAAGTTGTAATGAATTTTGGCGAAGGCTCAGAATCAGCTTCTGAAGAAATTTACGAGCTTTTGTATAAAGCCCTTAACCAAATTGCAAATGCAGAAGAAAAAAAAGATATGCTCATAGCAGCAATCAAATTTCAGTTAAAAATTCTGCTTATAATGGGTTTTTGCGTAGAGCTTGATACTTGCCTCTGCTGCAGAGAGCAGGTACTTGATGAAGATATGTACTTTTCATCAACAATGGGCGGAATCATTTGCAAAGAATGTAATGAACATCTTGGAGTAAAACTTAAAATGCATAACAAAATCCGAGATTTTCTACAAGCAATGCTTCAGTTTGATTTTGATTACGAAAGCAATTATGACAGAAAAGCCACAGAAAAAGTGTGTCAAGTTTGTTTTGACCTTTTAGATGAATATATTAAAACTCATACAAACAAAAAACAAAAGTCTGTAAAATTAATCAGGGAATTGAGTGTATGAAAAAAATAAGACTTGCGCATTTATACCCGAAGCTTTTAAACATATACGGAGATGGCGGTAATATTTTAGCTTTAAAAAAACGATGTGAATGGAGAGGTATTGAAATTGAAATCGATGAAATAAATACCGGCGACAAAATAAAAGAACACGATATTTATTTTATCGGCGGAGGTCAAGACTTACAGCAGATTGAAGTTTCAAAAGAACTTCAAAAGAATAAAGATTTTCTAGCTGAAGAACGCGACAAAATGGCAGTATTCCTGGGTATCTGCGGCGGATACCAGCTTATGGGGCATTATTATCAGCCTCACAACGGAGAAAAGCTTTTAGGAATAAGCTTGATGGACGCTTATACTGTTGCAGGCAATAAACGTTTTATCGGAAATGTCACTGTTCAAACAGAGCTTGTTGAACCAAATACTCTTGTCGGATTTGAAAACCACAGCGGTTTAACTTATCTTCAAGGAAATACAGAACCTTTAGGAAAAGTGGTTATCGGAAACGGAAATAATGGTAAAGACGGAAGTGAAGGTGCAAGATACAAGAATGTTTTCGGAACTTATATGCACGGTTCGTTCCTGCCTAAAAACCCGCATTTTGCTGATTATCTTATAGAACTTGCTCTAGGCTCTAAGCCCGAACCTTTAGATGATTATATAGAAAATCTTGCTCATAGTTCTTTAGTTAACAAGAAATATTAAGGTTTATATTGAAGCATAACCTGAGTGTTGACACTATCAGCTGTAAAATTATCAGGTAAAGGTTTATACGGAGCTGCTCCTCTTACAGCGTTAAGAACAGACGCATTAGCTTTTTCATTCGTTGATTTTACAATAAAAGGAGCTGAAATTTCACCATTCTTTTTCACCCGAAACTGAACAGTAACTTCGTATTCTGAATTTGATTTATAAGGAGTCCAATTCTTATGAACAGCGTTTGGAAGATATTCGAAATACTGGTTTAAATTTTGTATCTCACCTGCAAAAACAGGAAGAGCAAGCATAACAAATAAAATTAAACATTTTTTCATCTTACATAAATCCTTGGTAACCTAACCTTTAACCTGCAGGTAAGCTCGTAATTAATAGTATCCAATATTTCTGCCCAGTTATCAAGCGACAGTTCTTTATCATCTAAAAGCGTAACAACATCGCCTTCTTTAGCTTCTACGCCGCCAAGGTCAAACATCATCTGATCCATAGTAATATTACCGATTTGACGAATTTTTTCACCATTTACCAGAGCAAAAATCTTATTAGACAGCCTTCTTGACACTCCATCAGCGTATCCGATAGGAATAGAAGCTACTCTTGCCGGCTCATACGCTACAAACTTGTGGCAATAACTGACACCTTCACCTTGTTTTACTTCGTGAATGTTTGTAATTCTGCCTTTTAACCCCATTACTTGTTTAAGATTTGGTTTGTAATTAATCTTTTCCGGTAAATCCGGATACATACCATAGAGTGAGATACCGACTCTCACCATATTTGATTTGAAATCATAGGCAAAAGTTCCTGCAGTATTCTGTATATGAATCAAAAGCCCTGTTGTGTCAATATTATCAATCACACTATTCCAGCGTTCAACTTGTTTCTGCGTTTCATCTGGTTCTTCAGCAGAAGCTAGATGAGTAAACACTCCTTCAAAAGTTAAATAATCTGCTTTTCGCACTTTTTCAATATATTCAACTGCATATTCAGAACGCACACCTATTCTATTCATGCCGGTATCAACTTTAACGTGTACTTTCGGCTTAAACCCTGTTCTTTCAAAAACTTCTTTACAAGCATTAAGATGTTCGTCATTGAAAATAGAAAAGGCAATATCATACCTGGCAGCAGCTTCTACTGCCCAGAGAGGAATTGCACCGACAACAAGAATAGGTGCTTTTATTTTTATAGCTCTCAGGTCAAGACCTTCATCAACAGATGAAACTCCAAACGCATCTACACCTGATGCAAGCATTGTTTGAGCGAGCATTGCAGCCCCATGGCCGTAAGCATCAGCTTTAACAATTGCCATCAACCTCTTGGTTTTAGGAATGCCTTTTTTAATTTCGATAATATTCTGAGCTAAAGATTCAAGATTAATTTCAACCCACGCATCTTTACGTATATTAATATTTGCTTGCCTTACATTTTTCATTTAATCAACTCACCATTCAAATACCAAGTACGAGCATTAGTAATTTTTACATCTACAAACTCACCGGTAATATCTTTATCATAAGGAATGTGCACAATTTTGTTATTACGCGTTCTGCCTGTAATAACATTCCTATCCTCTTCAAACTTTTCTATAAGAACTTCCATTTCTCTACCAGTGTATTTCTTATTAGAAGCCAGGCAGCATTTTCTGTTATGCTCATTTAATCGTGCCAGACGCTCAGTTTTAACATCTTCAGGAATATACAAATCAACCCATTTTGCAGCAACAGTTTTTTCTCTTGGAGAATAAGCCGCTGTATTTGAATAATCAAGTTCAAGCTCAGTCATAGCTTTAAGCGTGTTTTCAAACTGTTCTTCTGTTTCTCCCGGAAAACCGGCAATAAAGTCGCTTGTAATAGTAACATCTGGAATTCTTGTTCTAATATGGTCACAAATCTTCTTATATTCTGCATAATCATATCTGCGGTTCATTTTCTTTAAAACATAATCATCACCTGACTGCATTGGAATGTGGAAATATTCACAAACTTTATCCAGCTCAATAACAGTATCAATGAGCTCATCGGTAATATCTGTAGGATAAGAAGTAACAAACCTTATCCTAAACTTACCTTCAAGCTCGTTAACCTGACGCAAAAGCCAAGAAAGATTTTGATGCGGCTCAAGGTCTTTTCCGTATGAATCGACATTTTGACCTAAAAGTGTAATTTCCTTAAAACCTTCATCAAGCGCTTTTTTGATTTCTTCAATAATAAGCTCAGGCTTACGAGAACGCTCCCTGCCTCTTGTATAAGGAACAATACAATAAGTGCAAAAATTATTACACCCTTCCATAATCGGAACCCAAGCATTTATACTTTTTACGCGATTTATCTGAATATCAGACTCTTCAAACGGTTTTTCTTCGCAAGAAACAACTCTTTCACCAGCTTCTATTCTTTTTACAAGCTCCGGAAGCTCATAAAGCCTTTGCGTTCCAAGAACTAAATCTACATAAGGTGCACGCCTAAAGAGCTCCTGCCCTTTTTGCTGAGCAACACAGCCTGCAAAAACAATTTTTAAATCAGGTTTACTTTTTTTCCATTTACCCCATACGCCAATTGCACTGTAAGCTTTGTCTTCAGAAAGCTGCCTGATTGAACATGTATTAATGATAAGCATATCAGCTTCTTTAGGCTCGCTTGTCTGAGTATAACCAAGGTGCTCAAGCATTCCATACATTCTCTCAGCATCAGATTTATTCATCTGACAGCCCATTGTCTCTATATAAACTTTTTTCATAATCTTTTTCCTTTTTTCAATATTATATAACAAAAGAGCCTCATTTTGAGACTCTTTTATTTTGGATTTTCATTTATCAGACTTGTAGTTCTGACTGCCAGATAATACATTTTTTCTTAGCCTGAGAACGTTTTGTATGAACCTTCGATGTTATCATTGATAACTTTTTCAACCGCTTCGATTTCTGTTGTAATCTGAGTTCTTTCATTATCAAGCCTTTGAAGTTTTAACTCTAAGTTCTTATCTTCCTGCTGAATCATTTCTGTCTTAGCATTTATTTCTTTATTCTTCTGATCGTAAATATAAGTATCATATTCATACTTAGCATAAGCATCATTATATGCAGCTTCATCTACAACAGTTTCAGCTTTTACTGAAATAGAAGTCCAAGATGTAACATTGCCCTCTTCATCATAATTAGGAATTGCAATCTCTGTTATTCTTCCATTTGTCGGGTCAAATACAAGTTTTGCTTCATCATAAGTTTGATTCTTAGAGAATTCACCATTTGGAACATAATTATATGTAATAGCATTATTGTTTCCATCAAAAACATCACTTTCGAGAACAAAAACTGCACCGTTTTTATCATCATAGTACATCATGAAGTCATCCGGTCCATAAGCATTTCCGTCTTTATCCTTCAAACCGCAATTTGAAATTGCATCGCCGTATTTTTGTTTTTCTTCTTCTGTTAGTTTGTGAACACCTTTATTACCAACAGTTACACCGGCAACATCGCCTTTTAGCTGATAAGATTTACCATCTGAAGACTGTTGAATATATTTAACCCCTGATTTAAACTTTAAAACATTTGGCATATCAACATCTTGAGTAAAATCGTTTATTGTAGCCGGCCTTACTTCGCCATTTTCTAAAATGAAAATACCAGTTAATTCACTTCTTTGAATAAAGCCTACGCCATCATTAGTAACATCTTTTACTTCTATAGTTTCTTCAGATACTTGAATAGCATTTTCTGTTTTTGCACCAAGTCTATAACATTCAGCATCTGCAGGACCGGTATACATTATATAACCATTGCCGCTTGCTTTATAATATGTTCCAACAGTACCAGCTTCAATTGTAGCTTCTGATAACGGTACAAGATATTTTGTACCATTTGAATCAGGAAGCATTTTTCCTGTTGAAATAGTTGTAGTTGTAGTTTGAGTTGCACCTGTGTTAAGCTCAATCCCTTTAAAACCACCAGCCGAATTTGTATCAACTAAAGCGATTTGAGCATTTTTCTGCAAAGAATCACCATGCTTCTGCTCCTGCATTGTTACAGTATAAGTATCTCCACCATTTGGCTTAATACTATTAGCGTCAAATGAATACTTTGTAGCACCCATTTCACCTGTATACTTAACAGTTTGAAAATCTGTCGTAGCAGGAGGAGTTGGAACAGTCATTGACAACAAGCTATTATACAATGCTGTACATTGCTGAGATAAAATTGATCTCTCCTGGTTTATTTGTTGACCTTGGTACTCAAGGTTTGATTGTCTTGCTTGTAATGATAACAATCTTGCTTGTGATGCTGCCATTCCCATAGTGTCGTACTCCTTTTTCCTTTTTATTTTGTTCTATATTATGTATAACGGCATTTTTTTTGTAAACTTTAAGGTTTTTTAAAAATTGTTACAAATCTTTACATCACAAGTATAAATATAATAAATTAGTCATACATATTTAACGCTTTGATGTTTAAAGGAAGCAAGTCTTTTTTCTTTTCTCCAAGCACTTTTTCAATACCAAGAGCAAGAGAAGCTTTGTTAACAATGTCACAAACTGAAGCTAAAACACCAAGAGAAACAACATTAGTAACTTTGCTTGTACCAAGTTCGTTCGCCATTTCACCCATTGGAGCGAAAACATATTTAATATCGTTTCTCGGATGACTTTCTGCAACAAGAGTAGAATTTGCAATTATTGTACCGCCAGATTTAACTCTTTGAACAAATTTATCAAAAGACTGCTGGTTCAATACAAGAGCATAATCTGTATCTTGTTTATGAACAGAGCTTACCTCATTATCAGAAACTACAATTTCGCAGTTTACAGTCCCGCCTCTCATCTCAGCTCCATAGCAAGGATACCAAGTTACATTTTTGTCATCAAGCATAAAAGCATTTGCAAGAATCGTACCTGCAAGCAGAATCCCCTGACCGCCAAAACCTGCTAATATGAAATTCTTTTCCATTATTTAACCTCCGCTGTAATGTCTTTGAACACTCCGAGAGGGAATACCGGCATCATTTCTTCTCGAACTCTCTTATGCGCATCCTCAGGACTCATATGCCAATTTGTCGGACAAGAAGAAAGAATTTCAACAAACCCGAAACCTAAGCCGTCCAATTGAACTTGAAAAGCTTTTTTAAGTGCTTTTTTAGCCTCATTAATATGAGGAACAGTATCAAGAGCAACCCTGGCACTAAAAGCTGTACCGTCACAAAGTGCAATATGCTCAGCTATCTTAATAGGATATCCGTTATAATCAACATTTCTTCCAGCTGGAGAAGTTGTAGTAATTTGCCCCATAATTGTAGTCGGCCCCATTTGACCGCCTGTCATTCCATAAGTTGTATTATTAATACAAATAGCAGCAACTTTCTCTCCGCGAAGCGCTGTATGCATTGATTCCGCAAGCCCGATAGAAGCAAAGTCGCCATCTCCCTGATATGTAAAAACAAATTTATCAGGATTAGCTCTTTTAACCCCTGTTGCAGAAGCGCATGCCCTGCCATGCGGAGCTTCTATACAATCAACATCAAGAAAATCATATAAAAATACTGAACACCCAATTGAAGTTGAGCAAATAGTTTTTTCTTTCAGCCCCATTTCATCAATAAGCTCTGCAACCAGCCTTACCGCAATACCATGATCACAGCCTGGACAAAAAGTATATTTGAAATCTTTTTTCATTGAATTTGGGATACTAAATACCTGCTGCATAGCTCACCTCCACCATTTTTTCTACCGAAGACACAATTTCTTCGACACTCAGCCATTCACCGCAAGGACGGTTGATTAAAGAAACTTTAGACTGCCCTTTTACAGAATATTCAACATCTTTTAGCATCTGTCCCATATTCATTTCAACAACAACAAAGTCTTTACCCTGTTTTGCAAGCTCATTTATACGCTTACTAGGGAATGGAGACAATGTAATCGGCCTGAAACATCCAGCTTTAATACCTTTTTCTCTTAAAACTTTCATAGCTGCTTTAATATTACGAGTCATTGAACCAAATGCAGTTAAAATAATATCAGCATCTTCAACTTCAAATTCATCATAAGAAGTTTCATTTTCAGCAATAACTTCAAATTTTCTGAATAAATTATAAATATGTTGAATTTGTTTTTTCTCATCAGGCGCGCAAGAATATATTGCTCTGCCTTCTCTGCCTTTAGCTCCTGTTAAAGCCCAAGAAGATACGTCAACTTCCGGATAAGGATTTTCTCCAAAAGAAGCCGGCTCCATCATTTGTCCTAATAAACCGTCAGCAAGAAGAATTACCGGATTTCTATATTTTTGAGCCAAATAAAAAGCTCTGTAAGTATAATTTACACACTCTTGAACAGTAGAAGGAGCGAGAACAATAATTTTGTAATCTCCATTTCCGCCGCCGTAAACAGACTGGTTATAATCACCTTGAGCAGGATAAATATACCCTAAGCCAGGACCTGCCCTCATAACATTTACAAGCACAACAGGTACTTCATCGCCGCAAGCATAAGACAGAGCTTCCTGCATTAATGCTACTGCACAAGAAGAAGATGTTGTCATAGCTTTAACCCCTGTTGAAACAGCTCCTATAACCATATTTATAGCAGCAAGCTCACTTTCAGCACAAACAAACCCTCTGCCAAGCTCAGGCATTTTAGAGCTTAAGTATTCTCCAATCTCTGTCTGAGGTGTCATTGGGTAGCCAAAATAACATTGGCATCCCGCATTAATAGCAGCTTGAGCTATTGCATAATTTCCTTTAATTAAAACTTTTTCATTATTTTTCATATTATCTATATACCTCAATCGCCATATCAGGACAGCGCTTAGCACACATTGCACAACCTATGCATTCTTCTTTTTTGTCATCAAATTCTACCATATAATCGCCCAAACGATTGGTTTTAGCACTTTTTTTAATCAGTCCTTTAGGGCATGTCATCGTGCAAAGATAACAAGATTTGCACCTGTTATTATCTATAACTATCTTTCCCATTACTACTCCTATTCCAATAAAAGTATAACATTAACAAGCTTTTTAGACCGCTTATGTAACAAATTGTAAATAATCAGCCTTTCAAGCGTTATCAATTTAGAAAATGTGGAATTAGTCAAATATAAGACAAATGCAAGGACGCATTCGTAGGATGTGATAGCCAGAAAGGAGTTAAAAATGGCGCTAACAATCAACACGAACATCTCATCACTCATTGTTCAATCCAATTTGAACAAAGCAACAAATTCCCTGAACAAAGCAATCGAGAGAATGACTACAGGGTACAAAATTAACCACGCATCAGACAACGCAGCAGGTTATTCAATTGCAACAAACTGGCAGACTCAGCTGAGCTCTCTGGATGTTGCAGCAGACAACGCAGCAACAGGAGCTGACATGCTTACAACATTGGAAGACACTTATGCTCTTGTTTCTTCTCATTTACAGCGTGTAAGAGACTTAACAGAACAAGCTGCAAACGGAACTTACGGTTCTGATTCTTTAAAAGCAATTCAATCAGAAATCACAGCAAGACTTGAAGAAGTTGATCGTATTGCTTCTAACTGTGAATTCAATGGTTTAAACATGATGGACGGCTCAATGGGAACTGATGTAGCTCTTCAAGTAGGACTATACAGCGACGATTCAAGCCAAATCGCTCTTGACAAATCTTTATTTAAAGACGGACACATTGACACTTTATTTACTGATTACGGCGACACAGCTGATGCTACTATCGAAAAAGTTGCTCAGTTATGCTCAGGTTATGATGGAAGCAAGATTACCGGCGGACAAAATGTTATGCTTGATAAAATTGACAAAGTTATAAATGAAATTTCTGCAAGAACAACAACTTTAGGTGCGGCTCAAAACAGAATCGAATCAGCTATTGAATCAATCGGAGTTCAATCTGAAAACATCACTTCTTCTTTATCTACTATTAGAGACGCAGATGTGGCAGAAGAATCTTCTGCATACATTAAAGCTCAAATCTTACAGCAAGCTTCTGCAACTTTACTTGCAACTGCAAACCAAGCTCCAAGTATTGCTTTGAACTTGTTATAATAAACTTGGAATACATTACCCTAAAAAAGCGGAAACCACAAAGTTTCCGCTTTTGTGTTAAAATAAAATCAGAATAGTTAATAGAGGTCAAATTTATGTACGAGTTTCCGTTTGAGCTGGATGATTTTCAAAAAGACGCCTGCTACTGCATCAGTGAAGGTAAAAGTGTTGTTGTGTGCGCTCCAACCGGGGCAGGTAAAACAGTAATCGCACAGCATGCAATACACTGTGCTCTAAAAGATGGCAAAAGAGTTTTTTACACAACTCCTCTAAAAGCGCTTTCCAATCAAAAATACAACGACTTTTCGGAAAAGTATGGAGCAGATAAAGTCGGGCTTCTTACGGGTGACTCATCGATAAACCGCGGCGCTCAAATTGTAATTATGACGACTGAAGTTTTTAGAAACATGCTCTACGGTACAAATTTCGGCTCTGTTACAGATAACCTCAAAGACGTAAGATACGTAATACTCGATGAAGTTCATTATATGAATGACGAGCAGAGAGGCACAGTTTGGGAAGAAAGTATAATTTACTGTCCGACAAATGTACAAATAATTGCTCTTTCAGCAACTGTAGCCAACGCAGACAAATTAACCGACTGGATTAACACTGTACATTCAAAAACAAAGCTTATTAACACAGATTTCCGTCCGGTACCTTTAAGATTTTATTATTTTGACTCATCTCAGCCTAATACATTACTGCCGCTTTTGACACCAAATGGAACGCTTAACAAGAAAATCAAGCCTGAAAAAAAAGAATTCAAACGCGGAAAAGCTGTTCAAAAAAGAAATACAGTTAAAGACATTGTCCGTAATCTTCACGAACAAAAAATGCTTCCTGCAATTTATTTTACCTTCTCTCGCAAAAAATGCGACGAACAAATGGAAAAATGTGCATCTCTTTGTCTTGTAACTCCAAAAGAGCAGGAAGAGATTAAGCAGATTATAGACGATTATATAGCAGAAAATCCTTACCTTTACAAAAACAAACATATAGAATATTTAATGTTAGGAGTAGCATCGCATCATGCCGGCTTACTTCCCGGCTGGAAAATACTTGTAGAAAAGCTTTTCCAAAAAGGCTTAATCAAAGTTGTTTTTGCAACAGAAACTCTTGCTGCAGGAATAAACATGCCGGCTCGTTCGACTGTAATAAGCTCGATTAGCAAGCGTACAGACAGCGGACACAGGACTCTTACTCCAAGTGAATTTCTCCAGATGTCAGGTCGTGCAGGCAGGCGCGGAATGGATGAAATAGGCTATGTTGTAATAGCAGGAACACCTTTTCAAACTCCTGAAGAAGTTGCAGAGCTGGTTTTAAGCGATGCAAATCCGCTTGAGAGCAAGTTTTCTCCAAGTTATTCAATGGTTTTAAACCTGCTTCAAAGATTTTCTCTGGAAGAAGCAAAAGAGCTTGTTTTGAAAAGTTTCGGTTATTTCTCTTCAAACTCTCGTATTGAACCATTCTTGGCTTTAAAAGAAGAGTATGATTCAAAAATTTGTGAATGCAATTCTTTTGAATGTTATTGTAAAAAGACAAACGAAGACCTGCTTGAGTATAATAAATTGAAAGATATGTACGTTCAAAACAGGCGGGTTTTTAAGACAATCCAAAAACAGGAAAAGAAAAAGAACCGTCCGCTTTCTCCGGAAGCTAAAGAGTTTGGGCACCAAACCAAATTAATGCTTGAAAAAATGCACTCTTACGAATGCGACACTTGTAAACTTTTCAAAAAACATATGAAAACAATTGATGTCCTTCAAAGATATAACTCCAAGCAAAAAGCTTTAGAGAAAGAAATTGCAAAACAAAAGGATTTATTCTGGAATAAATTCCTGTCACACAGAGCTGTGCTTATGGATTACGGCTATCTCAAAGATGATTATCCGACAGAGAGGGGAGTTATAATTTCACAAATTCGTTCTGAAAACGAATTATTCTTAGCACAGGTTATTTTTTCAGGTGTGCTGGAAGGACTTACCCCTGCCGAGCTTGCAAGCGTTGTGTGCGCAATAACAACAGAAGATATGCGCGCAGATTTATACTCGCAGCTTCCGCTATCACCAACAGTCAGAAAAAGATTAAATAAAATCAAAGATATCAAACGCGAGCTGGACAAAAAACAAAAAAATCATGACGTTGAAGATGCTATGTACATAAATGGTTTTTATTCACCGCTGATAGAAATGTGGGTTAATGGAGCTGAGTGGGACAGCATAATTGATGAAGTTGATATGGGTGAAGGCGATATTGTACGCAGTTTTAAGCGAGTAATTGATGTACTCCGCCAGTTCTGCACTATATCAAACATCCCGGAAGATTTAGTATTCACAGCACGCGAAGCAATTGAGCTTATCCAAAGAAGCCCGATTGATATAGATTAAGATTATAAAAACCTACTCTTCAGGAATTTCTATTTCAACATCATCAACATCTTCTTCTTTTTTGATGATTTCAATAACGTTTTTAGCCATTTCTTTAGCAATAACGCTTCTGGTTGAGTCAGGGCAATTTTGGAGCAAGCTTATTGCAGTTCTCAAGGTACCATCTAAATCATACCAGCGTCCATGTTTAGACTCATCCATGACATCTTCTGTTGCAGAAACAATATCTTCAACAGATTCGTATTCGGTACTTGAAAGATGATGTTCTGTGATAATTTTAATAAGGTTAAGCGCAACCTTTATTTGAGTTTCATCATCAGACTCTTCAAGCGTTTTCATAGCAGAAGATAAAACCGGATCCTTATCGTACCAGCGTCTAGCATTAGTTGTAAATTCTTCTTTCATAAAAACCCTCCTGATAAGATTATCACATGCCTAATTATACATTATTTTTTTCGATTTGTAAAAGGGGGGAGGGGTAAATGCATTGGGTTGGATTTAGGACTACAAATCTAAAGTAGTTGCAGGGGTAAATGCATTGGGTTGGATTTAGGACTACAAATCTAAAGTAGTTGCAGGGGTAAATGTATCGGGTTGGATTTAGGACTACAAATCTAAAGTAATTGCAGGGGTAAATGTATTGGGTTGAATTTGAACCTGCAAACTTATAGCAGCTGCAACGCAATCGCTGGTGTTTGATTAGCAGTTGCAATCAAAGCCGCACCCGCCTGCTGTAAAATTTGGTTTCTAATATAAGCCGAGCTCTCCTGAGCTACATCTGCGTCTCTCAATGTTGAACAGCTGGATAGAAGATTTTCGTAATGTGTATTAATCTCTTCTAAAGCGCTTTCTAACCGGTTCTGGCATGCACCGTATTCGGTTTGTTTTTCGTTTATTTTATTTAGATAGCTATCTATCTTTAATAACCCATTTCGTGCTGAGGCAGAATCCATACAATTCAATGCAAGTTTTAGTGAGAAACCTAAATCCAGAGAAATTTGAGACGATTCATTTGAATTAACTCCCACCTGAAAAGATATTGCATTTGGAAGCTCCAATGTTTCAACAGGAAACACTGCTGTTTTTAAAGTCGGATTAAAAAGTGTTCCATTTGTTTTCAACTCTTCAATCTCAGTCGTTGTTACACCTCGTGTACCATCAATGTAATCTTTAAAAACAGTATATCGCCCAACACCTTTCGATTGACCTGCAGTTTCAGTATTCCAGTAACAATCTTTTGCTTCACCTGATAAAAAGCCCATAAAACCACCGACGTCATCATAAATATTACCAACTACTTTTCCGGTAGAATAACATCCCGTAAGCAATTTATTTATTACAATCGTTGAACTGCCATTACTAGAAGCTGACAGAAAACCTCCTGAAGAACGATCTGATTCAACATCTCCGGTTGCAAAACAATTTGTAATAAATCCTGAGTCTAAGTAAGCAGCAAACCCGCCACTGTATGTAATTTCTGACGTGACAATGTTACCGTGAGAAAAACTATTGTTTACAGAACCATACTCCATCTCCCCTACCAGTCCCCCTGCATAAGTTTTATCAAACAGCCTATTCTTAGCAATTATATCAACATCTGTATAACAAGCTGATATATTAGTATTTTCTGCATAGGCAACTAAACCTCCTATACGCCCGGAGATTTTGGCATCGTGAAAACTACCGGCTGCATAACAATTAGTTACAGTTGTTCCGCCTGCATAAGCAATAATAGAAGCTATAGAACTGCCATAAGCATCTTCTGTTTCAGACACTAATTGTACATTTTCAATACCGACATTCTCTATCTTTGCACCTTCTGTGCGACCAAAAAGAGCATTATAGTTTGCACCTCTTAATTTAATGGTTAAATTTTGAATAACATGCCCGTTACCATTAAATTCTCCAGTAAACACATTTCTATAATCAATACCTACAGGATTCCAATCAAATCCTTCTAAGTCGATATTATTCATCAAAATATATTTACCAGCCAGATTGTCCTGCATAGCCTGCAATTCATCCGCAGTTCGTATTAATATGTAACCTTGAGCAACAGCCTCTTCTGCACTTAATGGTGTAATTTTTTCTATAAAACTACCGCCGTTTTCCGGTTCTGGCGGCTCTGCCTGAAACAACTTTATCTTATTATATTCTGTTGTTTCTAAAATTCTATTACACTCTTCAAGCCTTGCATTTATTTCCAACTGAATAGCTTTTAATGAGCTTTCACCATAAGTGCCATTTGCTGCCTGCTCTGCTAAATCTCTAATTCTGGATAAGTTGGAAGACACTGTATCCAGACTGTCCATAGCAGTTGTGAGCAAATCCAAGCCGGTCGCTGCATTGTCTTCTGCCACCTGATATGCGCTTAATTTCGTACTCATTTGAGTCGAGATTGAATAATTTGCAGCGTTGTCTTTCGCTCCATTTATTTTAAATCCCGTTGTCATTCGCTCAATCGCCTGGTTGAGACCAAAGGTGGATTGTTTGAGGTTTGATTGAGTAATCAAAGATGAAAGGTTGGTGTTAATGGTTATTGCCATAGCACCTCCGGGGTAAATATATTTAGTCCGGTATTGAAACTACAAAATAGGCGTTTGGCAAAAGCCAAGCTCCTAAAGCCCCCCCCCCCGAGCAGCTGTAACCATGTCAGAGCAAGGGTTTTGGCGATTATTCAATTCTGACAAAAACTTTTCCATGTAAAACATATCCTTATACCTAATATATTCCACATAGATATAATTTATAACACTTTGTTAAATAATTGTTACAAAAATTTACGTCTAAATATTCAGCTTATATCCGCCGCCATAAATTGTTTCTATATATTTTTTGCCGTCAGAAATTTTATCAATCTTACTTCTTAAATGCCTTATATGAACGCGTATAGTCTCAACATTGTCATCCGGATCATATCCCCAGATATCTTTTAAAAGCTTTGCTCCGGACACCATGTTTCCGTGGTTTTGGAAAAGCAGGTTAAATATATCAAACTCAATTGGAGTAAGCTTTTGAATTTTATCGTTTATCTGCACGCTGTAAGATTCTGGCAGAAGCGTAACTTCTTTATATGTCAGCAGCTCGCGCACAGCAGAAGATTTCGGAATCTGATTAGTACGCTTCAAAAGCGCGCGAACACGCATAAGAAGTTCTTCTGCTTCAAAAGGTTTTGTAAGATAATCATCCACGCCAATATCAAACCCTTCAGCTTTGTTATGGAGTTCTGAAAGCGCAGTAAGCATAATAATCGGAAGCTCAGCAAGCTCCTGAGACTGCCGAATTCTTCTGGCAACTGTATAACCGTCAACTTCCGGCATCATCACATCAAGAATAACAAGCGCCGGCTCTTCTTGTTTAGCTTTTGCAAATCCTTCAATTCCATTGAAAGCTTGTACAACTTCAAACCCCTGAAGCTCAAGATTAACTTTAATAAGCTCATTTATTGCAGCATCATCATCAACAACCAGAATCTTAGTCATTTGCAAACACACCTTCAAACTCATCTTCTTCTGCTTCAATCAAAAGCTTATCCGGAATTTGCTTACTTGTACTTATTCCAAAATCGCGCAAAGCTTCAACCTGAGAAAATAAACTAGGCTTATTTTTATTGCCGCGTCTAAACCTGTTAATTGTTGTATTCAGCTTTTTACCAACATCTTCAAAGCGTTTCTGTACATCAATCAAATCTTCACAGAATTGAACAAAAGTTTCATATAAATTAGTTCCGGCATTTACAATTTGGTTAATGCTTTCCTTCTGTTTCTGCTGTGCCATAAGCTGATTGACAAGCCTTATTGTTGCAAGCAGAGAAGATGTTCCGACAATAATAATATTTGCTCTATAAGCACTATTAATCAAATCATAGTCTTCATATAAAAGATTTACAGAAGTCTCAACCGGCATGTACATCAAAACAAAGTCCGGCTGTGACAAATCACCTGCGTTCTGATAATTTTTATTGGCTAAATCCGCAATCCTCTTTTTAACTTCACTTTTAAACTCTTTGAGCTTAGTTTCATCCTTAACATACTCAAGATAGCTTGTTAAAGTAACTTTCGAATCAATAATAAGATGGTGGCTATTTGGCAGATTAATCACAACATCAGGTCTTACAATATGCTCTTCATTGTCTTTAAGGCTTGAAGAAGTCGTAACCACCTGCTTAGCATAATGAATTCCTTCTACCATACCGCAAGACTGAAGAATTGTATCAAGCAAATCTTCACCATAAGAACCTTTAACATTCTGATTTTTAGTCAGAGCTTCAACAAGGTTTTTAGCTTCCTGCTCAATAATTTTGTTGTTTTTCTCCAAATTACCTATTTGCTCAACAATTTTAGTAGTATTTTCAACTCCAGAAAGATTAAACCTTTCGATTTTAGCTTTAAACTCGCCCAGCTCTTTTGTCAGCGGGAGAATTTTTTCTTCTAAAGTCTCGCGATTTTGTTTTCTCAAATCTTCCTGCTCATTCTTTATTGTTTCGTTTGCAAGCTGTACAAAATCGCGTTTAATAATTTCCTGCAGCTCTTCTGCGGACTTGCTTTTTGCATTCAAAGTTATTATCTCTTCTTTAAGAGAAAGAATTTTCTTTGAATAGATAATATAAGTAACACCGGAAGCAATAGCTGCTCCAAGAATAAACGCTGCTAAAATTGTCATTACCACCTCAGCTTATCTTCTGCTTTGCATTTTAGCCAGCAGCCTTAAGATTTCTAAATACAGCCATACAATTGTAACCATAAGCCCGAAAGCGCCATACCATTCCATGTCTTTTGGAAGCATATTTTGTGCACCGCGTTCAATAAAATCAAAGTCAATAATTAAGTTTAAAGCTGCAACAACTACAATCACGGCTGTTACAATAATTCCTGCTGTTGAAGAAGAATTAATAAGCGGAACGTGAAGTCCAAAGAAACTTCCAATAAAGTTTATAAGATATACAACTGCAATTGAAGCTGTTGTTATAAAAATTACGCTTCTGAACTTGTCTGTACACCTTATAATGTTGGCTCTATATAAAATAAGCATAGAAAACAAAGCAGCAAAAGTTCCTGCAACTGCTTGAGAAACAATACCAGGCATAGAAGCTTCAAATGTTGCTGAAACTCCTCCTAAAAACATACCTTCACAAACTGCGTAAACAGGGATTAACACTTTGTTTCTGGTAAAAGCAACCACAAGCCCAAGTATAAATCCAAGAATAAGCCCTGCACTTGTTAATGTCATCCCCAAATCAGTATAGCCTAAAGAAAATCTTGACCAAGTAAACGCTGCTGCAGCAAAAAGCAAAATCCCAAGAAATGCTGTTATCTGCAAAGTTCCGTTTACAGTCATCGGTTCGCCTTGCAAAACCCTTTCCTGTTCTGAAAATTTATCATTTAAAACCGGATTTGCCATAGTATACTCCTCTCTATTTTTACCCAATTAATTTATCCACCACATTATAGCACAAATTATGATAAAATATTTACATGCAAAGATTTAATACATTTTTTAAATATTTTAACAAAAATAAAACAGCTTTTATAAAATACTCTTTTTTGTCTCTTATAGTAGGAGTTTTAGAACTTTTCGGAGTTGCTCTTACCTACCCGTTTATAATGAAGCTCCTTGACAAAGATTCTGACAGCACATCTTTATTTCTAGGAATTGCAATCATTGTTCTTTTTCTTGCTAAAAATGTCTTCATGATTTTTTACACATTTTTGCAATCTAAATTCATTAAAAATATTGAAGCAGAAATAAATCTAAGTTTTATGAAATATTTCCTCTCTTCAAGCTACGAAAAAACTTCAAAAATCCCGCTTGCAAAAAAAGAAAACATTCTCGGATTTCTTATACCAAATGTAATAAGCAACTATATATTAAGACTTTTAAACCTTAACGTAAACTTTTTTATTTTCGGACTAATCTCTTTATTTTTAATAATAAAGTTTCCTGCAGCAACAGCTGTTACAACCCTTTTTGCACTTGCTTTAATCGGAGTTCAAAACTTTATATTTAAACCCAAACTTAAAAATATCGCAGAAAGACAAAGCTCCGCATCAATCCTGTACAACCAGCGCTCAAACGAAGTTATCTTGAATATAAAAGGAGTAAAAGTTTCCGGAAACGAAAAATTCTTCTTTGATAATTATAAAAATGCTATCCATAATTTTTTTAAAATCGGCAGAGAAACACTATTTTACAATACAATTCCGCCTTATATTACAGAACCATTTATAATAATATTGTTGTTTATTCTGCTGTCAGTAATCTCGATAGAAAATTTCAGCGAACCAGAAAAACTAGTTGCATCATTTGCTGTAATAGTGTCAGCAATATTCCGTTTAGCACCTACTATTTCAAGAATTCAAGTCAACTTAAACGGCATCAATATTGCAAAACCTATAGTCGATGAGTTTTTATCTCTTTGCAAAAGCTTTGATATATTGAATATAAAAGAACTGAAAAAAACTGACTTTTGCATATTCAAAGACTCAATCGAACTTAAGAACATAAATTTTGGATACGAAAGCGAAAAACCTGTACTGAAAAATATAAACTTAAAAATTAAAAAAGGAGAGTTTATAGGAATAGCAGGAGCTTCCGGCGCCGGTAAAACGACTCTTATTGATATCATTTCCGGCTTGCTGACTCCTCAGGGCGGAGAAATTTTAATCGATGGAAATATTAATAATAAGCCTTTAAAAATCGGTTATATTCCGCAAGAGCTCAGCTTAATTAACGGCAGCATAAAAGATAATATTACATTTGGAGGAGAAGACTGCGGAGAAGAACGTGTAATAAATGCACTTAAAAAAGCTCAGCTTTATGATTTTATAATTTCAAATTACAAAGACGGAATTGATGCCAACCCGTTTGTTGATTCAACAGGATTTTCACAAGGGCAAAAACAGCGGATAGCAATAGCAAGAGCCCTTTACTCTGATCCTGATATTTTAATCCTAGATGAAGCAACCTCTTCTCTCGATTTAAAAACAGAAGATGAAATCTGCAATGTTTTAAACTCTTTAAAAGGCGAAAAAACAATTATTGCAATTGCTCACAGACTTTCAACAATAAAAACAGCCGACAGAATTGTATTTATGAAAAACGCTGAGATAGAAAATATCGCAGCGTTTGAAGAACTTGTTAATAAAAATTCTGATTTTAAAGAGCTTGTTAACTTATCTCAAATAAATCGAACTTGATCCATAAGCTTTGTAATTTTTTCTTTAAACTCACGGTCAATCGGAGAAGAAGTGTAACCTTCTAACCTTGCGGATTCTTCTCGTTGAATAAACTCTTTTTCCAACATCGCTAATTTTCTCATTGCAATATTCATGCCAACCTCCTAAAAAATCTTACCTATTATTTAACCTTCATATATATAAAGTCAAATTTTTTAGAAAAATTGCTTGAATGTAAAGAAATATTAAGAAGTCTTACTTGCTGCTTTTAAGCTTACCACTGAACTTTTTCAATTAACTCAATTTCGTAACCGTCAGGGTCAACTATAAACGCTATCTTTGTTCCTTTACCATTCAAATCAAATGGAGGATAAAGATATTCATAACCTAGCTTTGCAATCTTTGCAGTAAATGCATCAAGAGATTCTACCGAAAACGCAAAATGACCAAAACCGGAGCCGACTTTATAACCATCTTCAGGAATACTGTCATTCACTGTCAATTCTATTTGGCAAGTATTATCTTCATCTGTCAAAAAATACAGCCAGCAGTCTTCAAGACGTTTTTTGTGGTCAAACTTCATATTCAAAACTTCTGTATAAAATTTCAAAGACTCTTCAATATTTTTAACCCTAATCATTGTATGTAAAAATTTCATTTTTCCCTCCTTATAACCTCGCCCTGCGGGAGAGGATTTGGGCGCAGAGATTGCTCCCTCGCCAATTTTATAGTTTGTGATATAATTATTTTATTATGAAACATGAATTTACGCAAAGAGTTTATTACGCAGACACAGATGCATACGGTGTAGTATGGCACGGAGCTTATTTGAGATGGATGGAACAGGGCAGAGTTGAACTCTGCGATAAACTGGGCCTGGACTTAATCGAGTTGAAAAAAAACGATATAGCAATTCCTGTCACTAACATGAATGTCAGATACAAATCTTCTGCAAAATTGGACGACAGGGTAGTTGTTGAAACTTGGATTAAAGAACTTACTCCTATTAGAATAACTTTCGGTCAAAGAATAAGAAACGCACAGACAGGTGCTCTGCATATAACAGCAGAATTTGAAACAGTTGCTGTAAACAATGAAGGCAGGCTGTACAGAGAAATGCCTGATGTTTTAAAACAAGCTTTTAAGGAAAGTTTATGCCAAGATTAAATAAATACATCGCATCAACAGGTATATGCTCAAGAAGAAAAGCCGACGAACTTATCTTAGACGGCAGAGTTAAAGTTAACGACAAAACAGTTGATATACTTGGCTTTCACGTACGTGAAAAAGACAAAGTTTATATAGACGGCAAGCTTGTGAAACCGCAAAAACTTGAATATTACAAGTTCTATAAACCTGCTGGTTTTATCACAACAGCAGACGATGAAAAAAATCGAAAAACTATTTATGATTTAATACCTAAAGAATTACATCATCTTAAACCTGTCGGAAGACTTGATAAAGACTCTACAGGGCTTATTATTCTTACTAATGACGGCGAGTTTATTAACGAAATGACACACCCGTCAATTAAAGTTCCGAAAGTTTATCTTGTTCACATAAACGGTAAATTTACACAAGAACACGCAGAAAAAATGTTCAATGGAATAAAAATTGAAACAGATGCAGGTGAAAAGAAAATTGCTTATGCTGAAACTTTACCTTTAGAAATCACTTCAAAATCTTCTGCAGTTCAGGTCGTACTTTATCAAGGCATTAACCGCCAGATTAGAAAAATGTTTGCTAAACTTGGTTTTGAAGTAGAAAGCTTAAAACGCACCCAGCACGCAACTGTTACAATTGAAGGCTTGAGACGCGGCGATATTAAAGCAATTAAACCTAAACAAGTCAAAGAACTTAAAAACTACATCGCAAAAATTAAGAGGGAATATGCTAAAAGTTGCGATAACAGGTAATATTGCTTCCGGAAAATCTCAGGCCGAAAGAATTGTTGCCGAAAAGTTTCCGGTCTATGACGCTGATAAAATCGCACATAAATTTTTAGGTAATATTGATAGAAAAGCTTTAGGAGCAAAAGTTTTTGCCGACCCAAAAGCCAGAAAAGAGCTGGAAGAATACATTCATCCTAAAGTAAAAGAAGAAATTCTTGAAATATTCAAAGAACCGTACAAAATCGTTTTCATCTCAATTCCACTCCTCTTTGAAACAGGATTCGATGAAATGTTCGATAAAATAATTTTTGTTGCAGCTGACGATAGTTTACGCCTTGAAAGACTTATGAAACGCAATAATTTATCAGAAGAAGAAGCTCTGCTGCGTATGAACGCTCAAATGCCGCAGGAAGAAAAAATTCTTAAGTCAGATTTTGTTATATACAATAACACTTCGATTTCAGACTTAGAAACACAAATAAACAAAATTTTATTAGAACTTTAAATTTCACCCACATGGTTAACACTTAAAGCGTATAATTTTTTAAGCAAATATTCGTTATGAGCAATAATTGTTTCTTGTGCATTGAATGCGCACTTACCGCCGTTTGCAATCCATCGCTGCGCATAAATAGAAACTTCAAACATATTCATAATATTGTTGAATTCTTTAATACCTTCTTTATTCATAAATACCTCCTATACTTACGCATGTTATAACACAAGTAAGTATATTGTGTCAACTGCGTCATGTTATAATATACGTTATTATAAAGGTAGTAACATGATAGAGAAAAAAATGGTCCAAATCGGTAATAGCTGGGGTGTTGTAGTACCAAAAGCAATATTGGATGGCTTGAGAATAAATCCGGTCATGGATAAGGTTGAAATTTATATTGAAAACAACGAAATCAGAATAAGAAAAATTTCAGAGTAATTAATATTTATTACTAAGTTTTTGAGCTTTATATAATTCAAACACGCTCAGTGCAAAGAATAAACCAAAAACTGCAAGATAAGAATGGCTTGAATACACTTGAACATTTCCAATTTTTTCAGGCGGGAATAGGTTTAACAAGAACCCCATAACAGTGCCCAAAAATCCAACCATCATAAAGAAGCAGAAATTCATTATGCTGACTGCTGTGCTTGAAACCATTTTTCTGTTTGTAAGGTGCAAAACCGGAACAAGCAGAGATGTTAAGCTTGCATTAGCTGCGAGAATACAGAATATTAAAGCTATCCAATCTGTTCTTATATTAAGGATAAGCAGTATACAAATTGCAAGCAAAGACAAAAATGTTATCAAAGCTGCGTTTTTTAAGAAAACGACTCTATGATTATGGCAGATTTTGCACATAGAAGCATTAACAATGTTAAACACTGCCGCAACTACAGCCATTACAGAAAGCACAACAGCTGCTTTTGAAGAGCTCATCAGACAAAAATCTTCGAGAAATTTTTTACCGATAATAGTCTGTATAGCATAAGAAATTCCAAAATTGCAGCACGCAAAGCTAAACAAGTTTCTATTGTGGCGTTTATGAAGCACTAACCTGAAAGGCAAAGTTCTCAGCTTAACCTGTCTGTTCACCTCAGGCTTTTTAACTCTGGAAGACAGCAGCGCAAAAACAGCAGCCCCCAAAAGTATCACAGCTGCTAGAATAACAAGAATTTCGCGCCAGCTCATATATTTCATAGCGAATACAAAAGGAGCATTAGCAGCGATTCCGCCTGTATATCCTATAAAAAGCATTACAGAAATAGCAAGCCCGAAGTTTTTATCCGAAAACAATCCCCGAAGCTCTCTTATCAAACTCAAGTAAAAAGTACTTCCGCCAAGTCCTACCAGTGCTCTTGAAAAATACATAAGAGGTAAATTAGATGATAGCGGGAATAGCAGCGCGCCAATCCCGAGTAGTATTCCGCCTGCGAGCATCACCCTTAAGCCGCCGTATCTGTCAACGAGAACTCCAATCACCAGCTGATTAAAAGCATAGATATACATAAAAATTGCGCCAAAAGCAGTAATATAAGGCGCACTTACATCAAGTTCGTGCTGAAGCAAATCAAAAATAGCACCGGGAATCGCTATTCTTTGAAAATTAGCAAAGAAATAAAAAAATGCTCCCAACAATATTAATGTAAAAAGTATACCTTTGTTTTTCATACCAAAGACTAATTTACAGCTAAGTAAAAAGAGAGTCAAGGGGGGGGGTAAATGCAGGGGGTAAATGCGGGGGGTAAATGCGGGGGAGGGTGGTTTTGAAAACTACCGATTTGGCACACACAAAAAAAAGGAATCCTTTACAGAATTCCCGTGGTTGTTTTTTGTTTTTGTGTTTTTGTACTCTTCTCTGTTTCGTGTTTATAATTTAATCCTCAGGGTAAATTGAAATTTACCCAATCCCTAATCCAATAGCGCCTCTAAAATCCTAGCATTCTTGTCCGCTAATGTATTATTACGTACTTGTGAGCGCGTAATATAACTTCTTAAAGCTTCTCTAATAAGCTCAGAGCGTGATCTGCTTTCATTCTCTGCAACTTCGTCAATTTTGCCTAAGAAACTTTCAGGCATTGAAATCAATACTCTTGCCATAAAATGTACTCCTTTTATCCTCTATATACGTTTTTTGTGTCTTGTATATATATAAAGTATTTGCTCTAAAAAAAATTGCTCCTTTTAAAACAAATATTAAGAAATATTAAGTTCTACAAATATCTTTCCTGTAATAAACAGAATCAAAGGTTATGCATTCAGCTTCTTCGTACATTTTTTTTACAGCAGAGTTTGCAGTAGCAGCTGATGTTGTTAACGAAAGCACAGCACCTGTTTCAGCTTCGTACTCTAAATACCGATTTTTTCTAACATTTGGATAGAAAACAATTTTAGTATCGTCATCAATAGAGTCAAGCCCATGAATAACATTTTCATTATTTTCTTTATTTTTACAAGTTAGTACGATTGTAGAAGCACACTTTTCGCCGGATTTAATCAGCCTGGACTCATCACTAAACGAGCCTACAACACAAGAATCGAACAGTTCAAACAAATCCTCATCAAGAACTTCGAGAACAGAAGGAGCGTCACAATCCTGCATAAAAGACTGCCATCCCAGAACAAAAATTTTACCGTCATTTGTCAAAACTCCGTTAACTCCCAGTATGCCGAGATACGGATTGCCTTCAATTTCTAAATAATCAAGAGTCGGATAAATTACATTATCCATAAGGTAATATTCATGTTCTAATGTAAGTTTATAGTTTGGAGAGCAAGCTCCCATACCGCTTGTAAGCTGACCTCCATCACCTTCCAGCGCATGTTTATAAGTTATAGAAGAGCCGATTGGCAAAGCTTTATATCCATCTGTTATCGTATAAAAAGAAAACGGAGTGCCATAAACATAATCTTCAATAATTATACGGTTATTTTTTTCTATAAAACTTGTTTCTACGAGGCTTTTCGCAGGCAAAGCAGAAGTAAAGACAGCTGCACTGTTAGGCGAATCTGTCTTCATTACAAACGGAACTTTTTGGTTCCGAATATAGTCAAGAACCATATTTTGCTTTTCAAAAATCCCAAATTTTGGAGTGTGTATTCTAAGCTTATACAAAACTTTTTTAGCTAAAGCTTTATCAAAAATTATTCTTGAAGCTTTATTTTCCGGCGCAAAGATTTTTTGGTTATTGTTATTAAAAACTTCGGCTATGTTTGACTTTAATGCAGCAGAAGAAACAGGAATTGTCATATCAATTCCATTTTCCATTACAAATTCTAAAAGTTCTGCTGTGCTGTCTTCTCTTATATCTAGAGTGTGTGTAAACTCTTTAAGAGCATCACTGGCAGGAGCTGTATAAATCTCGTGTTTCTCTGAAAGTTTCTTAGCTAAAGCGTATTCTTTAGCGCCATTACCAATAATTAAAATCTTCTTACTCATAGAAAGATTATAACATAAAAAAGGCGGGCACGCTTGCGCATTACCCGCCCTTTTGTTATTTATCTTTGAGGAGTGCCTGGAACTACAATCTAAACTTGTAATCACATTGAATGCACTCCGACTTAATGTCTACATGCGAAGTAGATTAGTCATCAGCGTGGCCGGCTGTTCCTAATACGTCGCGCATTTTGTGCATAACCATTTCTTTAACAGCTGTTCTGCCTGGTCCCATGTACTCTCTAGGGTCAAATTTTTCAGGGTGTTCTACAAAGAATTCTCTGATTGTAGAAGTCATTGCTAATCTTAAATCTGTATCGATGTTAATCTTAGCAACCCCGTGTTTAGAAGCGTAGTTAAGCATGTCTTCAGGAACACCTTGAGCGTTTGGTAATTTACCGCCGTACTGGTTGCATTTAGCAACGAATTCAGCAGGAACTGATGATGAACCGTGAAGAACGATTGGATAATCGCCAAATCCAGCTTCTTTAAGAGCATCTTTAATTTCTTTAAGTCTATCAAAGTCTAATTTAGCTTCGCCAGCAAATTTGTAAGCACCATGAGAAGTTCCGATTGCAATTGCTAATGAATCGCAGCCTGTTTGTTTTACAAATTCAACAGCTTCTTTAACGTTAGTGTATTTAGCATCTTTAGCATCAACATTAACATCGTCTTCAATACCTGCAAGCTTACCAAGTTCAGCTTCTACAGAAACTCCTCTTTCGTGAGCGTATTCTACAACTTTCTTAGTAACTGCAACGTTTTCTTCGAATGAGAATCTGCTTCCGTCAATCATAACAGAAGAGAAACCGCCGTCAATACAAGATTTGCAAATTTCAAAATCTGCACCGTGGTCTAAGTGTAATGCGATAGGCACTGTTGTTGTAGCCAAAGCTGCTTCAACCAATTTTACAAGGTAAGTTTGGTTAGCATATTTTCTTGCGCCTGCTGAAACTTGAAGAATGATTGGTGATCTTGTTTCTTCAGCTGCTTCTGCAATTGCTTGTAAAATTTCCATGTTGTTAACATTGTAAGCACCAATAGCGTATCCGCCAGCTAATGCTTTTTTGAACATTTCGTTTGTTCCAACTAGTTTTCTTTCACTCATTGTGAGTCTCCTTCTCTTAATGTAAAATATTATTATTTACCTTCTCATGAGTACTACAAAAGGGAAGAGCCGTCAAGAAGTATCATTTCCCAAAACGGCGGTTTCTTCGTTTGTATTCCAAAATACATCCGGCAAGCGCTTCTTTATCAAACTCTGGCCAGAATTTTTCAATAACAATAAACTCAGAATAAGCAATCTGCCAGAGAAGATAATTTGAAACCCGCATCTCTCCTCCTGTCCTGATTAACACATCAGGATCAGGTATATTTTTTGTATAAAGATGTTTTGAAATTGTCTCTTCAGTTATTTCGGTTTCACCAGAGGAAACAATCTCTTTAACTGCATGAACAATTTCATCTCTTGAACCGTAATTAAATGCAATCTGCAAATTAACTCCCGTATTATTTTTTGTTGTCTCAACCGCATTTGCAAGGATTTTCTGTAATTTATCACTCAACTTTGCAGTATCACCGATAAAAGAAATTACAACATTGTTTTCGTGCATTTCTTTAAGCTCATTTTTCAAAGTCTGTCCCAATAAATCCATTAAAAAATTAACTTCTTCCGGTTTCCGATTCCAATTTTCAGTAGAAAACGCGTAAACAGTTAAATATTTTATACCGAAATCATCACACGCTCGCATCGCTGCTTTTAGAGCATCCACTCCTTTTTTATGCCCTAGAGCAGAAGGAAGATTTCTCTCTTTTGCCCAGCGCCTGTTTCCATCCATTATCACAGCAATGTGTCTTAAGTCACATTCTTCAACAATCTTTTTTATATCTTCCATTAATATTCCTCTAGCATTTTAAAAATCTTAAATACAGGTTCTCTCAACTCCTTAACATCAACCTCTTCATCAAGCTCAAGCGTAATTGTCGGAATTTTATGCTCAATTCCCGCCCAAGTTCCAAAGCTTCCGGGAGTTGGATAACCAATGTTTGCTTCAACCGGATAGCCGATGATTTGCGAGATTTTTTCAGCAAGCTCTAAAGCTTCTCCGTCATAATTCACAACTTTATACGGCGCATGCAAAGTTAAAATAGCATCCGGTTTTAACTCATTTATTACATCAATAACAAATCTTGTCTCTGCTTCACTTGCAGGAACTTCGCCGCCGAAAAAATTGTCACGTTCTGTCAGTTTCCAGTTCTCTGTCGGGAAATTTCTGTTTAAATCAACCCCGTTTTTGTTTGTTCTAACATTATGTTCAACGCCGTATTCATTAAGACACGGTATCATTGCGAGCTTAGTATCCGGAAATTTACTCAAATACTCTTCAATCAGATATTTTCCTTGAGGTTCATCACCGTGCATACACCCTATTACAAGAACGTCAGGCATATTAATATTTCCCGTAAGCTTCATATTACACCTGCGGTTTTATAATAGTAAGAACGTAGTCATCTGTAAAATATTTATTAGCACAGGCTAAAATTTGCTCCGGAGTTACACGGCGAAGCTTTTCTTGAACTTCTGCACGGTATCCGAATGGTTTTCCCATTATTGAATAATACGCCATAATATTCGCTTGCTGCATGTTGGTTTCTGTTACAAACTGCTGTTTACCTATCAGATTATTGACCGCGTTTTTAAGCTCTTCTTCACTCACAGGAATAGTTTTAATTTTTTCAATTTCTTCTTTAAACCCTGCAATAGAAGTTTCAATATTAGAAGGTTCTGTACCGATATAAATACTAAATACAGCAGATTTTCTATGAGTTTCATACGCAGACCTTACCGTGTAAGCAAGTCCTTTTTTCTCTCTAAGCTCTAAAAAAAGTCTTGAAGAAAGTCCGCTTGCCCCTAGTATTACGTTCATAAGCATAATTGCCGGATAGTCATCCGAACCTATTGCAGGAACACGCCAGCCTTGTATTATTTGAGCCTGATTCGCATCTTCTTTAATTATTTCTGCATATTCTTGCTTCAAAGCATCCGGTTCTTCAATAACTGAATCTATATTTTTATAACCTGGAATATCACCAAGATATTTTTCTAGAAGGCTTGAATCAACATCTCCTGCAAGCACAAGAGATTTTCTGCTGTTATTCAAAATTTCATTGTAAGAAGTTACGACATCTTCTCTTGTGACCTTATCGATTTCTTCTAATGTTTGAGTATAGCTGTGTCCATAATAATGGTTTTTATAAATTGTTTTAGTAAACAAATCTGAGACTTTAACTTTAGCTGAATCCAACTCAGCTGTAATCTCACCTTTAAGCTTAACTCTTTCTTTCTCAAATTCTGTAAAAGTAGAATTCAAGATAACTTCTCTCATTATAGAAAGTGCTTGCTCGAAGTCTTCATTTAAACACACAAAACGAAATCTTAAATAATCTAACTTCATCTCAGTTGAAAAATCAATTGCGTTTTCATCTAAGATAGCAGAAAGTTCTTCAGATGAATATTTTTCTGTACCCTTCAAAAGCAGCCTATTCATAATCGAATATTCACCAGAATGCTTTTCCGGCTTAGATATTGATATATTTAATGTTAAAGCAGCTCTTGGAGTATTCTTATTTTCTTTTACACAAACTTTAATATTATTTTTTAATTCAAATTCTCTCATTCTTAAATTAAAACACAAATAAAATATGGTTTCAAATTGTAAAAATTTTTATTGAAAAAAGCATGTTCATGATAAAATCTATTTGATGAAAATTTTAGAAGCAAGAGAAGGGTTTATAATATTTGAATCAGACGAGAGCATACATCTTTCGTCATTCATTCAAGCTGAAAGTTCTGCTAAAAATTATATAGCACAGGTTGTCCAGATAAAAAGCGCCGGCAGCATTTCAATTGCATCGGCAAAAATTTTATTTTTATTTGATGGAACTTTACAAACTTATGACAACACACTCCCTTCAAAAGATTCTGAAATAAAAGAAATAACATTTAATATTTTAAATAATTCTATTAGATTCCAAACCCCTGTTATCGCCGGAAAAACTCAAGGTGCAGGTATTAATATAGTAATTGACGAATCAGCTTTCAACAAAAAAATGCTAATCAGTGCTGATAATAAATCAGATAAGAATATCATTTTTAGAAATCTGGTAAAACAGTTTAATAATCTTGGTAAAAACACTATTATTATTGATACGCATGGAGCTGCAGATGCAAATAAGTACACAGCAGGCATTGATTTTAAGCTTCCTCTGGATACAGCGTCTCTAGCTTTTATGTATGAAGACTGCCTAAACGATGCTACAGCTGACAGTAAATCTCTTATCATAGAAATATTTAGAGATTTATCTGACTATTCAAAAACAGTTCCTTTTCTTCCATTTGAAGCATTAAAAACAATTGTTGATGATATGGTTGATAAATCCCATGTATTTAAGCTTCTTGTCTTAAAAAACAAACTAGCAAAATTTGACAAATTAGGATATTTTGCTAAAAATAAAAGCGAAATTGATAAAATTGATGCTATTTTAAACTCAAACTGCGCTGTAATTGATTTGTCAAAACTAGACAAATCTTTCCAAAACAGATACCTTGCTTTCTTATATGAAAAGTTAAAAGAAAAACAAAATACCCAAGTAATTATAGAACTTTCAAATACTATCAGTAAGAAAAACCTTAAAAATATTATGACAGCAGATATTCCAGCCGTATTCTCTGCTCGTTCGCAATTCCAGTATTTGAATGATATCAAAAACTTTTTTGACAATTTTATAATAACACCGTCTGCATCAAATAGCGAAGTATTTAAGATTTATAATACATTTTTAAAAGCAATGCCTGCAAATACTTATTTAATTACAGGCGAAGCAGTAAATTATATACCGATAGTTTCAACTCTTCAAACAATCGATGAAACAATTTCTACACAAATTGAAACAGAAGAACAGGTTATCAAAGAAGAAATCGAAGATATTGAACCGGAAGAAGAAATAACCGAAGAAGCTGTTCAAGAAGAAATCATCGAAGAAAAAGAAGAAATTTCTAATGAAGAAATTTTAGCAAACATAGAAGAAAAATCTGATGCTGTAATTTCAGAAGCAGCAAAAGATTTAACACCTCCGCCTGCAGAAATGTTCGCAGAAGATGATGAAGAATTTGAACAAGAAGAAGCTGAAGAGTTTGAAGAAACTGCTGATGTCCAAGAAGAATTAGAAGATGAACCAGCAGCAGCAGCAGAAGAAGAAGAAGAAGAAGAAATAATTGAAGAACTTGAATTAGAAGATATTGAATCAACAGCTGCTGCAGAGGAAGAAATTTCTAATGAAATAGAAGAACCTGCAGAAAACATTATTGAAGCTGATTATGAAGCTTTAGAAATAGTTGAAGAAAAAGAAGAACCGGTTCTTGATAACATACCATTAGAAGAATCTTTTGATTCAGAAATACCTTTACTGGAAGAGATTGCAGAAGAGCCAGCTGCTGAAAAAAACTATGATGAATTTATCACAGATTTTTCAAGTAATGAAAATCTTACAGACATAAACGGTCCTATTATTTTAGCAATGCCTGAAGATTTTAATTTCGATTTAAATACTGACACAGAAAAAGAAAATAATATTGAAGAAGAGTTTGAGCTTCAAGAAATTGAAGAAATTCCAGGAGTAATACCAATTGCTAATGATGACTCAGATTTCGACGAAATTGTTGAACTTGAGCCTGATGATATTGATGAAAATGCTATCATTATTGATATGGAAGATGAAGAAGAAAACATTCCGCTTAATGACGAAGAAATCATCAAAGAAGTTGATAAAGTTTTTACAACCAGAAAAGATGACGATATTTCTGACTCTGATTTAGATTTAATCGATGAACTTAATAGTGATGATGTTGAGCTGGAACTTGACGAAAACAGCAGAGATGAAATATTACAAGAACTATCAAACTCTGATGATAGCAGCAGCATTTTAGATACTCCTCAAGAAGAAATTGATTTGCGTGAAGCAGATGATGATATATTAGAAACCAGAAGTTCATCAACTCCAATCGTTCCTGTTTACGATGCAGATATTCCGCAAGAAGACTTAGTAATGAGCGACCCTATTTCGCAAGGAGATTCTGTTATACACGCCAAATACGGAAACGGTATTGTAGAAAAAATGATTAAATATGGAAACAAAACTCTGTTCTCAATAAATTTTGACAATATCGGCAGAAGATTATTAGACCCTACTTTAACAGAAATTAAGAAAAATTAACATCCTCTTTACAAATAATTTTATTATTTGTACAATTATAATAACTCACATCCTCGAGTAAAGAATGTTTGATTAAGGGGTCATTGCCTTATTTTACATTCATAAGTGAAAGGAAATACAAAAATGGCAAACATTAAGTCAGCAAAAAAAAGAGTTCTTATTGCAGAAGAAAACAGACAAAGAAATACAGCTTTTAAAACTTCTATTAAAACAGCTTTAAAGAAAGCATTAGCTTTAGCAGAAGGTGATGATAAAGAAGCTTTAAACGCAGCTATTTCTAAAGCATATCAATTATGCGACAAAGCTGTTTCAAAAGGTATTTTACATAAAAACACAGCTGCAAGAAAGAAATCAAGACTTGTTCTTGCTATCAAAAAATTAGCAAAATAAGCTAAAAAAGAATAAAAAAGGGCGGCTCAAAGAGCCGCCCTTTTTTATTCTTCTAAATATTTTTTCCCGACAAGTTCATCCGGCAAAAACTGCTGCTTCAAATCTGGTGCATCGTGAGTATAGATATAACCTTCTCCAAAACCATATTTTTTTGCATCTTTATAATGAGCATCTCTAAGATGCATTGGAGGAGGAAAATCGTTACCGTGTTCAATATCCATAAGAGCTTTATCTATTGCAATACAAGCTTTATTTGATTTAGGAGCTTTTGCAACATAAACAACAGCGTTAGCAAGCGGGATTCTGCCTTCCGGAAGTCCTATTATTTCAACAGCTCTATAAGCATTAACTGCAATATCCATTGCTTGCGGATCAGCAATTCCGACATCTTCTGCGGCACAAACAATAAGCCTCCTGGCAATAAATCTTGGGTCTTCTCCTGCTTCTATCATCTTTGCAAGGTAATAAATTGCAGCATTTGCATCTGAGCCTCTCAAGCTTTTTTGAAAAGCCGAAGCACAGTCATAATGCTCCTGAGTAGAATAACGCGTATTTCTTTTTTGTGTAATACTCTCTAATATCTCAACAGATAAAAGCCGAGTATCATTTGAAAAATTACTTGCAAAATATGAGTTTTCAACAAGATTTAGCGCACATCTGGCATCACCTCTAGCATTATTTACAATAAATTTTGTAACTTCTTCATCAAATTGTATCGGCTGATAATTTTTTTCTAAATATTCAAAGCCGCGATTTACAATCTTTGCCATACTTACATCATTTATTGGGTTCAAACGAATAACTTGAACCCTCGACAAAAGAGCCGGGACAACTTGAAAAGAAGGATTTTCTGTTGTTGAACCTATCAAAAATATCGTTCCATTTTCTACATGAGGAAGCAGCGCATCTTGCTGTGTTTTAGAATAACGGTGAATTTCATCTATAAACAATATTGTTTTTACTCCTGCCCGAAGCGACTGGCGCGCTTGTTCAACAGTTTCTTTAATGTCTTTAATTCCAGATGTAACAGCAGAAAGTTCAATAAACTGCGCGTTAACCTTTGTAGCAATAAGCCTTGCAAGAGTTGTTTTTCCGCATCCCGGAGTTCCCCAAAGAATAAGCGAAAACAAACGCTGTGTTTTAAGTAAATTCAAAAGCGGTGAATTAGGTGCTACAACATTTGACTGCCCTAAAAACTCGTCTAAAGTTTTTGGTCTTAAAATTTCCGCAAGCGGTGTTTGTTTATTGATTTCTTCCAGTTGAGAAAATAAGTCCATATCAATATATTAGCATAAATTTTTCTGCTTTTGCGAATTTTCATAGCGCTTTTTAGTAAAATAATTTGTCATGCCGGCAACAAAGAAACCCATTACACCAATAGAAAATACATAAGGAAGTCCTGAAATCATTACTTTTTGTTTCACCAGCGATTTGTATTCGTTCTCAACAGCTGTCTTTTTCTGGCTTGCAAGTTTTCTTGCAAGAGATTCAAGCTCATCAAATTTAGGAACACTCAAGTCTTTACCAATTAAATCTTTACATTTTCCAAACTTATATAAGAGCTTTCTAAATCCTCTTTCAACAAGTTCTGAACCTGTAATAACATATAAAGCAACCAGCGGAAATCTGGTAGCAGTTTCTTTTAAGTTTTCTTTACCTCTATCAGCTGATGCTCCAAAATATCCAGCACCGCCTACAAGCACACACGTTGTTAACTGCCCTTTGCTCAAACAAAGCTTTCCGTTTTGAGAGTTAAAATCCATACAAGTATACTTATTGAAGAAATTCTTTGCTTTCGGCGACTTCTTAAATAACTTCGTGCCTGGAGCTACAATAAATTCTGAAATATTTTGTAAAACTTTGGAATTCTTACCCCTTGCTACAAGCAGACCTGCAAGCCCTAAACATCCAGCATAAATTCCTGCTGCAATTTTAATATGCTTTTTAGCACTCTTCTCAACTTTTTCCTGATGTTTTTTATCCTCTTGAGCATGCTCTAATGAAGCAATATTTTTAAAATCACTTTTATTAAACACTTTTAATGTCATCAAATTTTTTATGTAGTTTAAAGAAAACTCTGTTAAAGGAATAGCCGTCGCAGCAAGCGCAATCGCAGCTTTCACAGGAATTACTTTTTTATTATTAGCTTTATTTACCCCTTCTAAAAGCTCAACTCCCGTTGTTGCAACTTCTTTTTTCAAATCACTGCTCAAACCTTTAGAAAATACTTTCCTTGCAACTCTTTCTCCAAGAATAGTCGGAACAAAATATATCAAAGCCTCTTCAGAGGTTTCTAAAAAAGTATTTTCAGTTAAATCTGCAAGGCTTCTTGAAAACACAACTTTCGGAATCAAACAGGTTGTAGCATCCTGAATAAATCTAGACGTAGAAAGCCCTGACGCCTGCTCTTGGTGCCTTACGAACTTTGCAGCCGGCTTCAGTGTTTTCGGCAGTGTATTAATAATTTTGTTGTTATTTGATGACATAATCTATTTTCCTAAAACTTGTGAAACATTAAAATTGCTTTACCTCTGCCTAACCCTCCGTCCAATATTTACAAAAGTTAACACAAGCTTTCGGGCAGACAACTAACTACCCGATAAATTAAACAGCATGACAAAATGGGTAGTTAAACTAACCCGCGCCACCAATTTCTGTTTAAATTCATTATATTTTTCATAGCTTCATACTAAAATACACCAAACTGTTTGTCAATAGTTCATCTTTCTGTTATCCTAAATACATTAGAAAAGAGGACATTAAGATGGCAGATATTAGACAAGAATTTATTGAACAGGCAAAACAGCTAACTCGTAACGCAGAAGTTTTGCCAAATGGTATGGAAGAACTTGCTGCAAAGCTTCAGCACGCAGCAGATACAAATACACCTTTGAGAATTAAACTTGGTATGGATCCGACAAGACCGGATTTACACCTTGGACACACTGTTGTGATGAGAAAGCTTAAAGAATTCCAAAAACTTGGACACAAAATAGTACTTCTTGTTGGCGGCGCAACAGCTATGATAGGCGACCCATCCGGTAAATCTGAGACAAGACCTGCGCTTACAAAAGAACAGGTTGAAGAAAACGCTAAAACATACTTTGCACAAATGTCAAAGGTTCTCGATGTTTCTCAAGCAGAAGTTGTTAATAACGCAGATTGGCTTCACAAACTCACATTTACAGAGCTTTTACAGTTAGCCGGCAAAATTACTGTTGCCCAAATGATGACACGCGATGATTTTGCAAAAAGATACGCAGAAGGTAAACCAATCGCAATTCACGAATTTTTCTATCCGCTTATGCAAGCTTATGACTCTGTTGCAATCGATGCGGATATTGAACTTGGCGGAACAGACCAGAGATTTAATACCCTGCTTGGACGCGATATTCAGACAGCTTACGGCAAAAAATATCCGCAGCTTGTTATGATGCTCCCGCTTCTTGAAGGTACTGACGGCGTTGTTAAAATGTCAAAAACTTATCCGGAACACTGTATTTCACTAACTGACAGCGCAAAAGATATGTTTGGAAAACTTATGAGCATTCCTGACACCTTAATCACACGCTACTATTCACTTCTAACAGACGTTGAGCAGTCTGAACTTATTAAAATGGATAAAGAAATTGAATCAGGTTCAATTAACCCTCGCGATATAAAAATGAAGCTTGCACACATGATTACTGAAGAATACCACGGTAAAGACGGTGCTGATAAAGCGCAGGAAGAATTCATTAATGTTGTATCCAACAAGGGAATTCCAGAAGATATTGAAAGTATTAAAATAGATACTGATAAAAGTATCTTAGACTTATTGGTTGATCTTAAATTCGTTCAAAGCAAAGGTGAAGCAAAACGTCTAATACAAGGCGGCGGGGTTAAACTTGATGGAGAAAAGCTTTCGGATATGGCTTTTACGGTTAAACCGAATATGGATGTGGTATTACAGGCAGGCAAAAGAAAGTTTGCGAAGTTAGTATGATATACAACAACATACTTGAAACCATTGGCAATACTCCAATGGTTATCTACAAAGATAATATCCTGCTTAAGCTGGAATACTTCAATCCATCAGGTTCAATCAAAGACAGGGCGTCTTATAATATGATTACATCCGCACTTGAGCGCGGAGAAATTAATGAAGACACTGTAATTATTGAGCCTACAAGCGGGAATACAGGCATCGGGCTTGCAATGGTTTGCTCTGTTTTAAAAATGAAACTTATCATCTGCATGCCTGAAAGTATGTCGGAAGAGCGCAGAAAACTAATTGCAGCTTACGGTGCAGAACTTGTGTTAACTCCAGCGTCTGAAGGCATGAAAGGTGCTGTTAATAAGGCATTTGAATTAAAAAACATTTACCGCAACAGCTGGATACCAATGCAATTTGCGAATTTCGACAACCCGAAAGCCCACGAACAAACAGCAAAAGAAATTCTTAATGACACAGGAAATACTGTGGATATAGTTGTCGCAGGAATAGGAACCGGCGGAACTGCATTTGGACTCAAAAAATATTTGCAAAATACAAAAGTTTTTGGGGTAGAACCGGCAGAAAGCCCGTTATTTACAGACGGTAAAGCCGGGCCGCATAAGATTCAGGGAATCGGAGCAAACTTTGTACCGGAAATCTCTAAATTCTCCGAGCTCGATGGAATTTTAACAGTTAAAGGTGACGATGCCATAAAAATGGCTGTTAAACTTGCCAAAGAAAATGGTATCTTCTGCGGAATTTCAGGCGGTGCAAATGTCTGTGCAGCAGAAGAACTTTCTCAAAAGTATCCAGAGAAACTAATCGTTGCAATTATTCCTGATACAGGCGAAAGATACCTATCTGTATGGAGCTGAAATGTTAATACGCGCTATAAAAAAAATCAAAGAAGACATAAAAGTCATTTACGAAAAAGACCCTGCTGCAAATAATCTTGCAGAAGTTTTGTTTTGTTATCCTGGACTCCAAGCGCTAATTTCACACAGAATAGCGCATAAACTTGCTTACTGGGGCATTCCGTTTTTACCAAGATTTATTTCATATTGGACAAGAATTTTTACAGGCATAGAAATCCACCCGAAAGCAAGAATCGGCAGCCGTTTCTTCATAGACCACGGAGAAGGCGTGGTTATCGGCGAAACAACAATTATCGGTGATAATGTTTTAATTTACCAGCAAGTTACCTTGGGCGGAACAGGAAATGAGCATGGCAAACGGCATCCAACCATCGGAAACAACGTGATTATCGGCGCAGGAGCTAAAGTTTTGGGAAACATTACAATCGGAGACAATACCCGAATAGGAGCCGGTTCAGTTGTTGTTGATAACGTGCCTGAACACTGTACAGTAGTTGGAGTTCCGGGAAGAGTTGTGCAGCAAAAATTCGTTAATCAGGACGGCATTCTTATGCACAACAGAATTCCTGACCCTGTTAAATGCGAATTAAACAGACTCAAATATGAAATACAAGAACTTAGAGAAAAGTGCTCAAAATAATTAAGTTGTAACAATATTGTTACAAACAAGCAAAAAATTTTTATCATATAACTTGAAATAATAGCGTAATAAGGAAAGGAATGTGTGTGTATGCCTATTTCAAAAGTAACAAGTTCAAATATTCAGCAGCCTTCATTCAAAGGCAAATGGGATAGAACCGAACAAGGAACACCTTATTACAAAACAAACTCAGGAACTACAGCAGGAGCGATTTTGGCAATCCCTGCAGGTTTAACTTGGCTTAATAAAATGAAATACAAAGAGCCGAGCGCAGAAGAAATGCAAACTGCTAAAGATATGTTCAAAGAAGCTGGCATGGATGATTTCTTCAAAAAACTAACGGGCGGTAAAAATATTGAAGAAACTTTAAAAATGGGTAATGAAAACGCTTTAAGAATGAAGAAATACGCAATTCCGTTTGCGGTTCTTGCTGCAGGACTTACAGCCGGATGCGGAATGTTAGTCGACAAATTTAGAAATGACAAAGCAAAAGAAACAGCAGATATTGTTAAACAAGCCGGAGTTAAAAATGCTGTTATGAATAATGACAGAATTGCGCTATCAAATAAAGGCAGAGCTTATTATGAATCCAATCAAGGCTCTAAATACGGAGCGTTTCTAGGAGCCGGATGCGGAATAATCGGAGCATTAATGCAACAAGGAAAAAACACTAAAATAAGCGAAGCTATTGGAAGCGCATTAACATTTGCCATTGGCGGCTGGATTATGGGTAAAATTGCAGACTCAAATTCTAATAAAGATGCAAGACGACACGCCTAATCGCTCCTGTGCAATCAGCAAAATATACACAAACATAGCACCTACTTGCATTTTTATTCAAATTATATTATAATGTACAGGTAGAGTTGATTTTTAACTCAGTATTTTTTGATTGAATCTCATATTATTTATTGATAGGATTTTTTAAGTAGTGAATTTATTTATTTTATTTGGTTAAGAGGCTTTTATTATGTATGTAAACAAATGCATTAAGTGTGGTGCGGAATTTGAAACAAAGAACCCCAAAAGAGTGATATGTCCAAATTGTCTATACGCAGATAAGGGAAGTGAATCGACAGAAGAAAAACCTATGCAGAGTTACAGCTCTTATAGTTCATACTCACCTGAGTCTCGACCGCAAAGAAATTATGACAGACCGCAGCAAGGCGGATACAGAAACAATAATTACAGCCGCGAAGGCGGGTATCAAAGACGTGATAATTACAATCGCGATAACGGATACAATAGAGAAGGCGGATATCAGCAGCGAGACGGAGGATACAATAGAGACAATCGTCAGCAAGGCGGATATCAAAGGCGTGATAACAGCCGTCCCGGCGGATATCAGCAGCGCAGGCCTGATAACAGAGGCGGCGGATTTAGAAACAATTACGCAAGTGCAAGACCTCAGCAAAGACGTCCAATGCAGCGCAGACCGCAAAAGCCGGCTAGACCATTGCTTATTAGCAAAGAACAATTAGAACAAATTGAGCTTTTATATAAAGCAATGCTTCCGCTTCCAAATCCTGATTGCCATGAAGTAATTGGAGCAAAGCTGGAGCTTGAACCGCAAAAAGTATTTTTCGGAATAAACTTAGTGCGTCAAAAAATGATGCTTCCTAAGCTTCCATTCCCTAAGCGCAAACTTGCAATTTCTCCAGATCAGATGATGGCTATAAAAGCTTTATATGAACCGCTTTTACCGCTTCCTCCAATTGGATGCCACAAAATTATTGCAGCTCAGCTTAAAATGGATGAATGGAGAGTTCACGTAGGTATTAAGCTTATTAGAGCGCAGCTTGGCTTGGATAGATGGAATGAAGACCGTGCAGATAAACCTGCTGATTATTTAGCATCAAAACATGCTAAAGCAGCAGAAAAAGAGACTAAAGCAGAAGCGCCAGTTGAAGCAGTTGCGGTTGAAGTTCCAGCAGCAGAAGAAAAGCCAAAAAGAGGAAGAAAACCTAAGAAGAAAGAAGATGAAGAATAATTTTGTTTCAGTAGGTAAAATTCTTAATTTTCATGGAGTTCAAGGTGAAGCTAAGTTTGGCTACACAAAAAATCGAGAAGAATTTCTTTCTCAGCTTAAAACTGTTTATATAGAGCAGAATGGGGAATATAAACAGTTAGAAATTTCAAAGCTTAGATTTACTCCTAAATGCGGAATCATTAAGTTTAAAGGCATTGATTCTTTAAATGCTATTTTAGCTTACAAAGGAGCACTTGTTTTTGTTACAGAAGAAACAGCAAGAGATTTTCTAGAAGAAGATGAATTTCTTATTGATGAACTTGTAGGACTTGACGTTTTTGACGGAGATAAAAAAGTAGGTGCAGTAGTAGGAGTTTCTAATAATGGAGCAACTGACCTGTTATCTGTTAAAAATCTCGACAAAAAAGTATGTCTTGTTCCTTTTGTTAAAGCAATTGTACTTTCTGTAGACATAAAGAATCGTAAAATTCAGATTAATAATCTTGAAGGACTGCTCACATGAGGTTTGATGTTCTCACTTTATTTCCTGAATTAATCCAATCGCACATGGATTTCAGTATAATGAAACGTGCATCAGATGAAGGTATAATCGCTGTAAATACGATTAATCCACGCGATTTCACAATTGACAAACATAAAAAAGTTGATGACACTCCTTATGGCGGAGGAGCAGGCATGGTTTTGATGCCGCAGCCTTATGTGGATGCTTACAAATCAGTAGAAAAATGCCAAAATAGTATTACTTTAATGATGACACCTCAAGGAGAGCCTTTCAATGACACAATTTCGAATGAGCTTGCCCAATATGAGCAGGTCATAATTTTATGCGGACATTATGAAGGTTTTGACGAAAGAATAAGAGAAATTATTAAACCGAGAGAAATTTCTATCGGAGATTTTGTTCTTACAGGAGGAGAACTTCCTTCTCTTTGCGTAATTGATAGTGTTTCACGAAAAATCGAAGGTACTTTAGGAAAGATTGAATCTGCTCATGATGATAGTTTTGCAGACGGACTTTTAGAGTACCCGCATTACACAAAACCGCGTGAGTATATGGGTTTAGAAGTACCGGAAGTACTCTTAAACGGAAACCATAAGCTTATTGAAGAATTTCGTATGGAGCAAAAAATCCTAAGAACAAAAACAAAGCGTCCTGATTTATACGAAAAATTTATTCAGCGTAATGAAGCTCTTGAATAACAGCAATGATTTTATTCAAGAAGTTTTTGTACTTAATTCTATCAGCTGCTCCTGAAAGCACAATATCTGCTTGTTGTTTGCAAGGTCTAATATGAACTTCAGCTTTTTCATTGGCATTTTTGTAAATAATATCTGCAGAATCGCCAAGCCCGCGTTCTTCTGCTCTCACATAAAACCTCTTTTTCTTGATATCTTCTGCAATATCAACATAGATTTTGAAATCAAACGCGTCTTTAACTTTGTCTGTAAGCGTAAATAAACCTTCTGAAATAATAATTTTAGAAGGCTTAGCTAAAGTATAATTATCATGTCGAATAGCAGTTCCGCTCATGTCATATTTTGGAAGATAAGTTTCCTTACCTGACAATAATTCTTTAATATGTTTGCTCATCAACTCAAGCTCCAAAGCTTGAGGAACATCCAAATCATAGTTCTTAGCAAACTCAGAGAAGCATCCTGCTGCTTTTACCATTTCTGAGCGGTCATAATAATAATCGTCTGTATTAACTCTTGTAATAGCATTTTCTATATTAAACTCAGACGCAAAAGATTCAATTGTTTCAATTAAATCCATTGTAATTGTTGATTTACCGCTTGCTGTTTCACCGGCAATTCCAATTGAAGCAGGCAGGTTAATTCTGCCGGAAAGATAAGCTGCAATTTTTTTGATAACAAATGGGGTATAGCTCACAAGTACAGAGCCCTGCGCCTTCATTTCAGTTTCAAAAACTTTTTGTAAATAACGCTCTATCTCTTCACATAAGTTTGTTGGTTTTGCAATTTGTGCAGTTGTTATATTCTGTATCATAAATCTTTTTTCTTTCTTTGTTCTATTATACACAAATTAAAACAAAAGAAAATGATTTTTTGCCTGAAATTTTACAAATTTTAATATAGAGAAGTAGAGAAAACTCTACTCATATCTCAGTGCATCAATAGGATTTAACAAAGATGCTTTGTAAGCCGGATAATATCCAAATCCTACACCAACAAGTCCTGAAAAACCGAGTGCCAGAATTATTGAAAACAAAGATATAGAAATTGTCATTGAAGGAGCAAAAACTGTTATCAAGAAAGAGCCCAGAACTCCAACAATTACTCCAATCAATCCGCCTATCATTGAAAGCAGAAAAGATTCGATTAAAAACTGCCATCTGATATCACTTACCCGTGCACCAATTGCCATTCTGATACCGATTTCTTTTGTTCTTTCAGTTACAGACACAAGCATAATATTCATAATTCCTATTCCGCCAACCAGAAGCGAAACAGAAGCAATTGAAGCAAGTAAAACCGCAAAAGTTTGAACAGTTGATTTCATTCTTTCCTGAAACTCTGCTGAGTTTCTTATCTCAAAATCTTTATCCTGATTTTTTCCAAGATTATGCCTTGCTGTCAAAATCTCATTAATATCTGCCATTGTTTCATTCAAAGTATCCGCATCCTGACCTTTTATCACAATCTGGCTTACTGTACCCGGAAAATCTGTTCCAAATACTTTCTTTTGAGCAGTCGTAATAGGAATAAATATTAAATCATCCTGATCAAAAGGTCCGGATTGTCCTTTTGCATCCAAAAGCCCGATAACTTTAAACGGAATATTGCCAACTCTTATTACTTTACCGATTGGATCAACATCGCCAAAAAGTTCAGTCGCAACAGTTGCGCCAAGAATAGTAACTTTAGCGCTATTCTGCAAATCTTCCGGCACAAATCCTCTGCCTGAAGCTACTTCATAATTTTTGATAAATAAATAAGCAGGCTGAATTCCATACACAGTTGCAGACCAGTTCTGGTTTCCATAAGTCAGCTGCTTACCTTCAGATGACAAAGTCGAAATTGCAAGTATTCCGCGTGCACTTTTTTGGATAGCAAGAGCATCTTTTGAAGTCAAAGTAGGCTTTGTCCCCATTCCCATGTGGACCCCGCCTGTTTTTGCAGAAGCCGAACGCACTGTTAAAATGTTTGTGCCCATCGCCTCCATATTCTCAGTAACTTTTTTACTTGCACCTGTACCTACTGCAAGCATAATAATAACAGCACTTACGCCAATAATTACGCCAAGGCTTGTAAGAGCTGAGCGAAGCATATTGACTTTTAGCGAATTTACCGCCATCTTTAATGTTGATTTAAAATCGAGCATTCAAAACAGCTCCTATTTTTCTATAAATAAGCCGTCGCAGATATTTGTCTGAGGAACATAATCATACTCAGTCATTGAAATTTTATTAATAATTTTTGAACGTTTTTTACGGAAAAGCATATCTATAAACGCTTCAAGACGTGTAATAAAACCGGCTTCTCCTGTATGTTCATCAATAGTAAGAGACAAAAGCGGTTTTCCAGCTTCTTTTGCTTTTCTGGTAATTCTTTCAATCATCAAAGAGTCCGGTCCGCAGCCGAAAGCATTCAAAGTCACAATACCGTCTATTTTATTATCTTTCAAATAGTGCCCTGCTGTACCGGTCATCTCAAACTCATTTGCCCAATAACGTTTTTGACCAAGAGAAGCAATACCTTCTTCCATTTGTTCATCAGTCAGCTGAAGTGAAGTGAAAACTTTTACATCCATTTTTTCAAGTTTTTCAAAAATCTTCATACACGCTCTATCATCGTAAATATTATAGCCGTGAGAAACAAGTGCTACATTTATTGGAGCCGAATTAGAAGGGTTTTCGATGAACACTTTTCCTTGAAGTGCATAATTCATTGCCTTTTTATAGCTCATTCCTGAACGCATCATTACAAGAAAATTATTATAAACTTTCCATCCCTGTTTTGAAGCTTTTTTAATTTCTTCCATATCAGTAATACCAAATGGAGCAGCAGCTTCAGTTAAAAAAGTATATAGACCGCCGTGTTTTGCAGATTTATCAAGAGTAGGCTCGATAATATTAACATCAGCTTTTATAACATTTCTAACCAAATCAGGCAAACCTCTGATTTTAGAACAATTATAAATCTTAGGAGCAACTGACTGCAGAGAAGGTACAAAAATATTTTTTACACCTTTAGAAATCAAGTTTAAAATATGCCCCAGATATATTTTTACAGGCAGACAAGTTTCAGTTACAACAAGAGCTGAACCATCTGACATTGTTTGTTTTGTTGTCGGATCTGATAAAACTATTTTTATTCCCAAAGCAGTAAAAAACCCATACCAATATGGATAGTTATTGTAAAACGACATACCGCGAGGAATCCCTATAATCATTTCTTTTTCCATGAAAAAACCTTTTCTTTTTCGTACAAAAACATAGTACCACAAAGAATAAACTTTGTCTTAAAAATTTTATGCTATACTTAATTTATGAAAATTTTAGGAATAGATCCTGGTATGGCAATCGTCGGATACGGCCTTATTGAAACCTGCGGAGATAATATAGAGCTCTTAACTTCAGGTTCAATACAAACAGACAAAAATCTCACAGACTCAAAAAGGCTTTTAGAAATATATAACGACCTTACAACAGTCGTTGAGAAATATAAACCTGACTGCGCATCAGTTGAAGAGCTATTTTTCTTCAAAAACCAGAAAACAGTTATTCCGGTAGCTGAAGCCAGAGGGGTTATTCTAACTGTTTTAGAAAAGCTTAATATTCCAACTTACAGCTACACGCCGATGCAAGTAAAACAAGTTCTTACAGGATATGGCAGAGCTGATAAAAAAGAAGTCGAACAAATGGTTAAGATTTCACTGGAAACAGACAAGCTGCCTAAACTCGACGACACAGTCGACGCAATTGCAATTGCAATATGCCATTCCCGATCAGGTATTTAAAATATGAAAATCAATCCCATCCATCATCACAAACTCAATAATATAAATTTCAAAAGCTTTAGTATTTATTTCTGCGATAACGTTCCAGAACCTGATGAATTTGTCCAAAGCAGCGATGATATTGATTTTATAAAGCTTAAAAACTTAAATATTTCGCATTTTAGGCTCGTTGACTCAAAATCTGTCAGAGGAGCAACTCTTGCTAATCATAATCCAATAATACTAAAAGAAATCAAAAACAGCGGAATCGATAAAGTAATTGATTTAAGAAGCGAAAGCAATGACACGTCAAAATATGCAGAAGCCTGCAGGCAAAACGGACTTGATTACATAAATTTCAAGCTCAACCTAAATATGCCTGTTTTTAATCCGCCATTTGCAGACAAATTGCCTCCACAAGAAAGAAAAGAAAATATTCATAGTTTTATCCAAAAACTCCCATACTTTTTCAAGCTTATGGAATGCGGAAAATATTACATGGCTTGCTGTTTAGGACTTCACAGAACAGATCTCGCCGTTACAATGAATTATCTGGCAAATCCTAAAGAACCATCTGCTCCTCCTGTTTTATCACATATTTACCTGGATGGAGAAGAAAATTATACAAACAAATACATAGCAGCTATAAAAAACCTCATAAGAAATCTTTCGAAAAAAGACAAAAAGTTCCTTGACCTGCCTGATAATTTTAACAAAAATTTCCATTCAAGAATAGCAAAACTACGTGCTGTGAATCTTGTAAAATAACTTATTCTACAGAGAAGATTTCTTTCAAATCGTCCATTGTAAGCGATTTAGTAATATTTCTATCAATAGAAACTACGCTGTCAACAAGGTCGCGTTTACGTCCTTTAATCTTCTGAATTTTTTCTTCAACAGTATTCTTAGTAATAAGCCTGTAAACAAATACCTTTTTCTTCTGACCGATACGGTAAGCTCTATCTGTTGCTTGATCCTCAACCGCCGGGTTCCACCAAGGGTCGTAATGGATTACATAATCTGCTCCGGTCAAGTTCAAACCTGTACCGCCGGCTTTCAAGCTAATCAAGAAAATTGGAATGTTCGGATTATTGTTGAAGTTTTCAACAGCAGCCTGCCTGTCTTTTGTCTTACCAGTCAAGTATTCATAAGGAATACCTTCTCTTTCTAACCAGCCTTTAATTAAATCAAGCATATCGACAAATTGGCTGAATAAAAGAACTCTGTGTTTTTCTTGAATAATTTGCTCAAGCATCCCTTTCAAATATTCAAACTTACCTGACTTCATGACGCCTTTAACATGTTCTTTGTCATAAAGCTTAGGATGACAGCAAATTTGACGCAGTCTAAGCAGCGCTGAGAAAATCGACATTCTGCTTTTTTCAAGTCCGTTAAGCTCAATGCTTTTGAATAACTCTTCTTTAGTACTGTCAAGAACTTCAAGATAAAAGTCTCTTTGCTCATCTGTAAGCTCGCAATAAGCCATGTTTTCAACTTTATCCGGCAAGTCTTTCGCTACATCGCGCTTCATACGCCTCAAGATGAATGGGAAAATCTGAAGTTTCAAACGTTTTTCAATAGTCTTATCCTGACGCTCCATAATCGGATTTACGTATCTGTAATTAAACTCAGCAGCATTGAACAAGAATCCTGGCATTAAAAAGTCAAACACAGACCAAAGTTCTTCAAGCTTGTTTTCAATCGGAGTACCTGAAAGAGCAAGTTTATGGTCAGATTGAAGCTCTTTTACAGATTGCGCGGTTTGTGAAATTGCATTCTTAATATTTTGAGATTCATCAAGAATTACATACCTAAAATTAAATTTCTTAAGCTTCGCAATATCACGTCTAACAAGCGCATAGCTTGTTATTACAATGTCATATTCAGGAATAAGTTTGAATAAAGATTTTCTTTCTGGTCCTGAAAGTTTTAAACAAGAAAGCTCAGGCGTAAATTTCTGAATTTCAGCCTCCCAGTTAAATACAACAGTTGTCGGCGCGATAACAAGAGTTGGCTGAGGCCCGTCAACTTCTTTTGCTTTCTGAAGCAGACTCAAAGCCTGTAAAGTTTTACCAAGCCCCATATCATCAGCAAGAATCCCGTTCAAACCATACTGATATAAGAACCACAGCCAGTGGAAACCTTTAACCTGATATTCACGAAACTCTGCATTAACTCCTTTTGGAATTTCAACCCCTTCTGAAGAAGTTGAAAAAGTTGAAATTTGATCCCAGAATTTTTGAAATTTTTCGCTTAAAATAAGATCAAAACCCTGATTTTGAAGCTCAGTAATCAAACCAACACGGTACGTTTTAACCAAAAATTTATTTTCATTGTTTCTATAAGCATCAAACGAGTTGAATGAGCGCATTATCTGGTAAATGCTCTGCGCCGGATATTCAACAAATCCCATACTGCGCACTCTTGCATATTTTTCACCGCTCTGAATAGTGTCATAAATATCATCAAAATCAATTACTTCATCCCCGACCTGACCGAAAAGCTGGATTTCCATGCTGTCAATTGATTCTTCCGAAAAATCAACTTTCGCACACATTTTAAAATCCTGCTCCATAAGCTTAAAGAAATTCATATCATCATGCTCTTCAAACTTCCAGTCATCACCAGCTTGTTTTATATAGTAATTATAAAAATCAATTGCGTTTTCTTTTTCTAAAGCAAGGTTATTAGTCTGCATTGGAACAAATTTGCAGGCAAGAAGCATATTGTACGCTCTTTGCTCATGTTCATAATCTCTTTTAATCCAATAAACAAGCCCATCCTGTTCCTGACTTTTTACAGAAAGATAAGGTGATTTTTCTTTGCTCTTTGTATATGGAACTCTGACGCCTGAATAATCAAACTCAAGCGAAGCCTTCAAAGACTGGTCATAATCAATTCCCAAAGTCACAACATTCAAAGGAGGTTTGTGGTCAAGTAAAAGCTTGCTGATATTTTCTGCAATAGAAACATTCATTATATCCTGCAAATGCGGAAGCTCTTCATAAACAAACTTTCCGCCGTCAGCTTCTTTTAAATCAGTAAAAGTTGACTTAATTATGCTTTGAGGAAGTTCATTCATCGCAATATTTATAGGGAATATGAGATTTTTATATCTTCCCCATTTAATCTGGCGTGAAAAATACTTAACTTCTTCAAAAGGAATAAATCCTTCTTTATCCGGACGAGTCCAGAAAAGCTCAAGCACAATATTTGTAGCACCATTTACATTAGTAGTGGATACATCAAGGTTTAAGCTCCAAGTATCCTCTGTAAATTTAATTCTTTCTTTTGTTTTTTCATCCAAAACTTCATCAAGCTGAGCCATTAAAGGAAATACAGGAGCAAACTTAGTTATAGGAATATCATACCATCCGGCTTTTTTGTCCTGTTTAGAAATCTTCAGCAAAGTCTGAAACAAATCAAGTTCAGCCTTTTGCGATTCATTAAGCTCAAAGTTTGAATCATTTTTTTGAAGCTCAATTAAAGCACGCAAAATATTTTCAATTGAGCGTACAATTTTATTCGTTGCTCTATCTCTAACAAGTATTGAAAAAAAGTTCTGGCGCCTTTTCGGATTAAAATGGAAAATATAGCTTCCTTGAGGCTGTTCAGTCAAAGCAGTATCAGTATCAGATAAATCAGGCTGAACATCATATTTCTCCTGCATCCATTTTTCATAAGCACCTTCTTCAATTGCTTTAAGAGCAGCTGCTACAGAGTGTTTACACCATTCTTCTTTTAAAGGACAATTACATCTTGCCTCAATTTTATTTTTCTTGAAAATTAAATCCGTAACATAAAAATCCTGATAATTACCTTTTATTCTTGATTTAAAAAAGTTTTTTTCAGGATAAGCTTCCAAGATCATGTCTTTTTGAAACAGCTCATAACCGCGTCTCCAGCTTCCAGCTGTCGCATTTTTCTTTAAAAAATCATAATTAAACTTAAATTCACTCATTAACGTGAAACACTCTTTCCGGGTAATCAATACAAAAACGGCAAAAAATAAATCTTTTCACCAAAGGCTCCCAACCTTGATTTTATTATGACATAGAATAAAAATTTATGCAATAAGTTAATTTCTTAAAGTTTTTAAAACTTTACTCACTTTTTCATCCGGTTCAATTTCCAAAGATATTAACCCGCCGTCAAACGGCCTCGGAAATGTTAGTTTATACGACTCTAAAACCTGTTCCTCTGTTTTAATTTTCATTTTACCAAAACCATAAAGCGTGTCATTATAAACCGGATGCCCAATACTCGAAAGATGAACTCTTATTTGATGAGTCCTGCCGGTAATCAGTTGAACTTCTGCCAGAGTTGCATCTTCAAAGCGTTCTAAAACTTTTATGATTGAAACAGCTTCTTTTCCCCCTTCAACAACTCCCATCTTTAAAGGATTTGAAGGGCTGCGCCCGATAGGCTTATCAATTGTGAAACTATCTTCTGCAATAACGCCTTTTACAACTGCAAGGTATTTTTTGGTCATCTTATGCGCTTTCATCGCTTCAACCAGATATTCATGTGCAGCATTATTTTTAGCCGCCATCAACAGCCCTGAAGTATTTCTATCAAGCCTGTGCAAAATTCCGCGTCTAAAATCGCCGTTTAAATCTGATAAGTTTTCACCATATTTATACAAAAGTGCATTGACAAGAGTTCCAGACATCTCAACTGTAGTAGGATGAGTAAGCATCCCGGAAGGTTTATTTACAACAAGCATATTTTCATCCTCCCAAACAATTTCCAAAGGAATATTTTCCGGCAGAATCTTTGGAGGTTTTGAAGGAACGAACTCAACAACATCGCCTTCTTTTAGTAAATATGAAGGTTTTACAAGCTTAGAGTTAACAGAAACTGCTCCGTTTTTGATTTCATTTTGAATTTTTGAACGCGAAAAATCCTGCATGTAATCTGCAAGATAAGAATCAATTCTTGTTTGGTTTGTCAAATCATCAATTACCAGTTTCATTGCTTTTCTTAAAGTTATGTCTAACAATAATTACAACTATAGCAAAAACACTTAGATTTATAAAAATATCAGAAATATTAAACACAGGGAAGTTCACAAAATTAAGCTTAAAGAAATCTCTTACATATCCAAAAACAATCCTCTCATACATATTGCAGAAAATCCCGGCAAGAAGAAGCGAAACCCAGAAAATTGCAAAACTTGAAGCTTTTGCAATATGTTTAATCGTATAATAAATTATCCACAGAATCGCAGCTGCAGAAAAACATATCAAAAATATTTTAGCATTTTGAAGCATACTGAAAGCAGCTCCGGGATTTTGAACATAAATCAAATCCACGAAAGTGTTTTCAGGAAAAAGGTTTGCATTTTTTAATGTAAGATTTGAGAAAAACAAATCAAAAAACACAAAAAATATTGTTGATATCAAAAAATATACAATCTTACTCTGTTTTGACATCTTCTTCCTCATATTCAGCTGGAACAACATTAACTCGGATAATTTTATACCCGAAACCGGTCAGACTTAATTTAATACTCAAATCTTCTACATCAGCTTTTGTAAGCCCTACAGAAGCAACTACATATTCGTTTTTTTCATCTGTATTAGCAATAAATAAGCGTTCTAAAATATTGTCTTCAGGGAACTTTCTAAAAACTTCTTTAGGCTGTTTTTGAGGATATTCTACCTTATCACTTGCAATAGAAGCTATCGTGATAACATCCTCAGGAGGCGTAAATTCTAAAGACGCTGTATATTCTTCTCCTGCTTGTATTTTCTCAGGAGCAGTCAGTTTTAAATCGAGCCCTTTAGCATCTCCATACAGCATAGTCGTACTTTCTGATAAAACTTCGTCGCTTGAAACTTTCCAGCCGCTATTAAATTTTCTTAAATAATAAACACTGTCAGACTCACTTTTTAAAATTCCGTCAAGTTTTTGAGAAACAGGAATATAAGCAAAAGAAGTTTCAAGAACTTTTACAATAGCCGTATCGTCTTTTATAGCAATATCTTTAATCTTCAAATCGTATTCAATATTTTCATAAGTGTCCCAGACATCTTTTACAAGCTTTGAATAAACATCAATATCAAACCCGTCACCATTAATATAATCATTAGAAAAAGTTGATATAAACTTATTAAAGTTTGTCTTATTTGCATACTTAACCTGAGAGTTCAAAAGAGATTTAATTTCTCTTGTATCATCATGAAAAAGGTGCAATTTAAATAAATCAAAGTTTCCTGCTGCATTTACAGCCGGCGATAAAAATATCGCAAATAATAATACAAGTATTTTTTTCTTCATAATATAAAATTATACTCTAAAATTAATAAAACTTGAATACTTACTTTTTCCTGAAAAATATGATATAATTCACGTATTAATTTTAATTAGGAGCTGGCATGCCAAGTATTGATTTAGATAATGAGTTTTTAGAATTGTTTTACAACATAACTAACTCAAAACCGCCAAAAGAACTCAATCTTCTTGATTTAAAAAATCAGCTTATCAATATTGTTGATACCCTGAAAGAGCTTAATAATAATGCAAAAAAACCAATGTACAGCAAAGCTATCAGCCCTATTCCACAAGAAGATGAAGAAATTAAAGGCGGTCCTGCAATACTTATCGTTGATGATTTAGGTGTAATAACTTATCAGCTGAAAGTTTTATTATCTCAATTTGATTACGATATTGACTGCTCTCAGGAAATTTATGATGCTGTTAATAAATACAAAAAACGTAAGTACAAATATGTAGTAATGGATTTATTTATTCCAACAGAAAGAGAAGGTTTTATCCTCCTTGCAGAGCTTAAAAAAATGGCAGCTTCATACAGAGTTAATACTACAGTCGGCGTAATTACAGCTTCTCCAAGAAAAGAAATCGAACAGCAATGCAAAATGCGCGGAGCAGATTTCTTCCTGGAAAAAAGCAGCGACTGGCAAAACTCATTAGTTACAACAATGAAAAGTTATATTGATGCAGATAAAGGTGAAAGCGGAGACGATTACTAAACTATGGAACAAAAATCTCTTTTCTCGGTCATTTCTCCTATTATGGTAGGACCTTCCAGCTCTCACACAGCAGGAGCAGTAAGGCTTGGGTTAATGGCAAAAAATATTTACAAAAATGAATTCTCTAAAGTTCATTTTGTTCTGTACAATTCTTTTGCAACAACAGGTTTCGGACACGGCACAGACAAAGGTCTATTAGCCGGAGTTCTGGGCTGTCCGGTTGATGATCCAATAATTAAAGATATATTCAACAAAATCAAACACATTGAATATTCCTATGACTATGCTCAAGATATTTCAAGACACCCAAACTCTGTCGATATAACATTTGATGATAAAATGACAATTTGCGGAGACTCTGTAGGCGCTGGTGAAATTAGAATAAACTGCATAAACGGGTTTTCTGTTGATATTGATGGGACATACGACACACTTCTTTTAATGTACAAAGATCGTCCAGGTATGATATCAAAAGTAAGCGGAATTATCCAAAATCAAAATGTAAATATCGCTTCTCTTCACTGTGACAGAAGTTCTAAAGGCGGAACAGCTTCAATGTACGTAGCACTTGATATTCCAGTCGGAGAAGATGTTGTCGAAAAAGTTCGAAGTATTAAAGATGTATTTTTTGTAACAAATGTAAGAAAGCTAAAATAATGCCAATACTATCATTTATAGATCTTGAAAAAAGATGCAGAGAAGAAAATAAATCAATTTATGAAATTGCTCAGGAAGAAGAATCCTGCCTTCTTGATACAGCAGTTGATGTAATAAGACTTAAAACACTCGAAAATCTTCTTGCAATGAAAGAAGCAGTAAAGCACGGATTAAACTCCCAGGAAAAAGCCATCAGCGAATGGTGCGGAGATGACTGCATAAAACTTGTTGAAAGATACAAAAAAAGACCTGCTCTTTTTGGCAGAACATTCGAAAAAATTACAGAATATGCTCTTGCAACAGCAGAAGAAAACTTAAGGATGGGCAGAATCGTTGCCTGTCCTACAGCCGGCTCTTGCGGAATCGTTCCTTCAGTAATAATTGCATCCGCAGAAGAAGAAAAACTTTCTGAAACCTTACAAATCAACGGACTCTTAACCGCCGGCATGATTGGACTAATCGTCTCAAATAAAGTTCAGCTCGCAGGAGCTGTAGCAGGCTGCCAGGCTGAATGCGGTGTAGCTTCTGCTATGGCAGCAGCAGCCCTCACAGAAATGCGAGGAGGAAATGTAAATGAAGTTCTTCATTCTGCTGCACTTGCTTTAAAAAACATTTTAGGCTTAACCTGCGACCCTGTATGCGGTTTAGTTGAAGTACCATGCATAAAACGCAACGCTTTTCTTGCTATTCACGCAGTTACAGCGTCAGAGCTTGCTTTAAGCGGAGTAGAAAGTAAAATACCTTTAGATGAAATTGTCGATACTCTGAAAATAACAGGACAGCTCATGTCACCATTGCTAAAGGAAACTGCGCAAGGCGGACTTGCCAAAACACCTGCAGCATTAGAGTTAGAAAAGAAGCTGTTTGATAAAGATTGAAAAACAAAGAAGGCGGCATCGAAGATGCCGCCTTCTTTGTTTATTTAAAATTGCTCTAAAAACCGTTTATCATTATTGAAAAACAATCGAATATCATCAACTGCATATTTAAGCATAGCGAGCCTTTCAACCCCCATACCAAACGCAAAACCTGAGTAAACATCAGGATCTATTCCAACCCCTTTAAGTACATTTACGTCAACCATACCAGCACCTAAAATTTCAAGCCAGCCTGTTCCGCTGCATATTCTGCAGCCTTTACCCTGACACATAATACATTGAACATCTACTTCTGCAGAAGGCTCTGTAAATGGGAAGAAGCTGCTTCTAAAACGGGTAGGGCGAGAAGCTCCAAAATAAAGTCTTATAAACTCGTTTAAAACCCCTTTTAAATCGCCAAACGTAATGTCTTTATCAACGTACAAACCTTCTATCTGATGGAAGAAATTGTTCTTACGAGCGTTAACATTTTCGTTTCTGTAAACTCTGCCAGGAGAAATAACTTTGATTGGCGGTTTTTGATTTTCCATAACATGAATTTGAGCCCCTGAAGTCTGGCTTCTCAATACAACATTCGGCATATCTTTAACATAAAAAGTATCTTGAACATCCCTTGCAGGGTGATCTTTCGGAACATTTAACATATCAAAGTTATAATACTCAGTCTCAACTTCCGGAGAAAGCTCAGGAGCAACTACAGAAAATCCTAAATTTTGGAAAATACTTACAATTTCATTTGTAGTAGAAGTAAGCGGGTGCACTTTTCCCTGAGGTATATATTTACCATTCAAAGTAATATCAATTCTATCTTTTTGAAGTTTTTCATTCAGCTCTTTCTGATAAAAAGCATCATGCTTTTCTTTAAGAAGAGATTCCAAATCTTGAGTAATTTGGTTTGCAAGCGCGCCGACAACACGCTTATCTTCATCAGATAAATCTTTTAACCCTTTTTTAATTGAGTTAAACTCGCCCTTGCGGCTCAAATACTTAAGTCTGATTTCATCAATATCACTTATAGTTAACGCTTTTTCAATATCACTTTTTGCTGAGTTATAAATATTTTCCAACTGTGTTTTCATAATTTTCTCCCTTAAATAAATAATATCTCAGTGACAGGTAAATGTAAATAGAATCAAATATTAAAAGATTTCATACAAATATATGATAGCAATTTCGTAACAAAACGTTACAATGTATAAAGACATGTTTTAGGGCAGAGGGATGGAACAGGATACATCTTATAATAAAATTAAAAGAGCAACAAATGAAGAGCTTACCCAGATGTGGGCTCGCTATTTTGATGATCATGAAAATAAAGAATTAAGAGATGCTCTTATCCTTCAATATATTTATCTTACAAGATATGTTGTAGGTCGTGTTAAAGTAGCACTTCCTCCGACTTTTTCTTATGAAGATATTTCAAGTTACGGCGTAGAAGGTCTTATTGATGCTGTCGAAAAATTTACTCCTAAAATGGGAGCAAGGTTTGAAACTTACGCTCTTGTAAGAATTCGAGGAAATATTATTGATAAAATCCGTTCACAAGATTTTCTGCCTAGAAGCGTAAGAAGAAAAATTAAAGACGTTAAAGAAGCGCAAGAAGAATTAAAGAAACAATTTGGACGTGCTGCTACTAATACAGAAATTGCAAACTTTTTGGGTATTGAAAAAGAAAAAGTCGAACAGCTTCTCTCTGACGATACTACAATAACATCCATCTATGACAAAAAAGGCTCAACCGAAGGTGATATTGAAATCATTGATACAATCCAAGATTCACATAACTTATCACCAATGGAAAAAATGGAAGAAAAGGATGTAAAAAAAGAACTGGAGAACGCTTTGAAAAGACTGCCGGAAAGAGAAAGAACAATTATGGTACTTTACTACCACGAAAACATGACACTGAAAGAAATCGGAGAAGCGATTAACGTTTCAGAATCAAGAATTTCACAGCTTCACGCTCAAGCAATAATGAAGCTTAAAAATCTTTTGAGCGAAAACCGTTCGGAAAGATTGAAAAAGAGTATTATTTAAAGATAAAGTACAGATTAATGTACTTACAAAAACTCCGATAAAATAAGATTACTAATAAGAACACCTTTGAGGTTTAAAGTATAACCTGAAGGTGCTTTTTCTATGTAATCAGAATATTTGCTAAGAACTTCTTTATATTTATTTTCAAAATCAATGCCAAATTTTTGGTTAATGCATTTAATATTTACCCCTGAACGCTTCCTAAACCCTAAGAAAATTTCTTCTTCCAGTTTTTCTTGTTCATTAAGTGTATGACCAAACTCGTGAATATGAGGCTTTGCCATATAATCTTCTAAGTTAGTAAAATTTGAATATCTTATCCCGTCAGAATAGCCGTGCGCTGCGGCTCCAAAACCATAGTATTCATTGTTATCCCAGTAGTTTAAGTTATGCCTTGACTCAAACCCTTTTTTCGCAAAATTACTGACTTCATACCGGTAAAAGCCTGCATTTTCTAAAGTATTATCTACCTCCTCGTACATATCAGCTTGTAAATCCTCAGATGGTAAATCTTTTGGGGGTTCTTTTGACCAGAAACAATTTTCCTCTATTTTCAACCCATATGTTGAAATATGCTGAATATCTAAGCTTAAAAACCTGTCTAAATCCTTTTTCAGCCCCTCAAGCGACTGAGTCGGAAGCCCGTATATCAAATCAACACTTATATTATCAAATCCTGCTTCTTTTGCCAGATGAACTGTTTCAATGATTTGCGAAGAATTATGCCTGCGCCCTATTAATTTCAAAATATCATCATCAAAAGTTTGAGAGCCGATACTCAAACGATTTACACCAAGAGCACGCAGCTGTTTTAAATAATTTAAATCCCCGTCATCAGGGTTAATTTCCATTGTAAATTCATAATCTTCAGCAAGTCTAAACTGCTTAACAATTTTCTTTAAAAGCTCAAGCTGGAGCAGAGAAGGTGTTCCGCCTCCAAAGTATAAAGTCTTTATATTCTCACCCTGATAATTTTCTGAGATATCTTTTAGAAGTGCAAAAACGTATCCAGTCATCAGCTCAAGGCGGTTAAAAGATACAAAAGAACAATATTTGCATTTTGATTTACAAAATGGTATATGGATATAAGCGTTTGCCGGCATTATTCATCCAACTTAATATAATTTGTATCCCACCTTAAATCGATGTACTTCACTTTTTTATTAAGCATCTTAACCTGAGGAATCAAAGACGGAATTCTGGAAATCTTATCATAAGTTCCTGCATTAAAGCTTCCAAGCCTTATATTAACAGTAGGAATTTTTACGTAAACATCTTTAGGATTTCTGTAATCAATGTATTCTACTTCTTCACCTGACTCCATCTCTACCATTGAAGCAAGTTTCTTGAAGTTATTGACTTTATTCCTATCCCAGCTTCTATAATCATCACCGCTTCCGTAAGTAATAACTTTAACAGTTTTAAAATCAGGACTTAAAGGCATATAATCACGGCCTATGAGCTTACCGTCAGCAGAAAAAAACGCAATCGGCTCGACATTAATATCCGGAGAAATCGTAATCAGCGGAGTTCTTTCAATTATAATAATCTGGAGCCTTGCCGGAAACCAAAAACGCCTTATATAAACATCACTTACAGGCTCAAGCTGAATAATACTTTTTTTAAGGTTATCAGTTTTTACAAGAAAAATTGGTTTTGTACAAACTTGATTCCTTCTAAGAGCAGAAAGAATTTTTTGCGAAGGCACAATTCTATTATTCACAATTTCCAGCGCCTGACTATTTAAACCATCAAACGCATTGGTATGCAGCCTCCATTGAGGCATCTTAAGAACAAGAAGCCCCAGAGCAACTAAAAACAAAGTTATAAACAAGCGTAAAAGCGAACGCAGCTGGTTTAATCTTCTCTGTGATTTACGCACCTGCCTTTGCATTTTTGCTTGCTGTAAACGTCTGTTTTCACGATATCTCGGACGTCTTAATTCTTCTTCATTTGACATTATTTGTTCAACCCTGCGCTGTTAAGTATCATTAAAACAAGATTATCATAATCAATTCCGCAAGCTTTTGCCTGAGCAGGCAAATCACTTGTATCTGTCATACCCGGATTTGTATTAACTTCTAGTATATAAGGAATGTCATCAACAATCAAGAAGTCTACTCTTGAAACTCCTGAACATCCGCAAATTTTAAATGCTTCTACTGCATACTTTTTAACCTGCTCAGTCATTTCGGAACTAAGCTCCGCTGGCAGAATAAATTCTGTCATACCTTTTGTGTATTTCGCTTCATAATCATACCATTCGTTTTTCGGGCGAAGCTCAAGTATTTCTGTACAGAAAGGCTTGCCGTCTTTTTCTAACACGCCTACTGTTGCACAAATACCGGCTAAATATTCTTCAATCAAAATATCAGCGTTGTATTTTCTTGCATTTTCAACTGCATCAATAAGCTCACCGTCGCAATCAACTTTTGCCATTCCAAAGCTTGAACCTTCAGAAACCGGTTTAACCATCAACGGGTAATTAAGCTCTTTAACTTTTTCAACCGGGTCTTCGTCCGGAAGGAGATAAACAGACTTAATAAGCGGTAAACCGGCAGTAGACATAACTTTTTTAGTGTATTCTTTGTTCATGCAAATTGCGCTAGACATAACTCCGCACCCTGTGTAAGGAATTTTTAATATTTCTAAAATCCCTTGAATGCAGCCATCCTCGCCATATTTACCATGAAGAGTATTGTAAGCGAACTCAAAACCTTTTAAATCATTCATTATATTCTGAGTTACATCTACAATCTCTGCATTTTTATAACCAAGTCTTTGCAAAGCTGCAAGACAATTTTTTCCGGAGCGTAAAGAAATTTCACGTTCAGATGACATTCCCCCGCATAAAACGGCTATTTTTGATTCTTTTTGTATAGTATACTGCATAATTCTTCCTCTTTCTCACTCATATTTCCAAGAAATATTTGCTCCGGTATTAAATCAATCGTAAACATTTCTTTTACTTTATTTTTCATCTTAACCATAAGCTCAAGTACATCTTCAGATGCTGCTCCGCCTTTATTAACAATAAAGTTAGCGTGCTTATCCCAGACTCTTACACGCTCAAAGTCAAACTCTTTAACCCCTGCTTTATCCAAAAGCCTGCCTGCAGAATCATTTTCAGGATTTTTAAAAACACTGCCTGCATTCGGATAAGCTAATGATGGCTGAATGGATTTTCTAAAACTTAAATTGCGTTCCATCAAGTTTTTTATTTCATCTTGATTACCTTTTCTTAAACCAAATTCCGCAAACAAAAGAACATACCTTCCTCCTTGCAGAGCAGATGTTCTATACCCGAAGCTTAAATCAGATTTTTGCTTATAAACAACTTCTTTTGCTTCTTTATCAAACAAACAGCAAGAAACAAGAGTATCAGAAACCGCCTGTCCGTGAGCTCCTGCATTCATATAAACAGCTCCCCCGATTGTACCGGGCAATCCAATTAAAAATTCCATGCCGGTAAGTGAATTTTCAGCTGCTTTTTGCGCTAATAAAGGAGCTTTCACGCCGCAAGCTGCAAAAACATTATTTCCTCGAATTTCAAAGTTCTTCATCTCTGTTGTAAAAATCAAGTTTCCGTCTAAACCATTCGAAGAAAACAAAACATTGGAACATCCGCCAAGAACAATGTATTCGTCGAGCTCACGCAAAAGAGCAGAAAACTCTTCCTGAGTTTCTGGAAAATAAACTTTCCGAACTTTTCCTCCGATTTTATAAGTTGTTAAATTTTTTATTTCAAAATCTTCTTTTATCTGCATAGCTCTTTACCAAGATTAGTAATAGTACCAGCTCCAAGCCCTACAACAACATCGCCTGATTTAAGCGTCGGCTTAAGTTTTTGCGCAACTTCCTGCATACTTCCTGAAATATATTCGCTATTTGGCAGTTCTGACGCAAATTTTTCAGAATTTACTCCTTCTAACGGGTCTTCTGATGCTGCGTAAACATCAGTTACAATAATACGCCCTGAGTTTTCAAATGCCATTTTAAACTCACTCCATAAAGCCTGAAGCCTTGTAAATCTATGCGGCTGAAAAACTGCAGCAACATTTTCTTTACCAAACTTTGAAGCCGCTGCTTGGAGCGCTGCTTTAATTTCAGTCGGATGATGAGCATAATCATCATAAACTTGAATACCATCAAACTCGCAAACTTTCTGAAACCGTCTTCCCATGCCGGTAAATGGATAAAAGAATTGTGCAATTTGTTTTACATCAACCCCGGCTTCATTTAACGCTGCAACAACAGCTAAAGTATTATAAACATTATGAATACCCGCAAGCTGTATCTTGACTGTAGTTAATAGCTCTCCGTGGTGATAAATTTCAAGAGATTCGTTATTAATGCTTTTAGCAGTATAATCAGCATCATTTAAACCAAAGGTAATAAAATCACCTTTTAAAAGCTTAATACCTTCATTATCATTATTAGCAATAACTTTTTTTGATTGAGAAACTATACAATTAAACGTTTCAACCAAATCACTCATACCATTTGTATAAAAATCAATATGATCTTCTTCAAGATTATTGATTACAAGAATATCAGGAGAATACTTAACTATAGTTCCATCACTTTCATCAAGCTCTGCAACAAAATATTTTCCGCCTCTATGCTGTGCGTTTGTATTAAGCTCAGGAATAATTCCGCCGTCAACAAAAGATGGTTCAAGCCCTGCTTTATCCAAAACATAAGAAGCAAGCCCGCTTGTTGTAGTTTTACCGTGAGTACCTGAAAAACCTATGAAACATTTGCCACCGTCATTACCCTCTTGCTGTGCCCGTTCTGCGATTTCTTTAAGTAAATCCGAACGGTGATAAATTGGAAGCCCCAGCTCTTTTGCTCGAATTACTTCAGGATTGTTATCTCTAATCGCTGTACTTTTTATTACAATCGCGCCTTCAGGTACATTGTCAGCAGAATGTCCAACACTCACCTCTGCACCCATTTCGCGTAATTTATCTACATATTTTGAATCTGCAATATCTGAACCTGAAACAGTATGCCCGTCTTCTAGCAAATACTTTGCAAGTCCGCTCATCCCTATTCCGCCAATTGCTATAAAATGATATTTTGCCACATTAAACCTCTCATTTCCCAGAAACTATTATAATACAAAAGTTATTTCCGGCGCAAAATTTCATTCATTTTTTTAGAAGAAAAATCAAGATTTGAGCTTACATGATGTACCGCATAAAAAGTCGGGTCAAAAATTGGATGCTTACGTTTCAGCATATTAGAAATCAAAGTAGAAACCATACCAATCGTTTTTCCAAACCAGAGTGGAAAATAAACCTCTTTAAAACTTTTTTGAGGAAAATATTTTTCTGCAGCCATCCGGTAATACCCGTCAATCGTGGTAAATTCAGAGTCGATAATATTAACTGCTTGATTGTCAAAATCATCAATTTCACTAACTTTTACAATAACATCAGCAACATTTTTAACATTTGCAAGCGGCCAGCGGTTTTTTCCGCGCCATTTGCCGAAATGAACAATAAAAGGAGATATTTTTAAAAAATCAACAACTCTTTTTTCAAGCGTCTTATCTCCTTCACCCCAAACAGCAGCAGGACGTATAATTACATAACGTTTACAGTTTTCTTTAAGCCACAGTTCCGATGCTATCTTGTATTTTGGGTAAGGATTTTTTGGAAACTCTAATAACGGTGTATTTTCATCCGCATCTTCAAAATCTTTTATTCCGTAAACATCTGTTGATGAAATATAAATAAATTTTTTCTCCGGAATTTTAGACAAATATTTTACCGGTTCAAAATTTATTTTCCGAAATTCTTCATCACACCCGATATCAGATGCTAAACCCGCCGCATGGACAACAACATCAACTTTTAACTCAGGAAGCGAGTTTTCATCAGAAGCATCACCCTGAACAACCTTAATATTTGGAAGCATCTTAAGCTCATCAGGCATTGTTTTATGCACAAGCGCATAAACATACCATCCGGCTTCAACATAAGCTTTAACAATATTCAGCCCGATAAACCCGGCAGCTCCTGTAACAAAAACAGTTTTACGAGATGAGTCCATACTCACGACCAAGTTCAGCAATAATTTCAACTGCTTTATCAATCTGCTCAAAAGTAAGTTCTTTCATTGTACATAATCTAAGCCTGCATTCTTTGCGTCTTACAGCCGGATAAGTAACAATATTTACATAAACCCCGCGTCTTCTAAGTTTTTCATACATTTCAAATAGTACAGGCTCGCTGTAAACCATAACAGGTACAACAGCTGACTGAGAATGCCCGATATCAAATCCCTTTTCAAGCAGTTTTGATTTCAAATATTCTGTATTCTGCCAGAGCTTATCACGACCAGCAGTATCAGTTTCAAGAAGTTTAAACACTTCATTGAGCCCGCCAGCAACAGAAGCAGGAAGTGCAGTTGAGAAGAAATAACTTCTTGCATACAGCCTTAAATATTGGATAATTTGCCTTGAAGCTGCGCAATATCCTCCCAAACCTCCGGGTCCTTTGCTCAGCATTCCGACATGCAAATCAACTTTATCCATTACACCAAAATGTTCTGCAGTTCCGCGTCCGGTTTTACCTACAATACCAACACCGTGAGCATCATCCACCATAACTCTGCAGTTGTATTTTTGCGCAAGCTCAACAATCTTATCAAGAGGCGCCATATCGCCATCCATTGAGAAAACACCGTCTGTGATTATTAACCTGCCTTTTTTTTCTTCTGACAGCCTTGATAAAATTCTTTCTAAATATTTCATATCTCTATGCGGAAAAACTTTAATTTCAGCTCCGGAAAGCATACATCCGTCAAAAATTGAAGCGTGATTTGCCGCATCGTTTATAATTACATCATTCTTGCCGCAAAGCGCTGAAACAATACCAACGTTAGCACCGTAACCGCTTGGAAAAACAATGCAATCTTCTGCGCCGTAAAATTTTGCGATTCTTGCTTCAAGCTCCTTATGTATTTCTGTAATACCTGCATAATTTGAAACAGCTCCCATTCCGTAGCCGAATTCTTCAAGCGCTTTCCTTGCACCTTCCATAACCTGAGGGTGTGCAGACAAGTTCAAATAAGAGTTTGAGCCCAGCATAATAACATCATGAATTTCACCATCTTTTTCTTTAATCTTAGATTCAGCTGAAACTTTATTCATTGTAACCATTCCGAGAGCTTCATTTCCGGTCATAACCCCGCTTGATAAAACTTCATCAAGGCGCTCAGTTTTTCCAAATATATCTTCGCCTTCTAATGTGTCAATAAAGTTTTCAAACTTTAAATTCATAAACTTCTTTTCTGATGTTAAATCTAGCATTTGTCTTCCTTTTCTGCCTTCAACTATGGCATTTTATTTCATATCTGTAAATTTTTATATTGGAAATTTAACCAATTCTTAAGTAACTGATAAATTTTCCGCCGTAACTTTTTGATTTTATAAGCTCAAACCCTTCAAAATCAAAATCTTTTATACCTTCAACAATAATTACCTTACCTTTTATATTTGACAAAACCGCTTTGTAAAGCTCTTCAGACATATAAGGCGGGTCGATATACACTACATCGTACTCATCTTCAAGCTTTTGAATAAGTTTTGTACTGTCGCCGATTTGTAAATCAGGCTTAAGTCCTAAAACGGAGTAATTTTTTTTAATAACAGCCGCTGCTCTTGGATTTTTTTCAAAAACTTTAACACAGCTAAACCCGCGTGAAAGCGCTTCCAGGCCCATTACTCCGGAACCGCCGAAAACATCAAGAAAAGTCCTGCCTTCAAATCCTCCAAGCATAGAAAAAAGAGCGTTAAAAACTCCCATCCTGACCTTTGAAAGTGTAGGACGCGTTATATTTTCATCCGGAACAACAAGCTTGCGTCCCTTATAAATACCAGCAGTTATTATCATAGTTCCAGTTTTTCTATCTTTACATTAAAGATACTTTCAATATCTACTCCATTTACAATTCCGGTAATCAAATCTTCCGGAGAAAATTTTCCTTCTAAATGAGAAATTAACCCTAAAATTTTTACATTAGTATACTCTTCAATCACCCTTGGAATAGCATTCAAAAGGTTTTTTGGACAGTCATCTGTAATATTATTAATAACAACCCCTCTAATATCAATCCCTTTTTCCTGCGCTGTATAAATCGAAAGCAAAGTGTCGTTAATTGAATCTTCTCTAGGAGTTACTACAAAGAGAAGCGGAATTTGAAGTTTTTTTACTAAATCCGCTGTCTGCACAGCAGGAGCAATCGGGCTTAAAAGCCCCCCATCTCCGTCAATAATAGTACAATCGCCCATTGCCGTAATCTTTGCAAACTCTTTTGATATAAGCTCAGTTTCAATAGGCTCATTTTCTAACTCAGAAGCAATGAGCGGCTCAAGGTTTGACTTAAAAAGATACGAAAAATGCGTATTTATATACGGATCAATCGTCTTAACATAAGTCAAATCAGGTGACTGCATAAATCCGTTACGTTCAATCCCCGAAGTTTGAATAGGCTTATATACACTCGTTGAATACCCCAGGCTCTGCATAGTTGCAGCAAGTCCCGCAGTCAAAAAAGTTTTGCCTTCCTTACGATTGGAAGATGTAATATACAGATTTAACATAAATTTATATTATCATATTAATACACAATCTGTACAGTAATATTTCTTGAACGTTGTTTATTATCAAAATCCAAAAGCACAACCTGCTGCCATGTACCAAGATTTAAAAGCCCGTCTTTAAGCGCAATATTAACAGAGCTTCCAATAATTGCAGCTCTTACATGCGCATAACCGTTACCGTCGTGCCAAATCTCATCGTGATGATACTCAGCTCCTGTCGGTGCAATTCTCTCTAAAGCTTCTTTTAAGTCTTTTATCAAGCCTTCTTCGTACTCAATCGTAGTTACAGCAGAAGTACTTCCCTGAATAGAAACACACACAAGCGCATCTTTTAAAGCGTGCTGATAAACGCAGTTTTGAACGTGTTTTGTAATATTAATAATATCATTATTACCGCGTGTATTAATTGTAAAATATTCATTAATAACAGGCATTCTATTCTCCAATCTCTTTGTACAAAGTCGATGCTTCCTGAACACTTACGTTTCCAGATGGAATAATCAATACTTCAACTTTTTCAACTCTGTTTGAATACTCAATCTCTATTATATCACCGGCTTTAAGCTGTTTTGCAGGCTTTGCCGGATTTCCGTTCACAAGCACACGCCCCATTTCAGAAACAGTATTTGCAACTGTTCTGCGTTTTATCAATCTTGAAACTTTTAAAAATTTGTCTAATCTCATTGAATATTTCCTTGAGCGGGCGGGCGTTGTAAATACAACGCCCGCCCGCAGTATAACTATATTTCTTTAATTACTTCTTTAACCAATTTTTTAAACCTGTCTTTTGCAGCATTTGCCGCATGAATAACATCTGAATGCGAAAGCCCTACGGTACTTACTCCTGCTGCAGAATTACAAATACAGCTTAAGCCGATAACTTTCATCCCCGCCCAAGAAGCCGTCACAGCTTCCGGCACAGTTGACATCCCTACTGCATCAGCACCGATTACTCTTGCCATACGGACTTCTGCCGGAGTCTCATAAGACGGTCCTGTAAGAGCCATGTAAACTCCTTCTTGCAAATCAACTCCAAGCTTTGACGCAATCTTTTTAACAAGCTCAATATATTCAAGCGTATACACCTCACTCATATCAGGGAATCTATCGCCCATACTGTCGTCGTTTAAGCCAATCAGCGGATTTACACCCATATAGTTTATATGGTCAGTAATAATCATCAAATCAGAAGGATTGAACGCCGGATTTACGCCGCCCGCTGCATTAGTCACAATAAGAGTTTCAACTCCAAGTTTTTTCATAACTTTTACAGGAAACACAACTTTTTGGATTGAATGCCCTTCGTAAAAATGAAATCTGCCCTGCATCATAACAACTTTTTTGCCGTTAATCTCAGCAAATACAAGCCTTCCTTTGTGCCCTGAAACTGTTGAAGCTTCAAATCCTGGAATATCAGAATAAGGTATCGCAATTTTACAAAACTCGTCTGCTAAATCTCCAAGCCCTGAGCCTAAGATTATACCTATTTGCGGATTAAATCCGTCAATTTTACTCCTAATATACTCTACTGCACTATTTAACATAACACTAAAATCCCCCGCAAAGTATTTTACTACAAAAAACTTATTTTAAAAAGATAATTTACAAAAATTATTACAATGCGTGCTCATTGCCTGTTATATTTAATACTACAAAAAAATAAAATAATTTTATGACAAATAGCACGATTAATATTGTTATAGAGAACATAAAACACTATAGAAAAATTAAAAATCTCACACAAGAAAAATTGAGTGAGATTAGTGGAATATCCAGAGATTATTTATCAGAAATAGAGAGAGGTAAAAAAACTCCAAGCTTGAAGCGTTTAATTTTAATTGCAAAAGCTCTTGATGTAGAAATTTATAAGTTATTTATAGCTAATCATCAATAATTACCTCTTCCGCATCGTTCAACAGCAGGTCAGGGAGTTCCCCGACCTGCTGTTTCATTTTATAAACTAAAATGCATTTACCTTTAGAACATTAATCTGAATAGTAAAAATCTCTTATTCAATTTTTCTGAGAATTTTTTCAGGTTAGATACTGTGCTGGAAGTATCATTGATAATCTGCTTCAAGCCGTCTTTGTCTCCGCCTTCGCCATTAATGGTTTCAAGCGCAGTAGAAACTTCGCACATTGTCACGTTCAAATTATCAATTGAAGTTGAAATCTTACTTTTAAGATTTTCATCTTTTGTCATTCTATTAACAGAAGAAGAAATCTCGTTCAAGTTTTTCATCACAGCATTCAAATCTTCTGCAAACTCTTTAGCATCCACTGCTCCAATAATAGGAGAAAGCTGTTTTGAAAGATTAGAAACTGCTTCAGCTGTTTCGTACACCGCAGGTTTGAATTTCTCATCACCGATTATACCGTTAACATTTACAGCCAGCTTATTAAAGCTTGAAGATACATCGCTCAAAAGCCAAAGCATAGCATCAATATCATTTTTAGAAGTTTCAACGAGTTTTTCAGTTTTAGCCAAAGTTGTTGTTGCCTGCGCAGTTAAATCTTTAAAATTAGTAACAGACTGTCTAAGCTCCGCAACCATGCTGTCATTCAGAAGTTCGTTAATAATTCTATTAGTTTCTGTCAGAGATTCAGCAGCTTTGTACTGCAAGTCCATAAAGTCAGCAATTCTCATCGGTTCAATAATAGTATAAGGCGAAGTCTGATGCGGATAAGGCAGCGCAATATTATCAAGAGGCGCTATTCTTAACTTCTTAACCCCGTCTACAGTAACTATTTTACCTGTCATAAAGTGAGGAAGTATAAGCCCAGGAAGGTTTACAACATAATCAACTTTATAAGCATAGTTTGTTTTAACAAAATTTCTCAATTCTTCCGGCACAAGTTTTGATGACATAATCTGGGATTTTTTTACATTACCGACATCATAATATTCATCATCAAGCTTAATCTCAACTGGTGTATTGTAAGAAAGAAGCTCTTTTGAGTTATCTGGAATATAAATAGAGCGCACTCTTGGCGGTGTAATTTCTAAGAATTGTTCACCAATTAAGCCTGACTGCTGAATTGAAAGCATAGAAGCTTTAGGAATTTCAATTCCCTGCTCTGTTATAACGAATTTCATTTTAACATAGCTAGACTCACCATTAACAACAGGAATAATTTCTTCTACTTGACCAACTCTAAGCCCCATCATTTGAACCCCTGAACCGGGTCTCATTCCGTTAACATCTTTAAAATGAACTTCTATTCTTTCAGCAGAAGAAAAAGCTCTGCCTTTTACCCACAAAATCGTGAACAGAAGCAGCGTTAAAGCTGTAAGTGTTAATATTCCTACTTTAAATGATGGTGACATTTTCATTATTAAGATTCCTTTTTAAACCATTTTCATAGGTCCGTCTATTGCAGCTGTTACAAACTGTTTTGTATACGGAGTCTGCTGCTGCATAAGCTCCTCAGGCGTACCTTCAAAAACTGCTTTTCCATTATACAACATCAAAACAGAATCCGCCGTCCTTTGAATAGTTGACATTTGGTGAGTAACAACAATAGAAGCAGCGTTTGTTTCATTCTTTAATCTTACAATATAATCTTCAATAAGTGTAGAAGAAATCGGATCAAGCCCCGCAGTCGGCTCATCATAAAGAATAATTTTCGGCTCTGTTACGATTGCTCTTGCAAAGCTTACACGCTTCTGCATACCGCCTGAAAGCTCAGACGGGAACTTATCTTCAATTCCTGATAAACCTACCATTTCAAGTTTTTCAGCAACAATTTTTTCAAGTTCTGCTTTAGTATATTTTCCCCTCAAATCTTTTCTTTCCTGAAGCGCAAAAGAAATATTATCAAAAACATTTAAAGAATCAAAAAGCGCAGAATACTGAAAAACCATCGCAATATCACCTCCGGAAGTTATAATCTCTCCTCCGTCTTTTTCGATTAGTCCGCTTATCAGTTTCAAAACAGTACTCTTGCCTGAGCCGCTAAATCCGACTATTGAAAGTATTTTTCCATCGTCAACTTTGAACGAAATATCGTCAAGTACAACTTTTTTATCAAAAGATTTTATTAAATTTTTAACCTCTATGCTCATTTTTTATACCCTTTGGGCGGAGTGCATTCCGCATTACTACTAATTTAATGTTATCATTCCCGGCACTCCTTTTGAACAGACTACAAGCCGGAAGGGGGCGATTATTATCCCCTAATAGAAGAACATCGCCGCGAATATCAAATCCAGAATTACTATCGCAACAAACGACCAAACAACAGCTTTTGTTGTTGCAGTACCAACTCCTTTTGCTCCATCTTTTGCTTCCATGCCGCAGGAACAGCTTATCAAAGATATTACGAACCCGAAAGTCAGAGATTTCAAAAGACAGACTTGCAGGTCATGCATATTTAATCCAAACCAAACAGAATCAAAATAAGCTTTGAACGTAAGTCCTGATGCCAGGTTTGAAGCAACCGCTCCGCTCAACACTCCAAATACAGAAGATACAATAACCACAAGAGGCATCATTAAAGTACCAGCAATTACTCTCGGAGTGAAAAGATAATGTATCGGGTTAACTTTCAAAACGCGTATTGCATCAACTTGCTCTGTAACTTTCATTGTTGCAATTTCAGATGCAAGTGAAGAGCCTATCATAGATATTATTGCAAACCCTGCCATAATTACGCCTTCTTCTCTTACCATCAAAATTGCAACCAGCATTCCTACATAATTTCCGGCACCTTGTTTTACCATTTCTCCAGCTATCTGCATTGCAATAATTACAGAAGTCATGCCCACAATTGAAAGCGTAATCGGAAGAGAAGAAACTCCGAATCTTGAAGATTGCTCCATTACAGCTTTGTATGTAGTTGGAAAAGTTCTAAGCCCTTTGACCAGCTCTGTACCAAAAAGTGCAATATTTCCCAGAGTCATTACAAAGCTTTGAAGTTCTGTTAAAAACATTTTAAATATTTTATATGTGTACGTTGCTTTATAATAAATCTTCATAATTACTATTTATTGTATCATATAGATTTTTTTATGCTACACTTAAATAAGGAGTATTTATAAGTTGGGAGTTAATAATGCTTAAATTAAAAGACACACAAAGCAAAGATGCGTTTCGATATGGGTATTTGCTGAATAAAATGTTTCCATACATAAAAGCCGTTTTGTGGCGTTCAATTTTATTGTTCATACTAGCTATTCCTTTAGGACTTCTTGACGGGGTTGTAGCTTTATCTTTAAGACCTTACATGGACTTTGTCGTAAATGGTAACGAAGCTCAAACTTTTGAGCTTTGGGGGCATACTTATTATTTGCAATCATTCTTTATTAAACTTATTCCTATAGGTATTATAGCGTTTGCACTTATTCAAGGTGTCTTAAAATATATCTGTAACTACCTTTCTGACTGGACAGGCAACAAAATGTCAAATATTTTAAAAGTTGACTTGTTTAAAAAACTGACTGCAATGGACACAAAGTTTTTTGATGTTAACTCTTCAGGACTTGTTTTATCAAGATTTTTTGCAGATCCGGATGCAGCTTCAAAAAATTTAATTAATACATTAAAAAGTTTCATACTCTCTATTTTTGAGTTCTTTGCGTTGGTATTTGTTTTATTATTCAATTCTTGGAAACTTGCGCTTATTGGAATCGGCGTTATGGCAATCGCAATCACTCCTGTTTTATTTATTAAAAAGAAAATTAAATCTGTTTCTAACGCAACAATGGTTGTAGGCGGAGACATGACAACAAACTTTAACGAAACTTTTGCTGGAAATAAAATCATCACAGCTTATAATTTACAAGAAAACCAGAACCACAAATTTGAAAACCAAATACACAAACAGTTCGACTTAGTAATGTCTCTGACTAAACGTGTAGGCTGGATGTCTCCTATTATGTATTTTGTTTGCTCAATAGGTATTGCGATTGTGATGGGGTACGGAAACAGCTTAATCTTATCAGGAGAACTTACAGCTGGAAGTTTTGCTTCGTTTGTAACTTCTCTTCTTTTGCTTTACAAGCCTACAAAAACTTTAGGCTTTACTCTTACAAGCTTGCAATCAACTTTTGTTTCAATTGCACGTGTGTTTGAACTATTCTCGCTCATGCCGGAAATCAAAAATTCAGAAAATGCAAAACCATTAAATGGCGAAATTAACAGCATTGAATATTCACATGTTATTTTTGAATACGAAGAAGGCATACCAGTTCTCAAAGATTTTAATCTTTCTGTCAGCAGTAATGAGACAATTGCTCTTGTCGGCAACTCTGGAGGAGGTAAATCTACTGTAGTAAACTTATTACCAAGATTTTATGATATTAAATCAGGCTCTATCAAAATAAATGGAACCGATATAAGAGACATAAACATTGAAAGCTTAAGAAACAATATTTCTTTCGTATTTCAAGATAATTATTTATTTACAGGTTCAATTCGCGAAAATATCCTAATGGGAAAACCTAATGCTTCAGAAGCTGAGCTCAGAGAAGCAGTTAAACTTGCTCATTTAGATGAATTTCTAGGCACATTGCCGGAAGGAATTGACACTGTAGTAGGAGAAAGAGGCTCTTCTTTATCAGGCGGACAGCGCCAGAGAGTTGCAATTGCAAGGGCATTGATTAAAAACTCTCCGATTGTAATCTTAGATGAAGCAACTTCAGCGCTTGACAACGAGTCAGAAGCGATTGTTCAAAAAGCTCTTGATAACCTGATGAAAAACAAAACAGTATTTGTTATAGCTCACAGGCTTTCAACAATCCATAACGCGAACAGAATTGCTGTTCTTAACGAAGGCGAGCTTGTTGAATTAGGTACTCATGAAGAGTTAATTAACAAAGAAAATGGAAGATACAAGCACTTATATGACATGCAATTCAGTAACCAAGTAACCAAGTAACCAAGTGGTTATTACAGAAAGGGGTTTATAATGTACGGATTAATATTAGCAGGCGGTTCAGGAAGCAGGCTCTGGCCTTTATCAAGAGAACTGTATCCAAAACAGCTTCTTAATATCCAGAATACAGAAAGCTTACTTCAAGCAACTTTTGAAAGAATTGCTGAGTGCATGCCGGCATCTAACATTATAAGCATGACCGGAGTTAAGCATTTTGCAAATGTGAAATATCAGCTTTCTTCACTTGCAAAAGAAACTGTTGTTCTATCCGAACCAATATCTAAAAATACTGCTCCTGCAATTGCTCTTGCTTCAAAATATATTATGGATAAGTTCAATACTGACCCTGTAATCCTTGTTGTACCTTCTGATCATATGATTAATAACACTGAAAAATTTGCAGCAACAGTAAAAGCCGGTGAAAAAATTGCAGAACAAGGTTACATTGTAACTTTCGGTATCAAACCTTCTTATCCCGAAACTGGCTACGGATATATTAATGTAACCCAAAACAAAATCGAGAACGGGTATAAAGTTAATAAATTTGTTGAAAAACCAAACGAAAAGCTTGCAGAAGAATACATTGCAGATGGAAATTATTATTGGAACAGCGGTATTTTTATGTTTAAAGCTTCTGTATTATTAGAAGAAGCTTCAAAACATTCTCCTGAAATTTTCTCAAAACTTGCAAACTTTGATTTTTCAAACTCTGATGAAATTCCTTATATTGAATATGATAAAATGCCTTCGATTTCTATTGACTACGCAATTATGGAAAAATCAGATAAGATTGCTCTCGTAAAACTCGAAAGCGATTGGAATGATTTAGGCAGCTGGAAATCGATTTATGATGTGAGTCCTAAAGATGAAAACGGAAACGTAAAAGTAGGACATGTTCTTGACGAAGGTTCAAAAAATTCTATGATGTACTCTTCTTCAAAACTTGTTGCTTCAATTGGTCTTGAGGATACCGTAATTGTTGAAACAGAAGACGCAATTCTTGCCTGCAGAGCGGATAAAACTCAGGATGTTAAAAAGATTTTTGAAACATTAAAAAAACAAAATGATAACACTCACCTTGTTCACAAAACAGTTTACAGACCGTGGGGTTATTACACAGTTTTAGCACAAGGCAATGGATTTTTGACTAAGATGATTCAGGTTAACACCGGTCAAAAACTTTCTGTTCAGTCTCATAACTTTAGAAGCGAACACTGGGTTGTTTTGGAAGGTACTGCAAAAGTTATCCTTGAAGGCAAAGAGCTTATCTTAAGCCCGGGACACAGTGTTGATATCCCTCTTAAAGCTATTCATTCGCTTCAAAACCCTTATCAGGAAACTTTGAAAATAATAGAAGTTCAAAAAGGCGACCCGCTGATTGAAGAAGATATTATCCGCTATGAAGACATGTACGGCAGAGTATAGGGATATTGGCTAAGAGTAATGCAAAAATTCTATTTAAAATCAATGGGGTGTAAATCCAACCAGTTTGAAGGTCAGATTGTTACTGAAAAACTGGTTGAATCAGGATTTGAAGAAGTAAAAAAACTTGAAGAAGCAGATTTTTATATTCTTAACTCCTGCTCTGTTACTCACAAAAGTGACAACGAAGCAATGTATTTGCTCAGACACGCACACGGGTTAGGATTAAAAACAATCCTTACCGGCTGTATTGCACAGATTGAAAAAGAAAAATTACTCAATGAGCCTTATATTGATTACGTTTACGGAAACGAAGATAAGTTTGAAATTGCGCATTTCTTAAAAGAAGAGCAAAATTTCGTTGTTCGTGACCTTATGGGGGTAAATGGGAACAAAGTCGACTTTTGCAAGGTAATATTGAAAGATACAACAAAAACCCGCATAAGTCTCAAAATTCAAGACGGATGCGATAACCGCTGTGCTTATTGTATTATTCCTTACGGCCGAGGAAAATCTCGCTGGGCAGAGTCTGATTTTATAGTAAATGAAATCAACAGATATTCAGAAGCCGGTTACAAAGAAGTTGTTTTAACAGGAATTCATATCGGTTTATGGGGCGATGGAAATATTCTGCCGCTTTTAAAAGATATCGAAGAAAAAACTTCAATTCCGCGTTATCGTTTGGGTTCGCTAAATCCGCACGAGATTACTCCGGAGCTTTTAGATTTTCTTCAACAAAGCGAAAAATTCTGTCCGCATTTTCACCTTTCTCTGCAATCTGCCTGCAACAGGACGTTAAAACGTATGAACAGACATTATACTGTAGAATATTATTTAGACCAGATTGAAGATATTGTGTCGCGCTTTGAGAAACCGTTTCTCGGAAGCGATATTATTGCAGGATTTTGCGGTGAAACAGAAGAGGATTTTGAGACGACTGTTGAGAACCTAAAACGCTCAAAACTTTCTCAAATCCATACATTCCCTTATTCAATACGCAAAGGAACAATTGCAGAGAAGCTTGACGGTCATTTGCCGGATAAAGTAAAAGAAGAAAGAGCAGAAATAATTAAACGAATTTCTGCTGAAAAATTTGCTCAATTTATTCAAGAAAATATTGGCAGGGAAGAAGAAGTTTTAATCGAAAAAAGACTTTCTAAAGGTGGTAAATTTAAGGGAGTTACCAGAAATTACCTTACTGTAGAAATGGATGAAGGTGAGTTTAACACGCTAAAAAAAGTTGTACTATCAAAAGAAAATATTTTGTGGTAACATTGATTATTATTGGAGAATGGAATTATGATTACTATAAAAGATGTTGAACACGTAGCTAAACTTGCTCGTTTAGAATTAACAGAAGAAGAAAAAGAAAAGTTTACAAAACAATTAGGCGATGTTCTTAAGCACGTAGATGCTATGAACGAAGTTGATACAGCAAACGTTGAGCCTATGGCACACGCAATTGATTTTGTTAACGTAATGAGAGAAGATGAAGTTTATTACGAACAAACAAAAGAAGAGCTTATGAAAAATGCTCCAAATGAAGAAAACGGTTTCTTTAGAGTTCCAAAAATAAATTAGGTTTTTGTACCTAAACAATGAAGGAGTGCCAACTATGACAAAATATATATTCATCACAGGCGGCGTTGTAAGTTCTTTAGGCAAAGGGATTATCGGCGCATCTTTAGGTAAATTATTGAGAGCAAGAGGTTTTTCTGTTGCTATTCAAAAATTTGACCCGTATATTAATGTCGACCCCGGCACTATGAGCCCATTCCAGCATGGTGAAGTTTTTGTCACAGACGACGGAGCTGAAACTGACCTGGACTTAGGCCACTATGAAAGATTTATTGATACAAACTTCTCACAGCTTTCTAACGTAACTTCAGGAAGCGTTTATCAAACTGTTATCCAGAAAGAACGCAGAGGAGATTATTTAGGCGGAACAGTACAAGTTATTCCGCATATTACAAATGAAATCAAATCAAGGTTAATAAAAGCTCAAAAGCATTTCAAACCGGATTTCCAAATCATTGAAATCGGCGGAACAATCGGCGATATTGAAAGCCTTCCGTTTATTGAATCAATACGACAGTTTAAAACCGAAGCAGGAATTGGAAACGCAATCAATATTCATTGCACACTTCTTCCATACCTTCCAACTTCCGGAGAGCTGAAAACAAAACCTTCACAACATAGTGTCAGCTTACTTAGAAGCTATGGTTTACAGCCTGAAATTCTTGTTTGCAGAACATCAAAAGCAATTCCAAAAACAGAGAAAGATAAGCTTGCTCTATTCTGTTCTGTATCAAAAGAAGCTGTAATCGAATGCCGTGATATGAAAAGCATTTACGAAGTTCCTCTTGCATTAGAAGACCAAAATTTTGCTCAGGTCGTATTAAAACTGCTTCAGGTTCCGGAAAAGAAAGCCGAGCTTACCGGCTGGAGAGAACTTGTTGACAGGATTAACCATCCTGCTGGAACAATCAAAATTGCGATTGCAGGAAAATATACAAAGCTTTCCGACGCTTACATTTCTGTTGTAGAGTCAATCAAGCATGCCGGATACGCAGATAATGTTAAAACAGAAATCAAATGGATTAACTCGGAAGATTGTGTAGATATGAGCAAATGCAAAGAGTTAATGTCAGATGTTGACGGAGTAATTGTTCCTGGCGGTTTCGGAATAAGAGGCATAGAAGGCAAACTAAATGTAATCAAATACGCAAGAGAAAACAATGTTCCTTTCTTAGGAATTTGTCTTGGTATGCAATGCGCAGTAATAGAATATGCACGTAATGCTGCTGGACTAAAAGGTGCTAACTCAATGGAGTTCGACGAAAACACATCTGCTCCTGTTATTGACATTATGCAGGAACAAAAGAACGTAAAAGGTTACGGCGGAACAATGAGACTTGGAGCTTATGACTGCCATATAAAAAAAGGCACAAAAGCACACGAAGTTTACGGCTCAAGCAAGATTTCCGAACGCCACAGACACAGATATGAAGTTAACACTGACTATATTGAACAGCTTAAAAAAGCAGGACTTGTATTTTCAGGTATGTCTCCTGACGGTATGCTTTCAGAAATAGTCGAACTGCCTGAGTTAGACTGGTTTGTAGCATGCCAGTTCCATCCTGAATTCAAATCACGACCAGAAAGACCGCACCCTCTATTCAAAGGTTTAATTGATGCAGTTGTAAAAAAGAAATAAGTTATTTTTTCATAACAACTTCTTTAAAAATATCATTATTGGGAACATTACGCCCCATTTCGATTATTTTATTCATTGCAAACCAAAGCGGGTTGTCTTTTTTATCAGATGTATAAGTTACTGATTTAATTTTTTTATAATCATCTTTATACCTGGCAATTGATGTATCAAATTTTGGATAATAGCGCGTAAATGTAACTTGAGGAAAACCTTGTTCTGTCATGCTTATATCCAATCTTAATCTTGTTTTTAAATGAACTTGACTAATATGTTTCTGCATTCTGTCAAGTTTCCCAAATGCATTATGCCTTACAGCAAATTTTGCGACATTATCCAATGACTTGCTGTAAAAAAATTTTGCCTGAAAGTTAGGTGTATTTGTTGATTGATTTATTTGCATACAAATATAAAACCAGTAAAAATAATTTTTGCTAGCTTAATCTTAAAAAAGCTTCAATTTTTGCTCGAATTGAATTTGAAGCATAATCATCAATATCAATATAAAGTCCGTTATGTTTATCAGCAAGATACTTTGCAAGCTGGGATTTTGCACAAAAAGCTTGAGAATAAAAAACCGTCGGTACATTATCATCAACAAACATTTCTAAATCCAAATCAGCAGGAGTTCCTGCTTCAACACATCTTGTCCAGCCGTAAACATGAGTTGAATCAGGAAAAAGCCTGAGTATTTCCAAATCATTTGGAGGCACTCCCCAAAATCCTGGAGCAGGGGTAAATGTATTTGTATTATTTTGTGACTCCAAATTGTATTTAATTCTTTCTTTTGCAGTCCTCAAAATTTCAGGATTAACAATTCCTGCTGTTATCGTTGTAATTTTATCATACAAAGGTAAATTACTATCACAAATAACAATTTCTCTTTTTGGTTCTAAATCTTCAAAAATAGTCTGAATAACATTAAATCCCATATCCGACAGAATTTTTGAAGCAAACCACCCGCTGTCACACTTATCTTTTCCTATTGGAGCAAGAATTAACTCCGGCTTCAAAAACATAGCATTATCTATAATATTTCTAATAATCTTACAATAAGATTCCGGCAGAATATTTGTCTTCGGATACGAAAAATCTATATCCAAATCAATCCATTCTGCGTTAGGATAATCTTTCTTAGTCTTTTCAATAATATCAGGGTGCGGGTATCCCCAGAAACCTATTTTCGTTATACTTACCATAACTTTTATGATAACACAAAACAAGGAGAAAATTTGATTATGAATAACCATAGTGATATAATTGGGGTAAGAACAAATATAAAGAGTGAGGAGTATAATATGAGCGAAAATATAGAAATTAAAGAATCTAATGGAATAGATATATGTCAATTTCAACCAAAAGGTGTATGCTGTAAGCTGATGCAGTTTAGAGTAAAAGACAATATAATGCAAGACGTGGAATTTGTTGGCGGCTGCAACGGAAACCTTAGCGGTATCGGCGTCCTTATCAAAGGAATGAACATTAATGAAATCATTGACAAGCTGGAAGGACTACCTTGCGGAAAACGTCCTACCAGCTGCCCTGACCAGCTTACACAAGGAATTAAAGCATACATTGAAACAAAATCAGCAATCAAAGCGTAAATATAAAGAAGGAAGATTATGACAAAGATTACTTTAATAAAAGGCGACGGAATAGGCCCTGAAATTACTGATGCAGTAGTAAAAATCATTGAAGCAGCAGGAGTAAAAATTGATTGGGATGTCCAAACTGCAGGCGCAGACGTAATTGAAAAAGAAGGAGTTCCGCTTCCTGATAGAGTACTTGAGTCAGTGAAAAGAAATAAAATTGCACTTAAATCACCTGTTACTACACCTATTGGCAAAGGTTTCAGATCCGTTAATGTTCAGCTGAGAAAAGAACTTGATTTATATGCAAACCTGCGCCCTTGTTATAATCTGCCGGGTGTAAAAACACGTTATGAAAACATTGATATCGTCGTTGTTAGAGAAAATACAGAAGATTTATATGCAGGAATTGAACGCCAAGTAGATGAAAATACAGCAGAAAGTATTAAAATAATAACACGCTCTGCTTCTACAAGAATCGCAGAATTTGCTTTTGATTATGCAGTAAAAAATAACAGAAAAGAAGTTTGTGTTGTTACAAAAGCAAATATCTGCAAGCTTTCTGACGGATTATTCTTAGAATGCGCGAGAGAAACTGCTAAAAAATATCCAGATATAAGCTTCAAAGAAATTCTTGTCGATAACTGCTGTATGCAGCTTGTTCAAAATCCAAACCAATTTGATATTCTGCTTTTACCAAACCTGTACGGAGACATTGTTTCAGACATTTGTGCCGGCTTAATCGGCGGATTAGGAATCGCTCAAGGTGCAAATATTGGCAAAGATTACGCGGTATTTGAACCCGTTCACGGCTCAGCGCCTGATATTGCAGGACAAGATAAAGCTAATCCAACTGCTATGCTTATGTCTGCAATCGAAATGTTGAACTTTACCGGAGAAAACAAAGCTGCTTCTAGAATAAAAAATGCGTTACTTAAGACCCTTGAAGAGGGAATAAAAACTGCAGATATTGGAGGCAGTGCTTCTTGCAGCGAATTCACAAATGCAATTATTGCAAAGCTCTAAGCTTATCAACAAACCTTTTTAGGCGTTCCATTGCTATTTTCAGTTTTTCAAGAGAATAAGCGTAAGATATTCTCAAATATCCTTCACCGCTGTCACCGAATGCTGTACCCGGAACTGCCGCAACTTTTTCTTCTTCAAGAAATCTTGTTGCAAACTCTTCCGATGTCATTCCAAACTCTTTAATGCAAGGAAAAACATAAAACGCGCCAAATGGTTCAAAGCACTCCAAACCCATTTCTTTAAAAGCGTTAATTAAAAATCTTCTGCGCTGATTGTATGACTGACGCATCATCTTAACATCTTCTTCCCCGTTTTTAAGAGCTTCAACAGCAGCATACTGGCTTGTCGTAGGAGCGCACATTATTGCAAACTGATGAATTTTTGTCATCTGCTTAATGATTTCAGAAGGACCGCAAGCATAGCCCAAACGCCATCCTGTCATTGCATAAGCTTTAGAAAATCCGTCAATCAAAATCGTACGCTCTTTCATACCTGCTAAAGAAGCAATAGAAGTGTGTTCTCCTTTATAAGTCAAAGCTCCGTAAATTTCATCAGACATCACGTAAATATCGTTTTCAATAATAACTTTTGCAATCTTTTCCAAATCCTCCCGCTCCATAATTGCTCCGGTTGGATTATTCGGAAAAGGCAATATCAAAACTTTTGTCTTATCCGTAATCGCGTTTTGCAATTCTTCTGCTGTAAGACGAAACTCATTTTCTGCCTTTAAATCAATTATCACAGGTTTAGCCCCGGCTAATATTGCACAAGGTTCATAAGAAACATAAGAAGGCTGAGGAATAATAACTTCATCACCCGGATTAATCATTGCTCTTAATCCGATGTCAATAGCCTCCGAGCCGCCTACGGTTACAATAACTTCACTCAAAGGATTATACTCTATTCCTTGATGTTTTTTCTGGTAATTGCAAATTTCTTCACGAAGTTCTTTCAAACCTGCATTAGAAGTATAGAAAGTTTTGCCTTTTTCCAGCGCATAAATACCTTCATCTCTTATATGCCACGGCGTATCAAAATCAGGTTCGCCAACTCCGAGAGAAATTGCATCTCTCATCTCGCTTACAATATCAAAAAATTTGCGTATACCTGATGGCTTAATATCTTGAACTATATCAGAAAGCGGTTTTGTCATGGTGTTACAATCTCTCTTTCATCTTCATGTTTTTTATCAAAAATTGTACCGTGGTCTTTGTATTTTTTTAGCACGAAGTGTGTCGCCGTACTCAAGACACTATCAAGAGTCGAAAGTTTATCAGAAACAAATCCGGCAATTTCTTTGAGAGATTTTTCTTCTAAAGTTACAAGCAAATCATACCCGCCTGAGATTAAATAAACTGCACGAACTTCAGGATAATTGTAAATTCTCTCAGCAATATTATCAAAACCCTGCCCTCTTTGCGGAGTAACTTTAACTTCTATAAGAGCAGTAACTTTTTCAATAGAAGTTTTATCCCAGTTAATCAAAGTGTGATATCCGCAAATTATCCCTTCCGACTCAAGTTTTGCAATCTCATTTGCAACATCTATTTCTTCTTTGCCAAGAAGAACTGCAAGTTCATTAATTGCAATTCTGCTATTTTTCTCTATTATTGATAATAATTCGTCTCTCATAAAAAAAATCCTTTACAAATTTTGAATCAGCCGATAAAGACATTTGGAACGCCAAAGACATGCCTCTTTCCATATCGGAATAAACAGCCGATATGGAGGCTCGAACTCCAGACCTGCTCATTACGAATGAGCTGCTCTACCAACTGAGCTATATCGGCGAAGCTACAATTAGTATATCACAAAATTAATATTATCTAACAAGACACTTGATATACTCGCTTTATATGCTATTATTTAATCACAATCTAAGTTGATTGAGGAGTGCGTATCGTGAAATTAAAAGGCATTTTACTAGCAATGTCATTATATATAGCCTTCACAGGCATAGTTTTTGCAGAAGACAGAATCGAAGGTTCTGCACAAGTTGTTCAAAACAACTCAGAGACAGCTATTGCTTATTCAAACAGAGCATCTGCAAAATTTTTAAAAAAGGACTTTAAAGGAGCTGTCATAGATTTTGACAAAGCGATTGAACTTAGCCCTAATAATCCTGAGCTGTATTTAAACAGAGGGTATTTAAAGCATGTTATGCGCGATTTTGACGGCGCTATGAATGATTATAACAAAGCTATTTCTTTAAACAAAGGTTTTGCTTTTGCTTACAACAACAGAGGCGTATTAAAAGTTGCAATGAATGATACAAAAGGAGCTTTAGAAGATTACGCAAAAGCTCTTGAAATCAATAAAAAATATTCTGATGTTTACTACAACCGTGCAAACTTAAAATATATGCTGGACGACAACAAAGGTGCACTTGAAGATTACAACATAGCAATCGAGCTTAACCCAAAAGACGCAGAAGCTTTTAACAACAGAGGCGTTGTAAAAAAGCGAATGAATTTTAATGTAGGTGCATTAAGCGACTATTCTCAAGCAATTGCTTTAAATCCAAAAGACAGCATTGCTTATGCAAACAGAGGACGCTTAAAAAAGTTATATTTTGATAATGAAGGCGCAGCAATTGACTTAGACCAAGCTGTAGCTTTAGCAGAAACACAAACATTTATAAAAAATGTCAAACCACTTCTATCAAATGAGCGTTACATTGCAGCAATTCCTGCTGTAGAAGGAAATTCTGCCGCCGATTTCGCGCAGCCGGTAAAAGCAAATCCGATTATTGCAAAAGCAGAGCCTAAACCTGAACTTAAACCTCAGGAAAAAATTGCAAGTGCTGATATAAAACCTATTTCAGAACAAAAAATCAAAAAAGAAGAACCTCAAACTTCACAGCAAATTGCTCTCAAAAAGCCTGAGCAAAAAGTCGTTCCAACTCCCGAAGATAAGCCTGTTGCAGGTGCAATCAGCGCCGGAGTTGCAACTGTTCAAGTTCCTTCTGCTCCTGTAATTACAACAACTGCGGTCAAGAAAAATCCGACTACAAACGTAAAACTTGCAGAAAGCTATTATATCAGAGGGCTTCAGAAATGCGTGCTTAAAGACTTAAAAGGTGCAATTGCAGATTTAAACAAAGCAATTGAAAATAATTCTAAATATGCAGATGCGTACTATTATAGAGCTGCAATAAGAAAAGAACTTGGAGATGCAGAAGGGTTTAGAAAAGATTATTCTACAGCAATTCAAATTAACCCTGAGCTGCAAGCATTTAATGACTCAAATTGCTTAACTTTGATAAGCGGCTAAACTTCTTCCGGTCCATTCGGTGATATTTTTTCTTTCCACGCCTGTATTATGCGATTTTTTATTGTCTCCCTGTCTTTTAGAGAATATTTTTCATAATCTCTGGGCATGTGAAAATAACTCCACGCAGCACGGATATGAGATTCTGTATCAATCGGATACTTCTTATTCACGTTATCTGCAAACTCTACATCTCCGTATTTATGCAAACCCTGATTTTTATAAACATCGTTTCGTTTTTTCATAAATACATAATAAGCTGATTTTAACAAATTACATTAGCCAAATTGACAATATTAATTAGACCTTGCACAAACTTTATAAATGCATTTTTGTTTTCCATTCCTTCAATAAAGAATATTTCCAATTTAATTTCATAACTTCAAAATCTTTAACCTGTCGTTTATAGTTGTTTGCAATATTAACTACACGCTTTATAAAATGAATTTTTGATTCAAAAATAGGAAATTGTTTATACTTTTGTTTAAAATCCTTTATTCTATAATCACTTATAAGCGAAGCCTTGAGTAATTTTCCATCTTTTGAGTCCAATAATATATGAACAGAATTATTTTGTTGTTCTTTTATTAGAAGCGCTAACTCCTCTAATTGCTTAGATTTAAGACTTGTAAGCAAAAACTGCTGCACATAAGGATTGACAACATGCAGTCCTTTATATGATGGCTGCTGGGCAGAATTACAGATTGCATTTTGTGACTGGATTTTCATAAAATCATTATATTACAAAAAAAAGCACCCGAAGGTGCAATTTCTTTAAATGGGGCGCCTGATGGGATTCGAACCCATGCATATCGGAACCACAATCCGAGGTCTTAACCACTTGACGACAGGCGCCATATTTCCGACAAAATCTAGTATACCAAATCAAAAAAATTTTACAAGAGGAAAAAATAAAAAAACGAACCAAATGGTTCGTTTTTTATTTTAATTAATTCTTTGGAACATATACCCAATTCCTCGAGCCGTCAAAATTAACTCAGGATTTGTAGGGTCCGCTTCAAGCTTAGAACGCAGCCTTGAAATATGTACGTCAACTACACGTGTATCAATTCTGTGATCTGCAGGATAAGACCAAACATGCTGCAAAATTTCATTTCTTGAATAAGCTTGACCAGAATTGTTTACAAGAAGTTCTAACAAGCTGAACTCCATTCCTGTCAAACGAATACGTTCATTCTTTCTATAAACTTGTCTTCTTGCTGTATCAATTTTTATTGCACCAGTTGTAATGATATTTTTTCCGCCTTTAGCGCCAGCTGAAGCCCCCGCTGATGAAGCTGAAGAAGCTGGAATAATTACATCCTTGCTAATTGTTCTTCTAAGAACTGCCTTTACACGAGCTTCTAATTCTTTTGGGCTGAAAGGTTTTATAACATAGTCGTCAGCACCGAGTTCTAAGCCGGTAATTCTTTCTGAAACATCTCCTAAAGCTGTCAGAATAATTATCGGAACATCTGATGTTCTGCGAATTTCACGGGTTACTCCGTATCCATCCATCTTAGGCATCATAACATCTAATACAACTAAATCCGGATTAGTTTTATTGAAAACTTCTACAGCTTCTTCACCATCTTCTGCTGTAACTACGTCATAGCCCACCATCTTAAGACGGGTTTCTAAAATTCTCCTGATACTAGCTTCGTCATCAGCTACTAATATTTTTTGACGAGCTTCTCCTTCTGAACCCATCTCTTGCAATTCTTCATTCTCTGCCATGCGACCACCTTTAATCTTGTATTTACAAAAATTTGAAATTCTTAATATTTATACATATATCTTAATAGAATTTTACTTTTTTTGCAAGGGGGGGGGAAATGATTTCTACTTTTCAAATTAAAAACTACAAGTTTTTTTGCAGATTTAAATTATCAAATTTACTCGGTCAGGCAATGTAAAAAAATCTTTAACCTTACTAACATCATTATGGAGGATTTAAGTATATGTATCGTTTTCTTTTAACTTTGGGCATTCTAGCTTTATCTAATATTTGCGTTTTGGCAGAATCTAAAATCATTCAAGTAGCTCCGCCAGTACAAAACTATTCACCATATTACCACAACAACCACTACCATAATCCTAATTATTATAACAGGACACATGTGAACCCGGCTTTTTACAACAGCAGAAGATACCGTCCGCAATCACATTTTTCAGACATTAACGCTTTAGAGAAATATTCAATGAATAAAAATTTCGGAAGAGAAAGCGACTTACAGCGTCTTCAAAGGCTCGAAATGCAAGCTTTCGGAGCGGTTCAAAGCGGAGACATAAATAGTAGATACGACAATGTCAGAAATGCGATTCTCTCTCGTCCGTCTTATAACAATACAAAAAACTCACTATTACGAAATATAGGAAATTATTTCAGCGGTCAAATGACAGGTTTTACTCCTCCTATAGGAAATGACCCATTCTTTTCTTCTAATTCGGGATTCGCAACAACCCCTTATCCGACAACTTACGGCAACCAATCATTCAATCAGTATTCAAGCCCGTTCGGAGGAGGCTACAGAGTAAATAATTACGGAACCGGTTCTTCTTCCGGAGTACGCATACTAGATTAAAGCCCGCGTTCAGGAAAAGCTGAGTTAGAAAGTTTTATTTCATAATACTCATTCTTGTCAATATTCACACCCATATTCTTGATATCTACAGTAAACTTTTTCTTTTTTCGAGTAAATGAAGTTCTACGAGTGCTTGTAAAACTTGCTTGTTTTTGGGAATCACTATTGCCTGACAATGGTGTTTCCCTCTCCGACTTGAACAATAGACGGTTTATGAGTTTTAATCTCATCTGGTGTCAAATCTGCATAAGTAACAATGATAATCTTGTCTCCAGGCTGGGCTTTTCTTGCTGCTGCACCATTCAAACAAAAACATTTTGAACCGCGCGCCCCTTTTATTGCATAAGTTTGAAATCTTTCACCATTGTTTATATTCAAAATTTCTACTTTTTCCCATTCTAAAATATTTGCAAGTTCCAGAAACTCTTCATCAATTGTTATAGAACCTACATAGTTTAAATTTGCATCTGTTACAGTTGCTCTATGTATTTTTGAGTTTAAAAAATGTCTTAACATAACTTACCTCGCAAAAATTATAGTACCACAAAAATATATAAATGGAGAATGAAGTTAATTTGTTTAAGTTTATAATAAAAAGCACAGGAGGTTAAAATGTTTGATTTATTTATTTTAGAAAGTTGCCCTTATTGCAAAAAAGTTATGGCTTTTCTTGAAGAAAAAGGTATTAAATACAACAAAATAGATATTACACAGAAAGCATCAGAAGAAGCTTTAATCAAAATGGGAGGCAAAAGACAAGTACCATTTTTAGTAGATACAGACCGAAATATTCAAATGTATGAATCAGGAGATATTATTGAATATTTAAAAACAGTAATTTAGATGAATAAGGCAAACCCTCGAAGCACAATACTTCGAGGGTCATTGAAAGGACCTTATTATCTCTATTATTTATTTCTTTAATTAATCAAATTACAGTAAGTTCAAAGCAATTTGCGGCTGCTGGTTAGCTGTTGCCAGAAGTGATGCAGTTGCCTGCTGTAAAATCTGATATCTTATATAGTTTGAAGACTCCGTGGCTGCGTCAGCATCTTTAATTGTTGATACAGCTTCTGTCAAGTTTTCTTTCTGAACATCTGTTGCATCAATTGCAGCTTCTAATCTATTCATATAAGCACCGATTTTTGTACATCTCAATGAAATATTGTCAATTGCTTCGTCAACAAAAGTAATAAACTCACGCGCTGAACTATCATTTCTATAAATAGCATTACACATATTTGTAATAGAAACAGTCTTTGCATTGCCTGCACCTGGTTTAGAATCTACAATAGCACCTTCTACAACAGTACCATTTTCAGCCAGTGAAGCGGCCAATGCTGATTGATAAGAACCTGGAAGGTAAATGTAGTCACCTTTTCCATCTGTTTGCGGTTTTCCGTTTTTATCAACTACTCTTGCTCTGTATTCATACTTAGTTTCATCAGCATCATAAGTCAAATCCAAATATCCTGGTCTTGATTTTGTAACAGCATCGTTATTAGCTTTAAAACCAAAAATGATTGTTGATTTTGCACTATCAAATAAGAATGCATCTAATTTAATTACACATCTTTTTTCTGAATAAAGACCTACCTGCAAATTGATATCAGTTTGTCTTGAACCGTCAAGCAAATATGCATCGTTAAAATCAGTGATTTCACAAAGACGATTAATTTCATCCATTCTCTGCTGAACTTCAAGGTTAATTGCATCTAAAGATGATGAACCATAAGTTCCGTTTGCTGCCTGCATAGTCAAGTCTCTGATTCTCTGCAAGTAATCATTTATGATACGCAAAACGCCTTCCTGAGTAGTTAACATATCTAACCCCATTTGAGCGTTAGTTTTAATAATATCATAACCGTTAATTTTAGCTTCCATGCCGGTATAAACTGCATAACCGGCTGCGTCATCCTTGGCAGAATTTATCTTGAAGCCTGTAGATAATTTCTCCATCGCTGAATTCATACCTTTTGTTGCATCACGCAGGTATTTTTGCGCAGTTAGGGATGACAAATTCGTGTTAATTGTAATTGTTGAAGTTGATCCCATAATAATTTCCTTTCAATAAATTATTTTTGCCTTTCTCCATGTACTACGGCACAAAATTTTAAAACTTTACAACTTTAGTTAGAGAATCCTCCATTTAGACGAGAAAGACACTCAAACTCCCTAAATTCACGCACTTTAGAAATTTGGATTTCAGTTTGAATACTGCCGGCTCCTACTTTAGTTATAGAAAATTACCCGTATGTCCTCTCCTATCAGATAATATTTTCTTCTGATACTCCGCGGTATTTTACAGAAAAAAGGAGGAGAGAATGAACTTAGATAAATCCAGAACACTACAATGTCTAGTAAATGCATTTGCAGGAGAATCTCAAGCAAGAAACAGATATACATTTTACGCAAAACTTGCTAAACAAGACGGATACGAACAAATTAGCAACATCTTTTTAGTTACAGCAAATAATGAACAGGAACATGCTAAATTATTTTATAAACATATTCCAAATGCTGAACACTGGGCAGTAAGCGGAGCTTATCCATTTTTCTTCGGAAGCACTTATGAAAACCTTATTGCTGCTGCTAATGGAGAAAAAGAAGAATGGGAAACCTTATACAAAGAAGCTTCTTTAATAGCTAAAGACGAAGGCTTTGATGAAATCTCAAGATTATTTGCAAATATTCTAGAAATAGAAAAAAGACATGCTCACAGGTTTGATACCCTTGCACTGCTTTTAAAAGAAGAAATGCTTTTCAAAAAAGAAGAAGTAACGCAATGGATTTGCTCAAAATGCGGACACACACACATAGGAAAAGAAGCCCCTTGCAAATGCCCGGTATGCGAGCACCCGCAAGGATACTTTGAATTGTTTAACGAAAGATTTTAAATAGTTAAAATTTGTAATTAAAAAAGCTTTACATATTCATTGTAAAGCTTTTTTCTGGTATAATATATTCATCGGAATTAAGTAATAAATATGGAGTTAGAGAATGGCTAAAAATATCACAGCATTATTATGTGCAACTGCAATATTAGGTTCAATGACATCAACATCTGTAAAAGCAGAAGATGTTATAGTTGACAGCGGGGATTCCCGTTCGTTTAATACACCTACCACTTTAAACGGCAATGTAACAAATAATGGAACAATAAACATTGGTACAAGCGGTAATTTACAAGGCGTTACCTCATTAGGCAACAACAATTCTATTACAAACAACAGCAGTACAAATGGAGGTATAGTAGCTGATACAATTAACAATGGCGGCACTATTACCGGCAGCGGGCGTCTCGATTTTGGCGGAGGATCTAACTCAAATTCAATTACACAAGGAATAGTAAACGTCACCGGCGGAAATGTCAGCAATACAGGAAATTTAACAGCTAATGGAACATTCACTAACAGGGGCGTTATTACTGGAAATACAGGCAGCTTAAATATAAACGCTGGCGGTTCAAGCAATCAGTCAATTACTCAAGGTAATATCACCATTGGCGGAACATTTACGAATAGCGGTGATTTAAATGCTAAAACAAAACTAACAAATAAAGGTACAATTAACACAACTTCAAATATTACAGCTGCTTCGCTTGACAACCAGTCTGGAAAAACAATTGCAGGTTCCGGCAAGCTTACTGTAAACAGCGGTTCGAACGCAGGTACAATTACACAGGCTTCGATGGAAACCAAAGGTAATTTTACCAACAGCGGCACTATCGGCAGTGCTTCAAATAAAGTAAATATAACAAACTCATCCGGCACTCTAGCAAATAATGGAAATATTACTGCTGGTACATTTAATAACAATTCTTCGTTTTCTAATTCCAAAAATATAAAAGCAGATACTTTTAACAATAATTCAAGTATTACTGGTTCCGGTTCACTAACAATAACAAATGGTTCAAACTCTACTTCAGGCAGTATTGCTCAAGCAATTTCTTCTTCAGGAGATTACACCAATAATGGTACTATTAGCGGAAGTGTTACAAATACCGGTGATTATACAAACAATGGAACTATTACAGGCAGCATTTCAAATAACAGCGGAACTTTTACAAACAGTTCTTCCGGCAAAATCGGAGATGCTTCGCATAAAGTAAGTATCACCAACTCATCAACCCTTACAAACAACGGAACAATAATATCATCTATATTAAATAATTCTTCTACTATAGACGGCACTGGGACAGCAAATCTTCAAAGCGGTACTAACACAGGAAACATTACTCAAAACAATATAAATATTTCAGGTAATTATACAAATAATTCAAACATAACTGCAAATAACCAATTCAATAATTCTTCCGCTTTGCAAGGCACCGGTACACTTATTATCAACGATAAAACAGGACAAAGTTCAAACAACGGTTCTATCACACAAGATAAAATTACTATTGCCGGCGGTACTTTCACAAACGGCAATGGCACTAACAACGCTAGCATTAACGCTGATATTGAAAATAACGGTACTTTTGAAAATAAAGCGAACAGCAGTATTGGTTCTGCTGGAAACAAAGCTTCTATTACAAACAAGGGTACTTTCAAAAATTTAGGAAATGTTGTTGCATCAATAATTAAAAACGAAAGCGGTAAGACTTTAACTAATGACAACAGCATTACTACTGATTCTATTGATAATGCCGGCACTGTAAACGGAACTGGAAACTTAACTACTGCTGGCGGAAATAACACAGGAAGCATATCTCAAGGTTCTTTGAATAATACTGGTAATTTAAATCATTCTGGAAGTATTGTGGTTAACACAATTACAAACAGCGGTTCTATTCAAGGAAACGGCGGTGTTAACGGCAGTTTAACTCTTAAAAGCGGAAACTCTTCTAACACTGGAAGTATGACTGTAGGCTCTTTTACTAATGAAGCGGCTTCAACTCTTGGCGGTAACGGTAATTTGACTATATCTAACGGCGGTTCGAACGCTGGTAATATTTCTCAAAATAATATAACATTAAACGGTACATCGTTCACAAACAATGGTACTCTTACTTCTAATGGTAATTTTACAAACAATACAACTTTATCAGGCAGCAACGGCACGCTTAATATTAATAACGGCGGTTCAAGCAGCAGCAATATAACTCAAAAAGATATTAATGTTGCCGGTTCATTTACAAATAATGCTGCAATAACTTCTACTAACAATTTCCAAAACAGCGGAACGATATCAGGCACTGGAAGCCTTAATGTAAAAGGCGGTTCGAACGCTGCGGGAGGCAGTATTGAACAAGCAATTACAAACTCTGGAAGATTTACAAACAGCGGTTCTATAAGCGGAGAAGTAACAAATAACGGCGAATATACAAATAACGGTACTATCTCCGGTAATATTACAAGTGACGGTACAAGCTTTACTAATAATAATATTATTACAGGAAACATATCTAATGAAAGCGGTACATTTACTAACGGAACTGCTGGTAAAATCGGAGATGCAGCAAATAAAGTTGATATTTCAAACTCTGATAAATTTATAAACAACGGTTCTGTAATTGCTGGTGAAATTGCAAACAACGCAGGAGCTTCACTTACTAATAATAAAACAATTACCGCCGATACTTTAACAAACAATAGCACAATCAATGGAGCAAATGGTACTATTGCTATTAATACAAGCGGTACAAACAACGGTTCTATTACACAAGATAAAGTAACTATTGCTTCTGGCGGTACTTTCACAAACGGCAATGGCACTAACAACGCTAGCATTAACGCTGATATTGAAAATAACGGTACTTTTGAAAATAAAGCGAACAGCAGTATTGGTTCTGCTGGAAACAAAGCTTCTATTACAAACAAGGGTACTTTCAAAAATTTAGGAAATGTTGTTGCATCAATAATTAAAAACGAAAGCGGTAAGACTTTAACTAATGACAACAGCATTACTACTGATTCTATTGATAATGCCGGCACTGTAAACGGAACTGGAAACTTAACTACTGCTGGCGGAAATAACACAGGAAGCATATCTCAAGGTTCTTTGAATAATACTGGTAATTTAAATCATTCTGGAAGTATTGTGGTTAACACAATTACAAACAGCGGTTCTATTCAAGGAAACGGCGGTGTTAACGGCAGTTTAACTCTTAAAAGCGGAAACTCTTCTAACACTGGAAGTATGACTGTAGGCTCTTTTACTAATGAAGCAGCTTCAACTCTTAGCGGTAACGGTAATTTGACTATATCTAACGGTGGTTCAAACGCTGGTAATATTTCTCAAAACATTGTAGCTGTAACAGGCGGAAGCTTTAATAACACAAACAGCCTTACTGCAAATCAATTGAATTTGAGTAACAATGCAAGCGTAGTTGGAACTGGTACTGCTAATATTTCTGGCGGAACAATCAATGCAGGAAGTTCATTAGAACAAAATAACATTAACATAACTGGCGGAACTGTTAACAACCATGGAACAATAACGGCTGCAAATGAATTTACTAATGCAGGAAATATTTCAGGCAATGATGGAGTTTTAAGCGTTACAGATACAACAGGAAATTCTGCAAACAGCGGTTCTATTGTACAAAAGGACGTTACTTTAGCAGGCGGTAAGTTTACAAACAGCGGTTCTATTACAACTGGAAATAAATTTGTTAATAAAGTAAAAGATTTAATTAATAATAATACAATCACTTCAAACGGAGATTTCTCTAATGAAAGCGGAGCAAAAATTTCCGGAAGCGGAATTCTTAATATTAACAAGGGCGGAACTAATAATGGTATAATTGAGCAAGGAACATTAAACAATGCTCAAAATTCAACTCTTTCCGGCACAGGTACATTGGCTGTAACAAATGGAAGCAACAGCGGAACTATTGAACAGTCAGAGATAACTATAAATGCTGGCGGACGTTTTGAGAATAAGGCTAATTCTTTAATATCAACTACCGGCGATTTTACAAATAGTTCTGAAAATTTCTTAAATAACGGAAGCTTAGATATAAGCGGAAACTTCACAAATGATGGAAATATATCAGGTACAGCCGGTGAATTGCACCTCGCAAACGGAGGTACAAATAATGGAAGTATTTCTCAAGCTCTTGTTGAAATCACAGGCGGCACTTTAACAAACAACAATGAGCTTATAAGTAATAATCTTCAAATTAAATCAGGAGCAGCAATTGACGGTGCTTCAGGTTCTACAGTTATTAACGGCGGTACATTTGAAGCTGGAAGTTCTTTAACTCAAGGTTCGTTCACACTTAATAGCGGAAACTTAACAAATAATGGTGAAATTACAACTGACAACTTTACAAATAAAGGAATAATAGCTGGTGATACTGGTGTCTTGAATATTACCAATGGTTCAAGCAGCGGAAGCATTACTCAGAATGAAATCAATTTTGCTCCGGGCGGAAGTTTCTCTAATAATGCAAATCTAACTGCATCAACTATAACTAATAACGGAGAAATAACCAATAGTTCTAATATTATTGCTGATACCATCACAAACAACGCAGGAGCATCAATCATCGGCGGTTCTCTACAAACTGCAGGAGGTACAAACGCAGGAACAATTGATGTTGCTATAGCTCAAGTAACAGGTGATTTCACAAATAACAGCGAGTTTACAGCAGGAGTTTTTGAAAATAATTCTGATTTCACTGGAACTGGAAATTTAACAATAACAGACGGTTCTAAAAATACCGGAAATATTACACAAGATAGCGTAACTGTTAATAATAAGCTAAGTATCGCATCCGGTAAATCTTTGATAACAAAAATTCTTGCAAACAAAGGTACAATTACTAACGATAACGGTACTATAACAACTGAAAGCATAAGCGAAAATAATACAATTGAGCTTAAAAATGAAGCATCACTTACTGTTTCAAAACAAACAAATCCTTTAACAGGTTTAATCAAATCTTTAGGCAAAGATAAAACAAACACAATTTCTGTTGCTGGTGATATTGCAGGAACTTTGAGTGTTGAAGAAGGAAGTACGCTTGATATTACAAATGGTAAAGTTGTTGCAGATGCTGTTGTAAATATAACTCAAGACAGTACTTTTGATATCAAAGGCGCTTCTGATGTAACAATAAACGGAAACGATATCTGGAATGGCAAAATAGCTTTAGATGGCGGAAATATTACTGTTCAAGACCGCACACAAAACGGAGCTCTTATTGCTAATACAGGTAATTTAACTGTTGAATCAGGTATTCTTCAAGTAATTCAAGGCAGCGAAATCAAAGATGCAGTTATTACTACTATCAATAAAGATGCAGCTCTTGATATTCAAAATGGCGGAAAAGTAACGCTTAACGCAGGTGATACTTGGGATGGTAAAATTGTTTTAGGCTCAGGCAGCACTCCTGAAGTTACAGATATTGATAATATACCAGAAGGTGTAACAACACTTGATGTAAGCGGTTTAGATAAAACCGGCACATTGCTTGCAAATAACGGTTACTTAAAACTTGGCAACAAAGATTTAGATATTCAAGGTGAAAGTTACATAGAAAAAGCTGTTGCAATGGAGCTTGGCGGCAATATTAAGGTAAGTAACGGCGGCAGAGTTGCTATTGATGATAACGATAAAATGACAGGTTCATCTCCTACAGTAACATTATCTGAAGGCGGAACTTTGGATTATGGTAAAACTGTTGATTCCGGTTTAAAAATTGAAGCTGACGCAGGTAATTTAAACTTGCTTGGCGGTTCTAACCTTACATTTAACGCTGGAAGCATAGCAGATGCTGTTGCAATCGACATCCAGCAAGATGCAACATTAACTCTCGATGGCTCAACTTTAAACCTTGATAGTTTAGACCAGTGGAATGGTAATATTATTAATAAAAATGGTATTATTAATGCAAACAACCTGACCAAATCATCAAGCACTGCTACATTAAAACAAGCAGATGGAGAGTTAAATCTTTATAATAATACAAACTTAACTTTAGGAACTGAGAGTGAAATCACAGGCGGTCAAATCAATATCACTAAAGATAAAGACAGCGTAATAGGTTCTGCAGGCTCAACATTAACTGTATACGGTGAAGCTGATAAACAGGTTATCTCCGGCGGTAATATGACAATTGATAAAGATTCTGCTTTTATAGTAAAAAGCGGCACATTCAATCTTGACAGTATTATTGCAAAAGGAGAAACAGATGCAAACGGTATTATCCATGCAGCATTAATCGACACAATGAATGGTGAAATCAATACTTCGACTATTGGAACACTGACTGCTGAAGATCACGCTAACTTCAATATTGATATTTACGCAAGAACACATCTTATCAATAGCAATGACCAATTCAAAATCGGTTCATTAACTGGTGATGGAACAATCATGATTGATAAATGGGCGCTTAATGGCGATATCTTTGGATGGGATGCTCCTATAGATAGAAATATACCTCTAGGCAATATTTTTATGGATGAGGACGGAAACCCTATTTTAAACGCTAACATAGCTGTTACTGACCATGAAGAATTTACTCCGATTGGATGGTATAGATTAAATAAGAATGATATATATGAAGATATTATCGATCCAGATTCTGGTGAAGTTATCGGACGAAGGGTTGTAAATTCTAACTACAGCTTGAATTTAACAAGATTCAATCCTCAAGTGTTTAGAGGTCAAGTAGCAACTGTTGCTCAATGGCAGAACCAATTAGCAATTGATGATATGCTGTTCAATCACACAATGCTGTTACCAAGTTTCAAAGAAGAAAAAGGCAACAGACCTTCAAAAGCAATGGCTAACCAGCATTCAGCAATTAATCCGCTTTTTGCGCCTTATCAGTATTCAATCAAAGACGGCGGTCTATGGTATAAAATGTATGGAACATTTGAACACCTTAACATGAATAACGGTTTGGGAAGAGTTGGAAACAATGCTTACGGAGCTTTAGTAGGGGCTGATTTCGGTTTGAAAAATCTTAAAAACGGCTGGAAGTTTATGCCGACAGCTTATGTAGGTTATAATGGTGCTCACCAATACTGGGCAGGTATGGGTCAATACCAGAACGGTGGACAAGCCGGTGTAATGGGTACTTGGTACAAAGATAACTTCATCGTAAGCAGCTTAACTTACGGCGGTATTTATGACAATGCAATGAGTGTACACGGTCATGATGAAAATACATTTAACTACTTTGCAGGTACAGCAGCAAAAGCAGCTTATAACTGGAGATTCCATAGAGATTGGGTATTACAGCCAAACTTATTTGCAGCTTATAACTACTTTGGTCAGCAAAACTGGCATTCAAACTTCGGTCAAATGGGCATGATGGCAGGAATGCTTAACGGTGTAAATATTGCTCCTGGAGTTAATTTAATTTGGGAAAAAGAAACTTTCAGCACATACTTAACATTACAATATATGTATAATGTTAATGGAGCAGTAGGCGGCAGAGCTGGAAATGTAGGACTTCCTCAAGTTGAAATGGATAGAGGCTATATCCAATATGGTATTGGTTTCACTAAGAAGTTTACAGACAGAGCTTCTGGCTACTTACAGGCAGTTCTTAGAAATGTTGGAAGAACAGGTGTAGGATTCCAAGCAGGATTTAACATCCAGATAGGTAAATAAAAACAATAAAAAGCCGGTTTTAATAACCGGCTTTTTATTTATTAAAAAAGGGCGCTTGTGAGTTCTCACAAGCGCCCTTTTTAAAATTAATAATTTAGCTTAAAGCTAATAAAGATTTTACAGAACGAGCGTTTTCTTTAACACCTTCATCAGAGTGCATACTGATTGTATCATCTAAAATCTTAATAACTTCTGATTTATCTTTTAATGAAAGAATTTCATTAATTGTACTCATAGCTACAGACGGAGAAAGGTCATTAATACCTTTTCCTTGATTAATAATAACAACTTTTAGAGAATCGTGCATATTTTTCTTAACTAACGCACGAGAAGTATATTCTCTAATTTCGTTATCAGCTGAGTTTGTACCAAGTTCTTCTAAAACTTGAATAGAAGAGTTATCTTCGTGAACTGCAAGAGCATCAATAATTTCAGCAATTTTTTTATTCATTATGCAGCCTCTCTTTCAGCAGCAGCATTAAGTTCAATCCACATAGCTTTTAAATCTTCTACAGGCATTTCTTTTGATGCGTGAGGAGCGCGGCTAATTTTAACACTATTAATCATTGAGCTCCAAGCTTCAGAAATACCATTGCCAAATAGTTCCATTTTACTTGAAATCTTGCTTGAAATTTCTTTCCCGACTTCAAGTGCGTCTTTATCTAAAACTTTACCCAAATCAGAAGCTGAATGAGCAATACCTTTACCAATATCAACAATATCAGTACTCATTACTTTTTTACAAGCTTCTTCACCTGGTAAATTAAATAAATTTTTATTTGTAGCATAAGTCCAAGCGTTAGAGATTCCTTCTCTTACTCTGTTTACAAAATTCACAATAGGTTCAAATGCTGAAGTCAGCTTTGTCATGCTTCCCATAACAGAAGATGCAATCATCTTCAATTTGTTTGCTTTGTGTGATTCAATTCCACCTACAAATACATCAGCATAGGGTAATGTATTTCCTTCAAAACTTACGTTTTGAAAAGGATTTGTAGTTGAATTACGAGATGTCTTGAACGGATTGTTAGTTGTCTGTCCAAGGTTTAATCCTACATTGTTAATTCTCATACGATTCCTTTCTATTTTCTCAGACTATTTTACTTTTATAGAGTAACAATATTAGAAAGAAAATAAATCATTAGAATAGATGATTATTTTGGGCAAAAAATCTATAACTTTAGTTGCAGTTCTAGGTTAAGATGTAAAAATTTCTTAACAACTCTTAGTAAAATCTGGGAAATATGTATAATCAAGTTAAATTTTACATAAACAAAGGAACAAAAAAAATGAGTACAGACAAAAAATACTTAATCAACTGGGTTGGAGGCAAAAGATTACTTAGAAAAGTAATCGCTCCATTAATTCCCGAAGATATCAATTCTTATATTGAACCTTTCGGCGGAGGAGGATGGATACTTTTTTACAAAGAGAAATGGGCAGATTTAGAAATATACAATGACCTTGACAGCAGATTAGTTAATCTTTTCAGAATAGTAAAATATCACCCAAATGCTTTTAAAGAAGAGTATAAGTTTTTACTTGGCTCGAGAGAAATGTTTTTACAAATATTAAACTCAACTCCGGTCACTGATATCCAAAAAGCCGTACAATTTTATTATGTAATTTCACGTTCTTTTGGAGCAAAAGGCAGAGATTTTGGAGCAGTAAGATACACATCTGGAGGAGCTTGCAAATCACAAAAAAATGTTCTTGAAAAAATTGAAGCAATCCATAAACGATTAGACAAAGTTTTAATCGAAAATAAAGATTTTGAAGAACTTATAAAACATCACGATGCCCCCCAAACTTTTTTTTACTGCGATCCTCCTTATTCAAAAGGATGCGGATATATAACAACAACGACTTCAGAATTTAACCACAAAAGACTTAGAGATACGCTTGCAGAAATAAAAGGCAGATTTTTGCTTTCTTATGACGATTCAGAAGAAATTAGAAAATTATACAAAGATTTTGAAATTCTTGAAATCGAAAGGTTAAATGGTATAAATCGATGCTGGCAAAGCAAACGCACCAATAAAATTTACAAAGAATTGTTAATTGCTAATTATAAATTAACCAATACAAATACACTATGTAAATATACTCAATAATTCTTAGCGTATAATTTTTATGCAGAACTATTGATTTAACATTTTTTCTTTTAAAGTTCTATTTTAAAATCATCAGGAAATTTGAGTATTTTGAAAAAATCACTAACAAAAAATATTTTTTCAAGTTTTTAAGTGTAAATATGAAAGTAAATTTAATTCTTCAAGCACAAAATAAAACATCCTTTGGAACAAGATATAAGCCCGAAAGATTGGAAAGGATAGGTTATGCAGATGCCTATACGGAAAAATATATGGATTACTTGCGTGAGCATATATTATCACAAGCTCTACCTCCAAAAGAACTTTACAGCGGTCGAATGAGTAAATTTGAATTGAATAATTTTTTAGAAAAGCTATTACCTCCTATTATAAAAAATAAAAATTTACCAAAAGCTGACTTAGAAAAATTAAAATCTTACAATATTTCTAAAATAGAAGGAATGCAAAATTCATATAGAGGTCCGAGAGTATATAGTGATATTAAAATATTAGAACCGCTCAAGCTAAAACTTGTTTTCGCTGATTATGTTGTTGATGATGTAATGCAAGAAATGGATACAAATAAGTTGGTTGAGTTTATCAAAACAATGCAGTCAGATAGTATATATATTGGTTGTCTATTTGGCACTGACCGAACAGATGAAGCACTGCTAATAAATCAATATTTTAACCCGCTATCTAGGGATACCAACAGATACCCTATTAATGGCATTGGTACACTGGGTGTATTCGAGGATATTTTAAATAAGCTTACACCCGTACAAAAAAAAGAAATGTGCTGGACTCAAGAATTTGAAACAAAACTGCGCAAAAAAATAAAATTTTAATAATTTTTTTCAGACCATAAAAAGACCGTTTTGAAATTAATATAATCAATTAATTTCCAACTACCTGTAGTTTAGTGTTGTTAGGGTAGAAACTCTTCCAACCGAATAGAAGTGCATTTGTATTTCGGAATAAGAGCTTCCCACTTTTCGCCGTTTTCTTCATAGGTTTTTATCCACCTCAAAAGGGTAGAATGTGCCGAAATTTTCCCTATTATTTTATATACATCTTTTAAATATTCTCTGGAATTGTACAATTCCAGAGAATGTAAAATCAGCCTCTTTTTGTGTTCTGCATTTTGCCCTAAGCTCTTTAACTGCGTTAATTATATCTACTTTTGCAAGAGCTTCAAGTTTTAATTTTTCTGTTTTGAATTCTGATTTTTGGTTATCAACGGACACTAAAGAATAAGATTTAATTTCTTCATCAATGATCTTTTCTTGAATTTCCTGTTCTAAAGAAGAAAACAAAATTTCGTAAGTATAACCGCCTTAAACTTTGAGTTTTCTTGCAATGTACTTTTCATTATTGATTGCTATTCTAAGCGTGCGATTGCTTTTCAACCCTTTTAACTCTGCAATTTTGTCTATATTTATGTAATTATTTTGTGCTGCTGCCATAATCAAATATCCTTTATATTTTTATTATGGCGTGTTAGCAACCAAATTTAAGTGCTTTGCTAACTTATGCTAATGCGAGTTTGTAGAACATATTTATGCTAAAATTAATCTCATGCAAAATGTGTTTTTAGAAACCGAAAGATTAAATTTAAGATATATAACTCAAGATGATTTTGAAGAATTAAAAATAATTTTAAAAGATAAAGATGTTATGTATGCTTGGGAATATGATTTTACTGATAATGATGTTCAAGAATGGATTGACAAGAATTTAGAACATTATAAAAAATACAACTTAGGCTTTTTTATAATGTCTGAAAATAAAACAGGAAATATTATAGGGCAAGCAGCACTGGAGCCGGATACGATTGAAGGCAAACAATATTATGAAATCGGTTATATTCTAAAAAAAGAATACTGGCACAAATGGTATGCAACGGAAATGGCTAATGCCCTAAAAGAATACGCTTTTAATACTTTGAAATTAAATGAAGTTATTTTTGAAATTCGTCCAAATAATCTTCCGTCTTGCAAAGTTGCTGAAACTTTGGAGGCTGAAATCTGTGGTGAATTTATAAAAAATGTTAGAAGTAGGAAAATGACGCATCTAATTTATAAATTATCTAAATCCAATTGATTAAAATCTACCGACTTTCAGAAAAATTTTTACCAACTTAAAAAGAAAAATTACCAACTAAAATTTTAAAATAACGTTGCCCCAAAATCTCAAACTAGCTCAAAAATTTTAATTCAAATAAAATTTCAAGATATACTTGAGTTTTAATAAGGGAATTTTGAATTCTCAAACTGAAACAGTTTCTCGAAACAGGCGTAAAAATACACCGAATTACTCAAAAAAGTACTTGAACACAATCTGTGAAACTATTAAAGTATAAACTAAAAACAGAGGGGATGGGATTCGAACCCACGGTAGAATTACTCCTACACAACCTTTCCAAGATTGCACCTTAAACCGCTCGGACACCCCTCTTTAATTTTCTTCTCTCTTATTTTACTAAAACTTGTTCTGAATGTAAATACTAAAAGTAAGCTTGCAACAAATAAAGAGCAGAACAATCTGTGAAAGGGTGTAATGCTGTGCTCTTTATCCGCGCAAACTTACGTCAATACATATCTTATACATACGCCTTATCCATTTGTAGAATTGCTTTTTCATACAATTTTTTGTATAATTTCCTTATCAGTTTAATCAGATATTACAAAAGCTAGTCTCACAGCGCTTTTGTAACCAGCTGCTTATTTTTGACATATGTACAACTCTTACAGTTGTGCTTCCAGATCTATATTGATTACAAAATAAAGTATATCATAAGTGTACCACATAGTTAAGTATTAATATACTTTATTGTTTTCTAAAAATATTTTATAAGCTCAAAACAATGAATTTTATTGAATTACAAGACACTTTACAAAACTTAACTAAACAAAGAATTTTTCTTACAGATTTTGCAAAAATTCTAAACTGCGGAAAAGCAAATATAAGTAATCGCGCAAAAAATGGCAGCGAAGTTACTGTTTCTGAGCTTCAAAAAATTGAGAATCATTTTGGAGTTTCTTTATATCAATCAAATAGCAACAGAGAACCGGTATTAATGCCCGATGTTAATATTGGAGTACAATTTGACCTTGACCAATGGGGCAAGAGACTTCTAATGCTTCAAGTTGCTTCTAAAATGCTTGACAGCTCTGATTTTGCAAAATTTCTAGACATTTCTGAAAACAGACTTGATGATTTCATCAGAAAAAATAAATACCCTACAGGAGAAGAAATTCTCAAAATTAAATCTAGATTCTCAAAAACCAATTTAGACTGGCTTCTTTTTGGAGAATTAAGTTAAGCTTATTTAAACATTTTTCTCAAATGCCATCTGCTATTATTTCTCCTTATCAGAATTTCTTCTGTTGACAATTCTCTTTCAATACCGCCATCATATCTATCAATTTTTACATTGTGAATATTTTCCAAACTTTTCTTGGTATTCATATAAAAATGATATTGACCATCTGATAATTCAAGATAAATGTAAATTACCATACAATATAAACCAATAATCAAGGACAACAATATTGCAAATGCAATTCCGCCCCAAAACCAACTTTTCTTAACAAGGCGTTTAATATTGTTATTTAGTATTACAAAAACTTCTTTCATTATCTCTCACCTTCCATACTTCCTTTTTAAATTATTATAAAAATTAATCTAATTCAATACAAACAATTTATCATTCTATTTAATTATATTAATTCCGCATTTGGATAAAAATAAGCCATTCGCCCCAGTTTACACAAATAAGTCAGATATGTTATAAAAATATTAGTGTTTTACAGGATATTATTAAGTTTAATAATAATTTTCTTTGCTTCTGCCTCAGTTCCTGCAGAGACTAAAAAGCATAAAGAATCTGAATACCAGAAAAAATGGTGCAGTGCAATGTGCGGAACGCAAGAATACAGGCTTGAAGACAAGACTCGAGTAGACTGTTTAACCAGCACACATGCCATTGAATTTGATTTCGCTCACAAAATTTATGAAAGCATCGGACAGTCTCTTTATTACAGCATAAAAACTAATAAAAAGCCGGGAATAGTACTCATCATAGAACAGCCGATTAAAGAAGAAAAATATATCATGAGGATGAAACAAATTGCTGCAAGTCAAGGTATTGACTGCTGGCTTATGTATGAATCTGATTTAAGTAATTTCCATATACATCCGGTTAAATTATAAGATAAAATTTGAATAACTATTTTCTATTTGATCTTGTTCAATTCCAATATATCGCAAAGTAACTTGCGGATTCGAGTGATTGAAAATTTTTTGCAAAAGAGCTAAATCCCTAAATTTTTTGTAATGATGATAGCCAAACGTTTTCCGCATAGTATGTGTTCCAATATGCGCTTCTATACCAGCTGAAACACAAGCATCTTTTATAATTGAATACGCAGCAACTCTATTCATACGATTTTGAAATGCTGTTACAAAAAGAGGTTCATCATAATCCCTTTTATTTGTAAATTGTTCAAACATAGGCTTCAATTTTGAATTAATTGGAATTTTTTTTGTCTTGCCAGTCTTTTTTTCTATCAATCTGATATAAGATTTTCTTTTTACATCACCGACATTAAGCGCAAGAATATCTGAAATTCTTAAACCGCTATTTATACCTAAAGTAAAGAGTATTAAATTACGCTGGCTTTGTTTTGCAAGAATCTTTTCAACTTTTTTGATTTCTTCTTTGTTTTTAATAGGCTCAACCGTTGACATAGTACACTCCTTTCATTAATACTTATCATTACGATAAAATATAAAAAATATGTATAACAACTTAGATAATCAATAAGTTTCATTAAGATAAAGTCCATTATTTTAAAAGTTTCTGTTACAATATATTTAATGTAGGAGAAAACATTTAATGACAGATTGTATTTTTTGCAAAATTGTAAATGGAGAGTTTGGAACAGAATTTGTATATGAAAACGAATACGCTGTTGTATTCAAAGATATTAATCCAAAAGCAGATAAACACCTGCTTGTTGTTCCAAAAGAACATTTTGAATCTCTAAATGAACTTAACGATGAATTTTTACTTGGCAAGCTTATGATGACAGTCAAAGAAGCTGCTAAAGTTTGCGGAATGAACTCTTATAGAATAGTTATTAATACAGGAAAAGATGCAGGGCAGGAAGTTTTCCATCTGCATATACACGTAATGGAAGGGAACATAAGATTATGACAGAATTTTACAAAGAAATAACTCCATCAGGATTTGGTATTGCTATCAAACAGAAAGAAGTTCTTTTTTCTGAGCAATCTCCTTTTCAGAAAGTTGAAATCATTGATACAGACTCATCATTAGGAAAAATACTAACTCTTGATGATTTAATGATGACAACAGAAGGAGATGAATTTCATTACCACGAAATGATTGCTCACATTCCTATGATGCACCACAAAGAACCTAAAACTGTTCTTGTAATAGGAGGCGGAGACGGCGGAACAGTCAGAGAAGTTCTAAAACATGACACTGTAGAAAAAGTCATTCTTTGCGAAATCGATGGAATGGTTATTGACGCTTGTAAAAAATATCTCCCAACTATTTCTTGCGAGCTGGATAATCCTAAATGCGAAATCCTAGTAGAAGACGCTATAGAATATATCAAAGATAAAGAAAACATGTTCGATATAGTTTTAATCGACTCGACAGACCCAATGGGACCAGGAGAAGGATTGTTTACTGAAGAATTCTACACTAACGTAAAACGTTCACTAAAAAAAGGCGGCATAATGGCAGCTCAATCTGAATCTCCATTTGTGAACAAAGAAGAAATAAAAAAGATGTACAACTTACTCAAAAAAGTTTTTCCAATTTGCTCTACTTACACTTCAAACATCCCGACTTATCCAGGCGGATACTGGGCTTGGGCTTTCTGTTCAGAAGAAGTGCAACCGCTTTCTTACTGGGATGAAAGAAGAGGAGCTGCAATTACAAAAACTTGCAAAATCTACAATAAAGATTACCATAACGCGAGATTTGCACTTCCAAACTACTTAAAAGAACTTTTATAAAAAATAAGGCGGCGGATTGTAAACAACCCGCCGCCTTATTTTTTACCTTAAAGCTAAAATTGCATTTTCATCTTCTTTTGTTAGTATTTTTGCCCCGCCAAGTATTTGAGTATTCAACACCACCTGAGCATAAGATTCCGCAAGCTCAAGCTTCATATAAGCATCTTCTATTGTTTTAGAAGCAACTACAAAACCGTGATTTGCCATTAAAACAGCATCATACTTATCAAAAAACTTAATAGTATTATCTACAAGCTCTGTTGTAGACGGAAGCGCATAGTCTGCAAGCGGAATGCCTCCAAAATAAAAAACATTCTCCGCCATTATAGGCTCCATTAAATCTTTGCCTGCCGATGCAAAACTGCTTAAATACGGTGCATGAACATGAATTACATAATTAATTTCAGGCCTGAGCTTATAAATACCTGCGTGCAAAAGCTTTTCACTTGAAGGTTTTCTGCCTTTATCGAGAGATTTACCTTCAAAATCAGTATACACAATTTCATTTGGCTTTAAATAACCGTTTGAAGAACCGGAAGCAGTAATAAGCATACCTTTCTTATATCTTGCCGAAATATTACCAGAATAACCCGGGGTGAAATTTTTTACCCCGCAAAGTTTTCCGCAGCTTATTATTTTTTTTGTCAAATTATTTCTACAAAACATCTTCTAAAGTCTTTACATCTTCTACGACTGCACGCTGCAATACAGGCTGAGTTGATTTCTCAAAACCGCTTTCTTCTTTCTCTTCAGCAATTTCTTCTCTTTTCTTAGCTTTTTTATCTTGTTTTATTTCAAGCCTTTCATATTCAAGCTCAGAACCTTTAGCATCCATCATAACTTCAACCATAAAGTGAGTATTTTCACGCACCAAATCATAACCAAGGCTGAATTTTATATCTTCAGGTCCAAAAGTAATATAGAAACAGTTTTCCTGGAAATTTTTGTTATCAGGAGAATCTCCGGAAATATTTAACGAACCAAACCAGGAAAGAGTTAAATATTTATTTAGCTTTAAATATTCTCTCAAATAGACGTTTGATTTACCATAACGATACGCATCAAAAACCTGAAGCGGAGAATTATCTTGATAAACAGATTGGAAGTATCCAATATCCTGCATCCAGCGCTTATATTGCGTATGAAGCACAGGACCCATACGTCCGATTGTCTGAGTATCACCTGTTCCGTATAAAGCAGCAGAAACCTGACCGACTAAATCAAGAGAAATAGCTTTTTGTTTTTCTATACTCTGCCTTGAAAAGAGAGTTTGGTTTGCTTGAGCCATATATCTTGCTCTTGTTGTACCCATCTCTGAACCTTTAAGCTGGTCAAAATGTTTATCTCTATCATAGTCGTGATAATAACCAAGGTCAACTCTATGAGCAAAAGACGAAGTTCTGTTTTTCAGCAAAAATCCTTCCTGAGAATAACCTTTATCATAAACAAGGCTTGCCCCGTATTTAGGTCTGCGCCTTCCTAAAAACCATTCTCTCATATAATCATTCATCGCATACTGGATATACAAGTTATCATCTAATTTTTGCTTACCTCGAATCATAAACCTGTCATCAACTGTACCATAAGCTGCCTGAGTCCAGTTTGAAGCGCTGCTGTATCTAGCAATCGCCCCAATACCAAAACCGCTGTGATAATTTAACATTGGTATTGCTTTTAAGACAGAACCTCCAGGTACTTCAAATACAAAACCCGGACCTACAAACATACCCAAGCCTCTATATGAACCAAGCTCCCAAGAGTTTGTATCTACAAAATCGAAATTTTTGTTTGTATAAATTTTCAAAGAAGGAACTTTCAAAATTTTTCTCTTACCCTTGAATACAGAAGCTTTCTTAAGTGTAATAACTTCTAAATCACCCTTTTGTGAAATTAAAATATCACGTGTTTTTAATTTAATTACACTATTATCCTTACTTTTAGAATCAATAAATTCTTCGCTTTCTGTTTTAAGCATCCTAGACATCCAAGGTCCATTATTTAAAGAGCGGTAATTGACAGGAAAAGACTCATCTACAGTTACAGAACCATTCTCCTGGACAATTTTATCACCATAAACATAACCTCTTTGAGATTTAATTTCTATTGTAGCAGTACGAGTTATAGGCTTTTCAATTAAAGCATTTTCTTCATTCATATCAACAAAGATATACTCACCATTAATCACCTGCCCGTTTTTATGAATTTCTACATTTCCCTCTGCTTTAATAGTATTATTCATTCTGTCATAAGTAATTTTATCAGCTTTTACAACAGTACCTTGCTTAACAAAATCAACAACAGCATTACCTGTTGCAATTACACAGTATGAATCTGTATCATAATCAACATTTTCACAATCAAGAATTATATCTTCTGTTTCATCTTTCTCTGAAACAGCCAACTCTTTCTTAGATTTTTTCTGCCAGAAATGTTTTGCTTTAACATTTTCTTCAGCAGCCTCTTCATCCGCTTCAAACCCATCGGGCATCATAGTTTCATCAAACTCTTCTTTCAAATCTTTTGAAGCATATTCAGAAGTTTCTGTTCCAGCTGCATAAACATCCTCAGAAGGTGCAACAGGTGCAAGCTCCATTTGACCAGCATTCTTTTCATTAAGCTTTTTCTTAATTTTTAATCGCAGCTTCTTTAATGGAGGCAAACTCGCATTTCTTGAAGGCTTTTTTGCTTGTGCCTGCTTCTGTTCTTGGATAGAAGGCGGTGTAAAAAAAGCATCACCGGTAAAATCAGAAGGGTCTATAAGCGAATATTCTGCAAAAGCAACATTTGCAGTAACTAGTGATATTGATAATAACGATATTATTCTCTTTTTCAATTTTTTAACTTCCTACTATATGTAATTCAATGGATTGTTAGGCTGCCCATTAACCCTAACTTCAAAATGGCAATGAGGACCGGTACTATAGCCTGTAGTACCTTCATAACCTATAATATCTCCTTTTTGCACAACCTGACCGTTTGAAACTTTTATAGAATTCATGTGTGCATATAATGTTGTAATTGGCTTGCCTGTACCTTTTCCGTGGTCTAAAATAACAACCTTTCCATAACCGCCGTACCAGCCTGAGTATATAACTTTACCAGAATTTGAAGCTCTTATTGCACCTAAATTAGGTCCGCCGATATCGACCCCCGAATGGAAAGATTTGCTATTAAAAATCGGGTGCGTTCTCCAGCCAAAAGGAGAAGTAATTCTACCTTGAATAGGCTTCATAAAATGAGACGCTATTTGTACATCAGAACTTTTTGTTGTTCTATTGATATACGAACCAATCTTTTCTGACTGCTGTGCAAGTTCTTTTTCAGCTCTTTGGTAAGCAACACGGTCAGTCTGCAGCTTCTTAATCATATTTTCATTCTTAGCAATTGCTCTCTGAATATAAGTTTGCTGAGAATTTATTGATGCAACAGAACGCTCCAAATTACGTTTTCGAGATTCTATATTATACTTGAGCATAGCAATTTCCTGCGCTTTTACTCTTGCAGCAGCCATTCTATCGTAATCTTCTTTCAATATTATTTTCTGGAAATACACCCTGTCAACAAGCATATTAATGTCTTCAGACGTTATAAGAAGTTCAAAAAAAGCTTTACGCTGAGACTTAAACACAGTTCTTACATGTGAAGCTAAAATACTATTCAAAGAATTGTATTCACTCGCTGCTTTATCCAGCTGCGCCTGCATACCGTTTAATTCTTTCTGCACAGTAAGAATTTGCGATTTTGATTGATGCAGTGAATTTGTAGCACTTTCAAGTTTTTGCTGGTTTTTATAAAGTTTGTTAGTCTCAACACTTTCAAGCCACTTAAGATGGTTAATTTTTGCACGAGTTTGTTTCTTTTGTGTTTCCAAATCAGTCGCAGCAAAAGATGAACAGCTTGTAAAAACGCTGAAAACAACACTAAAAAATATTAAACATTTTAATATTTTTTTCGTACTCACACTTATTTCCCCATGCTTAACATCGCAACAATTGCAGTAGCACCTAGAAGCCAGAAAGCAACAGCTACAAAAATAAAACCTACTATAGCTTTTTTATGTTGTCTGAAAAAATCCATTTCCACCTCTCTTATACCATTATCATAGTATAAAAAAAGCCGAATTTCAATTAAGTATAGAATTGTAACAAAGAGTTAGTGTTAACCGACTATATCATTTTTAAATTTTTTAACAACTTCCTCTAATAAACCTATTCTCATCTGGTCAGCAAAACATACACCGGCTCTTTTATAAGGATGTCGTAAACTTAACATAGATTTTAATTTATTTGCTATCGAAACATTTTGTTCTCGAACTTCTACACATAGAGAATCTTTTGACTTGCCAAGGGGTCCAAGTGCAAAGTTATATGGTTTTATGCTTATATTAACATTTTTTGCCATGCTTGTTAATGATGGTAAAGACATTTCCACTGCTTCAATAACTTCATCAGTAAAATGCTTATTTATACCAGCTTTATCAATATTTAAGGCCATTCCAAAATTTGTATTATTATTTCCAATTGATCTTACCTGCATAATCACACTCCTTATTTTCTTTTCTAGAAAATATAAAACGTGTAAAAAATATTTTTGCTAATACTTATACTTGAGTTTACTTAAACAATTCTTGTATAAACTTATTACCTTGTTCTTTTAACAAACTATAGAAATACATAAGATTTTCGAAATGAGAGTTTTCATTATCCAATTCAGGAAATTCAAGGTATTTTTTTGTAGTTAAATTCCTAACACCATTATTCTCTAATTTTAATTTATGGTCAGGAAATGAAGATAATAATTGCTCACCTTGTAGAATTTTGTGCTCTGCATATTTATAATAAGCACCTTCGCAAGCACTCTTATATTTCTTGTTTTTAACCCATCTAGCTCCAAATAACAGCCGACTGCAATTATTTTCGCCGTATACCTTCATGCATATCCTCCTTAAAACTTTTACGTTTTACACAAAAAAATCTAAAAATTATACAAACGCGGAATAAATTTAAAATTAAGCTTGAAATTAAAAATGTCGTAGGGGGGACTTGAACCCCCAAGGATTTCTCCACACGCCCCTCAAACGTGCGCGTATACCGATTCCGCCACTACGACATAAGTATTCAATTTGCTGCCCGCATTGTCAGCTGCAAGCTTATCTTATCACAAACATTTTTTTGTTACAAATTATTTCTTTAGTTTACTTTTTTATTGACATCAGAATTTCTCTGTAACACAATAAAAACATAGAAAGCAGGTAAGTATGAATATCTCATCAGTTTCAATTAATGACACTCAGCCTAGAAAAAACATGTTTATTAGATACTCAAATAGTTTCATGTCTATGATGAACGGAAATGGCGAAGCTGTCGAAAAAGCTCAAAAAGCAAACCCGGATGAAAATAAAAAACTGGATAAATCCATGGGTATTGAAACTTTGACTATATTCCCTAAACAAGTAATAGACGGAAAAACAATTATCACAGCCTAAGGGTAAATAATATATATAAAACTGCAGCACCCTGAATAAGGCTTTAAGAGAGGATAGTATGATACTAAAGATTTTTAGAATGCCGCACAATCGTTTTGTACCTGAATACAAAACCGAAGGCGCAGCTGGCATGGATTTATGTGCAGCTATTGAAGAAGAAATTACATTACAGCCGCTTGAAAGAAAGCTTATCCCAACAGGATTAAAAATTGAGCTTGAACACGGATACGAAGCTCAAATTAGACCTCGTTCAGGACTTTCCATAAAACACGGCATCAGTTTAATTAACTGCGTTGGAACTATTGATGAAGATTACCGCGGAGAAGTCTGCATTCCTGTTGTAAATCTTTCAAATGAAGCTTACACAATTCAACCAGATGAACGGATTGCCCAAATGATTATTGCTAAATATGAGCAAGCTAAAATCGAAGTTGTTACAGAACTTTCTGAAACAGAACGCGGATGCGGCGGTTTTGGTTCTACAGGCAAAGGTGTATAGAAAAACAAACCTGCAGGTTTGTCTTATGCAAACATTCGTTACAAAAGTACATCTAATTAGTCTTCAACACTTGACGCTTACTGAAAAAAAGTATAGAATGAGTGCAGACGCTCTTATGTGTCACGGTTACAAATTATTTAGGAGAACAAAACAATGTACCAAGATGAAACGCTTATTTGTGAAGATTGCGGCAGCGAATTCGTATTTACTGCAGGCGAACAAGAGTTTTATGCAGAAAAAGGTTTAACAAATAAGCCAAAAAGATGCACTAACTGTAGAAAAGCAAAAAAACAACAACACAGAGGTAAAAAGAAAATGCATGATGCAGTTTGTGCAAAATGTGGTAAACAAACACAGGTTCCTTTTAACCCGACACAAGGCAGAGACGTACTTTGCAAAGAATGTTTTGATGCAGAAAGAGCTGCAGCAGAAGCAACAGCTTAAACAAATAATCAAAAAAGAGCGGTTTGGTTCTAACCAAACCGCTCTTTTTTTAATCGCTGAATTCTTGCATCTGACTCGAAGACAAGCTGTTTGAGAGCTTCATCCGTTTTTACAGCTTCAATAACCTCATTTATTGTATTAACAGCAAGCTTATCAGCGTTACGGTAAATAAACATATCCACCCCGGCACGAATTGCCATTATACAAGCTTCTGCGCTTCCAAAATCCTGAACTCCCTTCATAACCATATCGTCGGTTATGACAACCCCGTCATATTTTAAAACGTTTCTCAAATACCCAATTGCATTCTTACTTAACGATGCAGGTACACGCTCTTTATCAAAACAAGTACAATGTAAGTGCGCAGCCATAATCATTTCAGCATCAAGATTTTCTTTAAATGGTTTTATATGAATTTCTTCCATCTCTGAAAGCGGTAAATCAATAACAGGCAGAGTCAAATGGCTGTCTTTCGAAGCATCGCCATGTCCCGGAAAATGTTTTATGCAAGGAATTATTCCAACCTCTCGATAAGTTTTAGAAACCAGCTTAACCCCCAAAACAACCTCATCAGTTTTGTTAGAAAATGCACGCTCACCAATAATAGGATTGTCAGGATTTGTATTCACATCTGCACAAGGCGCAAAATTTAAATTAATCCCATAATCCTTCAACTCTTCTGCAATTTTTTCAGTTTGTTCTTTTAAAAACAATTGACCTTTTTCAAAAGCGTATTTTGGAGAAAGATACCTCGAATGAATATTTTCAGTCCTCTCAACCCTTCCGCCTTCCTGATCAATCGATAAAAAAGGGCAAATAATAGAGTTTTGTTTAATTTTGTCAATAAGCCTCTTAAATTGTTCCCGTGATTCAATATCTTTAGTGAAAAATATAACACCGCCAAGTCCTTTTTTTAAAGCACTATCTAACTCACTGCCAGTTCCAAGAATAAATTTTTGATAAATCATCTTTTCCATAAAACAATCATACATTTAAGTGAGACCAAAAATCAAGTTTTTGTTATAATTGAGGTAAAGGGGTAGGTTTATGAAAAAAGTTATTTTATCTATATTAGTTGGCTTTTTATTATTGTCAGCAATAAGTCTTGATGTATCAGCTGCAAAGAAATCTTCTAAGCTTTCAAAAGAAGCAATTACAGAAATGTCAGAAACAATTGATAAATTAACTCAAAAAATATATGGCCGCGCACTTTTATCTCCTCAAGACAATGAGAATTTAATTGGGATTAAAATAAAACTTGATAACCAAATGCTTATGTCGCCTTCAACAGAACTAGCTCCGCTTTATTTTAAAGCTGGCAATGTTTACAAGCTTAGAGACATGAAACAAGAAGCCATAGAATGCTATCAAGCAATTTTGGAGAACTTCTCCGACACAGCACTTGCCCCAAAAGCAAAAACAGCACTTGAACAGCTAGGAGTAACAATTGATTCTCCAGCACAAACAGAAGAAAAAACTGTAGAAGATGAAGGAATATAAAAAAAAAGAGGTTTTAAACCTCTTTTTTGATGCTTATTTATAATTTTGACCTCTCTAAAACCGAGAGAATAAAAACCTTATTTTGTTGTTTGAATAAATAAACTTATTAAATCATTTAAAGCTGAATATTGTTTTTGATAGCTTTGAGATTGTTTTTCGAGCGTCATAATTTGTTTTTTGTATTCCTGAATAGAAGCCTGACATTCTCTTGCTGAAACTTTCAGATTTTCTTGAACTTGCTGAGCGTCTTGAAGGACACTTTTCATAGAAATACCAAGAGCTTCCATTGTTTGCTTAATAATTTGAGCACCTGTATGTCTTGAAACTCCGCTTGGAAGCTGAGAAATAAGTTTTTTCAAAACTGTTATGTTTGCAGGCATTTCAAAAGCTTCGCTCACAACTTCCTGAACCGGAGCTGGAGCTGGTTTTGGCTCTGCAAAAAATGGATCTTTTTCTTCTTCTATATCATCAAAAAAGTTTGTATTTTTTGCCTGTTTTACAGGTTCTGCAAATATATCATCTGAAGCTTGTGCTGCAAAAATATCATTACTTGCTGGAGCAGATGCAAATAAATCTTGATGCACAGTTTCTGCATCCATATTTTCTGCTTGCTTTTTCAAAGCTTCTACTATCTTTTTTCCAACACTTTCGTTATTCGGCATATCTTTACTCCCTCGTACATATACTGAAATTATTATATTTTAAACATGCTTAAAATCAAAGCAAATGTAATGTTTTGTAAAAAGAATGCATAACTAAAAAAAATTCCCGCAATATGCGGGAATTTTTTTAGTTTTCTACATATTCTCTTAAGCGTTTGCTTCTGTTTGGATGACGAAGCTTTCTCAAAGCTTTTGCTTCGATTTGTCTAATACGTTCTCTGGTTACACCAAATAACTGGCCAACTTCTTCTAAAGTTCTTTGTCTGCCGTCATCCATACCGAAACGTAATCTCAAAACATCTCTTTCTCTTGGAGATAAAGTGCAAAGTACTTCTGCTAAATCTTCTCTCAAGAGCTCAGAAGCTACTGTTTTAATCGGAGCATCAGCTTCTTTATCTTCAATAAAATCGCCTAATCTTGAATCTTCTTCTTTACCGATTGGAGTTTCTAAAGAAAGAGGCTCTTGTGCGATTTTAACAATTTCTCTGAGTTTAGAAATTGAAACACCCATTTCTGAAGCAAGCTCTTCTTCGGTTGGTTTTCTTGAAAGTTCTTGAGCTAAACGTCTTGTAACTTTTTTCAATTTATTAATAGTTTCAACCATGTGAACAGGAATACGAATAGTTCTTGCCTGATCAGCAATCGCTCTTGTAATAGCCTGTCTAATCCACCAAGTTGCATAAGTCGAGAACTTAAAACCTCTTTCATGATCAAATTTTTCTGCTGCTCTGATTAAACCAAGGTTGCCTTCTTGAATCAAATCTAAGAAAAGCATGCCTCTGCCTACATATTTTTTTGCAATACTTACAACAAGTCTTAAGTTTGCCTGAACAAGCTTACGCTTAGCAATTGCACCAGGAGTTCCTCCTTGGATAATTTTTCTTGCAAGTTCAATTTCTTCACTTGTTGACAATAATTTAATTCGTCCAATTTCTCTTAGATAAAGCCTTACAGGATCTTCTACAGCAACACCTTTCGGCATTTCTGTATCACTTTCTGAATCACGGGATGAATCAGAAGAATCTATCATATAAAAATCGTCGCTTTTTATGCCGCCTAATTTTGATGAAGTAATAATGTCTTCAATATTGTCAGTCCCTAAATCAGTTTCAATGTAATCAACTGAATCTTCATCTTTTTCAGCATCAAAATCTAATAAATCTAGATTTTCGTCTTCTACGCTTACTACTGATGAATGTGAATTTCTTTTTTGGGTCATTTATTTATCTCCAGTCCTTAATTTAATTTTATCTCTAAGCTGCATTTGTATTTTTAACGCTTCAATTTCGTCATCATTCACTTGCTGGTATTGCTGACGAAGTTTTTCGGCTTCTTTTTCTTGATAACATCTTTTAAGTCTTACAACATTTTCCTGTACAGCCCTTTCGAATTCATCCGGTTCCAGTCCGTTAAAAGCTTCCGAAAGTTCTACTATATCGGTTAATATTTGGGTCAAATTATCATCCTCAATGAATTCTGTATACAAATTTTTCGTCAATTCCTTAACATTATTTATTGTACACGCCAATTTGTCAATTGTATTTTTTACAATTATTAACTTTTCATCTTGAATGATATTTTCGGGTAACAATTCATTAAGTTTTTGATAACTTAAAGTATTGTCACTTGCTAAAAAAACGCTCAATAAATTTTTTTGCGCTTTAATTTCAAATTGTGAAGAATTTGTTACAACTTTTTGTTTGTAAGAAACTTTTAATTCATTATCACCTAATCGCTCTCTCTTCGTTAGCTCTTTCAACATAGCGTTTTCATCTATGTTCAAAACTCCTGACACCATTTTAACATATTCCGACTGAATAATCTTGTTATTTACATCCTTCAGAATTTCAATCGTTCTTTCTACAAGCTCAGCTTTCTCTTGAGGAGTTTTAGCAGAAATCTTATCTTTCAAAATACTATTGAGCAAAAAATCTATTAAAAGCGGAGCATTATTAATATATTCTTTAAACATTTCACCGCCCATTGTCCGTATAAACTCATCTGGATCTTTGCCTTGAGGCGGAGAAACAACTCTTATTTCACAAGCATATTTATTATCAGAAGCAGTAGAAATATGACTTTCGTCAAACTGTTTTACATCACCTAAAGCAGCAAGAGTTTCTTTAATAACTGCGCTTCCTTTTTTGGTAGCATTAATGCCTGCATTATCTGTATCAAACGAAAGAAAAATTCGTCTCGATTTTGTATATCTTGACAATAGCTTAACATGTTCGGCTGTAAGTGCCGTTCCGCAAGAAGCTACAGCATTTTCAACCCCATGAGCCTGAGCTGAAATAACGTCAAAATACCCTTCCATTATAACTACGCCGTCATTTTCTTTTATTGAATCTTGAGCTGTACAAAGCCCGAAAAGCAGCTTACTTTTGTTATAAATTAAAGAATCTGAAGAGTTTAAATATTTAGGATTCTGGCCTTCATCCACAGCACGTGCTCCAAAAGCTACATACTCGCCGTTTTCATTCTGTATAGGAATAATTATTCTATTTCTAAAACGGTCAATCCATCCGCCCTGATTAGATTTTAAAATCAAACCAGCTTTTTCTAAAATATCATCTTTAAACTCTTTTTTAAGCTCTTTATAAAGAGAGTCATATTTATTAGGCGCCCAGCCTAATGTAAACTTATCTATAACTTCATCCGTAACATCACGTTTTCGAAGCGCTGTCATAGCTTTATTCGCATCATCTGCTGAACGAAGCTGGGTGTGATAAAACATTGCAGCTTTCCGGCATGCTTTTATCATGTCTTTTTTCTGGTTTTTAGTATCTTGAGATGAATGATATTTAGTCGGAAGCTCTATTCCGTATTTTTCTGCCAGTTCTAAAATTACATCTTTATACTCTCGATTCTGAATCTTAACCAGAAAACTTAATGCATCTCCGCCTGCTCCGCAAGAAAAACACTTAAAAATACCTCTTGAAGGACTAACCGACATTGAAGGTTTTTTATCATTATGAAACGGACAAATTCCCCAGTAGTTAGCACCGCTTTTTTTTAAAACGACATACTGCGAAACAACATCTACTATATCCAGCCGGTCTTTAATCTGAGAAATAACTTCTTCAAACGAATTTGCCATAATAATATATTACCACCAACAGGGTTTATTTGGAAATAAACTCCAATAACCCTTCTGTAATCCCTTTTGCTGTATTTGCTGCAAAGTCACAGGAATTATATAAAACAGAATCATGCGGATTAATCATGTAAGCAGTTTCTATAAGTACTCCGACATATTCCGCAGGGCGGATAACCGCAAAGCTTGCTGTTTTGACACCATCACGCCTTGTGCCGGCTGATTTAGAAACACTTTTTTCTAAAATTTGCGCAAGTTCTTTTGAGTTGCGGTTAAAATAATATACACTTGTTCCTTTGTGCTTATGAAGATTAAAAGGCGTATCGCCTATTGAGTTCAAATGAATGCTTACAAAAATTTCTGCCTGATTAGATTTTGCAATTTTAACTCTATCGTTTAAAGAAATATTTCCATCACATTCACGAGTCATTACCACGTTTGCACCTGCAGATTTAAGCTGTTTCTGGAGCTCTAACGCGATTTTTAAGTTAACATCTTTCTCTTTATCTCCAAGACACCCTACCGCGCCTTTTTCAGACCCTCCATGACCTGCATCAATAACAATAGTACAATCATTGATAGAACGAGGAACCTCCGAAACTTTAAATGTATAAGTGCCGTCATCTAAATAAACAAAATAAAAATATTTTTCCGGTTTAGGAATATTAATTGTATAAACAGAAGAATCTGAAAGTTCCGGATTATAAACTTTAAATAGAATTTCATTTTCGCAATCTTCTACTGTATAAGGTAAGTTTTCAGAGAAAGAAATCGTCTGAACCACAGCATTTTTAAACTTTTTACTGCCCATGTTAATAAACTCAGCAGGCTTGCTTACACATCCAATCTCAACATCTTTTTTTGCAATCCAAGCAGTTTTATCCTTCGATAGAAAAACTCTATAAAAATCGCCTTTTTCTCCGTTTATGATTAATGCTGTACCTTTAAAAAGATGCGCAACTCTATTCAAACCTTCATCTACCGGCGTACTTCTAAGCGGTGTATTGTCATCTTTTACAATAAATCTCTGCCTGTCAAATTCTTTGATTTCAGCAGGCTCAGACTTTACCGGAGTTTTTTTACAAAATTTATAAACCTGCGTATTATAATTTGAGCGAATTATAACCCGGTTTTCTCCATCCTTTAATTTAACAGAATGCGTGAAAGCTCCATTTGAAGCAGGAAAAATCTTTTCGTTATTTATTGTAACTGTCTCTGAATTTCTTATTTTTCCAACGAACAAAGCATAATTCGTATTCACTACAGAACGCTTTTCTTTTGGAAGAATAAGTTCATACGAAAATGCCTTCATGCCTGTTAAAAACATAAATAAAAACAGAAAAAATATATTTTTGTAATAGCTCCTCATAAAAAATATTATAAAACAAAAGGATGTAATTTTGAATTACATCCTTTTACTGTTTTAAACATTTGCTGTTTTAAGTGCTGCTTTTGCTCTTTTAATCGAATTTTCTTTACCGATAATTGCAAGCGTAGCAACCATATCAGCTCCGCAGAGCCTGCCGGTCACAGCAGCTCTGACTGCCCACATAGTGAACTTTGGTTTATAACCTTTTTCTTCTTTAAATTTAGCCCTAAACTCAGCAAGAACTTCATGAAGATTTTCTTCACTCCAATCCCAGCCTTCTGCCTGCTCAATAAATGATTTAAGAACATCCTGAGAAAGCTCTGTATCAAGCTCAGCCTGAGCCTTCTCATCAACTTCTACTTTATCTCCGCCAAAGAAATATGAAACAGCATCAGTAATATCAGATAACAAAATTAAAGGCTCATAAGTAATTTCTATCATTCTATTAAACTGCTCTTCTGTAAGCTCTGATAAATCATACTTAGTTAAATATTTCTTAAGCTTCGCTCTAAGCTCTTCTTGAGAAAGCATCTTGATATAGTGACTGTTCATCCATTTTAATTTATCATACTCAAATATCGAATTAGAAGAAGAAATTTCACCAATTCTAAAATCTTCTGCAATCTTATCAACAGGCTTAATTTCTTCACTATCAGAAGGAGCCCAGCCCAACAAAGCAACAAAGTTAACCAGAGCTTCTGTCAAATAACCTTGTTCAACGAAATCAGAAACAGCTGTTGCCCCATGTCTTTTTGAAAGCTTACTTCTATCAGGAGCAAGAATCATGCCAAGATGACCAAATCTTGGAACTTCAAACCCTAAAGCTTCAAAAATCAAGATTTGCTTATAAGTATTAGAAATATGGTCTTCACCTCTGATTACGTGAGAAATTTTCATCAAAGCATCATCGATTACAACAGCATAATTATAAGTCGGAGCCCCATTTGACTTCATAATTACAAAATCACCAATCAAATCAGTATCCATGTGAAGCTTGCCTTTTACCAGGTCATCAAATTCAAGGATTGAAGAATCGTGAAAAGCTCTTTGAGCTCTTGCAACATTAAATCTGATAGCAGGTTTTCTACCTTCTGCTCTTAATTTTGCTTTCTCATCTTCAGTTAAGTTTTCACATTTTCTTGAATAAACATAAGCTTTTTTATTTTTAGAAGCTTCTTCTTTTTCAGCTTCAAGCTCTTCTGGAGTGCAGAAGCATTCATAAGCAAAACCTTTATCAAGAAGCTCCTGAATATATTTTGGATAAATATCAAATCTTTCAGACTGAGTATATGGACCAAAATCTCCGCCGACATCTGGACCTTCATCCCAGTTTAAACCAAGAGCCTTAAGACTGTCAAAAATATTATCAACATATTCCTGGCTTGTTCTCTCAGCGTCTGTATCTTCAATTCTTAATATAAATTTGCCGTTATTTTTTTTAGCGAACAAATAGTTAAATAAAGCTGTTCTTGCCGTACCAACGTGTAAGTTACCGCTTGGAGACGGTGCAATTCTTACTCTTACTTCTGACATAATTATATTCCTTCCTTTTTCGTCTATATTATCACACAAAGACATAACAGCGTAAAGAGGGAAAAGGCAAATATATACTCCAGATAAAGATTATATTAATATTTAGCCGATATCAAAATTTTTATACTATACTAAAATCTGTAGACAAATAGTATGGAGTAAGAGAATGACAAATACAGTTCTTGAAAAAACAGGTTCAATACATCCTTCTGCAGTAATTCACCCTTCTGCTCAGATAGGAGAAGGCGTTGTAATAGGACCAAACGTAGTTATCGGAGAAAATGTTAAACTTGGAAATGGTACACGAGTTATTGCAAATGCTTATATTGAATTTGCTGAAATAGGAGAAAACTGTACAATTTCACCTTTCTCAACAATCGGCTCTGAACCTCAAGACTTAGGTTACAAAGGAGAACCTACAAAAGTTGTTATTGGAGACAGCACAATTATTAAAGAAAACGTAACAATTCACAGAGGCGCAGCCTGCGGAGATTTCACAACCAGAATCGGAAGCAAATGCTTGCTAATGGTCGGCTCTCATATCGCTCATAATTGCGTGCTTGAAGATCAAGTTATTTTAGCAAACCTTGTAACTTTAGGCGGCCACGTACACGTAGGCTTCGGTGCTTTCGTAGGAGGAATGAGCGTATTCCACCAAAATATCAGAATCGGAGACATGGCAATTATCAGCGGTTTCTCAGCTTCCCGCCAAGATATCCTTCCTTACTCAAAAGGCGAAGGCAGACCGCCTGTTCCGCGAGGATTAAACGTAATTGCAATGAAACGCAGAGGAGTTTCTCAAGAAGTCAGAACTGCAACAAATGAAGCTTTTAAACTACTTATTTCTGAAGAACTCAACACAACTCAAGCAATTGAAAAAATCAAAGCTGAAATTCCTATGAACGAATACATCGAAAAAATGATTGATTTTATACAATCTTCTAAACGAGGCGTTCTTCTTAAATCTCATAAATCCGGACATCAGTCTTTAGAATAAAAAATTAATAAAAAACAGATAAAGGGTATTAATTACAATTATTAATACCCTTTATTTTTGTATGAAATATTAAGTTTTATTAACAGCCAAAAAGCAGTTATTTCAGCACTTTAACAATTTTTCAAATAAATTTCAAAAAATTGCATACCCCCCACTTGACTTAAAATTTTTATGCGCAATAATATAAATACACACTTTAAGTGTAGCCGAAACACTAAATAGCAAAAAAAATAAAAACCCCAAAATCATATAAACTCCTAGATAATAAACACTAAAAAGACCATTAGGATGCAGAAAACAAAATCCACTCGACATAACACACACACCGAGTGGTTTTTTTTATATTATAATTAATTTATGCTTTACTTAATCACAGGCATTATCACAAGAATTATTTCGAACTCTTATCTTAATGTTTTTCAAAAAATTCTTACAAACAAAGGCGAAAAATCATCTGTTGTAAACTTTTATACATATTTAGGCTTAAGCATTGCAGGAATTTTTTTCATAGAAAGCGTGCCGTATACAATATTACCTGATGTATTAATCATGGGAATTCTCGGCGCTGCAGGAAATTATTTTATTATAAAAGCTCTTTCAATAGGAGAACTTTCTGTACTTGCACCAATTAACTCATATAAACCTGTGATTGCAATGTTTTTAGGCGTAATTTTCTTAAAAGAAATCCCATCATTAACTGCAGTATTTGCAATTTTATTAATCATATTCGGCACATTTTTTATTTCAGGAAGTGTAAAAGGCAATTCTAAAGCAATCTTATTCAGAGTATCAGCATTAATATGCTCCGGTACAGAAGCAGTATTTATTAAAAAAATCATTTTAGAGACAGGAAGTCTGAATACTTTTGTTTTATGGTGTTTATCAGGATTACTCTTTTCCGCAATTCCTATTATTGCAGCAAAACATTTACCTAAAATCAAAAGCTGCAAATACCAGCTTTTTTTAATTTTATCAGTCGGGATAATGCAATATTCAACAAACTTTGTTTTTGAAAGAATGAATGTTTCATATGCGCTTGCTCTTTTTCAGCTTTCTACCTTACTAAGCGTATTTCTAGGAGCAAATATTTTCCAAGAAAAAGATTTAAAAAGAAAATTGATTGGCTCTATCATAATGATTATAGGAGCAATTATTCTGATATTAAACTAATCCCAAAAACATTTTTTATTCCGGCATCTCATCCAGTATAAATAAACCTAAACGACCTTCTCTAAAGTCTTTTAAAACATAAATTGCAGTTCTTTCAGTATCAGGAGAATCTCCTTTAATAATCCATTTACGGGATAGTGCAATATTTTCAAGTGTTAACTCATCAACTTTATAGTAATCTTTAACCTGAGCATCATTTTCAAACATTTCTAATAATGCCGATGCAACAGGCTCAGGAGAATAAGCATTTTCTGAAACAGAACTTACAAACGCAAGCTTAACTGCCTGCATCTGGTTATCCTGTCGAGTAGGAATAATACCCGGAGTATCAAGAAGTTCAAGCTTTGGATTAATTCTAACCCACTGCTGCTGCCTTGTAACACCGGCTTTAGCTCCAATTTTTGTCTTTGAAGATTTTGTAAGCTTATTAATTACACTGGATTTGCCGACATTCGGCATTCCTACAACCATAGCTCGCGCTGGGCGCCTTAATAAACCTTTTGCCATCAAAGCCTGAATTTTAGGTTCACTAAGCTCTACAGCTGTTTTCACAACTTGCGCTAAATCTTTAGCACCTTTTGCTTCTGTTATGATAACAGGACAACCAGTTGACTCTTTAAGATAAGAAACCCATTTTTTAAGCTCATTCCTATCTGTCAAATCAGCTTTATTCAACAAAAGAAGCCTTGGTTTGTTTCCCAAGAGCTTCTCTATGTTTGCATAACTGCTGCTTAAAGGTAATCTTGCGTCTCGTACCTCAATAATCACATCTACAAAATTAAGCTTTTCCTTAAGCTGACGTTCTGCTTTAGCAATGTGCCCTGGGTACCAATGAATATGCAAGATATTTACCCCTTATCTTTTTTCAATTTTTTCCTTAATACGTGTAGCTTTACCAGAGCGTTCTCTTAAATAGTATAATTTAGCACGTTTAACATCACCGCGTCTTTGAACAGTAATTTTTTCAATACGTGGAGAATATACTAAGAACACACGTTCTACACCAACGCCTTGGAATACTTTTCTTACTGTAATAGTTTTATTAATTCCAGAACCGTGTTCTGCAATAATAGTTCCTTCGTAAGCCTGTATTCTTTCTTTGTTTCCTTCTACGATTTTAACGAATACTCTAACTGTATCACCAGGATTCATTTCTGGTAATTCTCTTGTTGTGTATTCAGATTCTAAATTCTTAATAATAGGATTCATTTTTGCTATTCCTTATATTTTGACTATCTTACATTTTTAAAACTATCATAAATAAAACAAAATCTAAATACAAGTATTGATTAAGATTTTTATGTACTTTTGTAACATTTTAAGTTAAAATTGTCAAAAAAAAATCTTTACACTTTTTACATACATCAGCCGAAAATAGGAAAGGTTTTGTTTTGAATCCAATTACATCTGGCAGATTTTCAACAGCCATTACAAAAATGACAAAAGCAGACGCTTTAGCACCAATTGTAGCATTGGAAGCTACTGTTACGATAGGTAGAACTTACCAAGCATATAAACGCGGGAAATGGGATGAAGCAAGAGAACGTTTTATCGAAGAATCTCTTGGCGCTTTAGTCTGGCTGACAGGCGTTGGAGCAATGAACAAGCTTGGAGACAAAGTAATTGCTAAAATCCTTAAAAAACCAAATGCTAATTTCGACGTAGGAACAGACAAAGTCTTGAGAACTCCTTTTGAAAACTTTATGAAAAAAGCTGCTCCTAAAGGATTCACTCCTAAGCAGGTAGCACTTATTAAAGGAGCAAAAGTTCTAACTAGTGTAATTTTAACAAACTTATTCATAGGATTTGTTGTACCAAAAGTCAATCAAGCATTGACTAATAAACTTAGACATGAAAGAAAACATCCGCATCCGCAAAACGGCCAGCTTACATTCAAAGGCGGGGCAATCGGAGCAATCAACAAATTCACAAACGCAATCGAAAATACAAACACAGGCAAGCTGCTTTCCAGCGATGCCGGGATTGCTGGCGGACGTATGTATAATGCGAGAAGCAAAGAAGAACGCAGAGAAGTTGCAATTCGAGACATAGGCTCAATCTATTTCTACATGTGGGCTCAAGGTCACGCAAGAAATTTACTCAACCTTGCTGAAAGCGGAAAAGCTTCGCGCTTAAACCCTGCAACTGCAGAAATTTTGGACAAACACCTTGTTGAATTCTTAAATAATAGAGAAATGGGTGTTGAAGAATTCAGAAGAGCTGTTTTAGGTAAAAAAATTACTTTACCTCAAGGTATAAAATTTGAGACAGCAGAACAATCTTATTTTGCTAAACTTACAAACAAAACACCTTTAGAAGTAATTAAACTGAGTGAAGCCAAGAAATTTATAACAGACCAAGAAATTCTTGAAAGAGCTGCTGAAATGTCAAAACTTCAGCCAGAAAGGCTTGGAGAACCTGTACTTACTAAACAACAGCTTATTGACTCTTTCAATAAAGCAGAAATTAACAATCCAAAACTTCTTGAAAAAGTATTTACTGAGCACACAGGCGGAGCTAATAAAGAAGAATTTAGATTTATTTCTAACAAACCGCTCTACAAGCTCAAATCAGAGATGGAAAATTATGTAGATACAATCTGCAAATCTTCTAAAAATGGAAAAATAGACAAAAAACTTTTGGAAACTGTTCAAAAGAAAAATCTTATGTATAACGGAATCAACTTTATGGTCGGATTTGGAATAGCAGCAATGTTCCTTTCAACAATTATTCCAAAAATCCAGTATTATGTAACAAGAAAAACCACAGGTGTCGATGCATTTCCTGGAGTGTATGATTTTAAAAACAACCATGAAGTTGAAGCATAATGAATTATAACAGCTGAAACGCTATTGTTGGGTTTTAATTTTTTATAACAGTAAAAAATCGTTACAAAAATTTACTCAAAAACCATGTTATATTATTGTTATGCAGCGTAAAACTTATCTTAACGGAAGTATTAAAAACGGGAATATAATGCGATGGCCGATAAATAATTTGACCGTCTATATTGCGCCGATGAAATTTTACTCAAAACCCGGGGAAGATGCCAAATACAGGAAAATGGTTATGGATGCATTCTCTGTCTGGTCCGCTGCAACAGGAGGCAAGCTTAGATTTAAAGTTACAAACGTACTTCTTGAATCTAATATAAATGTTGATTGGAAACGTGTTGACCGCCAAGCATTAGGACACTGTTATTTCACATGGGATCCGCAAGGAAGGTTATATGGAGCAGAAGTCTCAATCGGGCTTACAGACGGGCGTATTCATCAGAAATACGACAGTGACATTGAAGTTTATCACACAATTTTACACGAAATCGGGCATGCTCTTGGGTTACAGCACAGCCCTTACAAAGAAGACATTATGTACACTCCGCATCAGTATGGAGTTGCGTCGCTTTCTGAGAATGACAAATATTCAATAAACTGGCTTTACAAGCTTACTGCCGGCATGCCTGTAAAACAGCTTGCAGCAAAATACGGAATTACAACTTCAGCAGATTTAGACGCAGTAATAAGAAAAATTGATGAAAAAGAAAATCATTCTCCAGAAACTGAAAAAATGCAGCTCTCTACAAGGCGTGATTTATTAGAAGAAGCTTCAAACATAGGTGATTTAAAAAAATATAACATGATGCTCCAAAATATTTCTTTGTCATCAAATGTTAAGAATTATTTAAATAGCAACCGAAAAAATTAATATTTAAGCAATTTTTTACATAAAAATGTTTTTAATATCTTATAAGTTCCAAAACTCAAGGATATTAAATGATTGATTCTGTAACATTTAAAACCAGTGTTGCAAACAACAAAAATTTTGAACAAAACTCTGAACCTGCAAATCCGCTCAGGCTTAGGGCCAATTTATCAAGCCTAAACACACTTTCTAATTATAATCAAGTTTTATTAAAGCCTAAATTCGACAAAGATATTGCAGATGTTTCATGTAAAATAGACGAAATGATTACACTGACCCCTGATAAAATCAAATTGCCTTATAGTTTTAAACTGGATGAAATAAACGGAGAAAGATTTTATAACTCGCAAGGAAACTTAGAACTTATTAGAGAATACGAAAATGATATAATCCGAGAATACTATCCTGCAAACAACATTTATGCCGGTAAAATTAAAGAAATAGATAAAGCTGATGGTACTATTATCTCAAAAATATCTTTAGAGTTAAAAGAAGACAACACATACAAAACAAACATTATCATATTTGATAATAGTATTAATGATCAATACACAATATTTCAGACAGAAGAAGATGGAATTGTAAGCAGTATTACAGAAATTTTTGAAAAAGGAAGAAAATTCCGAACTCTTTTCAAAAATCCGCAAACATTAAAACCCGAGAGATTCATTGAATCAAAAGAAAACAAAGAAGGAAACTTTGAAGTAACTGACTGCCGGTTAAATCCAGAGATTCAAGAAATTAAATACATCAAAGACGACAAAGAAATAAGCATCAAATACAACAGCACTCAAAAAATTATTGATGTAAAAAGAAAAGTTTCAGAAGTATAAGTTACTCAATGTACTTGCCGTCAAATAACTCTAACACCATTTTTTCCTGGTCAGTTTCTTCTCTATCAATAGTTTTATCTTGTTTATTTTCTTCTAGCAATTCCGGTTCATTAATGACAGGTTCAGGTTTAACTTCTTCTTTCGGAAGTTCAACAACTACCTTTTTTTTTTCAGCTGCCGGAGCAGAAGCAATCAAAGCATCATCCCCGCCTTGAGGCAAACGTACAATAACTTTAGAATCTGATTGACCGAACATTGCATTAGCAGCGTCAACCAGCATTTGCTTCTTATTTGTATCATTTATCTGAGCGACAAGTTTATCATTTTTGAAAGTAATAATTGTCTCTTCCGGTGTAATTTTTACAGGAGTTGCCAGATGTAAAAGCGCTTTTGTAGCAGGGCTTTTCACATTAGACAAAAGAGCATCCCAGAGTGATTGAATATCATTACCATCCGGCTTTCTTGACATAGGAAATGCCTCAACAGCCTCCGTCTCAACAGGTTTTGCAGGGAGTGCAGTTTCTTCCGCAACAGATTTTCGAATAGGTTCCGGCGCAGGAGAAACAGGAGCAGGCCTTGTTACCGCTTGTGCCTGTACAGTTGCCGAAACACGAGCCGGAGCAGGAGATGAAACACCAGATGACTCTAATGCTTTAACTCTATTTTGTAAATCCAGAAGAGTAGTGTTTTCAGTCATATTCGCTAAATCTATCATCCCGATTTCCAGCCATAAATGCTGGTTTGATGCAAGTTTGACTTCTTTAATATAATAAGCAATCCGTTCAAGCAAAAATACAATCTGATGAGTTTCAAGCAAGTCTTTCTGCTTAACCAGCTCTTCAATTTGAGCTTCATTAAGCCCTGTAAGTTCACAAAGCAGCTCTTTACGGCAATTCTTAACAATCAGCAGATTTTTGAAATACTCAGACAAGTTTGTCAAAATTTGAAGAGGTTCATTGCCAGAGTTATAAATATCATTCAAAACTTCTATCGCTTCATTAGGAGAAGAGTTAATAATTTTAGTGCTTAATTTATTTAAAACGTCAAACGAAATTCTACCCAAAATAGCATTAACATCTTCAGAAGTAACTTCTTTTGAAACCCCAAGAAGGCTAAGCTGGTCTAAAAGTGATATACTATCTCTCATTCCGCCGGCTGAATTCTTTGCAATTGTAAATAAAGCATCATCAGAAATATTTATCTTTTCTTCATCTGAAATATATCTCAAATGTTTTACAATATCATCTGTGGTAATTCTTCTAAAATCAAACCTCTGGCATCTGCTCTTGATAGTATCAAGCACCTTATGAACCTCTGTTGTTGCAAGAATAAAAATAACGTTTTCAGGAGGTTCTTCAAGCGTCTTTAATAAAGCATTAAAAGCATGATTAGTCAGCATGTGGACTTCATCGATAATATAAATCTTGTATCTGCCATTAACAGGCACATACTGAATCTTTTCCAAAATACTTTGTGTGTCTTCAACTTTTCTGTTACTTGCTGCGTCAATTTCAATTACATCAATAGGAATTGAATTTGTAATATCCCGGCAGCTTTCACACTCACCGCAAGGATGAATTGTTGGTCCGTTTTTACAGTTTAAAGATTTTGCAAGAATTCTGGCAGTAGAAGTTTTGCCGGTTCCTCGCGGACCTGTAAACAAAAAAGCATGTGCAATTTTACCAAGCTCAATTGCACTCGTTAGAGTTTTCTTAACATGCTCCTGACCTACAAGTTTATCCAGCGTCTGCGGACGATATTTTCTGTATAATGGTACATAATTTCCGCTCATATTATTAGTCTACCATGATAAAGAATTAATGTAAAAGCGGCAGGTATTTCTTTTTCTTAGAATCGTACGCAAGAGTCTTGTAACCTTTTTTATTTACAACAAATCTTATTGAATTATTAGCATCCGTTCTTAAAATTTTTGTATCTTTCAAAACTTCAAGAGTGTAAATAGATGGGTGTCCAAACTTATTCGGACCTGTTGAAATAAGGGAATACACAGGATTTAGATACTTTTGCATATTTCTGTCCACAACACCATTCGCACCATGATGCCCTACTTTAAGTACAGTTATGTCCTGAGGCAAGTACTCCTTCAAGCTCTCAAAAGTTTTAACTCCGGAATCGCCGGTAAAAAGCATGCTGAAATCTTTATACTCAACAAGAGTTAAAATTGACGCTTCATTATCACCAACACCTGCAGTTTTCGGAGCAATATAGTTGGTAATCTTTAATCCGTTTTCTTCCAGCACACTTTGAGCATTCTTTGCATCGATTAAATTCACACCTTTCTTACGCGCAATATTATAAATATATTTTGCAGACTTTGAATCATGCTCCAAATCATTGAGATAAAGATTTTTCACTTTCAAATCTTTTATCAAATCGTACGCTCCGCCGCAATGGTCGTTGTCAAAGTGCGTCACAATTATTGTATCAACTTCCTTAACTCCTCTATCCATAAGATATTTAAGAATAAGCATCCTTGCCTGAGATTTTCCACCATTATAACCATTCTTAGCTGTATCAATCATCAAGTATTTATTATCTGGAGTTTTGATAAGAAAAGAATCGGCATTCCCTACATCAAAAGCTGTAATTTCAAGATTTTTATTACTAAACGAAATTTGTGTTAAAAATAAAACAATAATCATTGCAGGAATAGCAAACTTAAAAATATTCAAGCACTTACTCTTTACACGTTTATCAAACAGACCGGTGATTCCAAGTAAAATTGCATAATACAAAAGTATTTGAAAAACGTTTGGATGTGTAGTTTGAAAAGCTGCATGCGGAAGTTTACCCCAAAAATCTGAAATATTTACAAGAATAGTCAGCATAGGATTCAAAACAAAATCAAAAATTCTAATCACAAATTCCGGAGTAATATTTGCAATTAAAGAGCTGACAAATCCTCCAAAGCTTATCACAGATAAAATTGGCACACTCATGATATTTGCGAAAACCGAATATAAGCTTATATTATTAAAATAAAAAATCTGAATAGGCATAACCCATAATTGAGCAATCATAGGAATACTAACTGTTCCAACAGCCCAGCTTATAAAACGGTTTTTGCTTCGCATAAGATACGGAGTCATCACCAGAAGCCCGAAAGTCACTATAAAAGAAAGCTGAAACCCAACATCATTAATATACATAGGATTATATAACAGCATCAAAAACGCGACAAAAGCAAGAAGTGAAATACTGTGAGCATCTCTGTCTATCAGCTTTCCTATTAATACAAACACAAGCATAAAAGTTGCTCTAATTACAGAAGCCCCTAAACCTGTCATCAAAGAATATACAAGCACCATAACAATGCCTATAGAAATATTTATCTTATAAGGAACACGTATCAAATTTAAAAAGAAATAAAAAAATGAAAATATAAAAGCTACATTCATCCCCGATGCAGCCAGAATATGCAAAAGCCCGGAATTGATAAACGACTTTTTAATATTATCAGGAGGTGAAACAGCATCGTCTCCAAATACAATTCCGCCAAGTACTTCAAGATTAGGACTTTTTAAGTATTTAGAATGTTTAGCAATAATATTTTCCCTGTAATCATTTATCCATTGCAAAGCTTTTTCTTTCTTAGTAAGAGAAACTTCGAGCTTTTGAGGAACTACGTCGCGTACGCCGTAAAATACAGCATAAACATTAAAGTTTCTCAAATAGTTTCCGTAGTCAAACTGAGAAGGGTTTCCAGCTTTGAAAGGCGGAGAAAGCCTGCCTTTAATATTATAATAATCATAAATCTTGAGCTTTTCATTTGTATTCAAAGTCACTAGAACTTTTTCATCATCAAAATTTTTGACCATCCCATCATATTCTATTTTTTTAACATCAAAGAAAAAGCTGATTTTGTCATCTCCCTTGTTTTGGGGAATACTCAAAATCTGACCTGAAATAATAGAATTTATCGGAGCTAAATTTAATAACTCATCCGTATCTTTTAACCTTGACTGTGTATTAAAAATACCAAAATAAAATACAAAAGCCCATATTAAAATAATTTTCGGCTTAAAATAATCCTTAAAAAGCATGAAAATTAAGCCTGCTGTAAGCAAAATTGCAAATAACAAAGTATGCTCACTTAAAGCTGAATACAATGCAATAATATAAATAATTACAGTTGTCAGCATTAAAAGGTTTTTATTATGATAAACAAAATAACATAAATCTTTAAACATACAAAATTAATTTTAACATAAAGTTGCCATATTCAGTTTTAAAACTTTCTATAACACCTGCCAACTTTAATAATCAATTCTGCATCTAAACAAGCTCAGCACGCTCAATTTCTTGAGTCGTAGTGAATTTAACAATATCACCTTCCTGAATATCATTAAACTTAACAAAAGAAAGCCCGCATTCAAAACCTTGAGCAACTTCTTTGACATCATCTTTAAATCTCTTAAGCTGATCAACTGAACCTTTGAATATTTCTTTACCATCACGATAAATCGCTGCTGTGTTATTTCTATTAATTTTACCTTCAGTAACATAACATCCAGCAATTTTTTGCGTTTTACCAATCGTAAAGATTTGCCTGATTTCAACCTGACCAGTTGCAACTTCTTTTACTTCTGGAGAAAGAAGCGAAATCATTGTCTTTTCAATATCTTCTAAGATTTGATAGATAATATCATATTTCTTAATAGTTACTCCTTCGCGTTCAGCTGCAGCAAGAGCGTTAGAATCTTCTTTAACAGTGAAACCTAAAATCAAAGCATTAGAAGCAGAAGCAAGCATTACATCAGCTTCAGATATGTCACCAACACCAACGTGAATAATCTTAGTAACAATTTCTTTAGATTCAAATTGTGCAATTGCCTGTGATACAGCTTCAGCAGAACCGTGGGTATTAGCTTTGATAATCAGATTCAATTGCGGAATATCACCATCAGCATCGCCTGCTTCTCGTCTCATGTGTGCAGGAAGCATTGCATCAAGCCTTCTATTACGTTCTTTTTCTTTACGCTTTTCAATAATTGATTTCATTTCTTTTTCATTCTTAACAACTTCAAAGAAATCACCAGCACTCGGTACTTCTGTTAAACCTAAAATCTCAACAGGAGTTGAAGGTTCAGCTTTTTGAATTCTTTCTCCAGAGTCAGAAAGCAAAGCTCTCACACGTCCGCAAGCTGTACCGACTACAATACAGTTTCCTGCTCTTAATGTACCATTTTGAACAAGAAGCGTAGCAACCGGACCTTTACCTTTATCAAGATTTGCTTCAATTACAACGCCTGACGCTTCTGCTTTAGGATTAGCTTTTAAGTCTTGAACTTCTGCTACAAGCAAAATATATTCCAGAAGCTCATCAATACCTGTTCCTTGAAGAGCTGAAACATTAACAGTAATAGTTTCCCCGCCCCAAGCCTCAGGCACAAGCCCGTGCTCTGTTAACTGCTGTAAAACTTTATCAGGATTTGCCCCAGGTTTATCACATTTGTTAACAGCAACAATAATTGGAACTTCTGCTGCTTTAGCATGGTTGATAGCTTCAATCGTTTGAGGCATAATACCGTCATCTGCAGCAACTACAAGAATTGCAATGTCTGTAGCTTTCGCACCGCGCGCACGCATTTCTGTAAATGCTTCGTGACCTGGTGTATCTACAAACACAATTTTCTTTTCATTTTTATTATCAAGATAAACAGTGTAAGCACCAATAGACTGAGTAATACCGCCGACTTCTGTCGCAGCAATCTTGTGTTTTGAAGCTCTGATGCTGTCTAATAATGTAGTTTTACCGTGGTCAACGTGACCCATGATACTTACAACAGGAGCACGTTTTTTAAGAAGCTTTTTATCTACTTCTGTTAGAGCTTTTTGTTTTTCTTCTTTTTCAAGCTCTTCTTCCATAAATGCTTCAATATCTTCTTCAAGAACTTCCAACTCGTATTCCGCACAAACTTTCTTGATTGTATCAACATCAATCAGCTGGTTAACTGTTGCCATAATACCTTGAAACATAAGGTATTTAACAATTTCAGCAGGAGTTTTCTGAATTTTATCCGCAAGCTCTTGAATAGTCATAGGCTGATTTACAACTATTTGTGTTACTTCTGTCTGAGCTTCTTCCTTATGAGATTTTTTCTTATGCTTTTGTGCAGCAGCTTTTTCAAGAGAAATCATCTCTTGATCTTCTTTTTTAGAGTTAAATTCTTTGTCTTTTTTCTTGCCTGTATCAACTTTTCTTTTACCTGCAGGACCGCTCTTTGCTTCATAAATTTCTTGAGGAATAATTCTTCTCTCAACAAGCTTTTTGTCTCCGCCTGCCTGTTTATTAAAAGGCTTCTTATCTCCTCTTTGAGGTCTGCCTTCACCGCTGCGCTCAGTCTTAGCTCCTGCGGAGTTTGCCCCTGCAGGACGCTGAGGAGCACGCCTTACAATTTCTATCCTTGACTGGTTTTTAGGATATTCTATTTTTGTACGCTCAACCCTTACAACAGGTTTTTCAGCTTTCTTAACCTCAACCGGCGCTTCTTCCTTTTTCTCAATAGGAGCAGGCTTTTCTACTTTTTCAATTCTTGGAACTCTTTGAACGCGTTCAATCATCGGCGCAGATTTTGCGACTTCTTTTTTTGGCGCTTCTTCTTCAACTTGAACAGGTTTTGCTTTCTTTACAACAAAAGCTTTTGGTTTTGATGTATTCTTTTTAGGAGCTACGCCCAAATATTCTTTTAATTTTCGAATTTGCGCAGGAGTAACAGTATTCGAGTGAGATTTCACAACAATTGATACCTCCGCGAACTTTTCGATAACCTCTTTGCTGGTTAAACCAAGTTCTTTTGCTAATTCACTAACTCTTATACTGTCCATTCATTATCCTTTCAATTTTTAACGAGCTCCAACAACTCTATTTGCCCGATTGGTGCGTTTGTTTTCAACACCTTATTTAACTTATTCTTTTTTAAAGCTGCATTAATACAATTTTGATTATAACAAAGATATGCAGATCTGCCAAATATTTTAGAATGCGGGTTTATGACAACGTTTCCATCCTCATGATTTTTAGTAATTTTTATTAAATTTTCCCGCGGAAAAAATTGTCCGCATCCTGCACATCTTCTTTGCTTACTCACATTATTGTTATACCATAAACATTATTTATATAAAAGCTCTGTGTTCACCAAAGGACAAAAAAAATTGTTATAACATTAACAAAAAAATTTTTTTGCTTTATTCCTAATAAGAAAAAAGGAGATATAAATAATTCTACCAGTTAACTTGCCGGCTGATACTGCCATTAAAAACTTTAAATATTATTATAATGAACATAATTATCCTAAACATTTCAAAAAAAAAGAAAGAAAAATATGATTATAAGCTAGAACCTGCATACATAGAGAGGCAGAAAGCTTTAGATGAAGTAAAGGATTTTAACGCAACCTTAAATAGCAATAAAAAAGCGAAACAAAAGATAAAATCCTTTTGGGAAAAATTATCTGATTGTTTTCGTTAATTATAGGTCGTGTTGGATGATATAATCCTACACGACCTATCTATAATTGAACACCTTAAATATTGAAGTTAATATTTTATGCTTGCGTTTCTGCAAGCTTTTCAAGCTTCAATTTTTGGTCATACTCAACAAGCAGATTGATTAAATCATCCAACTCACCATCAATTACAGTCCACACATTTAAGTTTTGTCCAATTCTATGGTCAGTCAGCCTGCCTTGCGGAAAGTTATAAGTTCTGATACGTTCGCTTCTATCGCCTGTGCCTACTTGCGAACGTCTTAAGTCAGTAATTTCCTGCATTTGTTTTTGAACTTCCATATCATAAAGCTTCGCTTTCAAAATCTGAAGAGCTCTTTCTTTGTTCTGAAGCTGAGAACGTTCTTCTGTACAGAAAATCATTATCCCAGTCGGTTTGTGAAAAACTCTGGCAGCAGTTTCAACTTTGTTAACATTTTGACCGCCTGCACCGCCTGAACGAGCTGTTGAGATTTCAACATCATTCATATTAAGTTCTACTTCAACATCATCAACTTCAGGCATTACCGCAACAGTTGCGGTTGAAGTGTGAACTCTGCCCTGAGACTCAGTTGCAGGAACTCTTTGAACCCTGTGAACTCCTGATTCGTATTTAAGCCTTGAATATATGCTGTCGCCTTTCATTGAAATAATAGCTTCGCTTACTCCGCCTGCTTCACAGTCAGTTTTACTCAAAATTTGAGTCTGCCAGCCCATTTTATCAGCATAGCGCATATACATTCTCATCAAATCACCAGCAAAAATATTTGCTTCATCTCCGCCTGCTCCGCCTCTGATTTCAAGCATAATATCTTTATCATCCATCGGGTCTCTAGGAAGAAGAAGGATTTTCATACGCTCTTCGTATTCAGGAATCTTTGATTCGTTTTCTTCCATCTCTGCTTTCAGAAAACTTTTCATTTCTTCGTCTTTTTCTTCAAAAATCATCTGTTTAGCTTCTTCAATTGCGTCAACCGCCTGCTTCCATGCATAATAAAGCTCTACAGTTTCTTCCATTGATTTTCTTTGCTTAGAAAGGTCTCTAAACTTATTATAGTCTGCAATTACATTCGGATCTGATAATGTTTCGCCAAGCTCTACATATCTTTTTTCAATCTGAATAATTTTATCTAACATGTCTTTCATAATTAATTTACCTCTTAAAATTAGTATACTACAAACAGAGGAATTACAATTTTTTAATTGTTACAAACTTGATTATTAATTTTATATGTATTAGAATGCATATAAATCAAAGATAGTTGAGGATATTGTTGATATGAAAAAAGCTTTAATGATTGCTTCCGTGCTTTTAATTGCAGTTGTTTCTACTGCGTGTATTAATAACATGGCAGTGCAGGAACTTAATAACAAAGCAGCTGAATATATGCAAAAAGGCGATTATGAATCTGCAATGAATAGGCTGCAGGCAAGCTTGGATTTAGATGCAACTATGTACGAGACTTATTATAATTTAGGCGTTGCAGCTATAAATGCAGAAAAATTTGACAAAGCAATAGAAGCTTTAGAAGGCGGAATAAAAGTTAAACCTGATTTTGCAGATTTTTACTATTCTTTAGGAATTGCTCAAAATAATTATGCTGAAAAACTCGGTGAAACAGAAGAAGATAAAGCTAAAATCGACGAACTTAAAAAAGAATCAGTTCAAAATCTTATTACATATTTAGAAATGAAACCAAACCCGGAAGAAAAATCTACCATAGACGAGATTATTAAAGCCAACACAGAAAAAATTGAAGAAGAAGAATAATGTTCACACCACCGTCACAAATCTTATTTACCATTTTTGGAGTTAATATATATTATTACGGTGTAATCATGGCACTTGCTATATCAGTAGGGGTGCTGGTTTCTGACTGGGCTGGCGCAAAGTATTTTTCTTTTAAAAAAGAAACCATCATTGATCTTGCTCCATATCTTATTATTTTTGGAATACTGGGAGCCAGGTTATATTACTGTATTTTAAATTACGATTTTTACCTGAGATTTCCAACCGAAATAATAGCTATCCGCCATGGAGGAATTTCAATCCATGGTGCAATTTTAGGCGGAGCTTTCGGTTTATGGATTTATTCAATAAGACATAAGTTAAACTTCTCAAAACTTTCTGATACATCCGTAATAGGATTATCAATTGCACAGGCAATAGGAAGATGGGGAAATTTCTTTAACTCAGAAGCTTTTGGCAGCCCGACAAACCTGCCTTGGAAGCTTTACGTTGCTCCGCAATACAGACCCATACCTTATCAAGATGTTCAATTCTTCCATCCGGCGTTTCTATACGAAAGCATTCTTGATATTATAATATTTGCTGTTCTTATAGCAATTACAAAATCAGGAAAAATAAAAAAAGACGGCAGCCTTGCTTTAATATATTTAATCTTATACTCAATTGTAAGAATTTTTGTTGAAAGCATAAGACTAGACAGTGTAAGATATATATTAGGCATTCCAGTTGCAATATTTGTATCCGTTGGTATAATTATTGTATCAATAGTAATTTTATATTTAAATAATAAAGAGAGGTTAGTATGAAGAAATTTTTATCAGTTTTAACAATTTTGACTTTAATGATGACAACATCAGCTTTTGCAGCTCCTGAAGCTCAAAAAATTGCAGTTGTTGATATACAAAGAGTTGTAGCAGCATCTTCTCAGGTTAAATCATTGAAAGCTTCTCAAGAAGCAAAGAACAAAGAGCTTTCAGCTTTCATCAAAAAAGCACAAGATGATGTTAACAAACAAACTGACGCATCAAAAAAGAAATCACTTGCTGAATCTTACGAAAAACAGCTTGCAGCAAAAAGAGAAGCTAACCTTAAAGATTACACATCTAAATTAAAAGCTGCTGATGCAAACATCACTTCTCAAATCGGCAAAAAAGCAACTGAACTCGGCTATACAATGGTTCTTCCAAAATCATCAGTCGTATTTGGCGGCGACGATATTACAGAAACTATTTTGAAGGTAATTAAATAGTAAAATGAAAGCTGTTTTATATTACGGACCTCAAAATATAAAATATGAAGAAACAAGAATCAAGCCTTTAGAAAAAGGCGAGATTCTTGTTAATGTTAAAGCTGCACTGACCTGCGGCACTGATGTTAAAACATTCAGACGCGGGCATCCGGTTTTAATAAAAAATATTCCTTCAGGATTTGGACATGAGTTTTCAGGAATCGTTGAAAAAACAGCAGAAGATGTAACAAACGTTAAAGTCGGAGACAGAGTTGTCTGCGCAAACTCTGCGCCTTGCGGAGATTGTTTTTACTGCAAAAAAGGTGAATACAATCTATGTGAAAATTTGAACCTGCTAAACGGAGCTTATGCAGAATATATCGTCGTTCCGGAAAGAATTGTCAAAAAGAACACGCTTATTTTGCCTCCAAGTCTGCCTTTTGAAAAAGCTGCATTTGCAGAACCGCTTGCTAATGTAGTTCATGGAGTTGAAAGAACCGGCATCAAACCCGGTGACTCTGTAGGGATTATAGGCATAGGTCCTATTGGATTAATGTTTGCTAGACTATGCAAGCTAAAAGGAGCTAGAGTTATTGCTGCCGGCAGAAACCCTGTTAAACTTAAGCTGGCAGAAGAATTTGCTCACGTTGATGAAATTGTAGATTTAAAAAAATATTCTAATCCAGAAACTATCTTCAAAGATTTTTCAGATGAAAAGCGCGGGCTTGATGTTGCTGTTGAATGTGTTGGTCTGCCTGAAATTTGGGAACTTGTTTTCTCCTGCGTACGCCCGGGAGGTACTGTTCATTTCTTTGGCGGATGCAAATCCGGCTCACAAGTAAGCTTTGACACAACAAAAATGCATTACGGCGACATACGTTTAATGAGCGTTTTCCATCACACCCCGAAATACTTCCTTCAAGCACTCGATTTAATCTCATCAGGAAATATAGAAGTTGAAAAACTTATAACAGAAGAACTCCCGTTAGAAAAAGTTGAATATGCAATGGAACAGCATATTGCAGGAAACGCAATTAAATTTTTGATTAGACCATAGAATGCACTGCAAGTTAAATACCCTATGAAATAATGCTTGCTATATAATTACATTTCATGTATCATTAAATAGCTGAGACAATGGATTAAGGGGATATTCTATGAGCGGACACTCAAAATGGTCAACGATTAAGCATAAAAAAGCGAAAACAGATTCTTTAAGAGCTGCTGAATTTCAGAAGTTTTCAAGAGAAATTATTGTAGCTTCCAAACTTGGCGGTCCTGATCCTGCTGGTAATTTCCGTCTTAGAACTGCTATTGAAAAAGCTAAAGCAGCAGGGCTTCCAAACGATAACATCAAACGCGCTGTTGAAAAAGGCTCTGGAGCAGGAAACAACGAAAACTATGACGAAATGGTATATGAAGGATACGCTGCCGGAGGAGTAGCTGTTGTTATTGAAGCAATGACTGACAATAAAAACAGGACAGCTGGCGATATCAGAAGCTATTTTACAAAATTTAATGGAAATCTTGGAGAAACCGGCTGTGTAGGCTGGATGTTCGACAAAAAAGGATGCATTACTTTTAATAAAGAAGGCGTAGATTACGAACAGCTATTTGAAGCAGCTATTAACCTTGATGCTGATGATATAGTTGAAGAAGATGATGAATACAAAGTTTACACATCTTTTGAAAATCTTCAAGCTGTAACAGAAGGCTTAGAAAAAGAAGGGTTTAAATCTGTAACTGCAGAGTTCACAAGAGTTCCGCAAAATACAATTGAAGTTACTGATGAAAAAGTTGCAACTAACATTATGAGATTATTAGGCAGGCTTGAAGAGCACGATGATGTACAAAATGTGTATGCAAATTTTGACATTGATGATGAACTAATGGAAAAAATAGACGTATAATTGGGAGGACAACTATTATGATGAACATGATGAATATGATGAAACAAGCTCAGACTATTCAAAAAAGATTAAAAGAAACTCAAGATGAGCTTAACCAAATGGATATATCAGGTGAAGCTGGAAACGGTTCTGTAAAAGTAATTTGCGACGGAAAAGGTTTATTCAAATCAATCAAGCTTTCTGCTTCAGCGATTAACCCAGAAAATCCGTCTGCTGTATCAGAAGACACAATTGAAATGCTTGAAGATATTATTACAACAGCAATCAACCAGACTTCAGGTAAAGCAATCAAAGTTATGGAAGAAAAAATGAAAGCTGTTACAGGCGGTATCTCAATTCCTGGCTTATTCTAATTGAGACGAGAAGATGATTTATCCAAAATCTATAGCAGCATTAATAGAGCAATTTCAGAAATTTCCATCCGTTGGACCAAAATCGGCACAACGGATGGCTTTTCAAGTTCTTAAAATGCCTTATTCCGAAGTTGAAAAATTCGCAAACGCTATTCTTGAAGCAAAGAAAAGCTCAAAAACGTGTGATATTTGTTTTAACATTTCAACTCAGAGTCCTTGTGAAATTTGCTCTTCAACCAACAGAAACCGTTCAGTAATTTGTGTTACAGCAGAAACAAAAGACTTAATTGCTATTGAAAAAACCAACGAATACAGAGGACTTTACCATGTTTTGCAGGGATTAATTTCTCCAATGGATGGGATTGGAGCTGAAGATATTCGTATAAAAGAGCTTTTAACAAGGCTTACAAATGAAGAAGTTCAAGAAGTTATACTTGCGCTTTCACCTTCCGTAGAAGGTGAAGCTACAAGTTTATATTTAACAAAGCTGATTAAGCCATTTGGCATTAAAATTTCTAGGATTGCATTTGGTCTCCCTGTTGGAGCAGATTTAGAATATGCAGATGAAGTTACGCTTGCGCGTGCTATTGAGGGCAGGCGTGAACTTTAAAAGATTTCAACCCTAAATACTTGCCTCCTTCAGCAAGTTCTTCTTCTATTCTCAGAAGCTGATTATATTTTGCAAGCCTGTCTGTTCGAGAAATTGAGCCGGTTTTAATCAAGCCGCAATTTGCAGCTACAGCTAAATCTGCAATAAAACTATCTTCTGTTTCGCCGGAACGATGCGAAACAACAGCAGTGTAACCATTTTTCTGCGCCATCAATATTGCTTCCATTGTCTCAGTTAAAGTTCCAATCTGGTTAGGTTTAATTAAAATAGAGTTAGCAGCTTTCTTCTCAATGCCTTCTTTTAAACGTTTTGTATTAGTTACAAATAAGTCGTCTCCAACAAGCTGGCATTTATCTCCTAATTTTTCAGTCAGATGCTGCCATCCAAGCCAATCGTCCTGTGCGAGCCCATCTTCAATTGAAATAATCGGGTAGTCTCTTACAAGCTCTGCAAGGTAATCAATCATCTGTTCTGAAGTCATTTTTTTGTTTTCGCCTTTTAAAACATATTGGCTTAAAGAACAAACTCCGCCGGAACATTCACCTTCTTCATAAAACTCTGAAGCTGCTGCATCAAGGCAAAGTTTGACATTATTTGTATTGTAACCTGCTTTTTCGATAGCAAGAATTATTGTTTCTAAAGCTTCGCGTGTTGAGTTAAGATTAGGAGCAAAGCCGCCTTCATCACCGACTGTTGTTATCAGTCCTTTTTCATTAAGAATAATTTTCAGGGTATTGAATATTTCAGAGCCTGCTTTTAACGCTTCGGCGAAAGTCGGCATTCCTACAGGAGCAATCATAAATTCCTGAATATCAAGATTATTATTAGCGTGAGCTCCTCCGTTTAATATATTCATCATAGGAGTAGGAAGAATTCTTGCATAAATCCCGCCTAAATATCTGTAAAGAGAAATACCTAAAGAGTTTGCAGCAGCTCTTGCGCAGCCTAAAGAAACTGCCAAAATTGCATTCGCTCCAAGCGTCGATTTGTCAAAACTGCCATCCATCTCTATCATCAACCCGTCTATAAGATTCTGGTCAAAAGCATTTTCTCCAAGCAAGTTTGGAGTAATGACAGAGTTAATATTATCAACAGCTTTCATTACGCTTTTACCTAGAAATTCACCTTTAATATTATCTCTAAGCTCTTTTGCTTCATAAATTCCTGTTGAAGCACCTGAAGGAACAGAAGCACGTCCGACTGTTCCATCTAGAAGTTTAACGTCAACTTCTACTGTTGGATTTCCTCTTGAATCAAGTATTTGCCTTGCTCTAATATCTTCTATTTCACACATAAAAAACTCCTCTCTAGAGTAAATAATATTAGAGAGAAGCATTTTAATCTATCCGACAGGGAGGTAAATATATCATAAAGGCGTAGATGCGTTTGAAACGCATCTACGCCTCATTAATATTAAAATATACAAACTACAAATCTTCAGACTCTTTGCCCAGCGCCCAGCGGAAACCGAATGTCAAAGCAACACCGTTTCTTCCACCGTTTCTGACCATTGCTTGCGCAAAACCCGTAAACCTGTCTTTCCAGCTGCGCTGGATACCTACACCATACTCTACATAAGGATCAACAGACATCTTTGGAAGCAAAATATCATTCGCCTTTACTTTAGTCGAGTTCAGCACGTTCCAAACAACACCAACACTAGCATAAGGCTGCCAGCCCTTTTGTAAATTTGCAACAAATTTCAATTGAGGGTTGATTTGAAGTGTATGAAGAGGATCTGACTTTATCTTAACATCTGCTGCGTTAGTGTAATCAAACGTATTTACAAAACTGTAGTTCGCAAAAAGAATAGGCTGGAGAATATATTTACCATCTTTGAATTCAAAATTGTAACCGCTTTTAGTGCCAATACCGCCAAGAAGTGCTGTAAAGTCTTCGTTTCCATACATTGTTCTGCTTGTTCCTAAACTTGCACCGGCAGTTGCTGTTAACGCTGTAAAGAAGTTACCTTTGTAGAATGTTTCAGTTATACCTGCAAGACCGCCGTTTAAGGTTGTATCAACGTTTTGGTATGAAAGGCTGGAGCCGTTGTAACCTGCATAAACTGACTGTACGTTATACCACCCTTTTTTCATTTCTCTAAACTTGCTGTCAAAACCGACCAAAGTACCGTAAGTTATTGCATCAACATCTGGACCGTTTTTGAGGTTAATGCTTTCAAAGCTTGTAAATGGTTTTATCCAGTAACCTTTGTTGATTTGTTCGAAGTTGGAGTTGTATTGAGGGCGGCCAAAGTTGACGTCATATCGCGTATTGGCATGAAGGCTTGCCTCTTCACCCCCTTCGTTTACCCCTTCGTTTACCCCAGCGTAACGGTTTTGGTTTATTAGTGCCATGCGCTGAGAAAACGGCATTTGAGAGAACATGTCCATGTGCTGGAACGCAAACCTTACTGTTTCATTGATTACTGCCTGGGAGCCGGTCTGGTTAGCTACAGGAGTCGAAAGTACAGCAGGGTTGAAGTTATCGGAAGCATTTCCGCTATCTGCTCCGCCGCGTGAGAAGAGGAAATACCCGCCGTCTTCGCGGTTATCGTAGTTCACATTGTATTTGTATATAGGCGTATAAGCTGTTGTCTGGAAGTTATCAGGAAGGGCGAGAGCTCCTTTGACATTATCCTTCAAACCTTCCTCAGCAAAAAAGATTGCTGCGGAGCTCTCGCCCTCTTTCAAGTCACTAGTCAAGTTCATGCCGGAAATTATCAAATCTCCATAATGAACGCCATAGTTGTTTGATTCCAGGCTTGCCGGTAATGCTTCTTCTTTGCCGTAGCTGTCGGCTGTTATTCTATCCATTGTTTTGCTGGCTAAGTCCACATCTACACTCATTGTTGCATTATCTGTTAACGTAAAGTTGTTAAAATGATATTCATGAATGTCGTTATTAATCGTGTTTAAATGAGTGCTGCCAAGCTGAACATTTACGTTGTAAATATCATTGTACAAATTCATTGTACCAGTGCCGTCGCCAGTAATATCGACAGTGCAACCGTCTGCACCGTTGATGTTGTCGTACATGTTGATTGTGCCGCCATTACTTGAGACAAAATGAACTTTCGCTTGATAGTCTACCCAAATTGCCTGGTAGTCTTTCTCTTCTCCGTCCTTCTGAACATAGTTGCCTTGGAAAGTTGAACTACCGTTGTCGGCGATGATATTGAGGTCACTAGATGTGTATATTGCTCCGCCTCGAGATTCTCCACGTTCTGCATTAGCATAGTTGCCATAAAAGTTAGAGTTGATTATTCCGCCTGCTGCATTACCTTCTGTATCTTTAGTACCGATAGCACCAGCATTATAAATAGCCCCACCTCTAGCAGAAGAAGTAGAAGCAGCACTATTACCTATAAAATCGCCCGTAATATTACCGATAGTACTATGATAATTATTAATAGCGCCGCCCGAAGCTGAAGAAGAAGCAGCAACACTATTACCTATAAAATTACCTGTGATATTACCGATAGCACTAGTATTATTATAAATAGCACCGCCAGAAGCATAAGTAGAAGCAGCACTATTGCCTATAAAATCGCCTGTGATATTACCGATAGTACCATTATTATAAATAGAACCGCCTCCAGCATAAGAAGAAGTAGCAACTTCAGCATCAGCAGAAGCACTATTGCCTATAAAATTACCGATGATATTACTAATAGTACTAGAAGAATAATTATAAATAGCACCACCATAAGATGAAGCGCCACCTTTAACAGCAACAGAAGCAGCAGTAGAAGAAGAAGCAGCACTATTGCCTATAAAATCACTTGTGATATTACCGATAATGCCATTATTATAAATAGAACCGCCAGAAGCTGAAGTAGAAGCATAAACAGAAGCTGTAACACTATTTCCTATAAAATCACCAGTGATATTACAGATAATCCCATCATTATAAATAACACCACCTCTAGCAGAAGAAGATTTAGAAGCATAAACAGCAGCACTATTGCCTATAAAATCGCCCGTGATATTACCGATAGTACCAGAAGAAGAATTATAAATAGCACCGCCAGAAGCTGAAGTAGACGAAGAAGAACCAACAGAAGTAATAGCAAAAGCATTAGCAAAAGCACTATTGCCTATAAAATTACCAGTGATATTACCGATAGTACCAGAAGAATTATAAATAGCACCGCCAGAAGCTGAAGAAGAAACAGTAGTACGAGCAGAAGCAGAAGCGTAAGCCTCAACACTATTGCCTATAAAATCGCCTGTGATGTTACCGATAGCACCAGAAGAATTATAAATAGCGCCGCCAGAAGCTGAAGCATCAGCACCAGCACCATAAGCAGAAGTAGATGCCGAAGCATCAACACTATTGCCTATAAAATCACCAGTGATATTACCGATAATACCAGAAGAAGTATTATAAATAGCGCCGCCAGAAGCTGAAGCATCAGCAGAAGAAGAAGCATCAGCATCAACACTATTTCCTATAAAATTACCCGTAATATCACCGATAGTTCCATCATTGGATATCGCACCGCCACCAGCAGAAACATCAGCTCCAGCAGCAGAAGAAGAAACACTATTGTCTATAAAATCCGCTTTAATTTCTTCTATGTTACCTGCATTATTTAATGCACCACCATCGAAGCCAGTATTATTTATAAACAAAGTATCAACTATGCTTGTAGTCTCACCTTCTTTTACTTCAAGAGCTGTGGATTGTTGATTTTCATAAACAGTAGTATAATTATCTGTATCATAGTGATACTCAATAGTTGTTTCACCTTCGGTTGGTACAGAAACTTCACCCAAAATATGATTTCCATATCTACTTGTTGACCATTCATAATATTTTACCTGATCGCCTGAACCGTAAACAGTCTTATTCAAATCAACTTTATAATAAGCAGGCTCAAGCTGACCGCTTTCTTTATTAAATTCATATTTTTTAAGAACATTTTTACCGTCAGTTTCAACTTTAGTTAAGCTGTACGCACTACCTGGAGACTTTATCGGTTCAGCTACACCCCAAGTTCCTGAAGAAGAGTCCCACTTTCCTTTTTGAGGGATTAAGACATTATTTTCTTTCAGATAATCCAGAGTTGGAATATCCGCAGGTTTATCTGACAAATCCAAAGTAACGACTTCTTCTGCACCAGCTGGCATCACAACTGACATCGATGCCGCTAAAACAGCTGCAGCAAAGGTTTTAACAGCCGCTCCCCCGCAAACACCATCATAGTGCGAATTTTCGCATTCTTTCTTCATACTTCTTTCATACCTCATGTTGAATATACTATACATTCTTTATCGACAATTTTTTGAAAAACTTTAGTAAATCATACAAAAGGTTTACAAAAATTTACAATTTAATTTTTTGAACATTGTACTTTTTAAAATAAATCACTATAATAGAATTATGAGAAAGTTTTTAATCTGTTTAATTGTTATGAGTTTTTGCCTCCCTTCTCACGCTTTTTTCTGGAATAAAAAGAACAAAGCTCTTGAAAAAGAGCTTCAAGGTAAAGGATACGCAGGAACTCTGCCTAATCTTGAGAATAAAATAGAAAAAAGCAAAACAAAAGTAACAACTCCGATTTTTGAATCACAAGACGGTTTTAATGACCCTGCAGACTTAAAACCTGTACCAAAAGATAATCCTGCATTTATCAATATTATTCAGAAAAAAGATAAAACTTCACAGTTTTTAAACGATGCTAACGAAATTATTCCAATGCTTGAAAAACTTGCTGACTGCATTGAAGACAATGAAAGCCTGCAATTATTTATTACAAAAGCAAACCTTTTAACTTTAAATATTGACAGCCTGACAGAAAAATATAATGGAAAACCTGAAAGTTATTATGAATCATTCAGAAAGCTTCTTGAAGTAAACCGTTACGTTAAATCGATTTCACAACTGAGACGTGAAGCTGTAACTTATCAAAGATATCTCGCCTACTCAGAAAGCGGTTCGATTTACAACCCTGAAAACATTTCGCAGCAGCTTGAATACCTGTTGGAAGAACTGAACTCAGCTATCCTGCTCTTAAGAGAAGAGGGATAGGTGTAAAATTAAAAAGCTTGGTACAGCACCCTTATCCTTCACGCCAAGAAGAACCGCAATTGATATCTACATCCAGAGGTACTTTTAGAGGCTGGTTTAGCTCCATGCACCTTAAAACAAGCTCTTTTACTGTTTCCAGCTCGTCTTTTGGAACTTCAAAAACAAGTTCATCGTGAACCTGCATAATCATTTTTGTCTGAAGCCCTTTTACTTCAAGCTCTTTTTGCACCTCAATCATCGCCATTTTGATTAAATCTGCAGCAGTCCCCTGCAAAGGCTGATTAATAGCAGCTCTCTGAGCAAATTCTCTTATCTGATAGTTAGGACTTTGAAGCTCAGATGCTAAATACCTTTTGCGCCCGAATGTCGTCTCAACATACCCGTTCTTGTTAACAAATTCAACTTCATAGTTCATATACTCTTTTACCCTTGGATATGTTTCAAAATACTTATCAATAAACTCCTGAGCTTCAGCATTTGAAATTCCCAGATTTTTAGCAAGACCATATTTAGATTGACCGTAAACTATGCCAAAGTTTACAGCTTTAGCACTTCTACGCATATCTTTGGTTACTTCATCCACTCCAACTCCGAAGACTTTAGCAGCAGTCATTGTGTGAATATCTTCGCCAGAAGTAAACGCATGTATTAAATGCTCATCTCCCGAAACATGCGCAAGAAGTCTTAACTCGATTTGAGAATAATCAGCAGATAAAATCAGCGAATTTTCTTTATCCATTGCACAAAATGCTGAACGGATTTTGTTGCCTTCTTCCGTTCTTATCGGAATGTTTTGCAAATTAGGGTTTGAAGATGACAACCGCCCTGTTACTGTCAGTGCCTGATTGTATGTTGTATGTATTCTGCCGTCTCTCTTGCTTATAAGAGTCAGCAATACGTCTGTATAAGTCGATTTGAGCTTAGAAAATTTTCTATGCTGCAAAATATAGTCGCAAATTTCATACTCTTGAGCAAGCTCTTCCAAGACTTCTGCACTTGTAGAACGCGATTTTTTCTTCTTTGTTTTAAGCTCCAGCTTATCAAAAAGAACTTCTGCCACTTGCTTAGGCGAGTTTATATTAAAAGGCTCTCCTGCAAGCTGAAAAATTAAATCTTCAAGTTCGGCAAGCTTTTCTGTCATAAATGAAGAAAGCTCTTTTAAATATCCTACATCAATAGCGACACCATTATGCTCCATCTTAGCAAGCACAACGGTCAAAGGCATTTCTATATCGTTAACAAGCTTTTGTTCCTTCTCATCAAGATTTTTTATCCAGTATTCATAAAGCTTAAAAATAGTATAAGCCTCATCACATGAATATTTCTCAGGATTATCAGCCGTCGATATAATATGATTTATAAAATCCAGTCCTTGAGCTTCCAAAGTATGTTTTCTGTTAGGGTCTTTTACATAACTTGCCAGCAAAACATCGTATTCAAGCCCGTTTAAAACAATTCCGCTGTTTAACAGTGTATGATAGTCTGACTTTGTATCATAACCTATTTTCTTAATTTCCTGATTTTCAAGAACACTCTTCAGCTTACCTGCGAACTCGCCTGTAAAATAGTAGTTTTTACCATTTGAAATCGAAATTGCAGAAAGTTCATCCTGCTTTGTATAAACTTTAAACGCAATTCTTTCAGATTTTGAAATTTCATCAATAATAGATGCAGTATTGTCAGAGTTTACCACAGTGTATTCAAAATCAGAATCATCAACAGTATCTTTAATAGCCTGTGTAAAAAGGCTCTGCTGCCCGCCGTTATCAGGTTTTTGAACAAACAAGCTAAGATTTTCCGCAGGTTTTTGACCAAATGCTGACAAAATTTTATCAATATTTTTTATAAATGTATAAAACTGCATTTTTCTTAAAAAAGCTGATACATTCTCAATTTGCGGCAAAGTTACAGAAGCTTTATCAATATCAAACTCAATATCAACATCACGAATAATTGTAGCAAGCTCTTTAGACAAAATAGCAATATCTTTTCCATCGCAAATTTTTTGCTTAACTGCTTTTTCAGGAATATTATCACAGTCAGCTAAAACTTCTTCCAAATTTTTATACCTGCTCAAAAGCTTTTGAGCAGTTTTTTCACCAATACCTTTAATTCCCGGAATATTGTCAGAAGTATCTCCTCTCAATCCTTTATAATCAATCACTTGATCCGGATAAACACCAAGCTTTTCAAAAACTTTACTCCAGTCATATTCAACAAGCTCGCCTTTATATGGAATTAAAACTTTAACCAATCCTTCTGTATCAATAAGCTGAAAGCTGTCTTGGTCACCTGTAAGAATAAGAGTATTATGCCCTTTTTCATTTGCTCGTTTTGAAATCGTTCCGATAACGTCATCTGCTTCAAAGCCTTCTTTAGTAATAATAGGAATATCAAAAGCTTTCAAACCTTCACAAATCACGCCGATTTGGCTTCTTAAAGTATCAGGCATAGCTTCTCTATTAGCTTTATACTCTTCAAATTTTTCTGTCCTGAAAGTACGCCTGCCCACATCAAACGCCACTGCAATGTAGTCTGGATGAATTTTTAAAAGAAGGTCAAAAACTGCTTTAAAAAAACCGTATACAGCCCAAGTCGGCTGATTTTCAGAATTCTTCATCCCGGTTCTTTCCAGTGCAAAAAACTGCCTGTAAGCTAATGCGTGCCCATCAATCAAAATCAAAGTTTTAGACATATAATACTCCCATTTGCAAACATTATACCACGAAATATTAAGCTTTATAAAGTAATACTTGCACCACAGTCATGCTCATGATAAGATTTTTGTGTCAGACTGCTAAAATACGCTTTCAAATGAGCAAAAATTAATTTAGCAAGTGACGAGCAGATGAGTACAAATAATAGTACTCGCAAGTTATAAGGAAATATGTATGAACACAGATCCAATAGCAGATATGCTAACAAGAATCAGAAACGCTAATTTAGTTTCTCACCCATCAGTAGAAATGCCGTCTTCTAAGCTTAAAGTAGCTTTGGCTAAATTATTAAAAGAAGAAGGTTATATTGCAGGTTATTCAGAAGCTGTTGAAGGACACTTCAAAAACTTGAAAATCGAACTTAAGTACGATGAAGCTAACAAACCTGTTATTACTAGTCTTAAGAGAGTTTCAAAGCCTGGTCTTAGAAACTACTGCAAAGCTAAAAACCTTCCTCAGGTTTTAGGCGGAATGGGCGTTGCAATTGTTTCTACAAGCAAAGGTCTTTTAACTGACCGTAAAGCTAGAAAAGAAAACCTTGGCGGCGAAATTTTAGCTTATATTTATTAGTAAAAATACTCAGCCGGGTTCAATTGGCAGAAACCCCCGGTTAATCAAAAGGAGAAAATTAATATGTCAAGAATTGGTAAAAAACCTATAGAAATTCCTTCAGGAGTTGAAGTTAATATTGAAGGAAATATTATCACAGTAAAAGGCTCTAAAGGTACAGAATCTGTTTCTTACAGAGATGAAGTAAAAGTTTCTGTTGCTGATAACCACATTATTGTTGAACCAAATTCAGAAGATAGAAAAACAAACGCTTTACACGGTTTGTACAGAACACTTATTGCTAACGCAGTTCATGGTGTATCTCAAGGTTTTGAAAAGAAACTTGAAATCGTTGGGGTTGGTTACCGTGCAAACATGGAAGGTTCAAACCTTAACATGGCTTTAGGTTATTCACACCCAGTACTTATTGTACCTCCTGCTGGTATCACTTTAACAGTAGAAGCTAACACAAAAATTTCTGTAAAAGGTTCTAACAAACAAACAGTAGGTGATGTTGCTGCGTTCATCAGAAGCAAACGTCCTCCTGAAGTTTACAAAGGAAAAGGTGTTAAGTACGAAGGCGAATACATCAGACGTAAAGCTGGTAAAGCTGGTAAGAAATAGTGCATAAGCATATATTAAGGAAAAACGCTCATATAAACCCTTGATTTACCATCAAGAAGGTTTGAGCAAATAGGGAAAATTCCCGGAAAGGTAAAAGCCCTTCAACGATTAATCCGTACAGGGCAGAATGGTGAAATAAAATGATTAAACAAGAAATTAGAAAACCAAAAGTACAAAAAAGACACCAAGCTTTGAGAGTTAAGCTGTCTGGAACAACTGAATTCCCAAGATTGGCTGTTTATAGAAGCACAAAACACATCTATGCTCAACTTATTGATGATGAAAAACATGTAACTGTATGTTCAGCATCTTCAGTTGACAAAGACCTTAAAGAAAAATTAGCTCACGGCGGAAACATCGAAGCTGCAAAAGTTGTTGGTGAAGCTATTGCTAAGAAAGCTCTTGCAAAAGGCGTTGAATGTGTTGTATTCGACAGAGGCGGCTTCCTTTACCACGGTAGAGTTGCAGCTCTTGCAGATGCAGCTAGAGAAGCTGGACTTTGCTTCTAGTATTTTTGTTACAACTTTGAAAAACTTCCCGTGTAATACGGGAAGTTTTTTTATGGTAAAATATTATTGTTGAGGGCTTATGTTATGAATAAAAAAATTTGTTTATCTTTATTAGCTGTTTTAACTGCATTGTCAATGCTTCAATCAGAAGCAAAAATGACAAAAGAAGCGCACGCTCTGTATCAGCAGGCATGTAACTATGAATACAGAAGCGATTATAATTCAGCTATCAGCACAATCCAGAAAGCTCTGTCAATCAATGGTGATGACGCTATGCTATACACAAAAATTGCAGGGCTTTATTCAGATGTCGGAAGATACGAAGACGCTTTAGGAGCTTATAAGAAAGCTCTCAAGCTTCGGCCAAATGACGCTTTTATTTACATAAGCATGGGAAACATTCTCCAAACAATAGGAGACTATGAAAATGCATACAATTCATTTATGCAAGCACAGCAAATTTATCCTGAATATAAATATAATTATCTAAATCTTGCAAATATTGAATATTTCAGAAAAAACTACAAAAGCGCAATTGATAATTATAATACATTCTTAAGCGCTTATCCGGAACATCAAGAAGCAAGCGAAAACCTTGCTAATGTTTATTACGTTTCAAATGAACCTGAAAAAGCATGTGATATTTATGCAAATGTTTATAAAAAGTATCCTTCAGCTTTTAAAGACTTCAGCAATTACGGAATGGCTCTTTTTGATACAAAACAATATCAAGCCTCCTCAGAAATGCTTGAAAAAGCACTTATTGACTCTCCGGATGACGAGTTAGTTCTGGCAAAACTGGCACTTTCTTATCAAAATTTGGAAGAAAATGACAAAGCTTTAAGTGCGTTCGAAAAAGTTTTTGATCTTAATCCAAAACTTGTTGCGTTAAAATTTGATTACGCAAATCTTTTGGGAAACATGAATAAAAATGAAGAAGCTATTGAGCAGTACAAAGAATATATTACAGCTTATCCCGATGATGCCGACGCTTACAGAAACCTGGGACTGGTTTACAAAAAATTAGATAATAATGATTTAGCACTATTCAATTTAGAAAAATCATATTCTAAAGATTCTTCTAATATCGAAACAAAAAAAGAGCTTGCTCTATGCTATCATAAGAAACTTGATTATATAAATGCATTAAAATACTATGATTTAGCGTTAAAAGCTGAGCCGGAAAATTATGAGCTGATTGCAAATAAAGCTCTAACACTTCATGCTATGAATAATTATGTTGCTTCAATAGAAATTTACAAAACCCTTCTTGAAAAGCAGCCTAATGAGAGACTAGAACAAAACTTAACTTCAGCTTCTATCGCTTACGGATATGATTTATTAAACAAACAAGACTTTGGACAAGCTATTTTGTATTTCGAAGACGCGATTGAGCTTAGCTCTAATGAAGCTTCCGCTTATTTTGGGCTTGCACAAGCCAATGAAAAAATGGGCTGTGTTGATATTGCTTTAAAAAACTATGAAAAAGCAGCATCGCTTGCGCCTGATAATAAGGAATACAATACAGCATATAAAGATTTTTCTGATACCCATAAACTGTCAGAAGACACTATTAACCCTTTAACTCAAATCAATGAGCAGGCTGTTTCTTATGACAGTTTAATTAAATCAGGAGATGAAGCTTATAAACAGCAAAAATATAATGAAGCAATTGATTTCTATACAAAAGCTGTAGTTTTCATTCCGCAAGATAAAGTTACAATGCTTAAAATAGCAAATATTTATAAGCTTCTTGGCAATAATGCAAAAGCATTGAGTTTTTATGACAAAGTATTAACAATTGATTCTAATAATGTAGACGCTTATTTTAATAAAGGGCTTGTTCTTGCAAGTCAGAAAAATTATGATGAAAGCATTCAGTGTTTTGAAACTGTGATTAAACTTTCACCAGATTACCCTTATGCATATTATTCATTAGGGCTTGCTTACGAACAAAAAGAAGATTCTGAAAAAGCTCTTGAATATTATTATTTATACTCAGGGCTTGAAAAAGACGAAAAAATGCTTAACGTTGTAAATCAAAAAATCAAACAATTAGAACAATGATAAAATTAGTCCAAGTTTTTTTACTTATAATTACTTCGATATGTTTATGTTCTTGCACGTTTGAGCGCGGGTTGATTTTATTCAATGTTGAGCCGATAACCAGAGAAAATGCTCTTCAAGATCAAAAAATTTTTAGAGAAGGAGAACGTGTATATTACCTATTTATCGCTCCTAAAAAAATGAAACACGAATTTATACGCGTTCAGATATTTAAAATGACAGAAGATGCACCTTGGGGCGGAAATGAAGTAGTCAGAACAAAAGATTATCGGCTTATGAAAGACGAGCGGTACTATCAGAGTAATTACTTTACACTTTATGAAAAAGGACGCTATGTTATGCAGGTTTTTTCACACTCTGACTTTCAGCATCCACTGGCTTTAAATGATTTTTACATAAAGTAAATATTACCTTGTTGTCCTATAGACACCTATTTCAAAATATTATACAAATGTTGTATGAAATAAAAATGGAGTGACAAATATGGATAGTTTAACCAAAAGAGAACTTGAAATTATGGATCTTTTTACATTGGGGTTAAAACCTCATGAAATATCGCAGAAACTTAGTGTTCCAAGCAAAACAGTAGAAGCTTCTGTTTCAAATATTTACAAAAAGCTTGAAGCCGAAGTATCAAAACAAAAAGAAATCTGCCTTTAAAGGCAGATTTCTTTTTGTTATTATTTCCAGCTTACCAAGAAGCTTTTGTTACACCTGGTAACACACCTTGGTGAGCCATTTTTCTTAAACAAATTCTGCAAAGACCGAAATCTCTGTGGAAACCGTGAGGTCTGCCGCAGATGCTGCATCTGTTGTGCAATCTAACTTTTGGATATTTGCCTTGTGCAGCTAATTCTTCGCGTCTTAGTTCTTTGTTTATCATCGCTTTTTTAGCCATGATTTTCTCCTTTATTACAAATTAGTTTCTATTTACATTGTAGCATAATCGGGATTAGAAAATCCATCTATGCATTCGCCTTCATACCTTTGAATGGCATACCGAGTAATCTTAATAATTCTCTTGCTTCATCATCTGTATTAGCAGTTGTGATAACAGATACGTTCATACCTTTTACCAAATCAACTTCTTCATAAGTGATTTCAGGGAACAAAGCTTGTTCTTTTAAACCAAGAGTATAATTTCCTCTGCCATCAAAACTTTTAGCAGAAATACCCCTAAAGTCACGAATACGAGGAAGAACAACGCAGATTAATTTTTGTAAGAAATCATACATTCTTTCGCCGCGTAATGTAACCATTGCACCAACCGGCATTCCTTCTCTTAATTTATAAGAAGCGATTGATTTTTTTGCTTTTGTAATCATAGCTTTTTGACCAGCAATTTTAGTCAATTGTGCTTGAATTGCATCAGCTATTTTTGAGTTGTGAGAAGCTTCACCAACACCCATGTTTAAAACGATTTTGTGAAGTTTAGGAATCATCATATCGTTTTCATAACCGAATTTTTCTTTAAGTGCTGCTTTTACTTCTTCATTGTATTTTGCTCTTAAGCTTTTAGTTCTTGTCATTTTTCTTTTCCTTCTACTGAGACGATATTAGTATCAGGGGGATGAATGAAAAAACAAAGATTTTTTCATCTGTTAACCTGACGCTCCCCTATACTAAGCGTCTAATTGTTCACCACATTTTTTGCAAACGCGGACTTTCTTACCATCCACTTCTGCATGTTTTACTCTGGTAGGCTTTTCGCAGCTAGGGCATACAACCATAACGTTTGAAGAATCAATAGGAGCTTCCTTCTTGATTAATCCGCCTTGGATACCGTATGCAGGATTAGCTTTTGTAGCCTTGGTAATCATATTAATACCTTCTACTACTACCTGAGATTCAGATGGAATAGATTTCTTAATGTTACCTGTTTTTCCTTTATCTTTGCCTGCTGTGATGATAACTCTATCACCTGTTTTTACATGCAAGCTTTTTTTATTGTCTGCCATTTTATTTCTCCAATTTTATTTGCTTATTCGCGTTAGATAACTTCCGGAGCCAAAGAAACAATCTTCATAAAGTTTTTGTCTCTAAGTTCTCTGGCTACAGGTCCGAATACACGAGTTCCACGCGGGTTGCCGTCCTTGTTAATAATTACAGCTGCATTTTCATCAAATCTGATTACTGAACCGTCAGCACGTTTAATATCGTGTTTTGTTCTTACAATAACAGCTTTAACAACTTCAGATTTTTTAACTGTCATATTTGGAGTTGCATCTTTAACAGTTGCAACAACAACATCACCAACAGCTGCAAATTTCTTATTAGAACTACCCATTACACGGATTACTAACAATTCTTTAGCGCCTGTATTATCTGCTACTACTAATCTGGTTTCTTGTTGTATCATTTTTCCGTTTCCTTTTTCTTACGTCAAGCCAGCAGCTCTGACTTAACCTTCTTTTATTTGCCCTCTGTCCATGAACCTAATGCGATGGTTCACCCCGAGGGAATTTTTAAATTTACTACTTAGCTTTTTCTACAATAGATTCTACAACCCATCTTTTGCTTCCTGAAATCGGTTTTGATTCGATAATTCTTACAACATCGCCAACTCCGCATTCATTCTTTTCATCATGAGCTTTGTAGTTTTTGTTAGATTCAATAATTTTCTTATATTTTGGGTGTGGATCGTATGACGCAACTTTTACGACTACTGTCTTTTCCATTTTGTCACTTATAACTACACCTTGTTTTTCTTTCTTAGGCATTTGCCACCTCTTTTTCTTTAATCACAGTTTTTGCCTGAGCTATTGCACGTTTTGTATTTGAAATCTGTGCTGTATTTTCTAATTTATGCATAGATTTTTGAATTCTCAAATCAAGTAATTGTTTTTTTGAATCAATAACAAATTGCTTTAACTCTTCAACTGTTTTTTCACGCATTTCACTTAATTTCATTGTTATTTTTCCTTAATTATTTATACAGATTCTTTTTCTACAACCTTAACTTTGATAGGAAGCTTTTGAGCTGCTAACTCTAATGCTCTTATAGCAACTGCTCTATCGAAGTAGTCAAGTTCAAATAAAATTCTGTTTGGTTTTACTACAGATACCCAGTATTCTACGTTACCTTTACCTGAACCCATACGAGTTTCAGCAGGTTTTGCAGTAATCGGTTTATCTGGGAATATCTTAATCCAAACGTTACCGCCACGTTTGATTTCACGAGTCATTGCACGTCTTGCTGCTTCTATCTGACGGCTTGTAATCCAACCAGGTTCTACAGCTCTAAGAGCGTAACGACCAAATTCAAACTCAGTACCTCTTGTTTCAGTACCTTTCATTCTACCTTTCATCATCTTGCGGTATTTTGTCTTTTTTGGCATTAACATTATATTGTTCTCCTGTTATTTTCTATTTTATTTCTACAGGTCTGCGTTTTCCGCGTCTTCCGTTAAAACGTTCACCTGATGAATTTTTTGAGTCTTTTGATTTAATGTTCATGTCTGCTTTTTCACCAGGCATTAAGTTGCCTTTGAAAATCCAAACTTTTACACCAATCTTACCCATGATTGTGTCTGCTTCTGTGAAACCATAGTCAACATCAGCTCTGAGAGTCTGCAAAGGAATTCTTCCTTCTTTTGCCCATTCGCTTCTTGCAATTTCAGCTCCGCCTAAACGGCCTGATACCATAATTTTGATACCTTGAGCGCCAGCTCTCATTGTTCTTTGCATTGCTTGTTTCATTGCACGTCTGAATGCAATACGTTTTTCAAGCTGCTGTGCTACAGATTCAGCTACCAATAAAGCATCAACATCAATTCTAGATACTTCTACCACATTGATGATTACCGGTTTGCCTAAATATTTTGAAACTTCTGCTTTAAGTTCTTCAATACCTTGACCGCCTCTGCCTACTACAATACCAGGTTTTGCTGTTACAACTGTTATTGTTGTGCTTTGAGATTTTCTATCAATCAAGATGTTTGCAACACCAGCTGCATAAAGTTTCTTCTTGATAAACTTTCTGATTTTATCATCTTCTTTTACGTTATCAGCATAATCTTTTTTCTTTCCTGCAAACCATGTGCTTGTCCAAGATCTGATTATACCTACTCTAAATCCGGTTGGATGTGTTTTTTGTCCCATTTCCTTATTTCCTCTATTTTGCTGTATCACTTACTTTAATTGTGAGGTGAGATGTACGTTTGAGTCTCTTGTATATACGACCTTGTGCTCTTGGTTTACCTCTTTTGTACGTTACACTTTCATCCGCAAAAATTTCAGAAACTTTTAGGGAGTCAGCTCTTACACCTGCTTGTTCAAAAGCATTTGCAGCTGCTGCTTTTAAGTTCTTTTCAACTACTCTAGCTGCAAAGTATGGCATAAAACGTAACATATCAAGAGCGTCATTAACAGCTTTACCTCTTACTTCGTTGATTACTCTGCGAAGTTTTCTTGCTGTCATTTTTATGTTTGTTTGTCTTGCTTTAGCTTCCATTTTTATTTTCCTTATATTTCTTTTTAATTAATTCTTAATCAAAAATCTGTACAGACTATTTTCTTTTTGCTGTTTTATCCGCAGCGTGACCTCTGTACATTCTTGTCGGTGCGAATTCACCCAATTTGTGCCCAATCATTTGTTCTGTTACGTATACAGGAACATGAGTTTTGCCGTTGTGTACAGCAATTGTGTGTCCCAACATATCAGGAATAATCATGGATGCTCTTGACCAAGTTTTAACAACTTTATGTTCAGAATTTTCATTCATCTTGTTAATTTTCTTTTGAAGAGCTTCTTCTACGTATGGGCCCTTTTTTAATGAACGTGCCATTAATTTCTCCTTTGTATTATTTATAATAATGTTTGTAAATATTATTTTTTGCGCTTCGGGTAAATATTTCTTAATATTTACCCTTCATGCACAAATTCTATTTCTTGCGACGACGTACAATAAGCTTGTCTGACGCTTTATTTTTCTTTCTTGTCTTATAGCCAAGAGCTGGTTTGCCCCAAGGTGTTTTAGGGTGTCCGCCTGGACCTGTTTTACCTTCACCACCACCGTGAGGGTGATCACAAGGGTTCATTGTTACACCGCGAACAGTTGGTCTAATGCCCATGTATCTTTTTCTTCCAGCTTTACCAATTTTCAAGTTCTTGAATTCTGAGTTACCAAGAGTACCTACTGTTGCTACGCACTCTTTTCTAACCATTCTCATTTCACCTGAAGGTAATTTAATAGTTACGTAGTTGCCTTCTTTTGCCATAACTTGAGCAAAGTTACCAGCTGAACGAACCATTTTACCGCCTCTGCCTGGTTCAAGTTCAATATTGTGAACAATTGTACCAAGCGGAATCAATTCTAACGGTAAAGCATTACCTGTTTGAATTGGAGCTTCAGGTCCGCTTACGATTACATCACCTACATTTAAACCTTCCGGAGTTAAGATATATCTCTTTTCACCATCTGCATAAAATACTAATGAAATTCTTACATTTCTGTTTGGATCGTATTCAATAGTTTTTACTGTTGCAGGTACACCGAATTTTTCTCTTTTGAAGTCTATAATACGGTAAGCTTGTTTTACACCACCACCTTTATGACGACAAGTAATTCTACCAGTATTGTTTCTACCAGCAGTCTTGCTTAATTTCTTCAATAAAGATTTTTCAGGAGTTGATGTTGTGATTTCTTGATAATCACTTTTTATCATACCTCTTTGTCCCGGAGATGTCGGATTAATTTTACGAGTTGCCATTTTTATTTTCTCCTATAATTATCTTTTGGCTTTCTATGCTATTTATATAGCTGTTAATTCTTCGATTGGATCACCTTCAACAGTAACAATTGCTTTCTTTGAAGAATCTGTTCTGCCGAATTTCATACCCATTCTTTTTTCGTGTGACGGCATGTAAACTGTTTGAACTTTCTTAACTTTTCTGCCAGGGAAAGCCAATTCTACAGCCTGTGCAATTTCAACTTTTGTTGCATCTTTTTGTACTTCAAAAGTGTATTTACCCAAAGCTGTTGCCATCATTGATTTTTCTGTAATAATCGGTCTTTTGATTACATCATATAATTTTTCAATATTAGTCTTTGTCATTATTGCAACCTTTCTGTAACTTCATTTACAGCTTTTTCTGTCATTACAACGAAATCAGCTTCAAGTAAGTCTTTTACGTTTAAGTTTGAAGGTAATAAAAGTTTTACTGAAGGAATATTACCCGCTGCCAAACTTAAGAATTTGTTTTCTTCTGCTGCTGTATCAGCAATAACCAAAATCTTGCCAGCAAGATTTAATGATTTAATAATACCAGCCATTAATTTTGTTTTAGGCTCAGTAATAGCTGAGAAATCTTTTACTACAACCAACTGTTCTTCTCTTGCAGAAAGAGCTGATTTAAGAGCTAACTTTCTTGCCTTTTGGGGCATGTTAATTTCGTAGCTTCTAGGTTTAGGTCCAAATACTACACCGCCGCCTGCAAATAAAGGTGATCTTAATGAACCTGCTCTAGCACGGCCTGTACCTTTTTGCTTCCAAGGTTTTTTACCGCCGCCAGAAACTTCTGCTCTTGTTTTTGCACAAGCAGAACCTTGTCTTGCATTGTTTAACTGTCTTCTAAGTGCTAAATGCATTACGTGTAAGTTTGGTTCTACACCAAAAACTGCTTCGTTTAAAGCGATTTCACCTAACTTTTCACCGTTTGTATTTAATAATTGTTTTGACATTGTTTTCCTTTTCTTTCTCTTACCTCTTTCAAATTCAAATTCTTGAATAAGTTTTATATGGCAAGCTCTAATTATTAATTTCTATTATTAGTTCCATTTTGTTCTTGTAGGAACGATTGTTACCAATCTGCCTTCACATCCAGGTACTGAACCTTTTACTAATACTAAACCGTTTTCAGCATCAACTTTAACTAATTTAAGCTTAGTAATAGTAACTCTTTCATTACCCATGTTGCCAGCCATTCTTTTACCTTTGATAACACGGCTAGGAGTTGTACCAGCACCGATTGAACCAGGTTCTCTGTGGTTTTTAGAACCATGAGCCATAGGTCCTCTGCCAAAGTTCCATCTTTTAACTGTACCTTGGAAACCTTTACCTATTGAAGTTCCGGTTACATCAACTTTTTGCACATCAGCAAGAGCTGCTGCTAAATCGATTTCCTGACCAAGTTTGTAATCAGCAGGATTTTCTACTCTGAATTCTTGCAAATGTCTATAATTGTTCAAACCGTTTTTCTTGAAGTGACCAATTTCAGCTTTTGTTAAATGTTTTTCCTTAGCTGCAATTGTACCTACTTGTATAGCATTGTAACCATCTGTTTCAACAGTTTTAACTTGAGTAACTACTGTTGAATCAACTTTGATTACTGTAACAGGAACTGCCAAACCTTCTGAATCAAAGATTTGAGTCATTCCAACTTTTTTACCTATTACACCTAATGTCATGTGTTTTTCCTTTCCGACATATATACACGCAGACTTCTCCGCCTGTACCAATATGCCTTTCATCTTGCGAGCGCTACGGCCTTTTCTTTACCATTTGAGGTTCACACCTCCACGTCCTACCTGACGCTGTAGTTCACATTATATGCATAATGCTTATTAAGTTTTCAAAACAGTGTTTTACTGAGAATTATAATTTAACCTCAATATCTACACCTGCAGGTAAGTCCAATCTGCTGAGTTCTTCAGTAGTTTGTTGTGTAGGTTCGTAAATATCGATAATGCGTTTGTGAGTTCTAATCTCAAAGTGTTCACGTGATTTTTTATCAACGTGAGGTGAACGCAATACACAATAAATACGTCTTTTTGTAGGTAAAGGAATAGGACCTGCTACTTTAGCGTCTGTTCTTTTTGCTGTTTCTACAATTTTTTCAGCTGATACGTCAACCAATTTGTGTTCGTATGATCTTAAACAAACTCTAATTCTTTGTCTTTTAGCTGTTGTCATTTTTCATTCCTTTATGTTTTTGTGTATTAACAAATCGAATTGCTTAATGTAGTAAAAACCTTTCTCTACAGCAACCCGGCTATTACTTCGACTATAGCATTACAATCGTAATGCAAACATAAATCAGTGTCAACAATTGATTATTATTTGATTTAAGAATTTACAAAAATTTACAATATAAGCTTTACACTTCCTCCCCTACTTGCAAAAAAAATTTCAGCAGAATAAAATATTATTGGTCGAAAAAATCAAGTTTGGAATCTTGAAGGAAAGAAAGAAGGTTATTATGAAAGATGGAATCCATCCAGATTATAAAAAAACTGTTATCAAATGCGTTTGCGGAAACGAAATCGAAACAGGTTCTGTTGTAGAAGATATTACAGTTGAAATTTGTTCAAACTGCCACCCATTCTACACAGGTCAACAAAAAATTCTTGACTCAGAAGGACGTGTTGAAAGATTCAAAAAACGTTACGGCACAAAGTAATAGTTTTGTTAAGATTTTACAGAAAAAAGAAGCTTTCGGGCTTCTTTTTTGTTGACAAAAAAGATTACGTCTTGGTAAAATTAAGCTATGGCAATTGTATATTTATCATTAGGTTCAAATTTAGGAGACCGCGTAGGGTATTTGCAGCAGGCAACAAGCCTGTTAAGCGCCATGTCTGAAATTAATATTGTAGCAACATCATCATTTTACGAATCTGAGCCTTGGCAAATGAATTCCGAAAATTGGTTTGTTAATGCTATTATTCAGATTTCCACAACATTTGCTCCGGAAGATCTCTTAAGGGAATGCCAAAGAATTGAGAAACAGCTAGGCAGGACAAGAAAAACGCTTTCAGGTTATACAGATAGAACCATTGATATAGATATACTATTTTATGAAAACAAAATTATTAATACCGATTCACTTATTGTACCGCACAGATTTTTTCACAGGCGTGCATTTTTAATGGTTCCGATGTTAGAAATTGCAGAAGATTTTGTTCATCCTATGTTCAATAAAACTGTTGAAACATTATATGATGAACTTGAAAACCCTGAAATAGTTGTATTATACGGAACTCGTGGAGGAAACAGTGAAACCGGCGAGGAGACAGACAACATTGTCTGGTAGAAATATTGCAATTATAGGTGCAGGAGCAAGCGGATGCTTGTGTGCTTACTTTTTATTAAAAGCAGGATTAGATGTTAACCTGTTTGATTTTTCTTCGCCGCTTAGAACTTTGCTACCTACTGGAGGCGGAAGATGCAATCTTGCTCATGCAGAATATGATTTTAAAGAACTTGCAAAAAATTATCCTCGAGGAGAAAAGTTTTTATATTCTGTATTTTCACAATTCTCAACTTATGATACTCTCGCATTATTTGAAGAACTCGGAATAAAAACTTATGTTCAGGAAAATGGAAGAATTTTTCCGCAATCTAATAGTGCAAAAGAAGTTCGAGAAAAAATTTTAAATAAAATAACAAAAGCAAATTTTATCAAAGAAAAGGTTAGCTTTATAGAACGAATCGGTTCTGAGTACAAAATTACAACAAACAAAGCTAAATATCTTTTTACAGATGTTGTAGCAGCTTCAGGCGGTCATTGGGGAATAGAAATATTTAAACATTTAGATTTAAGCATCAACCCGCAAGTACCGTCTCTTGTCGGGCTGAATAGCGATATAAAAGCTCCTTCGGGTATTGTATTAAAGAATGTTTATTCAAAAGATTTAAAAATATCTGATGATATTTTATTTACGCATTTCGGAATATCAGGTCCGTTAACTTTCAAAATTTCTTCAATCAAAGCTCGTGATAAATTTCCATACAAATTAAGTTTTGATTTATACCCAAAAGAATTTGAACTTCAAAATTTATTAAATACTTACCCTCACAAAGAATTGAAAAATATTTTATCAGAATTTTTGCCGTTAAATTTTGTAAAATATCTTCTTGGAGATTTTGCAGAAGTTAAAGCACATAAAATTAACGGAAAAGTTCGAGATGAAATATTAGAAAAAATCCATAATTTTCAACTTACAATAACCGGAACCAACAAAGGTGAAGAGACTGTTTCTGCAGGAGGAGTCGATTTAAAAGAAATTAATCCTAAAACAATGGAATGCAAAAAACACCCGCATCTATATTTTACCGGAGAAATTCTTGACATTGACGGTTTTTGCGGAGGTTTTAACCTTCAAAATGCTTGGTCTACAGCTTTTTCTGCTGCTCAGGATATTATCTCACAAGCAGAATAAACCAAGGAAAATCTTTTGTATTATCACCAAAATGAGAGAATTGTATCATGCCTGTTTTCTTTATATTAAGGAAACCTTTTAAAGGATAAGTTTCAAACTTAGAATTTCCTGATGAGAAAGAATAATGATAGAAATATCTATCTGTATCATTTAGCAGAATAACCTTGAAATTTACTCCTTCTTTTTTAATTTTCAGGGAATTTGTACTTTGAGAAAATTGAGAAATCTTTATGATTTTAAAATCAGGAAAAAGAGCTTGAACTTCAGCTTCATTAAGCTCTCTTTTAATTACTTCATTTCCATTTAAGCTAAAGTCATAAAATTTTAAATCATGATTTGAGTATCCAATCAAATCACCTTTATAAATAAACTCATACTGACATCCGGTTGTAAAATAAAGATTGCCTTTAGAGCTGTAGAATTCAGAATAATTACCGGTTCCGTCAGAAATAAATTTGATTATATAATCATTATCACGTCTTGCAACTTTATCTGTCCATCTATCATTTTCAATCTTGATTTTACCTTCTTCTTTAATATTTTTATAAGGTATATTCAAAAAATCTGCTGCATTTGCAGAGATAACAAGTCCAGCTGAAACAATCATACTCAAAATTAATCTTTTCATACAAGCTCCTCTTTTTGATTATTTAATTATACATGAACCAGCTTAAAACTTCAACTTTTAAGAGGATGAATAGGGACATAAAACCATTCATAATATGTGTATGAATTTAGTATCAAATATTATAGGCGGAATAGGATTAAGCAGTGCTGGCAGTATTAGCGCCGGCTTTGATTTGAACGACACGACTTTTGCTAATTTGTTACAAAAACAAATAGAAAAAGTAAGCCAAAATGAAAGCCTGGAAGCTCAATCGCTTAATCTCGGCGCTCCTCCTGGTTTTGAGATTGAAGGTATAGAACCGGAAGTAAATGTTCAAAATATTTCAGAAGAAACAAATTTAGACAATATTACAACTTCAGAAACAGTAACCTTTTTCTCTTCACTTTTAGACAACAAAGGAAATCCTGAATCTGATATTTTCGATTTTGCAAAAAAACAAGCAGCAAATCTCTACAACAAATATTCAAGAAGCATTGTTACAGATGTTTCAGAATTTGTTGAAGATATAAAAAACATGATTTAATTTTGCTCACAAAAAACATGTTTAATGTATAATAAAGCTATTGGAAAAAGATAGCTTTATTTTTGATTTATAAGGAGGTCAAATGGGCAAAATTGAAATTACACACGAAATCGAAGAAAAATGTTGTGTTCACCGCGGTGTAAAAGGTACACCAGCACCAATCCCTCAAGAAGGCGAATGGACAAAATGTAAAGAAATTAAAGACATTTCCGGTTTAACTCACGGATGCGGATGCTGCGCTCCTCAGCAAGGAACCTGCAAACTTACTCTTAACGTTAAAGAAGGCGTCATCCAAGAAGCTTTAGTTGAAACTATCGGATGTTCAGGTATGACTCACTCTGCTGCTATGGCAGGAGAAATACTTCCAGGTAAAACTATACTTGAAGCTTTAAACACTGACTTAGTTTGTGATGCAATCAACGTAGCTATGAGAGAATTATTCCTTCAAATCGTTTACGGAAGAACTCAATCTGCATTCTCTGAAAACGGACTTCCTGTCGGTGCAGGTCTTGAAGATTTAGGAAAAGGTCTTTGCTCTATGGTTGGTACAATTCACTCTACTAAGCAAAAAGGCGTTAGATATCTTAACCTTACTGAAGGATATATTCTTCAAATGGGACTTGATAAAAACAACGAAGTTATCGGTTACAAATTCGTTAACTTAGGAAAAGTTATGGACGCTATCAAAAAAGGTGTTGATCCAAAAGAAGCTTACGAAAAGAATATCGGTACTTACGGCAGATTTGCTGATGCGGTTAAATATATTGACCCGCGCGAGCAATAGTGCTAAGCACTTAGACATTTGGTCGGGGAACATAGGTTAAACTACCAATTTAGATAATAATTCCAAGTTCCCCTCAAAGTATAAATTACAAGATAATAAAGGGAAATAAATATGACAGTAAAATTTGAAGGACAAGATAGACGCGAAGCTACTCTTAAAAAAGTTTTACCGGAATACGGTTTTAAAGACTTAGAAGAAGCTCGCGAGCTATGCTTATCAAAAGGCATCGATGTTGATGCAATTGTTAAAGGCATTCAGCCTATCGCTTTCGATAACGCTTCTTGGGCATACACTCTTGGCTGCGCTATCGCTATTAAAAAAGGTATTAAAAACGCAGCTGATGCAGCTGAAGCTATCGGCTTAGGCTTACAAGCTTTCGCTGTTCCAGGTTCAGTAGGCGACAGACGTCAAGTTGGAATCGGCCACGGCAACTTAGCAGCTATGCTTCTAAGAGAAGAAACTAAATGCTTCTGTTTCTTAGCCGGCCACGAATCTTTTGCAGCAGCTGAAGGTGCTATCGGTATCGCTAGAAACGCTAACAAAGTTAGAAAAGAACCTTTAAGAGTTATCTTAAACGGACTTGGTAAAGACGCTGCTTATGTTATCGCAAGAATCAACGGCTTCACTGCTGTTGAAACAGATTATGATTTCAAAACCGGCGAATTAAAAATCGTTAAAGAAACTCCTTTCTCAGAAGGTGAAAGAGCAAAAGTAAGATGCTACGGCGCTGACGATGTTTCTGAAGGTGTTGCAATCATGATTAAAGAAGGTGTTGACGTTTCTATCACTGGTAACTCAACTAACCCTACCCGATTCCAACACCCTGTTGCAGGTACTTACAAAAAATGGTGCTATGAAAACGACAGAAAATACTTCTCAGTAGCTTCAGGCGGCGGTACAGGCAGAACTCTTCACCCTGATAACGTTGCAGCTGGTCCTGCTTCTTACGGTATGACTGATACTATGGGCAGAATGCACGGTGATGCTCAGTTTGCAGGTTCTTCATCAGTTCCTGCTCACGTTGAGATGATGGGTGTTATCGGCATGGGCAACAACCCTATGGTTGGTGCTACTGTTGCAGTTGCTGTTGCTATTGAAAAAGCTATGGCATAAGATAAATATACAAAAAAAAGAGGTCTCATCTGAGACCTCTTTTTTTTATTTTGAATTAATTCTTAGATTTTCTATTATTCCGTCAATCAGTTCTTTTCCGTTTTCCATTTTACCCATATCAATCACTGACGTTTTAGCCCCGGAGTTAGCCAGAAGCAAGCTGCCTCTTTGAGCAAGAACAACATCTCTTCCTACAAAATTAGCATATTTTTCTATTTCTCCTCCATGCTGTTCAAGCATTTCTTTTACATAATTACTCACAGGAAGTTCTGTATTTCCAACTGTTCTCGCCATTTTAATTCTTGATACAGGAAGTTTTGCGCCAAAAGCTGTGTTGTTTACGTTCATAATATTCATAATTTCAATCTCCTTTTAACAAGTATAAAAACCTGAAAAAAATAAATTTGCTAGGAGTAAAAAAATTTACCGTTTGATTTAACCCTTATTAAATTCTTCAAAAGTATTTCTTATAACTTCATACCCTTTTAAAAGTGTTTTATAATCAACTTTTTCTTCTGCTGAGTGCATATTATAAACATCAGCGAGCCCTAAAAGCGAAGGCATAAAGGTTTCACCTTTAGCATTTTTATTATGACAGTATATATGTGTCTCAGCTCCTGCGTGGAAAGATTCTATTTTATTTTGAACCCCGGCTCTTTCACAAGCTTTCGTATGCGCAATTTCAATCCTGTCATCATTCGCCTTTTCAAATGGAAGAAGATGAACTTCAAATTCGATTTCAGCAGCAGCTAAGTTTTCATATTTTTTATTAAAATTATCAACAATTGACTGCATAAGAGCTTTCAGTTCGTTTTCTTTTTCAACAGAAGCACTTCTGATTGAGTAAGAAGCCATTCCTAAAGTATTAATTATATTAGTTGAAGTTTTCTTAAAGATTTCTGTAATATAATCATTAGTCCTCACACCTTTTTCAACAATTGAAGCAATTGAATTTTGGACACCGCCTGCTACAATAGCGCCCAGATTGCAAGATGTAATTACCCCTGTTTCGTCTGTATAATATGCTCCTTGAGGAAATTCAGCCAGAAGCTCAGCAATAAGCTTTGCTGCATTTAACCTTGTTTCATCTCCGATATCAATACCTGAATGTCCGCCTTTTAAAGCTTTTACAATTATTTTTGCATTTGTATAGCTGGCTCCTGAAATCTGAAGCTGCCCAAGCTTATCAGCATCACAGACAAGAATATATTTTGAATCAAGTTTATCAAACTCAACATGTTCTACACCGCTCATACCGGTTTCCTCATCACGCGTAAAGGTAATTTCAATCCCGCCTCCAGCATTCACTTTGCCGGTTTTAATATCTTTAGCTAATTTTAAAGCACAAGCAACACCGACTTTGTCATCTGCACCAAGAGTTCTGCCATCCGCTTTTATAAACTGACCGTCAAACAAAAGATTAATCGGGCTGTCATCACCAACAACATCCATGTGAGAAGACAACATCAAAGGTTCTTTTGATGTATCAGCTGCAGGAACTTTAATATACACGTTTCCGTAAGAATCTGTTCTGGCATTAATTCCATTATCATCGCAAAACTTCAAAATCCATTCAATAACTTTCTCTTCTTTCAAAGATGGAGACGGTATTGATACCAGATTACAGAAAATATCTAAAACTTCATTTTCTTTTCTTAAATCACTTAAATTCATATTCACTCCTTCTTCATTAAATTTGTAATCTCGATACAAATTTAGTTACATAGATTTACCCCTTTAGCTCCCTCGGAAAAAGCGCCTATTCGTACCTTCACCGCCGATTCTAACAGAAACAGGTCTTAAACATTTTGGACATCTTCCAGTATAAGCCGTTTCCATTTTATTCTTATAAAGCCTGCCGTAAGTATGGCAGCATTCAAACCAAATCCCCAGAAAAGCACGCTTAGTTGTTGAATTGTTTTCATCTTCCACGTTTAGTGCCTCCGCTTTGATTCTGCGGACAGCTTTGGATTGTAACTTCTCTTCCGCCGGATTTAAAAATACTTTCTGTTAAAACATCCATGTAATTTCGGTTAAAATGAGCATAATCAAAAATTATAACCCCGCTAAGTCCATATCTTCTTGCTGCATGGATTTGCTTGATTAAATCAGAAGACGCCCCATTCATAAATGTTACAAATAATCCTGCATATAATTTTGTACTTGCAGACTTATTTCTCAAAACTTCTCCCATAAGATTTGAAGCTGTTTTATCATCGCAAGTTAAAAACAGCGGAGTAAATCCATCTACAAAATTATTCATAGACCATGTTCGCCAATCTTGAAGCTTTGTATCAAGAGCAGCTGAACGATTAGGAAAGATTACAGTAGTTATTGCAACATTGTTATATCTGCATAAAACGCTTACGCGCCTTACAAAACTTGTTACTTTATTGCATCTATAGAATTTCCATTGATACCACATCGGATCGGATGGTTTCAAATCTATCGGGTCTATTCCATACATTTTTTTGAACTCAGTACGCGCATATTTGGTGTATCCCCAATTTGACATATCATAATTCGAATACCTTGGCTCCAAAGACTGCGGATACCTTATGTAATCCAGATTAATACCATCTGGTTTGTATCTTGTTATAATTTCACATAACAGCTCATACAAGAAATTTTGCACATCAGGATTCGCTGGGTCAATAAAATATCCGTTATGTTCTGAAACCGAATAAGGTATTGCAGCAGAATCTGCATTTTTCTTCTGATAGTTTGCCCAGGATGGCTGTTTTGCAAGAATATATTCTGAATTTGTTTCAGGAGATTTATTACCAACATAGAAAGTTTCAAACCATATATTAACTTTCATCCCGCGTTTGTGAGCTTCATTAATCCAGATTTTCAAAGGATCAAACCCGGTAAATTCTTCATTTTGCCTGATAAATCCGTATCTTGTCATCGTTTGCGAAGGAAAAATTGTTTTTCCATGGTAATAAGTTTCCAAGAAAATATTATTAATCCCGGCATAAGCAAGATTATCCAGAGCTTTTATAATTTCTTTTTCTGAATGAAATGCAGGTCTTATCCAGACACCTTTCAGCTCAGATGAATCATAAGGCACAACCGTAGACATTGCTAAGTTTGCGTAATCAATAGCTCGTGAAGCAAACTTTTGAGAATCTTCTGTATTTCTTTGTGCTTTTTGTATAAAATCATTAGCTTTCGCAATATTCTGCTCAGTTCTTTTAGGATTATAGTTAGGAGCATTTTGAAGATAATAAAGCATCATATTCTGAACTTCTTTTATGCGTTCTCTTGCTGTATACAAAAAAGTTTCAGAAGTAATATATGATGTAATAACATTCGTTTCACGGTCAATATAAATTTTAGCCCCAATCATAATATTTTCATTAATCCATTTTTTAGCAAGCCCGTGACCGCTTATAACCAATCCATTTGCAGGAATAAGAGAATCTGCTCCGCTTAGAGAAGTTACTGTATCACCAATTATTATTGCTTCTGAGCCAAACTCGTTAGTGTTTGTTCTATATCCAAAAGCAGGAGAATATACGACAAACTGATTTGACCCTCTAAGCCCGGGATAATTGATACCTTTTCGATTTGTGCTGACTTTTGGGTCAATTACATCAATCTTATACATTGACTGATTAAAAATAATCTCATTTTTTTGAGGAACATAAGGTGAAAAAATATCCTGTGCTAATACTTGATTACACAGAAAAAACATAAATATTAAAACTGCCCAAAATCTGCTCTTCATCCCCATAATGTCCTTTAAAAATATTATATCCCTACAAAAGTAGAATTACAAGATTTTTTTAAAAATCAACCTTCACACTGATATGCCCAGGCAGAATGGTTGTGAATACTTTCTAATGATTCACATTCAACTTCAAACGAATCTATTATATCGTTATTTCTTAACAGTAAAACAACGTCTCTTAAAACATCTTCAACAAACTTAGGATTATTATAAGCTTTCTCAGTTACAAATTTTTCATCCTCGCGTTTTAAAAGCGGATAAAGCTCGCAAGAAGCTGACTTTTCAATGTCATTAACTAAATCTTCAAGCCAGATATGTTCTTCCTCTGGATAAGTAACCTTAACAGATACTATAGCTCTCTGATTATGCGCACCATAATCAGAAATCTCTTTAGAACACGGACAAAGCGTAGTAACCGGAACTTTCACTCCAAGATAAAAACGATATTCTTCGTCTTCCTCTCCATAATTTTCAAGAAAGCTTTCAAAACAGCAGTCATAACACATAGGAGCAGAAATACCTGTCACAGGAGCTTTTTTATTTATGAAATATTTAAAATCAACTTTTAAATAACCGCTTTTTGCATCAAGCTTCTGAACAACAGCTTCTACACAGCCTTTCATATCAATTCCTAAAGTTTTCTTACTGCGCCATTCATTAAGAACTTCAACAAAACGCGACATATGCGTTCCTTTATAATGCGCAGGCAAAGAAACCCCGACAGTTGCAGAAGAATAAATAGTAATATCCTCTGCATCTTTGCGTTGAATTCTCAAAGGAAGCTCAAAACCTTTTATCCCGACTTTTTGAATCTCCACACCTCGATTATCAGACTGATTCTGAACATCCTTCATCTTAAATCTCAACTCCTTCAAAAGTTTTTTGTTCTAATGCAATAAGGAGCTTTAAAGCTGCTACCCTTTGGATTTTTGCAGGAGCATTGCGAAGCAGCTCAACCGCTTTTAACATCATTGGATCATTATCATACCAGCGGTTTCCTTTACCCTGATAAGTATTGATAATATCGTAAACATGTTCTATAACCTCGCCTGCAACTTGTTCTTGTAGCTGCATCATAAACTCAGCAGCCTCTGAACGCGTATTGTCAGGAGATAATCTCAATAATTCTAAAGCTTCTTTTAAAATAGGATCACTATCATACCAGCGTTTGTTTATCATTTTTTCCTCGCATTCTTATTAGTATTATTGTATTATAAAATATGTAATATTAAAAGGGTATAAACTTATGAAAATTCTACTTATTAACGGAGCAAATCTTAACATGCTGGGAACACGTGAACCTGAAAAATACGGCTCAACAACTCTTTGTGATATCGAAAAAGCTGTAATCGAACGCGGCAAAGAACTTGGAGTTGAAGTTGATGTGTTTCAAGATAATCACGAAGGAAATATCGTTGATAAAATCCAATCTTCAAAGGGTAATTACGATGGTATCTTGCTTAATGCCGGCGGCTATACTCATACAAGCGTTGTTATTCGCGATGCCATATCTGCAGTGCAAATCCCGACAGTCGAAATCCACATGACAAACATTCACGCGCGGGAAGAATTTCGTCATACCTCTCTTATTGCAGGTGTCTGCATTGCGCAAATTGCAGGTTTCAAAGAACTAAGTTACACCCTCGCACTGGAGGGGCTGGTTAACTATCTGAATACTTAAAAAGAAACTTCCCAAAAGGGAAGTTTTTTTGTTTTTCTCTTTTTCTCTCGCTCGTGTTCTAACTTTTGTTAATGTCTGTTGCTCTCTCTTATGTATATATAAAGTATTTCAAAATAACCCAATTTCATAAAGCAAAATATTTGTAACATTTATTAACATAAAACCGAGGGCGGAAGCTTTGCTTCCGCCCTCGGTTTATAATTTATTTAATTACTCTTTCAAGAAAGATTCGTAATTTCTCGCCAAAAGGTGTGTTTTAATTTGATTAATAAAATCAAGCGCAACACCAACCATGATGATTAAAGATGTAGCTCCGATACCTTGAAGAGTAGTTATACCCGTTACGTAACTTGCAAGAGCAGGAACAAGAGCAATAAAACCAAGAGCAAGAGCTCCAATAAATGTTGTCTTGGTCAAAATTTTATCCAATGCTTCTGCAGTCGGTTTTCCCGGTTTTATACCAGGAATTGAAGAACCGTATTTCTTCAAATTGTCTGCGATTTCTTTTGGCTGCATATTCGGCATAATTGAAGCGTAAAAGAAAGTTAATGCAACAATCATAACGAAATAAATAGCGTAATAAGTTACACCGCTTGGATTAAATATTCTATTTAAAACAAGCACCACATCCTGAACCCAGCCAGCAGGTAAATTAGCCTGACCAACAAGACTCAAAATCGTTGACGGGAATAACAGAATTGCAACTGCAAAGATAATCGGCATTACACCGCCCGGATTAAGTTTAAACGGAATAAAAGTATTAACTCCGCCATAAACTTTGTTGCCAACCTGTCTTTTAGGATTAACTATTATCACTTTTCGTACAGCTTCCTGCATTATTACAATAAAAATCATTGTAACAAAGAAGATAGCAAGTAATAACGCTAAATTCCATCCAAGAGAAGGCTGACCGGCAATCATTTGCGCAGTCCTGTCAGTATAAAGCGGAATACCCGATAATATACCTACAAAGATAATTAAAGAACCGCCGTTTCCAATACCTTTTTCAGTAATCAACTCAGACATCCACATTACAAGCACTGAACCTGCAGTAAGAGTCAGCACAGAAGATATGTAAAACATTGTATGATTCAACCCCGGAGTAATAGAACCCGGAAGGTGTGAAAGATACCCCATAAATATCATTCCCTGAAAAGCTGCAAGAACTACTGTAAACAGCCTTGTATACTGTGACAGCTTACGTCTGCCTGCTTCTCCGTCTTCTTTCTGCAATTTTTCAAGCGCCGGAACAATTACTGCCATCAACTGCATAATAATTGATGAAGTAATGTAAGGTCCGATACCGAGTGCAAATATTGAAACCTTTCCAAGAGCTCCGCCGGAAAACAAATCTAAGAAACCTAAAATATTGTTTCCAGAAGCTATTCTTGAGAAAATTTCATTGTTAATACCGAAAATTGGCAAATGAATACCAAAACGGAACAATACAAGCATCACAAAAGTAAAGATTAACTTTTCTTTTAAGCCTGATGCGTTCCACATTGACATCAAATCTGCCGACGTCGGCATTCTCATTCCGCCATTAGCCATTATACTAATTCAACCTTTCCGCCTGCTGCTTCGATTTTTTCTTTTGCTGATGGAGTTACATGATTAGCCTTAACTGTAATAGCTTTTTTGATTTCTCCATTACCCAAAATTCTTAAACCATCGCAAGAAGGATGTGCTTTTCTGATTTCTTTTAAAGATTCCAAAGAAATTTCTGTGATTTCCAAATCAGCAAGTCTGCCAACATTGATTTGAGCATAGTTTCTTGCATTGATAACTTGGAAACCTTTTAATTTAGGCAATCTTCTGTAAGCCGGCATCTGTCCGCCTTCAAAACCTCTTTTAGCAGTTCTGCCTGAACGCTGTCCTTCACCATTATGACCGCGGCAAGATGTCTTACCATGTCCTGATGAACGGCCTCTGCCTACTCTTTTTGATTTGCCTGTTGCACCTTCTGCAGGTCTTAAATCTTCTAATGTTATTGTCATTGTTTAATTCCTTTCATTTCCCTTACGCACTGCCCTGCAGCACTCGGGTTTTTAACTTTACTTTTTAGTCCCTTTCGCACTTTCACCGTATTTTGCAAATTACTTTACCAATTTGTTTTATCCGCTCCCTTGTAAAATACTGCTTGGCACTCGGGCTTTTAACTTTACTTCTTTGATTTACTATTCAACAACTTCAACTAAATGTGAAATCTTGTTAACCATACCCAAGATTGTTGGAGAATCAAAATGTTCAACAACTTGGTCTTTTTTTGAAAAACCTAACGCTTTTGCTACTTTGCGTTGAGATTCTGAAGAGCCGATTAAGCTTCTTACGAGTTTTATTTTAATTTGTTTTGCCATATCTAATAATCCTTATTATTTCACTTAAATTTATAACTAAAATAGCCTACTAGTTTAATAATTCAGCCATTGTCAAACCGCGTTTTTTAGCAACTTCATTGAAAGGCTTCAATGATTTTAATGCTTCTAAAGTTGCGTTAGCAGCATTCAAAGGTGATTTTGAACCTAAAGATTTTGAAAGAATGTTTTCAATACCAGCAAGTTCTAATACTGAACGAACCGCACCGCCAGCGATAATACCTGTACCTTGAGAAGCAGGTCTTAACATAACAGCACCAGCTCCTGAACGTCCTGTGATAGGATGTGGAATAGTTGTTTTGAAAATAGGTACTGTAATTAAATTTTTTCTGCCGTCAGCAATTGCTTTTTGAATAGCAATGATAACTTCTGAAGCTTTAGCACAGCCGACACCAACTTGACCTTTTTTATTACCGACAATAACAATCGCTCTGAAGCTTAATTTCTTACCGCCCTTTACAACTTTTGTTACACGACGGATTTGAACAACCTGCTCTTTCCATTCTGATTCAGGTTTTTCTTCTTTTGTCTCAACTTTTTTCTTTCTGCCGCGCTGTCTTCTTGCAGGAAGCTGCTCAACATTTTCTTCTGTTTCAACAACTGCTTCTGCAGTTTCTTCAACAACAGTTTCTTCTACTTGTGATTCTAATTTTTCTTCTGACATGTTTAATTAAACCTTTCTGTTTAAATTATGCGTTCTACTTTTTTACTTATAAAACAATTAAATACCTAACAACAAAAGCAACCCAAAACAGGCGCTTACAGGATATTCAATTGCGGGTTATTTTCTGACAAAAAAATTGTAATATAAACAAGGTTTCAAATCAAGCATAACTTAACAGAACTTAACTCAAAAGCATATGCACACAATAAGCATAAGCAATCCCAAAAATTGCACCAGCAAGAACCTGCATAGGAGTGTGTCCTAAAAGTTCTTTCAATTTTCCGCCAGCTTCTGCTAAATCTTGTTTATATAAATCCATAATAATTTTATTTAAGCACGCAGCCTGCTTTCCAGCTGCACGCCTTACTCCTGCCGCATCATACATTACGATAAACGCATATCCGAGAGCTATTGCAAATTCAATAGAATCAAATCCTTTAATTAATCCTACTGCTGTCGAAAGCCCCATAACACCAGCTGAATGAGAACTTGGCATTCCTCCTGTAGTAGTAAAAAGTCTTAAATCAAGGCTTCTTTTAACTATTAAATGCAGAAGGCATTTTACAAACTGCGCCAGAACAATTCCTGAAAACGCAACAAAAATAACTTCATAACCTGTATTATAAATTTGAGTTAAGCTCATTTAAGACTCCCGATTCTATTCTGTAATTTATCAAGTATTTCTTCAAAGACCTTCGAATGATACTTTTCTATTATATCATAACATTCTTTTATCAAATACTTGAATTTATTTTGAGCGTCTTCCAGCCCGTAAAGCGAAACGTAAGTCAGTTTTCCACTGTTTTTATCTTTTCCGATAGTCTTACCGAGTTCTTCAAATGATGAAACTTCATCCATAATATCATCGTAAATCTGGAATGCAAGACCAAATTTCTTAGCAAAATCATCAAACTCTTCAATTGTTTCATCATCTGCGCCAGCAGCAATTGCTCCAATTCTTACTGCAAGCCTGAACAATACTGCCGTTTTATTCAAATGTATAAAATCAAGCGTTTCTTCAGGAGACTTAACATATTTCCCCCCTTCAGACTCAATATCAACGACTTGTCCTGCGATAAGCCCGTAAGCGCCGGCAAATTTAGTATATTCATGCAAAATTCTTACGACCTGTGTCATTGATAAATCTTTAGATTTTTCGATAATCACCTGAGGCGCAAAAGTCAAAAGCGCATCTCCTGCAAGCACAGCATTAGCTTCACCAAAAACTTTATGGTTAGAAGGTTTACCACGTCTAAAATCATCATTATCCATACAAGGCAAGTCATCATGAATAAGACTTTGAACATGAAGCATTTCAATAGCGCAGGCTGCCGGCATAACTTTTTTAATATCACAACCTAATATTCTTGCAGTTTCCAGACACATAACCGGACGCAGACGCTTACCTGGAAGCATCAGGGTGTATTTCATTGCCTTAAAAATATCTTCCGGATAAGTAATTTGAAGATATTCATCTAAATGCTCATTAACTAAATCAATCAATTCTTTCATCTTCTACGTCCTTATAAATTCTTTGTTTTTGTGTATTTCTTGCACTTTCGCGTTTTCTTGAACTTATTTTTACAGCCGTTTTATTATGCTGCTGCTTATGCAGGCTTTCAGACTTAACTCCCTGATATTTCACTTTTTCTTTGTAATCTTTTGCTTCCTGAAGAAACTCAAGATAGCTTTGATATCTTGTTTCGTCAATTTCACCAAGATGCGCTTTAACAGCACAACCCATTTCCATATCATGCAGGCAGTCTTGAAATTTGCAATCTTGTTTATACTTTCCGATTTCATCAAAAAGTAAATCGACTTCATTTGGCATAAGAAAGTCAAACTTTAAATTACTAAACCCTGGAGTGTCAACAATTCGTGTTCCTTCTTCCACCGAAATAATTTCGCAATGCCTTGTGGTATGCGTTCCTCTTTGGGTTTTCCCGCTGACTTCTTTTGTTCTCAAACTCATGCCGGCTGCTGCATTAATAAGGCTTGATTTCCCGACTCCGGAAGAACCGCAAAGAACAGATGTTTTGCCTTTCAAAATTTCTCTAAACTCTTCTATTCCAAACCCTTCAATAGCAGAAGTAAAAAGAATATCATATCCTAAAGGCTGATAAATTGAAAACACCTTTTCTATTGTCTTATCATCTTCCGACAAATCGTTTTTATTAAAGCATAAAACGGCTTCAATATTATGGTATTTTGCAAATGCAATATACCTATTAAGCTGGGTAAAGTTAAGCTCCGGCTCTTTTACTGCTGAAATAATTATCACTCTGTCAATATTTGCAGCAGTCGGACGAGTTATAAAGTTTTTTCTCGGAAGAATCTTTTCAATCGCCCCGTTTTCAAACTCAACATAATCACCGACAAAAATCTTTTGTTTCTGCTTCTTCAAAACCTCACGAATTTTACACTCATAAGACCTGCTACCTGAATGCACATAATAAAAATCTGAGTGGATTTTAAATATCTGTCCCTGCATAGGACAATTTTAACATAAATTTTGTAAAATCTCTTAAAATCATGTATAATATAAATATAGAGATTTTAAGGAGAAGGTAAATGTCAGTTATAGAAGGTCTGCTAACAGTCACAAATGAAAAATTTTGTATTATAGTTTCACGTTTTAATGAGTTTATAAGTTCAAAGCTTCTTTCAGGCGCGCTTGATGAACTTAAGCGCCACGGAGTTAAAGAAGAAAATATTGATGTTATCTGGTGTCCGGGAGCTTTTGAAATTCCGCTTCTTGCAAAAAAATGCGCTGCTTCAAAGAAATACAATGCAGTTATTACTTTAGGCGCTGTAATAAAAGGTTCAACTTCTCACTATGATTATGTTTGTGCAGAAGTTTCAAAAGGAGTTGCATCTGTTAGTTTAGAAACAGAAATTCCGGTAATATTCGGAGTTCTTACAACCGATAACATTGAACAGGCAATCGAAAGAGCCGGTACAAAAGCAGGAAACAAAGGTTCTGATGCTGCTAAATCTGCAATCGAAATGGCAAGTTTAATAAATAAAATAGGGTAGTAAATTTACCCCGAAGGAGTGTGTGTGATGAGTGAAATTATTACTGAGTACAGAAATGAAAACACGAAAGATATTGATTTACTTTCGACAATTGATATCGTTAGAAAAATTAACGAAGAAGATAAGCTTGTAGCGCTTGCAATCGAAGATGAAACCCCAAACATTGCAAAAGCAGTAGACATCATTGCAAAACAATTTCTCACAGGCGGGAAGCTTTATTATTTTGGAGCAGGTACTTCAGGCAGAATAGGTATTTTAGATGCATCAGAATGCCCGCCTACATTCGGCGTTCCTTCTGATTTAGTAACAGGAATAATCGCAGGAGGAGATACCGCAATTAGAACTGCTGTTGAAGGTGCTGAAGATAATTTTGAACTCGGAGAAAAAGACGCTCAAATTCTTACAGACAAAGATGTTTGCGTTGTAATATCTGCAAGCGGAAACCCTAAATACTTGTTAGGAGTTCTTTCTCAAGCAGAAAAAGCAAACTGTAAGACAATTGCTTTAACCTGCAACCATAAAGCTTTAATTTTAGAAGAAGCAGGGCACGGAATATGTGTTGAAGTCGGTCCGGAAGTAATAGCAGGCTCCAGCAGAATGAAAGCAGGTTCTGTTCAAAAAATGGTTCTGAATATGCTTTCAACAGGTGCTATGATTAAAGTCGGCAAAACTTACGAAAACTTCATGATAGATTTAATGCCGACAAACGAAAAGCTCAAAGACCGTGCCATCAGAATTGTATCTCAAATTGCAGAAGTAAATCATTCAAAAGCTCTACAAACTTTGCTTGAAAGTGAATGGTCAGTAAAGACTGCTATTTTGATGCTCAAATGTTCTTTGAGCAAAGATGAAGCAGCAGAGCTTTTGAGAAAAAATTGCGGTGTCTTAAGGCGTGCGCTAAATAGTTTTGCAAGGCTTTAGTTAAAATATTCAACTACAGACTGAGCCATAATATCTGCATAATTCGTCATCAATTGAGGATTAGCAAGTCTTTCTCTGCCTTTTGGAGAAACCATAAATGCAACTTCCCAAAGTACTGACGGAATATTTTGTTTTTGTTCAGCTTCTCTAATTACTTTGTAATTAGCCTGCATTGCCTGAGCATAATCTTGTCTGCCTTTTATAGTAAACTTGTCTTTTGAAGCTATCTTCTCATTTTTAGGTATCCAGCTGTCAAATTTTTTCTCCATAATCTCAGCAAGTTTTGAGCTTTTCTTAGCAGCTGCAAGTTTGTTCTTAGAATAATAAACCTGAGTCCTGTCTTGAGTTATCTTATTGTGTGAATTTACGTGAACAGATATAAACATATCAGCTTTATTATTTTTCTTTGCAATCTCTGGAGATATAAGGTTCACATGTCCTTGAAGGAATATTACCTTTGCACCTTGAGCGCACAATTTATCTTTCAATCTCATTGCATTATCATAGTTATAAAGCCATTCGTCTTCAGCTCCTGCAATTCCAAGCGCGCCGTGGTCTGTTCCAGCCTGAGAATATCCGTGTCCAGCGTTTACTATAATCGTTTTACCTGAAAGCTTACCGGATTTTGCCGGCTCAAAAACAGCTCTTGTAGCAGCAACTTTTCCGTTAATTCTTGTTTTCTTTTTCAAAAGCGGGCGTTTTGCCAATTTTGCATCAGAACTCATATCAACAACTTCTGTTGTAGTATTTGTATTTTTGTCTACTGTTACTTCTTTTTTATCTGCCGAAACAGCGTAATCTGAGTTATTATAAACTATAAATATTCTCTGGCCAGGCTTAATTACATCGCTTTCAAGCCCGTTTATTTTTACCAAATCACTCAGTTTTACTCCAACTTGTTTGGCAATCTTTGTTAGAGTATCACCTTTCTTAACTTCATAAACAAAGCCAGGAATTTCAAGCATTTGGTCTTTTTCAATTTTTTCAGCATCTTCGATATTGTTCAAATCTTTAAGAATTTCAACTGTTAAGCCAAACTTATTTGCAATTTGGAATAAAGTATTACCTTCTTGAACTTTATACCCAAGTTTCTGAATTTTTAATTCTTGACCTTCACGAATTTTATTTTTGTCAGCAAGCTTGTTATCAGAGCAGATAATATTTTCTGTAGTAGCGTACTCTCTGGACAAATTCCACAAGCTGTCACCTTTTTTTACAGTATAATTTACAGCTATAATCTGAAAATCGCCTTCCTGTTTTACTGTTCCCTCTTCAGCCATTTTTTGAAAAACACTTTTTTCTTCTTCTGCAGCCTCAGACTCTTCTTGTTTACTGCTAAAAAGATTTACAAAGAAATTTTTAATTGAACGGAAGAAACTCTTCACACCATCCCATGCTTTACCAAACCAGCTTTTCTCTTCCGGCTTAGTTTCTTCTGGAACTTCTGTAACAACTTTCTCAGGTATAGTATCAGCTTGAGTTATCACAACCGGAGCTTGTACCTTCTTAACATAAGGTATAGTCAGCTCCTGACCAACTTTTATTGTTTCAGGATTTCTGTTAATACGTTTAACTTCTTCCAAAAACTCATTAAAGCTTATATCAACATTGCCAAAAGATTTATATACATCCTGAACAACGCTGTAAAGACCTTTGCCCTGGTATTTTTTATCAATAACAATTTTTCTTGCTTCTGCACTTACCGGCTCAGAAGATATTTTACCATCCGTAAACTGTTCATAAATTTTCTGTAGTTCAAGAGTTGAAACTTTATTTTTCTTATGACAAGCAAGAGCTTTTTGATACATAGCGTCAACTTCCTGCTTTGCTTCTTTAAGCTCTTTACCTTGTAAATCTCTTGTTGCAAGAATTGCCCTGTTTAAGCTTCTTCTATATAAGCCTGCATCTTCAACTTTTTTTGCATTGCTCTTTCCTGAATAAACATAAGCAAGATTTTTCACAACAGTTGAATAATCTTTAGATTTCAAAGCTTTCATCAAATCCGGATTAGTACTGATTTTGTTCAGTCCTTTGTTATAGTTCAAATCAATCAAAGCTTCTTTAATTGAATCAGGAAGTCCTTCGTAAGTTCCTTTTCCAATTTTTCTGTTAAGCAGATTTTTTACTTCCGCCGAATATTTTTCAAGCTTTTTGCAAAAAGATTCATAAGCTTTTAACTGCGTTGTTGGTTTATTGCTAAGCTCGCCAAAACCGCAAGTAGCAGAACCGTATTTATCTTTATAAGGAGTCGTAATCGCTTCGTAATAATAATATCTGTCACCTTCATAATATTTCATCAAATCAAAAAGATGTTTTTGCGATTTTGAAATTGCAGTATTGTCATCTTTTAAAATAGAAAGTGAATAGTTAGAAATTCCCATCACATTTGTAGAATGCTTCAATAAAGCTTTTGTATCTTCGTTCCAAAGCTGTTTTGTAACAAGGCTGTCTGCTGGAACCAAATCATTATTCTCAAACATTATTACAGAGCTGCTTCCAGTTGAAAAAGTAAGCTCAGGCAAATAATTCACTTTTTTAATATTATTAATAGCTAATGTCATCTCTAAATATCCTTTATATTAATAAAGGATTATTTCAAGAAAAAATTGACTTTTTTGTAACAAAAAGTAACGGCGGCGGTAAGAAATCTTACCGCCGCCGTTATTTATAATCAAAATTTAGTTAACCATCGGAAACGCTCTTACAACCGTTACAGAGCCGTCAACATTTTTTCTAACTCCAGTATCAATGTTTTCATCATCTAAATCTGCTGCATAAGCAATTGGAGTTTGAACCTGATTTAAATCTACACCGTGATTTTCAAAACTGTGTAAAACTTTTACGTTTTCATTATCATCAGGATTGATTGGGTCTGGATTCTCTGGTGTAGGAATAACCGGTACTTCAGGATCAACAGGAGAACCAGGTCCTACCAAATAAGTCATTTCACCTTTAACTTGAGTGCCGTCATTATATCCATTCTTACCATTTGTTAAATTATATGTAATTTCTTCATTCTTTTGAATAGTTACTTTCTGGCCATCTCTAATATTTGTATAGTTTAAAACATAGTCTCTTGCAGGATAGTCAACTTTTAACTTATCAGTTTCTTTGCCTACATTAATTTCTTTTGCATGAACATCACCAGTAATTTCCATATATTTATTTGGAGCTTTGATGTTAATTGTACCAGCATTTGCACCTGCTAATTTCACATCGCCATTTGATGAAATATAAGTTGAAGCATTTTCTGGAGTTTCAATCTTAGAAATAGTTCCGCCAGAAATATTTACATATCCTGGAGTTCCTACTGTATCAGGAATATGAACATAATTTTCCATTACGTAAACAACTCTTTCACCAGCTGTGTTTGTAGCATTGTCAGGAAGTCCGCCAATATAACCATTTGCAGAAAATTCATATTCATTAGCTGTTAAAACAGCCTTTCCGTCTGTTAAAATATTATAATTATCTGATTTTAAAGAAATTTTATTTGCTTTTGTGTTAACTGTAGTTGTAACATGACCATTCTTAGCATGAGCACTCAAATCTCCACCGACTGTCAAACTTCCGTCTGCAAGTTCTTGTTTCGAATAATCATAACCGCCAATATGAATATTATTTTCTGAATCGATATTCAAATTACCATCAACTCTTGTATCTCCAATAACGTGAATAAAATGTTTTACAGGTTTGCAATTCATATTATTAGTAGAAAGAAGCTCTGTTTTTAAAGATGCATCTTTTGTCACGTGAACATTTCCAACATCAAGAAAACCGCCACCGTTTACCATCTTAAGATTGCCATCTACTTCAGCATTTCTCAAAAACATTTGAGCACCGTTGCCTTTTACATCAACATCGCCATTCATAACAAGCTTATGACCGTTAGATTCTTTGTTTAAAATAACGTTACCGTTAGTAACAATTTTTGTATTCCCGTTAATTGTACCGCCATTTACAATTTCTACTGCACCAACATCGTTTGTTATATACAAATTTCCGTTAACATTTACAGCTTTCAATCTGGTAGTTACTTCGTCTTTACCTAATTTTAAGTAATCTTGACCATTTAATGTAAGCAATTTTACATTTTTTGCATTTATAGTAGAGTTTTCTGCTCCAATTTTTGTAGCAAGTACTGTATAATCACCATTTACTTCAAAAGTAGAGCCTTTAATAATAATATTTTTTCCGTTTGTATCTAATTTTGTAAAATCAGTTTTTGAAATATCATCAATATTAAGATTAGATAAATCTTGAGTTGTAATCATCAAATCACCGGCAGTTGTAAAATGTGCACCGTCAAAAAGCACACCGTTAGGATTTGAAATAATTAGCTGCCCGATTCCAGAATTTGTGCTAATACGACCTGCAATTGTTGACATACCTCTATTAACAGTATTTAAAACAGTTATTCCGCTTGCACCGTTTATTGCATTAAAATTAAGAGATTGATCACCGTTTACATTTAATGTATCCCAATTTACATGAGAGTTACCGTCAAATTTTAACGTAACATCATTAGACAGTGCCCCGTCAACGCCTGCATATCCGCCCGTTGCACTATTTATATTACCAAGAGATGTCTCAGTAGCGTAACTTATTTGCATTGCTGCAAAAAGTAATGTTAAAACAATTGCTGATAATTTCTTCATACACAATTCCTTCTTATACTTGTTGACTGTATTTTAATCATACTATTAACAAAAAAGAACATAAAAATATTTGCGCTGGAAAACGCAAATATTGAGAAAATTGTTACAATTGTTCATACTATTTTAATCAACGATAGACTTATATATGAGACTTGATGCTTTGACTATAAAATCTTTTCCTTGAGGTGCATTATGAGGACGGTTTGCAAGTATTACGACAATATATTTCTTGCCATTCTGAGCATAAACAATACCGGCATCTCCAAGCATTGTACCTATATCACCGGTTTTATGAACGAACAAAGCTCCTTCTCCCAAGCCGGCTGCAATCAAACGGTTATTTTTAACATGGCTCATATAATCGATAATATATTCACGAGAGTTTATATTTAAAAAGCCCGGATTATCAAGATTATACAAAATTTTTGCAATATCTTTTGCAGTAGTTTTGTTTGTACCTTTTAAATCAGGAAGCCAAGTTCTGACATAAGTGCTTGATATCCCCCAGTCTCTTAATCCAATATTGATATCATCCATGCCGCCTAGCTTTGCCATAATCATATTTGTAGATGTATTATCAGAATCTTGAATCATCGTTTTTGCAAGCTGGTCAAGAGAATATCTTACACCAGTTTGTGCATATTGAAGATTTCCTGAACCTGATGATTGATAATAATCTGTCAACAACATTTCATCATAAATTGTTGTCTGCTTAGCTTCAATTGATTTGAACAAACGAACAAGAACCGGAAGCTTGATTATACTTGCAGCAGAATACAAGCTGTCACCATTTATGTCAAGATATTTTCCATTTTCATATTCCCAGACATAAATTGCAGGCTTTATCATAGGATATTCTTTCATCAGTCCTTGTATTTGATGTTTAAGCTCGACAATTTCTCCTGTTTGATACATTGTTGTAACTTCGCTGTGATTCTTTTTAACAATCGGAGTTAAAAGCAAACGATTATTAAACATATCGTTGCTTATGTAATTGGTAACCGGATTGGCTATAGAATACATATCAGCAGCTGCAGGTTTTTTCATTTTTCTTTTTGCCAGATTGTCCGGCTGAGTAGTATTAATTGGAAGATTTACAGGGAAAAATACATTACCTATCATCCTGTTAAAAGCTGTAGGAAAAACAAGTGTCATATAAGCTGTTAAAAATGAAAAAACAACAGCCATCCTTAATAATTCTTTTGCAGGATTATTTTTCTTTCTTTTAACTTGTTTCTTGAAAACAACATTTGAAGCCTTAGGCTTTGGCTGAACTACATGCAATCTTCTCGTACTTGTCTGCTTCTGATAAGCGTACACTTTTACCTCCACTATCCCATGTCTTTAATTACATATTATCATCATAAAAAATTAGAACACATCCTATAAATAAAGGAAAATTCGTAAATTTACCTAGCCCTTACAGGCAATGCTATTCTTCAAACGCAATTTAGAATATATAAAAAAGGAGGTCAAAATGAAAAAGTATTTTATATTAGCAGCAATGCTTATATCAATGCCGGTATTTGCACTTTGCTCTATTGAAGAAGGAGCCGATGTTTGTTCAGCATCAGCAGGTTTTAGAGAAAAATTTTCTTCTACATATAGTCCGCAATCCGGTATTAAAGAATTTTCAGCAACACCTGAAGCACGGCTGAATCCAGTAAAACGTACTGATTTTTCAAATGAAGCCAGAAACTTCTCCAACACTGAAAGCAATTTTAATTACAATTCTAATTGTCAGTTCGGCGTGTGTCTGCAAGACAACAGCAAGCCGATTTTTAACCAGCTAAATTAGGGATAGAAAAAAGGCGGGAGCTTCGCTTCCGCCTTTTTTCTTATAACATATTCTTTCTAATTTTTTCTTTTGCTCTATCAATTTCTTTAATTCTTTTTTCAATTGTAGAAACTTGTTTTTTCAAAGCTTTTCTTTCAGATTTCACAAGCTTAAATTGAGCATCAACATCCGCATATTTTGTTTTACAGTTTAATAAATCATTACGAATATCAACCTGAGCATTATCTAATTGCAAAATTGCATTCTGGATATTTCCGTTACCAACCGCATCTCCCTCAACAGAAGAAGCTGCAGGAGCAGCTTTTGCATTTTGAGCAGCACTGCCGTATTGGGTATCATTGAAATCAAGCGGTGTGAACGCATTACCGTCTGCCATAGCTGCACAGCTTACAGCCGTAAATAAAGCTAATGTTAAAACTAATCTCTTCATATCATATCTCCTTCTATATATGTTTATATAATATTATATTTTTACCCCTTTGCCAATCCTATATTAAATGTATAATATGTAAGTATGGAAAAGAATTATTGCACAAAATGCGGAGAATGCTGCAAAAAAATTGCAGTCGATTTCTCTAAAAACATAGTATATAGAGATGGAATCCAAACTCTTTCAGATAACTTTAAGAAAATATTAATCAAAGGCGAACAAAAAGATAACATAACTTTCTGTTCCTGCAAATATTTGGAAAATAACCTATGCATAAACCCCGATAAACCCGAAGAATGCAATAATTATCCGTCTTCACCTTTTGCATTTTTACCTGAAAACTGCGGTTACTACGGAGTAAACTTCCTTGAACGCGAAAAATTTATGCAAAAACTCCGCAAACTTGAAGAAGAAATTATTCACTACGAAGCCCTTATTAACTGCTCCTCTAAGGACGATGCTAAACAATATACAAAAATCATTGAAAAACATAAAAATTATATCAATAAATACAAAATGTATTTTTAAGTTTTGTTACAAAAAGGCAAATTTTTCTCATATATATACTTTATATATTTAGGAAATATTGTCATGACATTTATAAACATCTTTCAAAATCTGAATATGAATTATTTTAACGGCAGCTTTAACTGTTTTACTCCTAATTGGTTAATTCCTAACATGTTTATGCCGAATTTTAGTTTGTTTACACAGTTCAATATGCCTTCTTTCAATTGGAATACAACATCATTATTCAATTTTAACAATTTTCCGCAGTTTAATTTTAACAGTTTTAATTTCGTTCCCAGCCAAATTTCAAGCTCAAATAATTACAATTTTAATCCTGCAGCCACAATACAAAACAAGAGTTTCAATAAGACTGCTTCAGGCGGAATAAACAGCAGCTATGCGAGACTTTCAAAAAGTATGGCTTATCAAAAAGCATTAAAAGATCCGTCTCTGGAAAATTTGAGCTCAGGCGGAAGAAGGTGGAGTATATCAGAAGCTTCATTCAGAACAGACATTCCTTTTGCCAGAAAAGGTACAAAAGATATTCTTGATAAAGTTACCAGCATTATAGGAGAAGATTTAGTTATCACATCTGCATTAGGAACAGGAGAAGCCGGCAATCCTCATGTAAAAAGCGGATATGCCAGCCACCATAATGCTGAAAACCCTAAACTTGATATAAGTACAAGAGGCAAAAACGCCGGCCGGCTTGCAGCAAAATTACGAGAAACGGGATATTTTAGCAGAGTTTCAATAGAAAGCGACCATTTAGATGTACAAATTGACCCTGCAAAGTTTAAAAAACTTGATACAGTCGCTTAAAGCAAGATTTGCGTACCTAAAATTATACGGTGAGAATCTTTTTTCATATCATTTTGACAAAAAACATAATTTAACATTAACTTTAAAGCTTGTCCTTTAATATAGTAATTCAAACCTGCTGAATATTCACGCCTGATATCAGCTTTTAGATTTCGGTTTGGAATATATTGATCATATCTTGCAACAGCTTGAAGCTTCGGAGTAATTTTATATCCAACAGTTGTATTAAACCCTTCTGCTTTATCAGAAGTCAGCTTTTTGGCTCCATTATAGCCATCGGCATAAGCGTATTCAAAATTAGCAGAAAAATTCTTATATTCATACCCTGCATAAACACCTGAAACAGTATAATCAATATCATTTTTGCCGGATGTAATACCTCCGCCAAGATTAACGCTTCCCCATCTGCCATCGGTTTTACCCAGAGGTTTTGCAGTCACCCAGCCTGAAAATTCAGCTCCAGGGAAAAATTTTTGAAAACAAGTGTCGGAGCTGTATCCGCCTATATCATATTCAACCAAATCATAACTGCCTTTAAGCCTTACGCCAATTTTTCTAACATTACCGAAGTTTCTGCCTATTTGCGAGCGAGCAGCAAAAGGCAGATAAGTCATTGACATTCCGCCTTCATAACCGACTGGTGTTCTTGTATGACCAAGGATAAGAGTATTATTTGGATTTACTTTGCGCGAAACATAAATATTACTTGGCAAATACTGCAGAAAAGAATAGTCGTGCTGCGGATTAAATCTCAAACGCATTTCATAAGAAGTTTTTTCATCTTTAAATTTTCCGTTTATTCCGGCATTTATCGAGTTAAAATTATAAGTTAAATCTTCGTCATTTTCTTCAAAATCCATTTCAATTCCGGCACGATAATAACCAAATAAATGCATTGTATCAATTGGTCCATTTTCAAATTTATGCGTCAAAGCTTCTTCAAGCAAATAATTTGATTTTGTTGTGTTGACTACATGCAAATCGTTATCTGCATCAAGAACGACTTCTTGTATAGCCAAACAAGAAATATTAGAAATAAACAAAAAAGACACTAACCAGAATATTCTTTTCACCGGATAATCGTACCATATATGAATGATTTTTTAAAGAGAGTGTCATTCATTTGCATGATTTTTCTCAAAAGCCGGCATTAAAAAACATGAAAATAATATATAATACTATTATAGTGATTGACTTTTGGCAATATCCCATTAAAACAATCATAGAACAACAAAAATAGGAGATACCATTATGGGTATGGCAGCTTCGCAAGCCAGATATTTAGCGCTGGTTGCACGTAAATCAAATTGTGAATACGAAGGTCAGCAGATAAATCAAGCTCGTACTGTTTTATCAAATCAGTCTGCGAACCTGTTCAATCAAATGCTGGGATTAAATGTTCCTGTACCTCCAAGTACAAATGATTTTACAAAGCAGCAATACTCATATTCTGACGGTATTAATGAATTTACTTTAGAAAACTGGAAACAGCTTGCTAATCCGGAAGAAGATTTTAACTACGTTGTCACAAAAGTCACATACAATGACAAATACACAGGCTCACAGAAAAAACTTAATGACCCGCAGGTCCAATTCTCAAACGGAAGCAGCGCCAGTGTTGAACAGATTGAAGCAGCTTTAAAACTTGTTACTTCTACAAAGAAAGATTATGAAGATGCAAAAGCAGCTACAAAAGCGAAACAAGAAGAAGCAGCTACTCTTTCAAACTATCAGGATTTAGAAAAATTTAAAGGTATCTCAAAAAGCGAATATAATGCTGAAAATAACACATACACCATCACAAATGACAGCGGAAATACTGTTTTCACCGGATATAACAAACTAACAGCAGCCCAGCAGAATACAGCAAAAGCAGGAATTGATAAATTAGTTGAAGAAGGTGCTTTACCAAAAGATATTCAGGTTGATTACGCAAGCGTTTATATGGACGCAAATGGGAATATAGCATTCAAATCTGACTTAAGAAACCTTTATGGCGGTGCTGCAGGAGGATCAAACACAGTTCTTCCTGTATATCCTTCTACCGGCACCAATTCTATTTCAGCAATTGCAGGAAATTATGATGCTCAGATTGAAACATTAAAAACTGCAGATTTTCTTGCACTTCAAACTTATCAGGAAGCTGAAAAAGCTTATGAGAGCTTAAAACGACCTACTTACATAGGAAACTGCGAACTTACCTTAATTACAGATTTATCCAAAGATCAAGCAGCAGAACTTCAGCAGATTGTAAGAGATATGAAAGAAGAAGACCTTAATACTTCAATTGAAGATTGTTTCAACGAAAATGGCGAGTATTTAGGCGGTGTTTATCAGTTCAAAATGAACGGAACAACCTATTACACAACTTTTGCCGACTTAAACAAATCTTATGCGAGCGGAACAGGTATCAACAATATCGACGGTCAAACACAACTTTCATATTACAATGCAAGCTACATCAAGAAAAAAGAAGAAGAAGTTGTAAAAGCACTACTGGAAACTGACGGAAACGGCAGGTTTACATCTGTAAGATTTGAAGATGATACCGTAACATATACGCTAAATGTAGAAACAGTTACAGATGAAGATGCCTATAAAGACGCAATGAACCAGTACAATTACGATAACGCGCTTTACGATAAAATGGTTCAGGACATTAACGTAAAAACATCCTTAATCCAGCAGGAAGACCAGCAGCTGGAATTAAGACTTAAACAGCTGGATACAGAGCAGAGTGCTTTATCAACAGAAATCGATGCAGTGTCTAAGATTGTTAAAGACAATATCGAAAAATCATTCAAGACATTTGCCGGCTAGGAATAAATAGAGGTAAATGAATTAGACTACAAACCTGATGCTTTTGATAAAATAAACAAAAATACAAGAGGAAAATATGTCATACAAAAACGATGGATACTTAGTTTTAGCAAACAAATACGGAGCAGCTTCTGCAGATGCCAAAGTTATGCTGTATGAAACTTATGACCGTTTAAGAGATTTAACTGTATCAGGTTCTGCAAGCTCCGGCACAGGATTTGAAGCCGCAGGAGGGTTCTTATACCAGCTTGCAAGTTTATTTGCTCCGTCAGCTTTTATGACAACTTTAGGCGGAACAAGCGCAATGAATATTCCAGGTACATCATACTGGAGCCAATACAACGGCGGAGCAGGAGGTACAACAGGAAGATATTCTTCTTTCGGAGTTAATTCTCTTGGAAATTACTCAGGATTTCCAAGCGGATACGCTGCTAACTACGGTTACAGACAAAACGGTTTTTCAACAGGCGGAGCAGCCGGCTTATTAACCGGATTTGGCTCATCTGAAGGTTCTCCTACAGGCTTTGCATCAGGAATTGGAAGTATTGCTGATATAGCAAGCACTGCAGCTTACGGTATTGGAACTGCTAACGGATACGGCATCGGTGCTTCAAATATTTTAATGCCTTTAGCTGGTATTATTTCAGGATGGGGCGGTATTATGACAGCTGCAGCTCCTTATTTAGGTGAATTCGGACTTCCTGCAGTTGTAATGGGCAACTTAATGCAAGGAACAACTTCTGCTGCACTTTCTGCCTATCAGACAGTTTCAAGCAATATCGTTTCAAACGCCGATACTATTCTTTCTCAAAAAGTTGCTAATATTGAAACAGTCTGCAAAATGCTCGATACTCAAGGAGATATCGTAAGAAAAATGCTTAAAGACGATATTGAATCTGCAAGCAAAGACATTCAAGACTTATAGTGCTATGCACACCCAGCCATTGGGCCGGCAGATAATCACAAGTCTGCCTCAAAATAAAACTACGAGTTAAATGAGATAGAGAAATATGCAAGGACGCACATTTTTTAGATTAATGTTAGATATATTTTTGGATAATGCTATAGCTAGAGCAATTGGGTCTCTTGTAAATTTTTGTAACGAAACAAGGTATTACAACAGAAAAGAGCTAAAGTTTTTGAAAAAAATGCCGATAAATAATGTAGTAAAAGATGAATACTATAAAAAAAGGTTTGTATTCAACAGCATAACTACACACAGGACCGGTTCAAAATAAATGTTAATAAATGTAACAAAGCATAGCAAAAATAAGCAATTAATTGAGTTCACATGTTTTATAATACATGTAGACTTAGATCGTATAGGAGTAAATACTTATGCGTGAAGAGCTGCAAGAAAGCATAAAACGGTTAGTGAACTTTACGAATTTTACAAGGTCGTTTTTTAAACGTAAAAATCCGTTCAAAGCGCTTGCCGTAAGTTTACTTTCAAGCCTTAAAGATATGCTTACCATCAGGCAGAAGTTAAAGATGGCAAAGTACAGGGTAAACTATCACAAGCATCAGCTTCATAAAATGGAAAGTTTGATTGCTGAAAGTAATGAACACACATTTCTGAAAGGCAAGAATTTAAACGAAACAAGGTAGAAGGAACAAATTATGGGATTAATTGCCTCAAGTTTCAGAATGATGTATCTCACAGCGTACAAAATTACGCTTGAGACAAAAATTCAGTGGATAGCTTCTGCTAAAATGGAGCTTGTCGCATCTTCCGACGAGATTATGTCTCTAGGAAACGATTTAGATCCCGACAATCCCGCTGTTAAACAATTAGAAGCAAGAAGAGATAAGCTGATTATTTTAGAAAAAAAGCTTGACCTTCAAATGCAGGAATATCAAAACAGGCTCAAGATGGTTGATGCAGAAATGCAATCTGCTCAAGGTGCTGTTGACTCAGCTATCCAGCGTTCATTCAGCTATAACTTTCAATAATTTAGCAAATAATTAAGTCAATCTTAATATCATGACTTTCCGGAAAAACTGTCTCAACGATAAGCTCTTGAGGTATACAAACGGCTGTTTTCCCAGCATAATCTTTTAAAAACCGATCATAAAATCCGCCTCCATAACCAAGACGATAATTCTGACCATCACAGCAAAGCGCAGGAACAATAACAAGGTCTATCAAATCTTTACAGCAAGGTTCTGTTAAAGGCTCAAGAGTCTTGAAACAAGATTCGCAAAGTTCATCTCCATACGGACAGCAAAGCAGGTTTTCTCCGTCAATTTTCGGAAGATAAAACTGTTTTGAGTTATCTTCAAGAAGCGAAAGCAAGTTAACTTCATTTTTAAGCGGATAGAAAATCATTATATTTTTTGCCTGCTTATACTCCTGAGTTTGTTGAAGTTTTGCACAAAGCAACTCATCGTCCCATTGGATTTCCGAACGTTTTTGCTTTGCCCATTTGCGTAATCGTTGTTTATTAGACATTTACTCCACCGTGACTCGCATCAGAAACCGTTCTTGAATACCTGCCTAAATACCCTTTAGCTTTTGAGACAAAAGGCTTTAACTCTTTGCGCCTTTTTTCAAGTTCTTCATCTGAGACAAGCAAATCCAGTGTTCGTTCATTTATATCAATTTTTATCTTATCACCGTCTTTTATTAAAGCAATCACGCCTCCATCTGCAGCTTCAGGACAAATGTGCCCGACGCAAATTCCTCTTGTTCCGCCAGAAAACCTTCCATCTGTAATAAGCGCAGCTTTTGTTCCAAGCCCTTTACCAACCAGCAGAGAAGTCGGAGCAAGCATTTCTCTCATGCCGGGACCGCCTTTCGGCCCTTCATAGCGGATTACAATTACATCACCTGCTTTAATTTCATCATTTTCAAGTGCTTTCATAGAATCTTCTTCTGAATCAAAGACCTTAGCTGTTCCTTCAAATTCATAACAACTTTCATCAACAGCAGAAATCTTTATTACAGAACCTTCTGGAGCAATATTACCGTATAGAATTCCAAGCCCGGGTTTTGTAGTAAAAGGTTCTGAATAATCGTGTATAATTGATTTATCGCAGTACACACCTTTGCATTCACCGGCATATTCCTTAACGCTTTTTGCAAGTTCATCCATAACAGCCGGCATTCCGCCTGCATGATGAAACTGTGTCATTGTAATACTCGAAGAAGGTTCAAGTTTCACAAACTGATGTATCTTATAAGAAAGCTCTTCAAAATCTTTCAGTGAAACATCAACTCCTGAAGCGTTTGCAACAGCCAGTATATGCAGGAATGAATTTGTTGAGCCGCCCATTGCTAAGTCTGCAATAATCGCATTTCTTAAGCTGTCACGAGTAATTATATCTAAAGGTTTTTTGTCTTCTCTTACCCATTCAACAATCTTCATACCGCTTTCAAAGGCAATTCTGCGTTTTTCTGAAGAAACAGCCGCTGATGCTGCACAATAAGGCAGGCTCATTCCCATAACCTCTGTTAAACAAGCCATTGTATTTGCGGTATAAAGTCCCTGGCAGGCACCGGCTGAAGGGCAGGAAGCTTCTTCAAGTTCAATCAAGCGTTCTTCTGTTATCTCTCCATTCCTGTATTTTCCGATAGCTTCAAACGCACCTTTAATCATAGTAAGTTTTTCGCATCTGCTTTCGCCGTCAAGCATTGGACCAGCTGTTACAATAATACAAGGAATATTTATTCTTGCAGCAGCAATCAGCATACCCGGAGTAATTTTATCGCAGTTTGAAAGCAAGACAAGCCCGTCAAGCTGATGAGCGTTTGCAACGGTTTCCACACAGTCTGCAATCAAATCTCTTGACGGAAGCGAATACTGCATGCCGGAATGCCCCATTGCTATTCCGTCACACACAGCAGGAACCCCAAATATAAACGCCTGCCCGCCTGCTGAATGAATTCCTTTTTCGATTTGCCTTTCCAAATCACGCATTCCGATATGCCCTGGTACAAGGTCTGAAAACGAGCTTGCAATTCCTATATATGGTAAATTTATATTTTTCTTAGAAACTCCTGCTGCCATTAATAAGCTTCTGTGCGGTGTTCTTGCTATTCCTTTTTTGATGTTGTCGCTTCGCATAATAAAAACCTTTCGTGTAACATTTTATCACGAAAGGAGGTTAATTAAATAAGGTTTAATAAGAAATCTTTTATGCGCTCATTCTTGAAGCAACATTTTGAAGCGCAAGAGCTACATTCGGGTCTAACTTTTTATCACCCTGAGCTTGAGCCAGAGTCACTTGCAAAAGCTGCGCCTGACCTTGAGGAGTTGACTTCATTTGTGCAAGCTGTGCTTTTGAGCCGACATCTTCTCCAACAATCTTATGAGTAAGCTTACTCATCAAATTGCATCCAACCATACCGCCTACAGCTCCTGCAATTGCCCCGATTACAGTACCGACTCCCGGAGCAATTGCTGTACCTGCAAGAGCTCCTAGCTTAGCTCCTGCCCAGCTTCCGACTGCACTGCCAGCTGCCCAGCCTGCTACAGAACCTGCTGCTTTAACAGAAGTTTGACCAACCTGTGTCCAGCCGGTTTCACTATCTTTATTAAATGCAGCTGAAATCTTGTCTTTATCCATAAAGAATTCCATTGCTGCAAATAAAACACCGCCCAATCCAGCTTGTCCCTTAAAATCGTGAACAAGGTGCTGACCTAAAGTTTTTGATGCATATTTTTCTGTCATATTCTTTGCAACAGCTGCATCAATTTTTGCTGTATCAGATATTCTTTCTGCCACAGGAGTTATTTTACCGTCGAAATTTAAAGCTCCTTTTAGCTTAGCCCAGCCTTGAGCCAAATAACCTGTATTAGCACTTGTTGCAACCCTGATTTTTTCAGCAGCTTTAGCTATCAATTCCTTGTTACCGCTTGCCAAAGCAGTTTCCATCTCTGCTTTCAATGTATCATATACAGGTTTTTCCAGTCTTGACTTAAAAAGTCCAAGTCTTGATTTTGCACCGCCTTCAAGCTTGTGCATCCTTGCATAAGCATCTTTCATCAAACCAAAAGTCTTTTCATCACGCCAGAGTCCTTTCAAATTATCAGCTCTGAACATCTTATCAACTTTACCGATTGTAGAAAAAGAGTTCCAAGGGTTTGAAATAAATCTAAAGTTATTAATGATTTCAAACGCAGCTCCGCCTGCTGCCGCACCCATAATTGACTCGCTTGGAGAAAGTCCTTTTAAATAATAGCTGCCTAAAGTATCTAAATCTTTTGAAACAGCTGCTTTTGCTGCTGTATTTTGTGCCTGTCTGCTGACAGCTCCATTATTAAAACCGTTCCAGCCGGCATTAAATCCCGGATTATTGTATCCATAAGGTGTAAATCCGTTCTGAGAGCCATAAAAAGGAACATTCCACGCATTTTTGTTTGCCATATAACCATTTGTAAAGCTAGGACAAGCGGTATTAAAGCCTGACGCGCCGCCGTAAAGCATATATTCCATATTCATAAGTGAACTTATTGGAGTTACCATACTTAACCTAACCTATATAAAACTAACCTTATATATATAAAGTTTTTGATGAGATAAAAATTGACTTTTTGTAACAAAATGTTAAAATAGCCTTATGGCAGATTTGGTGGAAAAATTAAAAGATATCGGGTTTAATACTTATGAAGCAAAAGTGTATATTGCGCTTCTAAAAAAATACCCTGCAACAGGATACGAAGTTTCTAAGCTTGCAAACATTCCCCAGTCAAGAACTTATGATACTTTAAAAGTTCTTGAAGAGAAGAAAGTTGTAGTTTCTGCCAATACAAAACCTGTTACTTACACTCCAATCAAGCCTAAACAGCTGACACAAAGTTACGCAAAAAAGATTAACTCTACAATAAATTATCTTGATAAACACCTTCCAGAAGTTAAAGAAAATTACAATGAGCCTATAATAACAATAAACGGAAAACAAAATATACAAGATAAAGTACTCGAAGTTATTCAAAACGCTAAACGTGAAATTTATATGGAAGTCTGGTCGCAAGATTACAAGGTTTTTGAGCAAGAGCTTTTAAACGCATATAATCGAAACGTAGAAATTAGAATTGTAGGTTATGATAACTTCCAATCACGTTTCGGAATGGTTTTTGAACACGCATTCGCACGTGATATCGAAATGTCTTTAGGCGGAAGAATGGTTATTATTGCTGCTGATGACAGCGAAGGAATCGTCGGAAAGATTTCTTCGCTTAAAAATGATATTACAGACACAAACATAATCTGGACAAAAAACAAAAGTATCGTGTTTATCATCAAAGAATTCATCGTTCATGACATGTATTTAATTGATGTAGAAGAAAACCTTGTTGAGCAGATGAAATACATTTACGGCAAAGGCTTTAAACGTTTAAAAGACAAAGTGCTCGGCGCAAACGCAGCATATATAATCCATTAATTATTCTTCTTCATGTTCGTGCTTAAACACAAAATAAAACTCATCGCCGACTTTTATATCAAGCTGCTCTCCTTCGCTAATATATGAAAAAGGAGTAGAATTGTATGCTTTTTTAGCACCTGATTTTATTCTGCCGCCTTCTTCGTTCTTCACAACACCTTCAACAAAATAATATGCAACAGAAACACCTTTTACAAAATAGTTTCCAACTGATAAAGCAGCACTTTTAAGCACTTTAAACGGAGGAACTTTCTTCAGCTCTTCTTTAGAAAGCACAAACTTAGAATATTTTCCGTACATTTCTTCTTCAATTTGAGTAACCTCATCTTCATAAGTATAAGACAGCGGCCGAACAAAGAAAGCTGCATTACGTTTCCCGCGTTTTGGCTCAATAATCATCATAACTTTACAATGCAAAACAGAGTTTACTCCAAGAGTATATCCTCCAAGAACAGACTCCTCTGGAACAATTACATCAATCGTTTCTGAAGGTTCTTCTGTTTTAAACTCTTCTGCTGCAATCACTTTAATTTGCTCAGCTGCAAACGCTGCTGACATTTGCATTATAAAGCAAGCCAGTAACAAAACAATTCTCTTTTTCATACAACCTCTATATTAATCTATTTTTCTGAAGATTTTCAACAACATCTTTTATAGCAGTTTTCGCTTTTTCTATGAAAGCCTCTCCATTTTCAGATTCAAACTTTGCCTGGAGCACTTTTAAAATATCAGCCTGCATGTATTGATACATCAACGGGCTTTTCACAATCGCAGAAACAAGCGCAGGAGAGAATATACCTTTTGACAGAATTGAAATCACATTATTAATAAGCATAAGCTCTTCTTTAGCCCAATTATCAATCTCAAGCTTAAACGGTTTTACCTCGCCTAAAATAAAAGGCGTACCGCAGCAAGAAAGGAAAAGCGGAATGTCATCAAACCGAACATTTTTCATTCCCTCAATATAAGCTCCAAAAGTTGTTGTATTGTATATCTCTGTAAAATTTAGCTCTTTAATAAGAGTCTCAAAATGCTGAATAAACGCAGCATAGTCTTCTCTGGTATTTACCAGCTCGCCTGTAACAGATTTGACTTTTACAACTTTCTTTTTGATATTGCTGACCATAATCTTATCGTCAGCAACTTTATTCATAACTTCACCTGTTGAATAAATAACATCACCCTTAAATGCCATATCAAGCCCTGAGAAAATTATTCTGCAGAACCCCATTTTCACCGCTGCTGCAAGTGCCATTGCAGTTGCAGTACCACCGCTTTCATCCATAAAAAGCTTATTGTACTGAGCAAGCTTCTTTACTACCGTATCATTCTGAGAAAAAGAAACAAAAATTCGCTTGAAATTCTTTGTAAACAAAACGCTGTCTGACCTTACATCCATTATACAATTTGTTTTTGCACAAAAATCATCAAGCCCTGTCAATGTAGCATCAATTTTCGCAGCATCAAGGCAAACAGTAAAATCAGGAACAATCCCGTTTGCTTCCAAAACTCTTAAAACTTTGTTTACCGCAAAGATAACAAACTTATCTCTGTTTGCTTTAATTTTTTCAATATTTTCATTTAAAGACGGACCTGCTGCAAGTATCAAAGCAGTCTGCCCGCTGAATTTATCTTTCAAATCAGAAAGCCTGAAAGCTTGAGAATTGTTAATATTACTAATATTCTTCAAAGTGTTTAAAAGCCATCTTTTTGAATACTTTGTGATTGTGTTTACATCAACCATTTTACTCCTGCAAGTTTCATAAACTTTTTGTGTAACTTCAAGAAGCTCCTGGCTTTTAACTACTGCATAATTCTTCAAATAAACAACTTCAACTTTATCATTAGTAAGATAAGTTTCAGAAAGCTTTTTGACCAAATCATTTATATTATCCGTAATAAACACCCTGCCGCTTGCAAGATGCTCAGAAATATCAACGTTATTTAAAACAAAATGCAAAAGCTTTGTATCAGGCTCGTAAACATATACTCTCGAAGGATAAGCATTATAAACTTCATCAAGCAAATAACACAGCCCGATACCAAAAGTAATAATAATATCATTCTTTTCCATCGGATGTTTTATAGAAGATTTAAGCATATCACGCACTGCCTGACGAGGATCATTTAAATCATCAAAAGGAACATCATTTTTCATAAGAAGATAATCATTTGACGGAGTCATACAATAAGACATAGCCTTACTTGAATCTTCCAGCGTTATTTGAGTCAGCTTCAACTTAAGCGCTTCATTACCTAAAAAATCTAAATTCCTTTGAAACATAGTACTTCCTTCTAACCCTAAAATACCATGTTTTTTAAGAAATGTAAAGCTTACAAGCTTCTCTTATCAACAATTTCTTCAAATTGTCTAAAAATATCATTACCTACAAGCTGTTCTAACCTGGAACGGGATTCAAAAAAACTTCCTCGTGCTTTTACCTGCTCATCAAGAGCTTCACGATAAAATGTATCAGTGACTAAAATAACTTCTTTTGACAAGTTTTGTGAATTCTGATAGTTTTTATGCCTATCCTGCACCATTTTTGTTGTCATATCATAATACTGCCTTGCTGTCATATAATCATAATACATATCAACAACTTTTTGCTGAAGCTCATCAACTTTTCTCACCAAAATAATCATATCCGCATCAGTAACCTGCGTATATTTATAATTCAAAGCTTTAGTATCCTGAGACATAATACCCAAGGTATTACCGCCAATTAGTGCTGCGCTTGCAAGAATTGGGTTGCCAGTGCCTGCACCGAGAAAAGTAGACATACCTGCTATTGTCGTCAAAACTTTCTTAACAGCGCTTGAATCAGGTTTATCTTTATCCGGATTAGAAAGCTTGTAAATTGCAAACTTAATTGTATCGCTCTTTGTAGCAGCACCTTGCCATAAAAGTGACAAGTCTTCCATCATATCGTTATAATCAACTTCAACCGATTTAGATACTTCAAGAGCCATTTTTTTTATACTCAAATCGGCATAAGTTAAAGACTCTAATTTATCTTCTTTAACAATAGAAGGCTTCACTTCCACTTTACCAGTTACATCAACTTTATTTTCGGGAGCATCAGTCGTTCCCAGCCTGTAAAAAATATCTTTAGGAGAAGTTACGTCATCAAGCTTAACTTCTGCAGAAACAGGAAGCCCAAAGAATGCTGACACAAGTAAAATTAAAACAAGCTTATTTCTTAGCATTTGAACCTCCTTTCTCTTTATAAAGTACTGAATCAAAGTCATACTGGTAAATTTCAAGAGCATCCACAACTTTTTTACCAGCCAGCCTTTGAAGCTGAATATGATATTTTTTTGCTGACTGTTCCAGCTTAAACTCCTGAATCCTCATAGAATCATATAAAGAAGAAGAAATAGCAATTTCTAAGACATCTCCGCCTGCAAGCGCTTTGGAATAATTTCTGCTGTATAAAATCATCTTAGAACGCGTATCTTTAAGCTGGCTCAAAGTGTTTTTATAATTGTAATATGAGCTGATAAGCGAATCCTGCAAATCTTCTATCATACTTGCAAGTTCAATCAATTCAGTATCTGTAAGCGGGGTTTCCTGCGGAACATTTTTGCGGTTTAAAAGCCCTTGAGCAAGCCGTCCTGCAGAGAAAGCAGAAGTTTGTATTCCATAATTTGCTCCCATAAGACTCGGAACAAAAGAAGCTCCTGCAACAATTGCTGAAAGAGTTTTTGCCATCAAAGACGAATGAATTCTTCTTTGAGATTCAGGAGTCGCAAGTTTCTTGAGCGCAAATTCAATGACCTGGTTATTTTCAACAGTACCCTGCCATAACTTTTCCAAATCTTTAATATCGTGTTCTTTTTGGATATCAATAAGCTTTGCTAAATCTTCCGAATCGTTTACAAGCAGCGAACCTTTAAGTTCTTTTGCCGAAGACTCCAGCTGAAGCTGAGGTTTTTCAACTTCATCTTTATCAAGTGTGACAACACCTCCGCCTGCGCCAAAAACAAGCTGCGGAAATAAAAACGCACTTATTAAGCTCACTCCCAAAATCTTCTTCATAATAATATTATATACCCGAATAGGAACAGAAAAGCAACTTTTTTGAATGTATTACTTAATATACTTTGTCAAAATAAGTTTCTTTAAAGCTTTTGCGTTCACTGCTTGAGGATCAAGCTCAAGAATTCTATCCAAATTCTTTACAGCTTCCTCATACTGCCCCAAGGTCTTTTGAATAGCAGCAATAGCATAATAAGCATCAATAAACTCATTATCAAGGGCCGCTGCAGAAACAAAATCATCAAGCGCCTGTTTCGGGTTTGTTTTTACAATCAACTGACCGCGATTGAAATATGCGTCTATCATTTTCCTATCAATTTCAATTGCTTTCGAATAATTCTCAAAAGCTTTTTCATTATTACGTAAGCTATGATAAGCAATTCCTTTATAGAAATACGCAATAGCAAGTTCTGGATTAAACTTCAGAGCTTCATCAAAATTCTTAATTGCTTCGGCAAAGCTGCCGCTGTTAACTTCGTGTATACCCAAGCTCAAATAAAACTTCTCGCTGAAGTCTTTATCATCTTCCATACATGCAGAAGCAAAAAGCCTAGCTTTATTGTCTAAAGCCATCTGGAGCTTCGGATTTAACAAAATTGCTTTATTATAATCAGCAAGAGCGCCTTCTAAATCACCTTGCTTAAACTTTGTATATCCGCGGTTGTTATAAGCAAGCGCGCATTTATTATCAAGTGTAATCGCCTTGTCATAATCATCCACAGAGGCTGAATATTCGCCAAGTTCATTATTTACAAGTCCTCTGTTAATATAAGCATCTAAGAAATGCGGATTTGCTTCAATTGCTTTTGAATATAATTCTTTTTTTTCTTCAAGCTCCTTAGTAATCAGAGCCAGATAAAAAAAGTATTCGCATTTTGCCCCAATACGTTTCAAATCATTTTCTATAATTTTTCTAGCCTGATTAAAATCATTAGCGTTCAGGCAGTTTACTATTTTTTTAATTGTCTTATTTTTGTCTTTCATAGAAAGTATTCTAACATAAAAAGCAGGCGGCACAAACCGCCCGCTTTATTTAATCTTTAAGTAGAACTATTTTACAAAAAAGCTTGCATTTACATTAGCATAAATCTTAATTACTCCGCCTGAAATAGAAGTTGCACTCCCAGCTGCTGTACTTTCTGCAGTATCAGCCATCATATTTTTCGCCATATAAAACCTTGGAGTCTGACTATAATTATTTGCATTGCAGCTCAACTCAAAAGATTTTACTCCGTCTATGCTCGTTCCCAATGTTCTGGCAATAAGCCCGGCTCTTGTTTGTGCTTTTTTAGATGCTATGCCAAGCAAATCGTTGCATTGAGCGTCATAAGTAGACACAGAGAAGTTTAAACTGTCCACATTTGTTGCTCCTGCTTCAATCGCTTTATCAATCATCGGACCTACTTTATCAATAGATTTTGTGTGTACAATCACTCTATTAGAAACTTCATACTTATCAAAATTACGCTTTCCGCTTGAATAAGTATAAACCGGTGAAGCACTGTAATCAGATGTTTTGATGTAGTCTCCGTTTGCCGGAGTCAGCATTGAGCTTAAAACTGAAAGCACTTTATCAGATGCTTCTTTATTCATCTGAGTAGCTTTTTGCATAGATTTGCTATCAGTCGTTTTTACCGCAAACGAAAGTTCTGCAACATCCGGCGCAATTTCTGTATTAGCAGTTGTTGAAACAGAGATAGAACCTCTATCGCCTGCTGCCAAAGCAGCTCCAGATAAGCCTGCAACAGCTGTTAATACAAGTAATGATGCCAATAATTTTTTCATAATTCCCTCCTAACTTTCTTTATTATAGACGATTTTAATTCAAAAATGTTCATTTTCAAGAAAAGATTAGAAGTTTAATTTCAAAGCAACCGGCTGTACTGCATTTTCAGGGACATCCAGCTCAACAGCATCTTTATGATTAAAGTCTGCATTCTTCACAGGGTATCTGCTTGTTGTTATTTCAATTACATTTTCACCCTGTTTTTTCTTCTTGATACTAACTTCTTTTTCATTTTCCTCATTAATATCAGGCATCAACACAATCGGAGTCTTATTAGGAGCTTCTACATTATCTATACCTTTTTCACCGCCAACTTCCC
>CANARY010000001.1 GCA_947364235.1 uncultured Candidatus Melainabacteria bacterium | reverse complement strand
TCCTGCTCTACCCAAACACCCATCCCCCACCCCCCCCACCCCCCCCTCCCCCCCCCCCCGCGCGCGCGGCCCCGCCCCCCCCCCCGCGCGAGATGCAAAATAATCTCTCTTGTAGTTTACAAAAAATGTGCATAAATGATAAATATTGAGGAGCTTAAAAACAAGATAACATTTGCAGATTGCTTTGAGATAATGCAGCAGCTGCCGGACAAGTGCATTGATCTTGCCTTTATTGATCCGCCTTATGGCAAAAAATGTGATGGCGGCTCTTATGGGTTTGGCTTAACTCCTAAACAATATCAAAAAAAGAAATGGGATGAAAAGATCCCGGACAAAAAAGTTTTTGATGAGATTTTTAGAGTCTCAAAAAATCAGATTATTTTTGGCGGCAATTATTTTTCAGAATATCTGCCGCCTACAAATGCATGGATTGTATGGGATAAAGTCTCAGATTATAACTTTAAAAATGATTTTTCTCAATGTGAGCTATTATGGACTTCTTATAGCTTTGCAATGAAAAAATTTATATTTGTGCAGCAGGGTTTTGTCAATGGCGATCCGGCTGAGGCATTGGAGAACAGATGGCATCCTACAAAAAAGCCGCTAAAACTTGCAGAGATGATTTTGCTTTGGTTGCTGCAAACTAAAAGGCTTGAGGGAGATGCTTTAGTTGCAGATTTTTACAGCGGCTCCGGTACATTTGCCATTGCGTGTCATAATTTGGGGCTTGATTTTATTGCAACAGAAAATGATGCAGATTATTATCCGCTCAGTGTTGCAAGACTTGAAAAGGCTCAAGCTCAGCAAAAATTAAACCTTTGGGGGTGTTAATGATAAATGCAGATATTAAAGATCTTGAGCAGCTTGTAAAAAATCTCAATGAGTCAGCTGCTGATGCCGTTCCAAAAACTGTCAGAGCAACATTAGACGGAGAGGCTTTTATTGCTCATGAAAAATACAAAGAAAATGCACATAAAAATTTTGAGATTAGAAATGAAAACTATTTAAAATCTCTCCGCTATCAAAAATGCGGCAGCAGCCTCAAAATTGAAAAAATGCAGGCTCATACAGGTCAAGCAGCCAAAACCTTTGGAAAAATAACAGACGGATTTGCAAAGCAAGAATTGGGCATTCCGATTGTTGCCAAAAAGGCTCATATTGCAAAACCTTTAAAAGCTGTCAGAGGCGGCAGCTATAAAAAACTTGTAGGCAAAAAACACTATTTACAGAACATCAATGATGTTAAAACGATTAAAGATCTTGTTAAGCATCCGGCAAAAACAACAGAGGGGCAATTTAAGCAGGCTGTGGGAGTTGCACATCACTCAAAAAAAGCAATCAATTTTTTACCGGAGAAATCAGACAGAGGTCAATCAATCATAAAAATACAGCCTAAAAAATCAAAAAGAGTCAGAAAAACTGCAAAATATCTGTATTCATTAAAAGGGAAAACACAAAAACTTAAAAAAGTTCCGACATTAGAGCCGGCAGGAAAGGCGGCAGCGGCAAAAGGTGGAGAGATATTTGTCCATGAGGCTGAAAGACGGATTGCAAAAGAGATGTCAAAAAACCTCAAAAAAGGATAGCTGAGCCGGTGTTGCTAAGTTAGGCAATACAGCACAGTAAAAACAATCTTGGAGACAATTATGTTGATCACAAAAAGCGAATTCCGAGATAAGTTCGGTTATGGAGACTCATCATCTGTCTCTCATTTGCTTGGAGATGGCAGCATTGTTGCAAATGGTGAGGGCAAAATTGATCTTAATCATCCGGTTAATAAAAAATTTATAAGGCAAAGGCAAAAAAAGCTAAAAGACAAAGCCAAAAAGGATGCTGAGTTTGAGGCTAAACAATTAAAACTTGAGACTGATCTGTCAGATCAAAAACTCCTGGCTCAACAACATAAAAATACTCTTTTGGAGATAAAGATTGCAAAAGAGAGGGGAGAGGTTATTGAGACAGCAGTCTTGAGCAAAGTTGTAAATATTACCTTTGGCACACTATTTAAACAATTATCTGAGATGCCGCTCAACATTGTTGATCAGATTGTTGATTATGTGAGAGTTGATGAGGATCCTAGAGAGAAAATTATCAAGTTATTAGTTGACTCAATAACTGCAAATTTACAAAGCGGCTTGAAATTGGCAGAGAATACGGCAAAAAAATACTATGAGCTTGACGATAACAAAACATCAACAAATTGATAAAATTTTTAATTACATAAATGATATTATTCCAAAAGATGTGATGCTCTCTTGCCCTGATTGGGCTGAGCAAAACAGGTATCTTGACAAAAAGACCTCAAGCACAATAGGCGGCTTTAATTTTGATAATGCTCCTTATGCAAGGGAGATATGCGATTGTTTTTCAAAAAACTCTCCTATCAGAGAGGTTGCCTGTATGAAAGCGGCACAGGTAGGATTTACAACATCAGTAATTGAAAATGCAATCGGATATACAATAGATGCTGATCCTGCTCCTTGTATGTTAGTTTTGCCATCTGATGCACTCTGTAAAGAATACAAAGAGACAAGACTAGACAATCTCATTGACAACTCAAATCTGAGAGACAAGATTTTTGCAGAGACAGAAAATAAAAAAAGCAAGAAAACCGGAGACACTTCAACTATGTTGCAGTTCTCAAATGGCTTTATCAAACTTGCATCTGCAAATAAGCCGGCTGCATTGAGATCAAACTCAATCCGTAAATTGTTTTTAGATGAGCTTGATGCTTACCCTAAAAAACTCAAAAAAGAGGGTAAACCTGTTGCTATTGCTAAAAAGAGAACAAACTCATTTTCAAAAAATAAAAAGATTTTTTATAATTCAACTCCTCTTTTAGCTCATAGCTCTGAGATTTATCCGCTTTATAAACAAGGCGATTGCAGAAAATATTTAGTTCCTTGCCCTATTTGCGGAGAGATGCAGGAGCTTGTTTTTTATGAAAAAGACGGCGGTTTATATCCGGATGATTTGGCTATCAAAAAAGATGGAGCAATCAGCAAGCCTTTTGGTTTGATGTTTGATTATGCCGCTTGCAAAGATGGCGATTATAGCTCTATTGCATACAGATGCAAACATTGCGGCAAAGAGTTTAAAGAGTATCACAAACAGAGTATTGAGCTGAAGGGTGAATGGGTGCCTACACAAAAATCAAAAATCCCATTTTACAGATCTTATCATATCTCAGCTTTATACTCTCAAACTTATCAATGGTGGGAAATCGTGAGAGATTTTATAACAGCAGGCACAAATCCTGAGGAATTACAAACATTTTATAATTTGGACTTAGGGTTGCCTTTTGAAGAAAGCACTGACGGTGTTGACCTGGCTGATGTTTACAGGCTTGTAGATAAAAAGCTCTATAATAACCAGGTGCCAAAAGAGGCTTTGTTTATGACTTGCTGTGCAGACGTTCAAAGAGATCGCATTGAGTGTGAGATTAAGGCATGGGGTGATCGCTTTAGATGTTGGGGCATTGATTATAGAGTCTTTGAGGGCAACACATCTGACATTGAGGATGAGTGTTGGCAGCAATTTGCTGCAATCAAGGATGAAGTATTTACTCACAATAAACAAGTTGATCTGATGTTGATTGACTCCGGAGATGGTGAACTGACAGATGTTGTATATAATTTTTGCGATTTGTACGGTGATGGCATGATTTATCCTCTCAAGGGTTTGGCAACAACTACCCGGACAAGAGAAAAATACAAAGTCGTTGATCTTAAAGATTATGACACACTCTCCCTCATTGAGATTTATGTTGATAAATATAAAAATATTCTGACAAGATATTTAACTCAGGAGCCTAAAGAAAATGGTTATCCGGATGGATGGTATTCTTTTGCAGCCGGTTATCCTCAGAAATTTTTTGAGCAGCTGACTAATGAGAAAAAGGTCAAAGCAGAGACAAAAGGCGGCTTAACAACTGTTAAATGGGTTAAAAAGGGCAGGAATGAGGCATTTGACATCAATGTCTATAATCTTTGTGCTGCCGATATGGTCATATTTAATACTTCAGTCCTGTTTTTGGGCTTAGATGCCGCAAATCCTAGAGCGGTTTTTGAGTATCTAAAAGCAGTACAAAAACAACAAAGGTAGGATATTATGTGGACTTTACAAGAGCTACAAGAGATTATATCCGCCCTAAAAGATGCTTTAAAACAAGCAGCAGCAAATGGCGGAGTTACAGATTACACAATCAAATCCTCTCAGGGAGAGACAAGAGTTAAACAGGCATCAATGGCTGAAATAAGTGAGCAGATACGAGAATATGAGCGGAAATATAATGAGCTGCTTGATGTTCAATCCGGCTCTGCTGCAACTTATCTGACAGGCTTTGGATTTTAGGGGGCTGAATGAATATTTTTGGATTTGAAATAAACAGAAAAAAGGCAGAGCCTCAACAAACTGAGCCTGCTGCTTTATTCCCTGCCGGTGCTTTGTGGGGGATTGATTTTGACGGAGAGCTTGATCCAGGTCAAATGAGTGATTTATACATCTATGATGTTGATTACTACACAATGTCTAAAAAGGCTCATACTCTTGTTACAATCAATGAATTTGCAAAAACCGGCTTAACAAGGTTGACTCAGTTTGCGGTATCAACAGGTTTAAAATGTTATCCTGAGCCTGCAAAAGAGTTTTTGAGGCAAGAGTGCAATGTTGATCTGCCTGAGGATTTTGGCAAAAAAATACAGATGAGATGGAATTTGCTTGAGCAAGATAAAAACATCTCAATAACAAAAGATCAGACTTTGCATGATTTGGCAAAAACAGTTTACACTCATGCAAAAATTGACGGTGATGTTCTTGTTGTTAAGAGAATTATTGACGGATTTTTAGAGTATCAGATCATCAATGGTCAAAGTGTCCGCAGCTCAAAAAGCACAAACGGTGATAACAAAATCATTGACGGTGTTGAGATTGATAAAAACGGCAAACATATTGCATATTATGTAATTGGCAAAGACGGCAGAGAGACAAGAATTGCTGCAAGGGATGGCAAAGGCAGGCTGCTTGCTTGGTTAGTTTATAACAATCATAAACGCATCAACGGTGTGAGAGGTTATTCAGAATTTGGAGCAATAATGCAAAAGCTCCATAAAATCGGAGAATACTCAAATGCTGAGGTTATTGCTGCAAATGTAAACGCAAAATTTGCAGTAAAAATTGAGCAAGACAAAAACAGCTCAGGGGTTAATCCTTTTAAGGCTTTGCCTGCCGGTATTCCAAAATCTCTCAGAGGGATGCTGCCATCTGCTGAGTCTCCGGGAGCAAGCAAAGCTGAGATTGACAAATTTGTCAGAAATATCAGAAAACAGCCCTCTGCTATTGCTTTTCATGTGCCTATCGGTCAAAAGTTAGACTCTTTTGATACAAAAAGACCGAATGTCAATTATGCCGGTTTTTTAGATGCAAGTATGAAATACAATTATGCCTCTATCGGATGTCCTTTAGAGATTGCATTGTTAGTGTTTCAAAACAATTACTCAGCATCAAGGGCATCTCTGAAAATGTTTGAGATGATTTTGAAATATGATCGTAAATATATACTTGAGGATCAGTTTTATCAGATTGTCTATGCTCAAAATTTTGAGCTTGAATGTTTAAAAGGCAATATCAAAGCTCCAAAATACTTGGAGCTTAAAAATGATAAAGGCTACATTGATAATGCTTATACAAAAGCAAAATTTGTAGGGGTTTCAATTCCTCATGTTGATGAGGTCAAAGAGGTCAATGCAGTAATATCTAAGCTCAAAGCCTGTCTGATAACCTATGAGCAAGCAGTTGAGTCATTAGGCAATCCGGTTGATTTTGACACTCTCATTGAAAAACGAAAACAAGAGGAGAGAAAACTCAGAGATGCAGGATTGACACCTGAGGGGCTTTTTGCTCCGGATCCCGGCAACAATTCTGATGATAAAAATGCACAGGATAAAGAGTAGTAATACATTCAAAAACAGGAGAAAAACTATGACAGAAAGACAAAAAGTGGCAGATTTGCCGCAAGAGGAAAGAGAGCAGCTCTTAAAAAGAGCAACTGATGCAGGCATTAAAAATGCAATGATTGCAACTTGGTATGTTGATACATTAGAGGCAAAAATTGCAGCTGCAACAGCTAAAAAAGATGAGGCTCCGGCAGATGATGCAGCTCCAGGAACTGATAAAAGTCAGCAAATAGATGAGCAAGCTGATGATCAAGATGATGAGACTCCGGCAGATGATGCTCCTAAAGCAGATGAGACTCCGGCAGATGTCTCAGACATTGATCCAAAAGCTGAGGCGGAGCAATTAGACAAAGATGTTGAGCCGCCGGTTCCGGTTACAGCTCCGGCATCTCAAAAAGCAAATACAAAAGCAGCAAAAGAGACAAGCTCTCAAGTGGTTAAAATTTGCCATATTTGCAGAGGCAAGGTTATAAACGGCAAATGTAATAGTTGCGGCTTTGAAATCTCAAAGAGGTAATAAGATGGGTTTAAGGATAAAAGGTGTAATTGGATGGGATGTTGTAGGCACATCCTTTGCGGATATGATGTCAAGACTCTCCGGAGATGTTGATATTGAGATTGACTCTCCGGGCGGTTATGTAACTGACGGATTATCCATTTTTAATGCCATCAAGTCCTATAAAAAAGGTAAAGTAAATATCAAGGTTGTAGGTCAAGCCTCATCTATGGCTGCATATATAATGCTTGCCGGAGATACCTTGACATTTATGCCTAATGCGATTGTTGTTTTACATAATCCCTGGAATTGTGCCTGTGGCGATTATAGAGCAATGGCAAAGATGGCAAATTTGTTGGAAAAATTGGCGGCTCTTTATGCTGAACAATTTGTTGAAAAGGGCATTTTTACGGAAAAAGAGATCCGCTCAATTATGGATGAGGAGACCTGGTTTGTAGGTAAAAAAGATCTTGCAAAACTTGGTCAGGTTGAAACATCTGAGGATGAGTCCGGAGCTGATGATTTATCTCAAGACAGAGATATTGTTATTCAGGCGGCAATGGAAAAAATCACACAATGCAAGGCAAAAATGTCAGAGACTCAATTTGATTTGCAATCTCTTGACAGGATTGCGGCATTATTACCGGCAACAACTCCGGCAGCGGCAGCATCTGTTCAGCCTGCTCAGGCTCCGCCAAAATCGGCATATAATATGCCGGAAACACAGACAGGCAAAATTGTAAGCACTATAAATCAAGGAGATGAAACAATGGAAAATGCAAAAGAATTACAAGCAAAGTATCCTCAAATTTATGCTGAAGTATTTGAGGCAGGCAGAGCAGCAGGGCAGTCAAAGGAAAAAGAAAGAGTAACAGCTCTGATCAGTTTTCTTGACGATAGCAAAGACACTATTGTTGCTGCAATCAAAGACGGTGGAGATATTACAAATCCACAAATCCAGGCTGATTTATTACAGGCAAGAATGAAAGCTCAAACACTTGCAGGGATGCAAGCTGCAAATCCTGAAGCAGTTGATCCTCAAGAGCCTGATCATGAGGCAGAAAATGAGCAAGCAGCTAAACAAGCAGCAGCAGATCAAGCAGCAGCAGATGAGCAGGCAAGAGTTGATAAAATTGTTGCATTGATGGGTGTTTAAGAGCTTTGATTGTGGACTCTTAAAAAGATTTTTAAAATTTATAAATTAAAGGAGATTTAATAAAATGGGTAAAATTGACAATTCAAAAGCCATCTTGGATGGTGTTTATTCTGATGCAACGGTTACAGTTCCGGCAAAAACGACCTACGCAGCAAATACTGTCTTAGGATTTAATTCATCAGGCAAGTTGACAGCTTTTTCAACAGACAACAATGTTGCAGGCACTTCAACAACTCCGGCATTTGAGGTTGAGCCGTCTTATATTTTGGCTCATCCTATTGCAAATGAAACAAATGCAGCAGTTGATTATCCTCTTGCAAGGGTTTTGGAATGCGGAGATGTTGATATTGACAAAGCTGTATTTGTCAAAACGGCTGATGCAAGCAGTGCAAAGGTGATTACAGCCTTAAAAAATAATGGCATCCGCCTTGTGCATGTAGATTATGCAAACTAGATAATTTTTAAAGCACAGTAAAGCATTAAGCCTCTAAGATTAGAGGCTTGTTTTGATATGAAATTTTTAAACAAAAGGAGAAAAATTATGTCATTGATTAAAAAAGCAATGCAGATCGGTTTTAGCAAAAGACAAGCATGTCCTATGTTTTTGTCAAATTTTTATAAAAAAGAACAGCTGACCGGCATCAAAGTTGAAATCCAAAAAGAGATCCTGGATAACCAGTATGCAGTTGATGTGCAACTTGGTACAGGCGGCAGACGAGCTGACGGCAGCAGCTTTGAGACAGAGGAATACACAGTTCCTGAATATAACAACTACGGCACTATAACAGAGGAAGATATGTTCAAAGTGCAGTTTGGTGAGACTGAGTATGATGCTGATGTAAAAGCTGCAAGAGTTGCAAATCTTATCAATAAACATCAAACAATTATCTCAGGATGGCAAAGATATTCAGAGGAAAAACAGGCAGCAGACGGCTTGTTTAATGGCAAGATCGTTTTAGCTAACGGCAAAGAGATTAAATTTAACAAAAAAGCATCTCACAATATTACTCCGACAGCTTGGAATACTGCAAATTCCGATCCGCTTGAGTCTATTGCAGGCGGCTGTCAGATTGCCTTTGATGATGGTAAAATTGGTGTTTCAACTTTTAATCTTATTCTTGAGAGCAAAGGGCTTGCAGCATTATTGAGCAATGAGAAATTTTTGAAAAATTGCAATAAAAATCAAGGTGTTAATAGAACAAATCTTGAGATGCCGGTTGAAAAGACTCCGGGTGCAAAGTTTCATGGTCAGTTCTCTGTTGATGGTTACATAATCAATGTATGGAGCTACAATGCAAAATACAAGATCCCTAAAGGCTACGGATTTGACGGAGAAGGCACTGAGGTTGGATTTGTAAAATCAGGCACAGGTTTGTTATTGCCTGAAAATCCTAACTTCAAAAAATACTACGGAGCTGTTAATGATGCAAATGCTCCATCAGAATTGGGCGGATCAAAATTAAATCTGCAACAGGTTGAGCAGCTGCCTTATGCTTATGATAAGTTAAACGGCGGCTCTGCTGTAACTCTTGCAGGTGTTAAATCAAGACCGCTTTATGTTCCTGTTGATATTGACAGCTTTGTAACCTTTAGCGGCTTAGCGTCAGCATCATAAAGACAAACTTCAGGAGATTTTTATGCTTAACAATTTGTTAAGACACCACAAAAAAACCGTCTTTTTTTCAAAAAAAGGCGGTAATTCTGTGGCTGTCATATTAAAACCTAAAATCAATGATGAGGGCTATCCTCTGAGAGGTTATACAAACTTTACCGGGTTTAATTTTGTTGATGGAGACAATGGCTATTTTGGAGACTCTTTTGAGTTGACAATCAATGCAGATGATTTGTTTACAAAAACAGATAAAAAACCGGCTGAGGGTTGGTTTGCTAATGTTGAGCTGCCTCAGATGAATAATGAGAAAGTTGATTTTTATGTCTCTAATGTTGCTATGGATAGGACTTTAGGGATGTATTTATTGAGATGTACGGCATCAACAACTGAGGGCAAAGGCTGCAAAGTAAACAGAAATGCCGCAGGGGGTATTTAATATGACAAATGAAATAATACAGCCTATGGCAATGACTATTGTCAGAGATGCAATTTGTCAGCTGCTTGCATCAGAGAGAGACAAACAGATTAAAATTGCTCAAGCTCAAGGGATGTCAGATGATGAGATTGCTAATCTTATTGATTTTGTGATCTATCCTAAAAGACTAACATTCCCGGATGTCTCCGGGATGCCCTGTGTTTTTGTTTATTTTAATCAGGTTGACTTCCCTGCTGATCAGCAAGACATCTATGAGAATTATGCAATAGCAAATTTGCAGCTTGAGTTTTATGTTGCCGGCAAAACAGAGACCGGCAGAGACTCAAAGGGCAACAAGTACATTATTAAAACAGATGAGGAAAATGCAGAGGATAGGCTCAGTTATTTATCGGCTCAACTCTATAAAATCCTTAACTGTGAGAGAAATGTCTCAAAAGGCACTGATGGGCTTGTAACTCATAGCATAGTTAGAAAATGGGAGAGAATAAAATCTCCTGAAGATGAAAATTCAGCGGTCTGTGTCTTAGGTGCGGCATATACATTGGAATTAGGTTTTAGTGAGCCTACATCCTATCTTGAGGCTGCAAAAATCAAAGAGTTATATATGACTCTTGACATACAAGATCAGTATATTGATCCTTTTGTGAGGATCATCCTGGATAAAAACAAACAAAATTAAGGAGAAAAACAATGGCAATTACTAAATCACTTGATGTGTCAGCGATTGCATCAGCAACAAGTGTGTCTGTCAAGCAACAAAATCAACAAACTGCCGCAAATTTAAGACCTGAGGTCATTGTCTGTATAGGACAAGCTCAAGAGGGCAAAACTGTTGAGACGGACAAACTTTATCTTGCATCAGGCAACGCAGATGATGCCGGAGTCATTTTTGGATTTGGCTCACCGCTGCACAGACAAGCAATAAAACTATTCCCTAAAGCCGGCAATGGCTCAAAAGTTGACACTTATTTTTTACCGGTTGCAGCTCCGACAAATGGCAAAACCACAATCAAGACTGTAACTCCTCAACTTGCAACAAATGGGATAACAAAAACGATAAACGGATATTTAAGGCTCAAGGATCAAGTTTTTGAGGCAGCTGCTGATGTTGCCGGCAAGGTTGCAACAAATGCACATAATAATCCTGCAAAAGCTCCGAGAGGTACAGTTTTAAACTCTTATGAGGTTAAAAAATATCCTTTTTCATTGTCAAAAGGTATGACAGCCGCAGAAATTTTGGCAGTAATTAAAGAGTCTCTTGATGATTATCTTGAGGTTCCTTTTACAATGTCAATTACTGAGGGTGTTATGACTTTAACCTCAAAATGGAAAGGCACAGACTCTCTGTTTGAGTTTGATTTTGTTGACAGCAATGAGGATCCTTTGACTACTGCTGCTCATGGTGTTTCTTTTAAGGTTGAAACAACTCAAGAGGCTGCCGGTGTTGGTGCAATCTCAAAGGCTGCTTTGGCACTTATGAATACAGAGCTTGGAGTTACAAGAGTTGTATCTCAATATGCAAATGATACCGTCTTGGATGCTCTCAAAGAAAAATTTGAGGCTTGGCATGAGGGCTTAACTGCTCAATATGTAATTTGCTACTCTGCAATTAAAGCTCCTGAGTCTGAGACTGTTAGCGGCACTTATGACATGCAGTCATTACTGGATGCAGGCAATGCAAGAAAAGACGACTCAATCAATGTGCAGCTGGTGGGTGATTTTGGAGAGTTGAGACCTTTAGAATACCAGGAACGCAACAGATTACTTAAAGCCGGTTATTCAAACATAGTTAAACAATCTGACGGATCTTATAAATTGATGGATCTTGCAACATTTTATCATCCGGTGGGTGTTTCAAATCCGTTATTCCGTTTTGACAGAGATGTTACAGTTGTTGCAAATATTGCCTATGATTTGATGTATCAATTCAGAGATACTGAGGCATGGAAATCTGTTATTATTGCATCTGACAAAGATGTTACAACAAATCCGGATGTAAGGACTCTCAAAGATGTAAAAGCAGCGGTTAATACAAGAATAGGATTGTTAGGGCTTGCCGGTTTGATTGCAAACTATGTAGAGGCTCAAAATAATACTGTTGTTGAGATTGACAAAAACAATCCTAACAGATTAAACATCAATCCTAAATTTGAGATCACCGGTGTAGGTCGTATCTTTGATATTACAAACTTTATAGGATTTTATTTTGGAGACTAAATAAAATCTATATTGTATGAAAGAGATTGAGACAGGCTTATTTTGAGCCTGTCTTTTTACAGTTAATTACAAAAGGAGAAAAAACATGGGTAACAAATTAGGAGATGCGGTCTCAATTACTTTGAACGGCACAAAATTTGCCTGTCCTAAAGATATTGAGCCTATTGTCAATAAAGGCGGTCAAAAAATAACTGAGACTCAAGACTATGGAGACGGCACAGCTGATGGTTATTTTTCAGTAGTTAAAGCAGGGATCACAGGGCTTAAAGCTAAGATCAATGACTCTAACAGAGCAGCTTTTGATGCTGCTTGTAAATTAGCCTCTATGCCTGTTGTATATGAAACAATCGGATCATCTTATGAGTGTACCGGTTGTATTGTTGGAGAGACTGGTGTCTCAACAACAAAAAAGATTACAGATGAGTTTGCAATCACAGTAACAGACGGCTCAAGCATCAGAGAGTCTTAATTTTATTATACAAATTTATTAAAAACAGCTTGTCTCAATGAGGCAGGCTGCTTTTTTCGGTTATGAGCTTAAATTAAAGGAGAATTTAAAAATGTTTGATAACAAAAAAGAAAATACAGCAGCTCCGGCAGCAACAGTGGCTCCGGCAGAGGCTGAGAAAAAAGACAAAAGAATTGTAAAAATAATGTCAAAAGATGCAGCAGAAAAAGTTTTGTCAGATATTAAAAACAGGCTTTGTGATGTTGATCTTGACGAACTTTGCGGAGATGAAGTCTCTATTGAAAAGGGAGAAAATGAGACTCTATATAAAAGAGTAATCCAGGCTATTATGTGCGGCTTGGTTTATTGGGATGAGCAGAGAGGTTTTATGGTGCAAAAACTTATCAAGCCTATTCAGTCAAATGAGATCCGCATTGATGAGCTTTGTTATAAATACCCGATCAAATTAGGTCAGGTTAAGGGTATGAATGCTAAAAATGATGCAGATATATTGCTGCAATCTTTAGCAATAATTACAGGCAGAGGCAAACATGCTCTTGAGGGATTAACCGGCAGAGACAATGAAATTGCAGCAGGCTGTTTTAATTTTTTCGACAGGTAAATCTCTTTGTTGGGATGTTTTTTTCAGACATCCTTTTAGAGTTTGGATGGGAGACAATAAGCGGCATAAATAATCTGTTTATTGCAGATATTGTGCTGCATGGTCTCCGCTGCAAAAGAATACACAAAGAGGATATAAAACAGTAGGAGATTTTATGGGTGCTAGTACATTTTCAATATGCACTAAATTTATTGCAAAAGATGGAGTAACCGGGATATTTGGCAAAATGTCCGGCGGTGCCTCAAAATTTGGCAAAAATGTTCAGTCAAATATGGGTAAAGCAAAAGCAGCAATTATGTCTGTTAAGGGTGCCTGTGTTGGTATTATCGGAGCTTTGACTGCTGTTGGTGCATTTGTTCCTCTTAAACAATTTGCCGATTGGGAAAAAGGCATCATGTCTGTTTATACCTTAATGAGCAAAGGTGATATTGAGCAATTTGGATCAAAACTCAAAGATATATCAAAAGAGGCAGTCAGGATGGGATTTGCTGTTGAGGATGCTAACAAAGGGCTTTTTGATACAATCTCAGCTCTTGGAGCCTCTGATAAATCTTTGAGCCTCTATAAGCAGTCTATGATACTTGCAAAAGGTGGTTGCACAGATTTGAGCATTGCGATTGATGGAATGACATCTGTTGTAAACGCATACGGCAGAGAGACAACAGATGCAACAAAAGTGGCAGAGTCTTTTTATACAGCTCAACAATATGGTAAGACAACAGTTGGAGAACTTGCCTCAAATGTTGGTAAAGTTGCTCCTATTGCAAAGGCTGCCGGTGTTGGTTTTGATGAGTTGCTTGCAACAATGTCAGCCTTGACTCTTGGCGGTCTTAAAACAGATGAGGCAACAACAGCTCTCAGAGGTGCTTTATCATCTTTAATAAAGCCATCAAAAGAGGCTGAGGAGACATTGCAGAGTTTGGGTGTTCCTTATGGAATGATGCAGATTAGGCAAAAAGGTCTCAGATATACCCTTGAGAAATTAAATGAGGCACAAAAGAAACATCCTGAGCTTATGGCACAGGCAATCCCTAATGTTAAGGCATTTACAGCTGTAATGGCTTTATCCTCTGACAAATTAGAGATTGTAGATAGCATCATGGGTGATATTGGTAAAAATATGCAGTCAGGCAACGGTTTGATGTCAGCATTTAAAAATATGGGCAAAACCGGATCTGCAACAATGGCAAAAGTCAGCGGAGAAATGACCGCAGCAATGATTGAGCTTGGAGAGGTTTTGGCTCCGTATTTATTGCCTTTAGTGAGAGCCTTTGGGGAGCTTGTGAGAAAACTTGCAGAGCTGTCTCCAAAAATTGTGCCGGTTATTGATGGATTTATCTCTTTTGCATCCGGTGTAAAAAGTACGATAAAAGCATTAAAGCCTCTGATTGTATTTTTGCCGATTGTAACAGGTTTATTGAGCGGCTTTGCGGTTTATAAAGCTGTGCAATTTTTGCAAATGATGAGAGTCCAGGCTGCTTTATTTGGTATGACATTAAAAGCTCAGTTGATCCCTAGTATATTGGCATCAATTCCGGCAATTTGGAGTCAGACTGTTGCAATGTTAGCAAATCCGATATTTTGGATCCCTGCTGCCATTGCTGCTGCTGTTACTGCCGGATTTTTACTAATTAAAAACTGGGATAAAATCAAAGCATTTTTTGGAGTCTGTGCGGATTGGATCTCTGAAAAGTGGCATGCATTTATTGAGAACTGGAAAATCGGAGCCGGTATCATCAAGGATTATTTTGTTGAAAAAATAACCGGATTATGGACTAATGTCAAAAAGATTTTTTCTGTAATTGGTAGTTTTATCAAAGATCATTTTGTTGATATTCTTTTGGGTGCTTTAGGACCGATAGGCTTGATCATTCAGGCAATCCGTAAAATGCCGCAAATACTCTCAAAATTAGGCTTTAAAGCTGATGGATTTGAAATAAAAGCCGGCGGCAAAAATGGGGGTACTCCTAATATTAAAGGCGGCAAAGGCTCTATTGATGTTGATGTTGAGCTGACAAACAAAACTGACAAAGATGCAACAGTCTCAACAAGCCTCAAAAGTCCGCATGATTTGAACTTAAATCCGGCATAGCGGATTTTGCGTAGAGTGATGAGCAGCTTTGCTGCTCAAACTCGTAGGAACAAAAACAAAAGCAAATAACAGCGGAGCTTAATTTGCGGCTTGTTTTTGTGGAGCAAAATACAAGACAATAATTGCCGGATTTTTAATATAGAGGTTGAAATGGTTAATTTTTTAGAAAAAAGACAGGATGTAACTTGGACTTCACCTTCAGGCAAGATTTTTGTTTTAAAAACTCTTGTAAATGAATACACTCGCAAGCACATTGGAGAGGTTAAAGAAAATCCAAAAACAACATACACAGCCTCAAGCTCATCAAGCTCAGGCAAAAAGGGCAGTCATAACAGCTCCGGAGTTTCAACATCCAGGAGCAAAAAAAGAGTTGGAGACTCTAACGACACCTTCACTGATTTGGGAGTAGGCGGCAAAGATGTACCATTAGAGGTGCTTTTTGTCGGTGATAATCATGACACTGAGGCTGATGCTTTTGAGGCTGCTCTCTGTGAGATTGGTAAATCAAAGTTAAGGCTTGCTTATGGTGATGAGTTCACTGTCAATGTTATAAATTTTTCGAGAAAAAATCATCTTACTGAGCAGATCAACAAAACAACAATCTCTGTGAGTTTTCATCAGACATCTGCAACTACTTATCCTAACAGCTCAAAATCAAACTCAAAACAGGTTAAAGCTGCCGCAGCAGAGACAAACACAATCTCCGCTGAAAATTTTGAGGCTGCTGTCTCTGAGGTTTCAAAATCTCAGGCAAGGATGATAAAATTTACAAACTCATACAATAAAATGATGTCAAAAGTCTCAGATGCTTTGAGTGCTGCTAATTCTATCACTGTAAAATCCATCTTGAGTGATATTATGGGGCAAGATGTTATGTCAAATGCTTTTACAATGACATCTCAGCTGCAAATTGCAATTTCTCAGGCTGTTGGTTTGGGGTATAAGGTTAAGAGATTAGGCTCCGGTTTTACTTTGCCGGATAGCCTGGCATCAATAAAAAGCTCTTTATCAGGCTTGCTTAGTGGACTCAAAAGCTCCGGCACATCTTATCCTCTATCAGCAGAGCAGATTGATGAGCTGATAATGAATGACACAACGGCTCAGGCGGTTTTGACTGCTGTTGCTGAAAATATCACAGAGAGTGATTATATAACACGTTCAGAGGCGATTGCAGCGGTTGATGATTTTGCTGACATGGCTGATGATTGGAACAATTATGTTGATGAGGAGTATCAAAAAATTGAGGATCTGTCTCAGGCTTTTGTTAGAGACTCCGGCATCAATGAGGTTGTTGTTAGTGCAATAAATGCTGTTATTGAGAAATCTTATGAGCTTAAAATTGAAAAAACTTTAATTTTAACAGAGGATGAGTCAACAGTTAATCTTGCATATAAGCATTACAGCAATGATTTTGCAATAGATCCTGAAGGAGCTATTGATTATTTGATTGAGTCAAACGGATGGGGAGATGATTTATTTTATCTTGTGCCAAAAGGAACGGAAGTAAAGCTATATGTTTAAACCTTTAGCAAAAAATAAAAATACAAATTGGGATGATGTCTCAAGGAGAGTCTATGGAGTGCCTGACAAGGCAAGCAATTTGCAAAAACTTAATGCAAATGTGCAGTCCGGAGAGGTTATGGCTCCAGTCAATGACACTCAAACTGAGTCCGGAGAGATCGGAGTCCGTATTGAGACCGGAGACAATATTTATAATGATTTTAGCGAATATGAGCTGATTGACAAAATAGGCTCTGTCAAAGCTGCAATTTTTATATTTTTAAATACAGATGGCATCTATCCTCTCAATTTAAAGGATGAGGTCAAAGTGTATGATGAAAACGGATTATTTTTAACCGGCAGGATCTCAAATCTTGATCCTCATGTTACAACGGCTCAAAAATGGGTACAGGTTGAGATAAAATCACACGCAGGAATTTTGGCAGATACGGACTGTCCTTATCCGCTTGAGTTTTCAAATCAATCTCTAAAGGCAATATTGTCAAATTTGGCTGAGATTTACGGTCAAGAAATAACCTTTTCAGATGATACAGAGTTGGATGAGGTTTGTGTCAATGAAATTGGCACATCATTTGCTGCAAGACCGAATGAGAGAGTGTTTAGTTTTATGAGCCGATTGTGCAAATCAAGGGGCTTTATAATCAAAGATACCGGCTCAGGTTTATTTGTAGGCAGATTGCAGCAGGGAGAGCAAGAAAAAATCAGTTTTATTGCCGGAGAGTGCGTGGGTGTCAAAGAATGGCATGCAAAGTTTCATACAGACGGACTTGCAAGATATTATGAGCTTAATTCTCAATACCCGGACACGCAAACTGCAATCTCTCAAGTGCCTATTCCTTATCCTGTTACAAGACGGCTGCACTCAGATGATTTTAACGCAAATGATCTCAACTCAGTAGCAGATCTTAAAGCCTGTGAGGATATAGGGCATCATTTTCAAGTGATTTTGATTTTAAATGAGGAGCGGAGAGATCTTAAAACCGGAGACTTTGCAATCATCAAAAATCCGGACATCTACATTGATGAGGAGACAGAGTTTGTTGTTAAAAAAATAACACCTCTTGATAATGATGAGACTAAGATCCTTTTTGTTTTGCCTTGTGCTTATACAGGAGTTATCCCGGAGAGCTTGCCTCTTTGCAGTTAAATCTCCGCACGTGCGAAAAAATTTGTAAATACTTGATTTAATTGAGTTTTGAGTGTGGCTACATATCAAACTTATTATTTTTTAACTTTAAATGAGGTGAAAAGATGTTTTTTAAATGCAAAATCCTTACTCAACTTGTCAAGGATAAAATCAGATATTTTCAAAGCAAAGTTTTATCTTCAGAGATACACAATTTTAATCAATATACATCAGGCGGAGACGATTATTGCCCTTTAAAAAATGCTGAGGCATTGGGCGGAATGATTAACAATAATCCGGCTCATGGGTTTATTTTTGGATGGAAGGATGCAACAGACAAAATTGCAGCTCCAGGAGAAAAACGGATCTATTCTGTTGATACTGAGGGCAAAGTTGTTGCAGCTTTACATCTCAAAAATGACGGCACTATTGATGCAGCCGGCTCAAAATTGACAATCAATGTCTCCGGAGCAGCAACAATCAACGCAGCATCAATCAATTTGGGCGGTGAGTCCGGAGCTTTTGTATTGACAGAAAACTCAACAATATTAGACGGAGAGAGCCGGGAGTGTACCATTACATCAAATACAACTAAAGTAAAGGCGGTTTAAATGGAGATAAAGCTATCAGATTATGGAGACGGCGGAGCAATAACATCATCAGGCGGAGATGTTGATCAGGATGGTGGTTTTTTAACTGCAATATATGTCTCTCTTTTTGGCGGAGACAATTTTTATAACATTTATTCTGATTATCCTCAAGACAAATCTTTTGAGGATGCTATACAGTCTCCCATCACTGTTCCTAATTTGAATGCTGCCGAAAAGGCGGCAAAAAACCTCTTAAAATGGATGACTGATGAGGGGGTTGTTGAGTCTATTGCTGTGAGGGCTTATGGCAATAGTGATAACAAAATGAATGTTGATATAACAACAACAGAGCCGGGCGGAGATAGCAAGCTCTTTGGTGTTGTTTGGCAAAATGAAAAAGCTATTTTAAAAGCAAAATAGGGAGAGGCAAAGTGGCTAATTTTACAACTAAAACAATGAAAGAAATTGCAGAGGGTACGATTGCAAAATACAAAGCCCTCAGACAAAAATATAAAGACACAACACCGCTTTTAGAAAAAGCAGCGGTAAAATCTTTGTCTTGGGCATTTGCCGGAGCTGTTGCAAGTGTTTGGAAGTCTTTAGTTTGGGTATATAAGCAATGTTTCCCTCAGACTTGCAGTTTGCCGGTTTTAAAACTTTGGGGCGATCTTGTAGGAGTTGAGTTTATTTATGGTCAATCCTCACAGGTTGAGTTGACTCTATCGGATGTAACAGCATCAACATTAACGACAGGCACAGTGTATAAAGAATTAATATCGGGTTTAGTTTATAAAACAACAGCTCAAGGCAATAACGATAATGGCAGCATAGTTGTTTCAGCTCAATGCACAACTGCCGGATCTGCCGGCAATTTACCAGTCGGAACACAGCTGACTATTGCAAATCCTTTAGATGGTATTCCTCAAACTGCAACAATAACCTCAATAAAAACTGAGGGATCTGAGGATGAGGATATTGAGCATTACAGACCTAGAGTTTTGTATAAATTTAAAAACAAAGCTCAGGGCGGCTCAGTGTCTGATTATTTTGGATGGTGCCTCGAAGTTTCAGGGATTGAGGATGCTTTGATTTATGTATTGACTGAGGGCATTGTTACAATTTACCTTGTTGCAACAGGCTCAGGCAAAAACAGAACTCCATCCGGTGCCATCAATCCTAATCCTTTTCCTAATTGGATTGACGGTCAGTTTGTTGAGTTTCAAGGCTCCGGACAATTTTTGGCTGTTGCAAAATCAATAGAGGGCAGCTCTGATGGTATGCATGACAGGAGACCGGTCAATGCAAAAGTCAATCTGCTGCCTTGTAATTATACCGGGTATGAGGTTGATATTAAAGGATTAACATCAGAGTCATACAATGATCAAATTAAGGCTGCTTTAGATGCTGCATTGGATATAAAAAGACCTCATATCATTGCTCTTAATTATTCTGAGGCAAATGCAAAAATCAACTCAAATGCTTTAGTTACAATTACTCAGAATATTATTGGCAGTAATACATTTTCAACATTTACACTCTTAAATAATGAGGGAGTTGAAATCAATGAGGAGAGCTTAGGGATTGGCTCTCTTGCTTATCTCAAAAAGCTGACAATCAATAACAATGTTGTATTTAATGCAGAGAGTGCAAATGTTCCGGGAGAGGATGATGAGCCGGCAGAAAATGAGGAGCAAACAGATGATCAATAAAATATCACTTGCTTTTAAAAAGATGCTTGGTAACGGCAGAGCCTGGATGTGTATTGATAAATTTACATCAGACTTTATTGATGTTTTGACATCTCCGATCTCTGAGGTTGCTCAAAGGATTTTAAATCTCAAGTTTGTGCATTTTCCTACAATGACACTCAATGAGAATGACATCCAAAATGATGAGGAGCTTTTTGGGATTGCTGCATCCGGCAGCCTCAAAGAAAGAGCAGCAACAGTTGAGACTCAATGGAGACTCTTTGCCGGTGGTCAGAATTATAAACAGGTTGAGCAGCTTTTGCAAAAAAGAGGCTTGCCGGTTTATGTTGTTGAAAATATCAACAATAATTTTGATTTGAGGCAGATTGACTATATAGGCAACGGCAATTTAAGCCAAAAAGACACAAAATCAGATCCGGTCAAAATCAATGACGGCAAAAGTATGTTTTTTTTATGCCCGGATAGGTTTTTAGAGGATGAGGAGATTGACACTCTTATCTCAACTCTTTTGAGCTGCAAGCCGGCTGAGACTGCTGCATATTATTATCCGCCTTATTTAAGAAAAAAAGAGATCCATGAGGTTTTAACAAAATCTCAGATGCAGCAAATACCTAAAAAACATTACTGTAATGTAAAGACAGGAGAATAAAAATGGGAGATAAAAAAACAGAATTTTTAAAAATGAACTTGACTGATATGAGCAAAGATGGCAATGAGCTTTTTAATTTTGACAGAGATCTCAATGAGAATTTTGAGATCCTGGATAATACATTTGGTAATTTGCCTCAAGGTGTGCCGCCCTCTAATTGTGCAAATCTCAGAATTGAGAAAAACGGCACATCTGTTCAGCTTAAATGGAAGGATCCTAGTGATACAGTCATAGAAAATCAGACAGTCTGCACATGGGCAAAGACTCTGATTGTGAGAAAAGCAGGAGACTACCCTGCAAATCCGTCTGAGGGAGAGATTATTGCTACAAATAAAATAAGAAATCAATACAATTTAACGGCACTTACAGACACTCTGCCGGATGAGACAAATGAGTATTTTTACAGGGCATTCCCTGTATCAGCAAATAATGTGGTCAATCTCAACGGATTTAATAAATTTGGTCAGTCTGAGGTTTATGAGTTTGTTATTGATCAAAAAAACTCTAATCCTGCCGGCTGCATCTCTTATCCTGAAGGCAGCATAAATGAAAAATTTATTCCTGCAAAAATGGATTATGCAAGCAATGTCTTTAATTATGGATCATGGGCTGATGCCTTTTTTATGCAGCTGTTCAAGCCTTGTATGCTTAAATATGATGGCACTGTTGATTATTACCTTGATCCTAACGATTACAGCAAAAAACTTGACGGCACTGCCTCTGATGTATCAAATACAGCCTATGGCGGTAATGCAATGGTTGAAATCGGGCAGATTTGGATTGAGGAATTTTTACAAAATGACAAAATCCATGTCCGCATAGGTAATAAAAAGTTCTCTAACAATGCAGATTGTTACACTCACCAAAAGAAAGACGGCAGCTATTGCAAAAATATTTATCGTGGCTTGTTTGATGGTGCAAATGTCAGCAATAAGATCCGTACAATAGCCGGGCAAAATATGTGCAAAAGTGTTGCCGGTGATACTCAGATGGCTTATGCAAAGGCAAACGGTGCCGGATGGAATGTTGATGAGTACAGCTTAAGACGGTTGATAAATTACTTATTGCTTTTGATTGGCAAATCAACAGACACTCAGTCCGTATTTGGTACCGGCAGATATACCGGCTATGTTAATGAATCAAATACTAATCAGATCAATACAACAGGCACTCTCAAAGATAAAGGGATGTTCTATGGAGATAATAACAATGGGCTTGTTAAAGTTTTTCATATTGAAAACTGGTGGGGCAACATTTGGAAAATTACAAACGGTATAATTCAGAAAAATGGCAAGCTGCTTTATAAAATGTGTGAGGGTACACATGACGGATCAACTGTTGAAAACTACAACACAACAGGAGACGGTTATATTGACTCCGGTGTTACATTACCGGGAACGATCTCACAACTCTATATTAAAAGGATGGAGCTTGTGCCGGGCTTGGGGCTTGTGCCTACGGCAGATGCCGGCGGAACCTCAACAACTTTTTACTGTGATGGATGTTGGAGCAATGCCTCTCTGATCGGTTTCGCTCGCTTTGGTAGCGATCCGTATGACGGCTTTTTGGTTGGTGCTTTTGCGGTCACTGTCAACGTTGTCGTCTCTCACTCGTCTTGGCACTCTGGCGTGTCGCTCTCTTACAAATCACCTCTTTAGGGGGTTTGGGGGAGCTATCCCCCATTTAACCATTTGAGCCGAAGGCTCATGAAAAATTTTTTTTGAGGGGATGCCGGGTAAATTTTAAATTAAAAGTCAAGCATGTTTTATTTTTATGGTATATTATTTTTTGGCATACTAGATAAGCATGTTTGTACTTTTACATTTTGGATAATTTACTACGGGTTTCGCTCGCTTTGGTTGCAACACTGCTGAGGGGTTTTTGTGTGGTTGTTTCTCGTTTGATGTCAACAATGTCTGCTCTGTCAGCCACTGGAACTATGGCGTGTCGCTCGCATACTAAAAAATTTTGGGTAATAATTCAAGGGTTTCGCTCGCTTTGGTAGCAATCCGAATGACGGCTTTTTGGTTGGTGCTTTTGCGTTCAATGTCAACAATGTCGTCTCTCACTCGAATTGGAACTATGGCGTGTCGCTCAATTACTAAAAACATTATCTTACAATGTGGTTTATTATCCATACCGCTTGGTAAAAATTGACCGAAAAAGAGGCATGGGCAAGTAACTTGTAGAAAGCTCGTGAGGTTTAGTAAGAGAATGAAATCATACAATCACCTCTTTGAGATTGCAATTAGTGATGACATAATTTTGTCATCACTGAGCGGTGCAAGTAAAGGAAAAAGGGATAGACAGGAAGTCAAAAGGATTTTTGATAACCTGGAGAAATATATAAAAAAGTTTAGAGATTGGCTCATTAAAGGAGAGTACACTCCTATAAGACATAAAGCAGTCAATATCAATGATGGATTTTTGCTCAAAAAGAGGGTTGTTATGCAGCCTTATTTTTACCCGGAGCAATGGACTCAGCATATTGTTGTTAAAACTTTGCAGCCTATGTTTTTAAAAGGTATGTATGATTATACATGCGGATCAATACCGGGCAGAGGCATACATTATGGTAAAAAATATCTTGAGAAATTTATCAGAAATAACAAAGCTGAGATCAAGTATATTTTAAAATTAGACATACATCATTTTTATCAGAGCATCAATATTGATATGTTAAAAGCTAAACTACAAAAACATATCCATGATGAGAGGATGCTCAAACTTATTTATTTTGTTTTAGACTCTAACTCAGCAGAAATCAACGGAGAAATTATCAGAGAGGGTTTGCCTCTTGGTTTTTATACCTCTCAATGGTTTGCAAATTGGTATTTGCAAGGGTTTGATCATTTTGTCAAAGAGGAGCTAAAAGCAAAATGTTATGTCAGATATATGGATGATATGGTTATATTTGGCAGAAATAAAAAAGAATTACACAAAAATTTTGAAAAAATAAAAGAATATTTAAAAACTCTTGATCTTGAGGTTAAGTCTAATTATCAAGTCTTTAGGTTTGATTATATTGACAAAAACGGCAAACGCAGAGGCAGACCTATTGATTTTATGGGCTTTAAATTTTACCGGGATAAAACAACAATCAGAGGCAAAATATTTATAAGAGCCATCAGAAAAGCAAGAAAAATCAAAAGCAAGGCACGCATGACCTGGTATGATGCATGTCAGATTTTAAGTTATATGGGATGGTTTAAAAACTCAGATACATATCAGGCTTATAAAAAATATATTGAGCCTAATGTGAGTATAAAATTATGCAAAAAAATGATAAGTAATCACAGCAAAAAGCAAAAGGAGTGATATATGCAAACATTTTACAGACAAGCTGAGAGCTTGACAATGCCGCCTGAGATTGACACAAAATCATCTTCAGACGGCATTTATATTAGGAGAAATATTAAACAGGTTACAGGCAGTGAGGGAGTCAAAAAATATCAGTATCAAGAGGCTTTTTTGTCTTTTGATCAATATGAGGCATACTCAAGAGATTTGCTTGTAAATCAGATCAATGGAGAGGATAACAGTCAAGAGTTTGAAAATTACAAAAAACAGCTTGATAATCCCATAAAGTTTACTAACGGTCATTTTTATAAAGCAAAATGGATCGGTCTTTATGCAAGTATCATCAAAGACTTTAAGGATATTTTAGAGCTTTACAAATTAGCCGGCGGAGATATAACAGAATATTTAAAAATCAAGACAAACATCTATGATGCAACAGGGCAGCCTGAGCAAGCAGTGGAGATGGGTATTAAAGAGATTATTGAGCTTTATTTGTTTTTATACAGTTATAAAGAGCAATGTTTTAATGAATATAAACAAGCAGCTGCCGGAGATTAAAATCCGGCAGTCTTTTTATATGGTAACAGTTTAAATAAAAGGAGATTAAAGGTTATGGCAAGAGGTAGAAAACCGAACAGCAGCAAGGTAACTAACATCAAAGATGTCAAAGAGGCTAAGACTCTTGATGAGTGCAAAGATCTTGCTGATGCAATTACAAAAATCTCAATGTCTGACAAAGACATTCCGGAGATTTATTACAATGTAGAGACATCAAGATCTGTCAATGAGATCTCTGTTAAAGGTAAAAAAGAGAGAGCAACAGATGATTTTTTAAGAGCAATGCAGGCTCTTGCAACTGTGTTCTGTGAGATTTGTGAGATCGGAGACAAGGTTGATGAGACTCTGATCCATACAGTCAATTTTTGCAAAAATGGAGTCATACTCTCTGCAAAAGTTGAGCTGACAGAAAATGGCATTCCGCAGCCTTTGTGCATCAATACTCCGGCAATACCTTTAGAGAGCAAGACAGGCGGCTATGAGATGCCGCAATATGCAAAAGATCAGCTCAATGAGCTAAAAAAGCAGGCAGTCTTATACTCTCAGGGCAATGTTAGAGATAAGCAGCTTAATTTTGCTTTAGGATAGCGGCAGCCGGTGTTGCCGGTGTCAGCTTGCATTGAGCAAGATGAGCAGGGCAACACTACGCAGCAATTTTTTAGGTACAGCTTAACTCCTTTCTTTAAGCACAGGGTGGGTTATTGCCGATTACTCCCGGAGATGTCCGGCAGTCGGTTTGGTGGGTTTTATATTCTCGCACGTGCGAAAACAAAAAAATAAAATTGTGCAAAAGCAATAGGAGCAAGGAATAAAGGAGATTTTAAAAATGTGCGGATACGGTAATGATTGCGGATGTAATGACATAAGAGGCTATGTTCAGGCAGTTGAGCAAGCTGAGGGAGATGAGGCTCTAAAGTTGATGCTTGCAGAGACTGAGGATGTTGATCCGGAGCTGCCTCAATGCGTATGCCCTAGATGTCTCTCAGACTCCATTGAGTTTAAGCAGCTCAATGAAAATTACACCGGCAGAGCATTTTATTTGCAAAGATGTAAAGATTGCGGCACTGAGTTTATTTTGCTTGAGGATAAAGTCAACAGCTGCCGCAGAGGGATAATCAACTGTAATCAGCGGATTGATTATGAAAAGAAAAAGATCGCAACTTATGAGGAGATGTTAAAAGATGGCTAAAGAGCCAAAAGCAAAATATTTTATAAATGCTCCGGGCTTTGTTTTGGGTATCTCAGACATCCCGGATGTCAAGATCCGGATCCCTATCAAATTTGACTCTCCTGAAGTTTTAAAGGATAAAAAACAATTCCCTATAAAACTTGCAGAGAGAGTCAATTATTATCTCAGGGATAGAAAAGACGGCAAATTTTATAAAATTACCGCTTATAAAAATGAGGGCTTTGACGGAGCAACAATAAAATTTTACTCCTGGCTTATAGGCTATCCTTTGCAGCCGGAGTTTTTAACAGGTGCAATCCTGCATGACAAAGTTTGCAGAGATCATTCATTGATTGATAACAAAAGGCGGCTGTCAAGTGAGCTTTTATATGAGCTTATGTTGTTGACTTGCACACCTAAAACAAAAGCTCTGATCATCAGAGAGGCTGTCGATATTTGGCAGCGGTTAGTGTACTTTTGGGATTTTGCAAAAAATCTCATACAAAAAATGAAAAGGAGAATTAAAACATGGATGCAAAAATGATTTTGACAGCAGTCAAGGCAATTTTAGAGCTTGTTATTCCATACATCAAAAAGCTCATCAAGAGTAAAGTTGTACCGACTCTCAAACGCAAAGCCTATGAAAAATTAAACAACAAAGCTGATGCCTTGATTGAGGATCTTGCTCAAAATGCTGCAAAAATTGCAGATGAGCCGGAGATTGCAAAACAAGAGGCATATATTGAGGGTACAAAATTGGGGCTTGAGACTTTGAGAGCTATTGCCGAAAAGTTAAACAAGGCTGCTGATGAAATTGAAAAAGCAATCAATTAAAGGCGGTGATAATGTCAATATGGGGATCTGTTGCCGGTTTTGTTGCCGGCAGCGGTGTTGGTTGGTTTATATTAAAGGCTGCTTTTAAAGCAGCTGTTAAAGAGCTTATGAATGATGAGTTGACAGCAATCAATCAAAGTATTGCAAAACTTAAAAAAGGCTCCAAAGAAGAGGATGCAAGACTCCATGAGAGGATCAACACCGTAGAAAAAAATTATATCACTTGCGAATATTGCAAAAAACAAAACGAAAACACAGAGAGAATGTTTGACTCAATAGATCATAAACTTGATTTATTGTTAGATCACAATATGAAATGAGGTAAAAATGGCATTAAATTTTAAAATGAGTGAGCTTATTCATTCCGATACTGCCGCAAAGTATAAAATCAACAATATGCCGGATATTAACAGCCTGGATAATATGCTTGATTTAATTACTTATTGCTTGCAGCCCATCCGGGAGAAAATAGGCAAGCCCATGATTATTACAAGCGGTTACAGATGCAGCACTCTTAATAATCATCCGGAGATTAGAGGGGTTAAAAACTCTCAGCATACAACAGGGCAAGCGGTTGATTTTGTTATTACCGGGATGGCTCCGGATCAAATCATTGCCAAAATAAAATCATTTGGCATTGAGTTTGATCAGCTTATCAACGAATATAACAGATGGGTGCATATATCTTTTAACAAGGGCAAAAACAGGCATCAAGTTTTAAGATATTAGACAGTTTATGGTGTTTCCATAACCGATATTTGACGATAGGGGGCAGACTCTATCGTCTTTTTTTATTTAAAGCTCTTAAAATTGATTTTAAGAGCTTTTTATGTATCAAGTATCAAAAAATTTAATTTGATGTTGCTCATGGCTTTTCTAATGGGCTGAGATTTGATTTTTTGTTTTGGTTGTTTCTTTCATTTTTATTCCTTTTTTAATTCTTAACATACAAATAGGCAAGCTGATTTTTATTGGCTTGCCTTTTTTATTGCAAAAAATAAGCCGCTTGGAGTTAATCCGGGCGGCTTTTTTGTTATTTTGTCTCTATTTTTGTTGCATACTTTTTAAAATAATCAATATATGCTATGTCCTTTTGTCCACAATTTAAGCACTCATAATATTCTAAGACTCCATCATCAGCAATTTTTAATACACAATGAGGAGATCCACAGTTTAAGCATCTATAATTTTGATTATTAGTTTGTATCAATGGCGGCATTGTTTGACTCCTTTTTATTTTCATACCTTTTTAAAATCTCTCTAAACAAAGTATTTTTACAAACAGGGTTTTCTTCCGGTGGTGCATCAAAATAATATCTCATACTTAAATAATCTTGAGGGTTGTCTCCATATCTTGCAATAAGACTTACTGAGTCCTTTTTGTTATGACAATAAAAATCATAAAATGCTATATTTACCTGATTTTTGTTTAATTCATCTGCTTTAACATCAAGCATATTGCCTAAAAATATACATTCCTCGCAATCATGATAAAATAGAGGATCATTAAAATCTCTATTTCTTGAAACTCTTATATTTTGGATATAGTCTAACATATCCGCTTTGAGTTTATCTATTGTCTCAGGGTTTATTGCCGTATAGAAATAATTTTCAGGCTTGAAAGTATTTTCAAAATCTTTTTTTATCATTTCTGAGATCATTACTTTTGGCACTTTTTTACTCATCTGACACCTCTTTTGATTTTCTAAGTTGTTTTAAATACTCAAGGACTTGAGGATATTCCTCATCAGTCATGCGGATTGATCTTGATTTTTTTAGCTCTGATTTTGGTTTAACCGGCTTGCCCTTTTTTCTGCCGGCTCCAGGTCTTGATCCGCCTCTGCCGCTGCCTTTGTTTATATCCTCAAGATGCTTTGCTGCTGCAAGTAGTTTGAAAGTGTCAAACTCCGGATCAGCTTTATATTGTTTTTTATACTCATTAAAAAGCTCTTGAGGATCTTTACCCATCTGAATTGCTGTGTAAATCTCTTTCCACGCATCAACAAATTTGGGATCCCGGATGATGTTTTTTCTTTGGATTAACTCATCTATATTGTCTAAAATGTGATCTGCCATAATATCTCCTACGGTAATATTTTTTAATGTAACACTTGAAAAAGTTTAAAATATAGTTTATAATAAAATCACAGGGTGGCACTTTCCTAAGGTGCCGATAGCCCTATCAGAGATCTAAAGTGGTTCCTATCCTTGCGGATGGGAGCCGCTTTTTATTATGTATAAAATCAAAAAGATTAAAATTAAAGTCAAATTGAAGTTATCCATATTGACCCCCTTTCTAGTCAGACACACGCCTGAGATCTTTAAGTGGTTTGAGACGGTGTTCCTTTTGAAAAGAGCTATCTTTTACCCTGTGATTAAAATTTCAATGTTCTTGTAATACATTTAATCAAAAATAAAGCCAGGATGTCAAGACTCTATCTCATCCTCATAAACTTTAATCACTTTGCCGGATGATAACTCAACTTCATACTGAGGGAACTCATAACCTACAATCTCTCCGGATTTATAGCCTTTATATCCATCTGTTAATGTTACATTTTGTCCGATATTGTATCTCATAATTATCTCCTTTATTTTTAAAAGGGAGATTGCTCTCCCTAAGCTGCTTGCCAAAAACCGCCAAAAAGATCATAACCTCTAAATATTCTCCTTGCTAAGTTGTAGCGGCTCATGCTGTAATCTCTAAAAAACTCTTTTACTTTTGCATCAGTGTCAAATTGTTTGCCGGCATCTTTTGAGTCAATCCAGTTTAAAATGTTTGTAATCATATCATCTGATGCTGAGTTTTCTACAAAAACATATTTTACCTGAGCAACAAGATTGCTGTTTCTATTTGAGTATTCATAGTAATCAGTCATTCCGTCAAAGTGTCCTTCTTGATATTTTTTGCAAATTTCATTTACTTGAGCCATTACTTCAGGAGTTAAATCTGTTGTATAAACATCAACACTGTCTCCGCCTGAGTATGTTTGAGATTTTACTCTTGCTTTTACTCCGATTGCTTTTAATTCTGCTCTGATTGCCTTTGCTGCTTTTGCTGCATCTGTTAATTCTCTTGCCATATTGTGCCTGCCTTTCTTTTGTTTAATTCATAACCGATACTATTATTATAACTTATTTATAGATTAAATGCAATACATTTAATCAAATAAAATAAAAAAGATTTACAAATTGTAATACATTTAATCAAACATCAAAAAATATTTTTCAACTCTGATCAACTCCGGTGCATCCGCAGCAGCTCTCTTTTGTATTCTCTTGGTGGTTATACTCTAAAAACCTTGCACAGTGCGGCATTAGGGCGGCTTAGGTACTGTGCCGCCGCCTCAGAGATCGGGGGTTGATTGTCCGCCCGCCGGCATTTATTAACTCAGAGGATTTTTTTCTCTGAAAATCAATGACGGTGCGACAAGCAAAAAATTTCGATTTTAGGGGGTTTGAGCCTTTATTCTCCCTTAAAATAATTCAACAATAAAAAATAAAGTAAAAAATCACAGAAAATCTTTTAAAAATAAGCCTTTTGAACAAAAAAATATTATCAAAAAAAATCAACTAAAAAATTAAAGTAAAAATGTGGTAAAAATTTAAAAAATTACGCAACATTTTTGATTTTTTGATATTCGCTCAGTGCAAAGTCAATATATAAGATACTTTCAGAGGTTAATTTGTCAATAAAATATTTGCACAAAAGTTCTAGTTTAGCATCTTTTGCTCCACCATTTTGAAAAAACACACTCTTGAACATTGGTTTGAGAGTGTTTTTTATTGTTATTGTTAGGTTTTCACCATCCCACAAAAAGTGTGAGGTTATCAATTTTAACAGGGTGCGTTTTTGTTCAATATTTCCTGAAAGATAAGCATTATAAGCATTTTTGCAAAGTGTGAGGATTGCAGAAGCTCTTTGCATAATTTCATCAGATTCTTTGCTTATATAATCAAATTGAATTCTTAATTCATCAAGTTCAATTTGCCATTCATTTTTCTTTTCAAAATAAAATTCTTCAGAAATTGTTTCATCTAATTTGTCAATATAAAGCTTATTCAAGCGGCTTTTCAGCATGCTTATTTTCTTTTGTATTGCTTCAAGCGATTCTTGTTCATATTGTTCTTTGCCTTGCACCATTTCTTTCAGTTTTGAAAATATTGCTTCAGCAAATTCAGGCGGACAATACAAGTTTCTGAACATTTCTTCAATCATTTCATCAATATAACCTTCTTTGAGAAGCTTAAGCCCTTTATCTTTGACATCAGTGCTTCTGTAATATACATATTTGCCTTTTTTAATATCACCCACAAGAAAATAATTGTTAGGTGATTTTATTAGCCCGGAATAAAGAAATTCATGCTTTGTTGTGTGTGGTGCGGTTCTTTCATTTATAATTTTTTGCACCGTATAAAACAATTCTTTTGTGATCAGCGGCTTGTGCTTTGCATCATAAAACCTTTTGCCTTTATAATTGAATTCACCCATATAAAATGGGTTGTGAAGTATTTTTTCAATAGTTCCTTTTGTACAGTTTCTTTTGCCTATTGTGAACCCATCCTTTGCAAGTTTTTTGGCTAAACTTTGAAAAGTGAAGCAACCAGTGGAATATAATTCAAATGCTTTTATAACAAAAGGAGCTTTTTCTTTGTCAACAATAATTTCACTTTTCTTTTTGCTGGTTCTGTTGTTTAAATATCCAGTTGGGGCTTTGCCCGGAAAGAAACCTTCTTCAGCTGCTTCAACCATGCCTTTTTTAACTTCAATTGACAAATTGCGTGGGTATAAAGAGGAAACAGCTGAAAACATCATAAAAATGAATATTTCATAAGGTGTTGAATGTCTGTTCAATACCATGTTATCTTTTACCAAATGCACGTGGCATTCTGATTTGGTAAATAAATTTTTAATCGTAGCTGCGTCATCTTCATTTCTTAATAGCCTGTCATTTTTTTCACACAAAAGATGACAGGCTTTTTTTTGTTTTTTTATAATACGCAACATTTTTTCAAATTGTTGCCTTCCTGTTTCTTTTGCAGTGATACTTTCAGCAAAAATTTCAACAACTTCAAAACCTTTTCTTTTTGCATAGTCTTGTAAGTATTTTATTTGTGCCGGGATAGAAAAACCACTTTCTTCTTGTTCCTTGCTCGATACTCTAACATATATGAATGCTGGTTCTTTTTGCTTCATTTTACCGCCTTGATATATTCATTTGTTTTTGTATCTTGAAAAATTGCTGAAATATTTGGTTCTTGATTCTTCTGAACAAGAATTCTAAATGTTTTTGTACTGTTTGGCATAATAATTTCAGATTTTGCAGTTTCAAAATTTGAATTGAATGTTGCAGCTTCAGCAAGTGCCACTTTTTGTTTGTTTATAATAGTGTTATTTTTTGCAGTTCCAACAAGTGTTGTGATGCCTAAAGTTAGAATTCCCATATAAGCATATTTGTTGTTTTTCTTAACAGCTTTCAAGCCTTCTGACACAAGAACTTGATTTGCATTTGTAACCATGCCGCTTATATCAATATTGGCTATTTTTACCGGGTTATTGCCTAAATTTGTAAAACTTAAGGTGTATGCATCAAAATTTTCTTTCAACATTTCTGAACCAATTTCAACACCTGAAGTTGTTTGCTGAATAGCTGCAAACACTGGTTGAAACAGCATACTTAATATAATTGTAGAAAATAATATTTTTTTCATTGTTCACCTTCCTTATTCAATAAAACTTTTTGCAAGTTCAGGCACTTTTAAAATGCCAATGAGAGCATCAGCAGCTTCTTCATCACCATTTAATGATTTAATAAGAGTTTTCACTAATGAACGCACCCTTCCTGTTTCTAAAACAGTTTTTACAGTTGGCATGTCAACTTTGTCAATTGAAAAGTGTTTTTCAATTTCTTTTAATAAAATATCTTGTGTGTGGTCATTTGGAAGTTCTGAACCATCCATAAAACGATTAAAAACAGCCATGCTTATTTCAAAATACTTTGCACACTGTTCAATTTTGTCAAGTGAAATTTGTTTTTCAGGGGCTTTAAATAATCGCCCTACATATTCCCTTGAATAATTCATTGATTTGGCTAATTCTGTTTTCTTAATAATTTCTTTTTTTTCATCACAGACAATTTTGTGAAGTTCTTTGATATTCATTACTTGCAACCTTCTTTCTGACAAATGTGAACATTATTTAATAATTTACTTGACAAATGTGAACACTTGTTATATTCTTATCTTATCAAAAGTTATACATTACATAATAAAAAAAGGAGAAGAATTTTGCAACCTTTATTGACAAATGTTACAGAATACGGCATTGAGGATATTGCAAAAGTTTTGCCAATCGGAGAGCAACAAATAAGGCGATACATTAAAACAGGCGAACTTAAAGCAACTTTAAAAAGAAACCGTTACAGAGTAGCTGAAGAAGATTTGAAAACCTTTATGGTTGAAAAAGGCTTCACAAATTTGAACTTATAGGAGAACAGAAAATGGCATTAGATGCAGTTTACAATTTGAATTCTTGCTTATGGCAAGTAAAACATGAAATTGAAGAACTTGGACAAGACCCAATTAGATTACTTGGCAAGTACACTTTGAGAGCAGAACAAGATCCACTGTTTAACAAAACAATGGTTACAGCAATTAAACAATACATTCAAGAAAATGAAATTTCTTGGAATGATTAAAAAAAGACTGCTGAAAGCCAGCAGCCCTAAAAAATAATTTTTTCATTTTAGATTATAGCACAAATATTTCAGCCTTTTTAAAGGGCTTAATTTTGCTACGCAAAAACAGAGAAAAATACATGTCAAGGTACGAAAAAAAGAAGAAGAAACCAAATTTTATATTCACATTTGAAGAAGGTGAACCAACAAAAGAAGAATGTATTGCCGATATGGCAAAGGTTGTTTTTCTTCTTTATGAAATGCAAAAGCGAGGGTTAAAAAATGCGTAAAAAATTTAAAAAATCAAAGCTTGAAAAAGCAATGCAGTTCTTTTTGAGATTTGCACGCAAAATTGAAATTTTTAATAACACAGAAAATGAAGCATTGACTGAAGAATTTAATGAAGTATTGCTTGCCATAAAAGAACAGAATTCAAAAGCTGTTTGGGATGCTTATTATATGCCCAAAGCAATCAATGCAATTTTGAAAGAAGAAGGCTATTTGACCACAGAAAAAGGTGCAACACCGAGAGCAAAAGCAATGCTGCTTGCTGATTTGGCAAATGGTGTTTTAGATGAACTTTACAGATTCAAATAAAAGGAGAATACAACATGGCAAAAATTACAAACATTAAAATCAAAAATCTTTTTGGAATTACAGAATTTAAAGCTGATTCCAAAAGTATTGAATTGTTAGGTGGCAATGGAACAGGCAAAACTTCAGTGCTTGATGCAATCCGTTATGCAATAACCAACAGAAGCACAAGAGATTGCATAGTTAAGCAAGGGGCAACTGAAGGTGAAATTCTTATTGAAACAGATGCCGGGCTTTCAATTACAAGAAAACCACGCACAAATAAATCAGATTACAAAAGTATTAAGCAAGACGGCAAAGAAGTTCAAAGCCCTGAAGCATTCCTATCTGAATTATTTTCAGAACTACAATTGAACCCGGTTGCTTTTATCAATATGGATGCCAAAGAACAAAATAGAATTATTCTTGACCTTATTGAATACAACTGGGATCTAAACACAATCAAAGAATGGTTTGGCGAAATTCCACAAGGTGTGAACTATGAAGCACACATTCTTGAAGTTTTAAAACAAATTGCTGCTGAAAATGGCTTTTACTTTATGCAAAGGCAAGAAGTAAACAGAAAAATAAGGTTCAAAAAGCAGCTTATTGAAGAAACACAAAAAGAACTTCCTGAAAACTTCAATGCTGAAAAGTGGGAAAAATACGACTTGCAAGAAATTCACACAAGAATTGAGCAAGCAAGGCAACACAATTCACAAATTGAAAAAGCTGAAACACTAAAAGCAAACTATGACAACAAAATAAGAGGGTTTCAGGCTGTAAAAGAACTTGAAGAACAAAGATTGCTTCAAGGTCTTAAGGATAGAGAAGCAGAACTTCAAGCAGATATTGCAAGGCTTGAAGAAATGTTGAATTCATCAAAAAAAGAACTGGCTTCACTTAATGCAATTGGGATTGATAAAAAAGCAGTTATTCAAGCAAATTATGAAAAACAAGTTGCACAATTTAATGAAGAATTAAAAGCATTTGAACCATATTTGCAACAACAAAAAACAAATATTTTGCCGCTTCAAGAAGAAGCTGCTGAAGCCTTAAAAATGAAGCAAAACTTGCCACAATACAACAAAATGATGGCAATGAACAATGAATTGGCTGAACTTCAGGCGGATTCTGATGAATTTACAAGAAAAATTGAACTTGCAAGGTCATTGCCAGCAACAATTCTTGCTGAAGCAAACATGCCGCTTGGTGAAATGTCAATTGACGGTGATCAAGTTCTTATTAAAAAGCCCAATGGCGAATTGCCAATAAGCAATTTGTCTGAAGGTGAAAAACTTGACCTTTGTGTTGATATTGCACTTAAAAACAAGACTGGCTTGCAGATTGTGCTTATTGATGGTGTTGAAAAACTTTCACCAATCAACAGACAGCACTTATTTGACCGCTGCAAAGCTTCAGGGCTTCAATTTATTGCTACAAGAACAACTGATGATTCTGAATTAACAGTTGTTGAGTTATAACACACCAAAAAAGTAAAGGAGAAACAAAAAATGACACAATCACTGCACGATTATTGCGAACAAGAAGGAATTTCAAAAGATGACATCATCAATTCTGAAATTGAACAGGAACACAAGGAAACTAAAAGCAAAAACTTTCAAGACGACTGTGAAAGCTTGATGAATGAAATTCATACTTCACAAAAAGAAAAGCTGCGATATTTCAAAGAAGTTTTGGCTGGTAAACATCCGGGCAAGAAACTTGTTCAGCACAGATTGATTCTTGAATTTGCTGAAGTCATTGACTATGACAAAACACAGCTTGTTTATGAAGAAACTGAAGCTGATGAAGATAAAAACAGAAAATATTTTGAAGCTTGTTCTGTAAAAATTGACAAAGCTGCACTTCAATTTGCAAATGAAATTCAAAAACACGAAGCATTCAGTATTGAAGCCTTCAATGTGGCTTTAAGAGTGCCTGAAGTATCGGATAATAAACCTGAAGTAAAGATTCAAGCAATGGACTTAAAAACAGGCAAAATTCAAAACTTGAATGAAGTTCCAAAAGGAATAAGGAAACAAATGGCAGCTGCATTGGCTGGCTGTGTATCAGAATTAGGGGAAGGGGAAGAAAAAGAAGAAGGCACTGAAGCAGAAACTGCAACAGTTTAGCCTTTTTCGTGGGCTGTGTTTCTTGGTGGTTCACAGCCCATCATAAAGGGCTAAACAATTCAAAAAAAGGAGAATTACAAATGGCAGAACAAAACAACAATTTAGAAAATTTTTTGGTATCGGTTGAAAGCAACCTTGCAACAACACTTGCAGCAAAAGCAGCAGCATTGCCTGATGGTTTTCAGGCTGCAAAATTTCAACAAAACTGTGTTGCAATGCTTAAGGGTATAAAAAAACAAGATTTATTGAAAATCAAAGCACAAGATGTTGTTGCTTGTTTAATGAAGGGGGCTTTGCTTGATTTAGATTTTCAAAGTGGGGAATGCTATGCAATACCATATTGGAACAAAGAAGAAGGCAAGAATGATTTGAACTTTCAAACCGATTATAAAGGTGAAGATAAGGTTGCAAAAACATACAGCATTAAGCCTATTTTCAACACTATAAAAGAAGTTATCAGAGAAGGGGATGAATACCAAAAAATTGTTGAAGATGGAAATGTAAAATTCATTTTTAAACCCTTACCACTCAATAATAACAAAATTATTGGTGCATTTGCACAAGTTATATTTACAGATGGTTCTTCAATTGGTGAAGATATGAATATAACTGAATTAGAGCAATTAAGAAAAGATTTTTCAAAAGCACCAAATTCACCAGCTTGGACAAAGAGAACTGGCGAAATGTACAAAAAAACTGTTTTAAGGCTTGTTTTGAAGAATGTTGCAAAAAGCTTCAAAAATTCAGCACAACAAATTGCTTATTCAACTGCAACTGATTTTGAATTTAATAATTCAACAGGTGTTTCAACTTCAGCCGAAAAAATAACAAATGTTTTTGAAAATAGATTGCCTGTTCAAAATAATCAAGCAGCAATTCCAGCAAACATTCAAAATGCAACCGCACAAATGCCACAGAATGAATTTTCAGAAGTTCCTGAAGATAATTTTGCACCAGCAACAGAAAAAACTGTTATAAGCCATTCTGAAGCTTCTGAATATGAAAAAGAAGTTGAAGTTGTTTATGAATGTGCAAATTGTGGTTCAACTATAAATTCAGCAGAAGATGGCTTTTCAAGAAGAAATTATGGCAAACCTTTGTGCAGAAATTGCCAAACATTAGCAAAAAACGGTGAATTATAGGAAGGTTTGAAATGTTTTTGACTGAAAGCAACTATTATTCACCTGAAGCAAACAAAGAATTTTTGAGTGTTTCACAATACAAAGATTTTATTGGCACGTGGGCAAAACCCGGCTGTGAAGCAAGGGCAATGGCAAAGCTAAATGGTGAATGGGAAGAGGAAGTTACAACAGCAATGCTTGTTGGTTCTTATGTTGATGCACATTTTGAAGGCACACTTAATTGGTTCAGAATTAAACACCCTGAATTCTTTAAAAAAGATGGGGAATTAAAAAAAGATTTTGAAAAAGCTGAACAGGTGATTCAACGCATTGAAAGAGATGAATTTTTCATGCTGTGTATGAGCGGTGAAAAACAGGTTATATTCACAGCTGAACTTTTTGGGGCAATGTGGAAGGGTAAAACAGACAGCTACCACGACAGAAAAAGCCCATTCAGCAGTATTGTTGATTTAAAAGTTGTTAAAAACCTACATGAAAGATTTTGGGTTAAAGATTTGGGGCAATATGTTTCTTTCATTGAGTGGTGGGGGTATGACTTGCAAGGTGCAATTTACCAGCTGCTTGAACAAGCAAAATTTGGTGGCGATAAAGTGCCATTTTATATTGCTGCTGCTGATAAACAAAAAGTAACTGATATTGATGTAATCGGTTTAAGACAAGGCGATATGGACAATGCACTTGTTGGAATAGAAGGAAATGTAAAAAGGATTGTGGAATTAAAGGCTGGTTTGGTTGAGCCAGTGAGGTGTGAAAAATGTGATTATTGCAAATTTACAAAGAAATTAACTGCACCAATATCCACTGACATGCTAATTGAGGTATAAACACATGGCGAATGTACAACTGGAAAATGGATATTTCAAAATAGCACTTGAACTGTTTGAACAGTTCTTCATAAGAGATTTTACATTGAAACAATTGAAGGTTTTATTGCTTCTTGCAAGGTTTTCTTATGGATTTCACAAAAAAGTTGCAATTATAAAACCACAAAGAATGTTTGAATTGGCTTACATATATAGGTGCGACATTAAGGAAGAACTGACTTATTTGAAGCAAAACAAAGTTATTACTTATAATTTACAATTTGGTGAAATTCAAATAAATAAAAATTATGATGAATGGAAAATTCCATATCATAAACTTTTCAATGAAGAAGATCTTATTAAACTTAAAAAATTAAATTTGGAATGCAAAAAAACTGCACAAATTTTTGGCAATCCTGATGAAATTACACCTGAAGAAGTTTGCGAAATACAAACAGATTTGTTTGTAAATAACAAACAAGCTAAAAATGAATGTTTGCAAAATACAAACAATGTTGTTTGCGAAATACAAACAGATTTGTTTGTAAATAACAAACAAACACAAGCTGAAAACACAGACAGTGAAAGCGATACAAACACCCCTAAATATAGAGAAATAATAGAGAAAGATAATAGTACATATATATATGATAGTAATAAACCACAACCCAAAAGAGATGATCCATATTTAGGAAAAACACAAGCTGCTTTTTGTGCTGAATATCAAAAAGTATTCAATAAAAGTTGTTATTTGAACAATGCACAAAGAATGGCACTTGTTGAAATAAGTTATGAAAACCCTGACTTCATAAAAATGTTGCCGATTCTAATTTCAAAATTTTCAAGAATTAGATTTGATTTTGACGGCAAAGAACAGAAGGTGGGTTTGCGTTGGTTGCTTGAAGATGGCAATTGGTCTGGTGTTTTATCAGGCGATTTTGACAGCAACATCAAAAACCCGGAACAAGAAAAGGAGAATGACGGATGGACACTACAATAATGCAAAAAGCAATAAACACTATTGCTAAAAGAAGCAATGATGAAGAATTAAGAGTTTGCCCACATTGTGGCACAAAATATGCTTGGTTTAATAAAAGCACTAATTCAATCAATATTCATGTGCAAGTTCCAGCTTGTGATTGTCAAGAACGAATTGAAAAAGAAAAAGAAGCTGCAAAAATTGCAGAAGCTAAAAAAGAAAAACTGGCAAAAATCTTTGAAAATTCAATGATGACACCATTGTTTCAAGAAAAAGTTTTTTCTTCTTTAAAAGAAACAGAACATTTTGACCTTTGCAAAAAATATGCGGCAGAATTCAACCCAAAAACCGCTGAAGGCATTTTGATGATTGGCAATGTTGGCACTGGAAAAACAACACTTCTTGCTGCAATTTGTAATGAATTGATGAATAAAGGTTTTAACTGTTTATTCACAACACTTTCAGCTTTGCTGGATAAGTTCAGTAAATACAGCTATGACAATGCTGGTGATATTACACCATTGCTTCAGTGGCTGGTTTCATTTGATTTTGTTGTTTTGGATGACATTGGAAGGGAAACTTACAACGACAAAAGAAAAGAAGTTGCATTCAGAATTATTGACAGCTTATTAAACTACAAAACTACAACTGCACTGACTGCAAACCCTGAAATGATTAAAAAATTGCAAGTATTGCCTGAATGGAAAGCAACACTGGACAGGCTAAAAGACACTTGCGGCATTCACCTTCAATTTACTGGTAAATCAATGAGGGGTGAAAAGTGGTAGATATAAGCAAAACAAACTTCATTTATTGCGGTGATGTTCGAGATTTACTGAAAGAATACCCTGACAACTTTTTTGATTGTGTTGTTTCTGATGTTCCTTACAAAATAATCACTGGCGGTGCAAGAGTTACAGAAGAAGCACAGGAAAAATACGGAAAAACTGATCCTTCAGGAATATTTAACAGAATGGTTTGCAATGACCGCTTAAAATCAAAATGGTTAAAACAAGGGGATGCTGATAGTGCATTATTAGTTGCAGAAGGCAAATTGTTTCAACATTGCGATATTAAATTTGAAGAATGGTTGCCTGAAGTTTACAGAGTTTTGAAAGATGGTTCACATGCTTATTTTATGGTGAACAGTAGGAATTTGAACGAATTGCAGACAAAGGCAGAAGCTGCTGGGTTCAAATTTATGAATTTGCTTGTATGGGTAAAAAATAACAAAACACCTAACAAATACTACATGCAGCAATGTGAATTTGTTTTGTTTTTAAGAAAAGGCTTTGCCAAAAACATCAATGACATGGGCAAAGGCAATGTTTTTATTATTCCAAACATTATTGGAACAAAATTTCATCCAACAGAAAAACCTGTTGAACTGATGCAAGAAATGATTTTACAAAGCACACAACCAAATGAAATTGTGCTTGAACCTTTTGCTGGCAGTGCAGCCACTTGTGTTGCAGCTGTTAAATGTGGCAGAAGATTTGTTGCAGCAGAGATTGAAGAAAGATTTTGCAAAATTGGTGAAGATAGACTTCAAGGAATTGCAGAACGCAAAAAATACGGAATACAAGCTGGTTTGGAAGCTGACCAAATACAGCAAAAATTGTTTTAATTCAGCGATAAGGAGAAAAAGAAGATGACAGGAAAACAAAAAAGTGCTGGCTACTTTGACAGTGTAAGAAATTGCCCAATGTATGTGGGTGATGTCTATTACAACAAAAAGGAAGAATTGCCTTATTACAAGATTATTGACAATATTTCAATGGGCATTTCAGTTCATCACAATGGCACAACAGAAGTTACACCAATTGCAAGATTTGGTGCAAACCTTGTTCAAATGGACTTTATTGGCAATAGCTTTGAAAATGAAAATGTTATTGAAGAACACAAAGCAAGCCTTGAAACACCACAAGAACCAGTAATGTTTGCAAATACACCCATATCAGATACCACAGAAAATATTTCAGAAGAAGTTGAAATGGTGGAAGAAACACAGCAAACAGAACCGATTGAAACAACAGAAACGATTGAAACAAAGGGTGAAGAAATTTCTGACACCGCACCTGAAGCACCTTCAGAAGAAAAGGATGAAGAACATGAACAGATTTGCAGCACTGATTCTGATGTTACAGCAACCGAAAATGGAACAAGCACTGATGAATTACAGGAAGCTGGAACTGGAAACGACAGTTCAACAAATTCAGAAGAACCAGCAAAAACAACTGATGACAAACCCACAGAAGAAGGGGCAGTGAGTGATGAAGCAACAACTGGCAAAAATGTAATTGTAGAAGTTGCAAAAGAAGCTATCCCTGAAGTAATTGCAAATACTAAAGATGAAAAGAATGCAATTATGCGAAAGAAGTTTTTAAAAAATCTTATTAACAAAAATCATTCTGAAATTATCACACTGCAAGAAAAGGTTGAATACAACAATAATTTGGCAAGCACACTTGATTTTGAACCATTTGTGAAGCTTAAATACATTGTAACTGAAGCAATCCATTCAAATGTTGATGATGAAAACATAAAGGGTATTAAAGACAGAACAAAAGATTTTGAAAGCATTGTGAACATTCAAAACTTATTGAAGGAATACAAACAAAAAGCACTGGATGCTGAACAGCACATTGCAGATCTTGAAGATGAAATTTCAAAATTTGAAGATGAACTGGCTGAACTTGAAGCAAAAATTGACACTTTTGCAAGACAAGAAAAATTGCCGCTTGATAGTGTAACAAAAAATAATTAGTTGGAAAAAGGGGCTTTTTGCCCCTATTCCACCCAAATTGGAGAATACAAAATGGCAAAAAATACGACACCAAAAGAGAGTGCAGAACAAATTGAATTCATAAAATATTGCGATTTACACAATATTATTGCATTCAGCACACAAAATGGTATGTATATCCCTAAAAAACAGATGATGGAACAAAAGACTTCAATCATTTTGGATATATAAGAAGGCAAAAAGCAATGGGCTTAAGAAAAGGTTTTCCTGACATTGTTATTTTTGCCAAAAACAAAAGCAAAACCCATGAAGTGCTTTGCATTGAAATGAAAAGGCAAGAGGGCGGCAAGTTGAAACCTGAACAAGAAGCTTGGATTCAAAAACTTGATGAAGCTGATTATGTGGTAGGTATTGCATACGGTTGTGAAGCAGCAATCAGAGTATTGCACAAGTATTTGGAGAGTTAAGCAAGTGATTGTTGTTTCAATGTTTGATGGTATTAGTTGCGGACAAATTGCACTTGATCAGCTGGGCATTCCAGTTGAAAAATATTTTGCTTGTGAAATTAAACAAACAGCAATAAAAGTTACACAAAACAACTACCCGGACACAATACAAATGGGTGATGTAAGAAATATTTGCTGGGAGAGCATTGGGCAATGTGATTTATTGCTTAGAGGTTCACCTTGTCAAGATTTTTCAAGTGCTAACAATGAGCGGCTTGGGCTTAAAGGCTGTAAAAGTTCTTTGTTTTGGGAATTTGTGAAAGCAAAACAAATTCTTAAACCAAAATATTTTTTGTTTGAAAATGTGCAAATGTACCAACAAGACTTTGAAGCAATTTCACAAGCACTTGGCACTTATCCTGTAAATATAAACAGTGAAAATGTTTCAGCACAATTGCGAAACAGATATTACTGGACAAATATAGGACACAAAAACTTCAATTTATTTGGTTTTCCAACTTGTGCAATAGAACAACCGAAAAACAGAAAAATTTGTTTCAAAGATATTGCAGAAAAAAATGTTTCTTCTGAATTTGATATTTCAGAATTGAGGGCTTCACGATTCACAAGAACAGTGCCACACAACAGGGGTTGCATTGGAACTGTAAAACCTTTTGAAAGCATTAGCAAACAAAAAAATGAAGTTTTTGGAACTGATGGCAAAATAAATTGCCTGTTATCTTCAGACTACAAAGCACCCAAAATTGTGCTTGATGATAACAGGCTGCGATATATAACACCACTTGAATATGAACGGTTGCAAACATTACCTGACAATTACACCGCAATTTTACCAAAAAAGAAGCGGTATGAAGTCATTGGTGATGGTTGGACTGTTGAAGTAATTAAACACATTTTAAGAGAAATGGAGAAATAAAAATGGTAAAACAATTTGAAAATGGCAAAATTTATGTAAGAAAAGGCAGCAAAAAGCCATATCAAGAAATTATTGAAGCGGCAATTTACAAAAGTAAAAATGATGCAGGGCAGATTGAAGAAAACTTGATGCTTGATAGTTATTATTTTGATGACAGATTTGTAGAAGAAACAAATGGCAGAATTTATACAACAGGTGGCAGCCTTGAAGCACCTGTGAATTATAATCCAAAAGATTTTGATGAACTTGGAAACACAGAAGATTTATTTGAAATAGGCAGAGCTTGTTTATTTGAGAAAAAACCAAAATACACCGAACTTGAAGAAGCCTTGAACAAAATTGCACGTGCAAAGAATTCTGACTTTAGAAACTGGCATAAAGTTTGTGATTTTATGCGAAAAACAGCAGAAGAAGCTTTGAGGGTTAGCAAATGAAGAAGTCCGACATCATAAAACTTGAACTGATGAAATATTTTAGGTTTGAAAAAGGCATGGTTTTTGTGTGTTCAGAGTGTATTCACAATTCAGATATTAGTGCAATAAATGACAAATGTCTTGTTGAAGTAGAAGTGAAAATTTCAAAAAGCGACTTCAGAAGGGAATTTGAAACAGCTACTTTGAAAAATGGCACATATTGGAAGGAAAAGAAACACAAATTCTATGCAAACCCTGAAGAAGCTTATTCATCTTATGTAATACCTAACAAGTTTTATTTTTGTGTGCCAAAAGAATTGGAAGTTTGGGCTTCAGAATATATGCAAACCAAAAACAAGAAATATGGCTTGCTTGTTTTTGATGAAGAACTAACAAAAACAAGCAAAATAAGACTGGTAAAAGGGGCAAGGAACTTGCAACCAAACCCACCTGATTCTTATTGCTGGCGGCAAATAGGGCAAAGGGTAACAAATGAAATGATTACCTTAAAAGAAAAGTACAACAAAGACAAACAGGAACTTGAAGCTCTCAAAAAAGGTGTTCTTGTTGCAGAAGGCATTGAATAAAAGGAGAAACGGAAATGAAGTTTAAGAAAATTTTTGAAAGAATTACTGGCATTGAAAGCTTAAAATCAGTTATTGAGCATCAACAAAAAATTATTGAAAAACAAGATGCTTATTACACAGAGTTATTTCAAAACAATTGCTATGTTGCTAATTTACAAAGGGAATGCAATGGCAAAAATAAAATAATTGATGAATTCAAAGAACAAATTGCTGCAAAAAATGAAGAAATAAGAAAAGTTGAAAATTCACTTGAAGGCACAATTGACCAACAATATTCAGAAATTCAAAAATTAAGAACACAACTTGCACATGCAACTGACTATGAAGGCAAGTTTTATGTGTTCAACCCACTAAAAGACAAACCACGCAAAGTATATGAAAGCTATGCAGCTGCATTGACTGATGCAAAAGCTGTTTCAAAACTTACAAATGGGCAAAAAATTCTTGTGTTGAAGATAGTTTCAGGTGTTCAGATTTCAGAAAAGATTGAAGATTATTCAATAATACCTGAAGATGAAATTCCATTTTAAGGCGGTGTTGTGATGTTGCAAATACATATTGAAGGCACTGACCTTGTTGCTTGTACAGCCTTGATTGTTATGGCTGTTATAGCTTGGAGTTTTACAAGAAAATAAAAGGAGAAAATAAAATGTCACATAAATTGATTGCAAATAATGTTGATGTAACTGGTTGTGAATTTGGAGAAAAGAACGGTTACAAATGTTATCTATATGATGGAGATGATTGCAGAGAAGCTCCTGATTGTTATTTTAAGCAAATGCAACGAGAAAAAAATAAAGCTAATGAGTTACAACAAAAACTAATTAAAGTAAACAATGAACTTATTGGCAAAGATGCAAAAATTGCTTCAATGCAAAATGCTTGTGATCCACTAATTGTTGAAGATGCTTGCACATTTGTGCTTTCATTTTTTCTTTTTTGGAAAGCCAACAAAACAGCTATTTTTAAGATTGATGATGAAACAATTGTAAACTTGCAAAGAATTGGTGAAGCTTTGAATGATTATCAGAACAATAAACCAAACCCATTTTCTGATAAATATTTCAGCGGTTTGACTTATGCACAAATTGCAGAATTGGCAAAAAAATCAATAAGGCTTACCACAGAACATTGTGAAAATTTGCACAAAATTGAAGAATTGCAGCAGAAATGCGAAAAATTAGATGAAGAAAACCAAAGCTTGTACAACAAGAATTTGGAACTTGAAGGCGAAATTGCAGTAATAAAAAGGGGGCAAAAATGAGCAAAGAAAATGGAGTTCTTGACCTTGTGATGAAGTCCGAATGGTTCAATAAAATCAAGAACGGTGAAAAAACTATTGAATATCGAGAAATCAAAAAAAGCTGGGCTTCAAGAATTTATGAAAACGGCAAGCCAGTTGTAAACAAAGCACTTCTTTCAAAAGGTTATGACAGAAAAGAACAAATGCTTTTTGCAATAGATAAAATTGAAGTTTTGACTTCAGGGCTTGAAACAGATTTGCATATTGACAAACCAGTCTATGCAATACATTTGGGTGAACAGCTGAACATTGTGGAGTGGAAAAAGCAAGGGGGGTGTGATGTATAAGGAAGGTTTCAAGCTTATTTTTCAAAATAAATTGAGCATTAAAGAATTTGGCAAAGAAGTTGTTTTGAATATTGAAACAGTAGGAAAACCTTGCAACATGGGAAGATATTATTTTCATTGCAACGAGTGTGAAAATCAAAGCATTGCTGATGATGAAGGCACTTGTTACAGTTGCATCAATTATTCAAATGTTTTCAATGATGATGAAACAAAGTTCTATTGCAAAAACTACAAGAAAGGAGAACAATAATGATAATATTTAATTTTTCAACACTTTTATTGATTTGGTTATTTTTCTTGTATTGCGTGTGGGTATTTGAAGGATATTCAAAATTTTTGAATTCAGGATGGGATCATGCAGAATTCATTGGAATAACACTTCACCCGAAAGGCGAAAAATGTACAATAAGCCAATGGAAAGAAGGAACTGACAAAAAAATAAATATATTTTTGTGGGCTTTGAATTATTCTTTCTATGCTGACACAAGTGTAACCCACCTTGAAGAAACATATTACAAACATGTTTGCTATTTTAGAATATTGCCTTTTATTTGGCTGAAGTTCTTTGTGGATGAATGTTAAGGGGGCAGCAAATGGACTTTGAAACAATAAAAAAATTAAAAGATTGTTGTGCAAGGGAAGCTGCACTGCGTGTGAATGTATATCCAAAATGGGTGGAAGCCGGGAGAATGACACAAGAAAAGGCTGATGAAGAAATAAGGCTTATGAAGCTGGCAGCTGCTTGTTTCAATAAAATTCTTCAAGGCAAAGCACCTGAAGTGCAGCAACAATTGTTTGACACAAAAGAATTCACACCAAAAAGCAGCAATTACGGTTATTACTAAAAAAGAGGGAGAAACAAACATGGCACAAACAGAAAAACTGAAAGAAGAATTGACACAAAAACAAATTGAGGAAATGAAGGCATTTGAAGCACAGGCATTGAATGAACTTGTAAACGACAAAGGCAATGCCGCATTTTTAAATGGTGCAATTCAAAAATTCACAAATGATGTAAAAGCACAAAACAAAGAATGCGAACCAGCAGCCTATATGATGAGTGGGGCAATTATCGGTTATACTCTTTGTTTAATTAACAGAGGGGGTGAAGGAATTGGCAATTCTTAACGATACACAACAAACAATTTTGGCAATGGTGGTGGAAGGAAAAACGAATTCAGAAATTGCAGAAAAAATGAATTATTCAAAAAGAAATATAAAATACCACCTTGAAAGAATTTATACATATTACAGAATACCAGCCAAAAACCCACAAAACAGAAGGGCTTTGTTAATTAAAGAAGTTACAAAGCAAGAACTGGCAAAATATATGTGAAGAATATTGAAGAAGCAAGAAGCCTTGAAAATAGGCTTCTTTTTTATAAAATGTCAAGCAAAATTTGAAAGACTGTCCAGCTGGACAGTGAAACATGCGTTATAATGGTATGTAGTGAGAGCCTTTGAAGCCAAAAAGACCACCTTGCTAAAATAAGGGCTAACTGTGCTTATACACTGCGGAAGGGGGTTCAAAGTGGCTTTTTTATGTTGTGGGCAGCTATACAAAAAAACAGATATTGAAACATACTGGTGTATTGAAACTTATAAAATGAAACCAGTTCAAAAAAAATATGTAGGTGATGACCGTATTTTTTCAGAACAAGTTGAAACTTGTATTTGCAAAAAGTGCGGCTGTCAACATTTGATAATTAAAAGATTTGGCAGAGCAGCAAACGGAAAAAAGAAACTTGTTGAAACAGAAAAAATGACTGGTGCAGCAGCTGATTTGTTTTTGCTCGAGAAACAAAAATATTTGCAGCTGCAAGAACAAAAATGCCCGGTTCCATTGATAGCTTCAGCAACAAGTTTGCCTTATGTTTATGGCTTTGCAATTGCACCTGATAAACAAAGAGCAAAATACAATGCACCATTGCCACAGAAAGACAGCTGGCGGGATAAGTTCGAGAATGGCAGATGGGTTGCAGATATTTTTCAATCAGAGTGTAGGAAAGTTGAAAATGCTTAAAGAAGTGAAGAAAGAACAAACCAATGTTGTTGACTATAAAACAAGGCAACAGCAATTTCTTGAATGGTTAAATGAAGTAATTGAAGTAAATTTCAAACAAAATGAACAAATTGAAGATGCAATTTTAATTTGGAACAAGAAAAATGAAAAAGGCGAAACAAAAACTGTTCATGCAAGGTTCAACATAACAAATATTTCAGATGTTGAGTATTACAGGGATTGTTTGAATGATTACATTTTATACAGAAAATTTGATGATTTTATGAGGGAACATATTGGCGATTATTTAGAATATGTTGAATAAGCAATTATGTTCTGTTGTTAGTCAATGCGAGATGCAAGGCGGGATGTTTAAATGACTAAAAAAGAAACAAAACAGAAAAAATTGCCGATTGATCCAGCGGAATATGAAAAGCTTGTTCAAATGTGCCTTGATATTATTAAAAACCCTAATATTAACATTTTATTTATTACAGATTTGGTTGCTTTCTTGCCTATTTCAAGGGCAACTTTTTATAATTATGGTTTAGACAAATTAGACACATTAAAAGAAGAAATTGAAAACAATCGAATAAAAACAAAACAGGCTTTAAGGGCAAAATGGGCAAATAGTAAAAGCCCGGCACTGCAAATTGCTTTATACAGAATGATTGCAACAAAAGAAGAAAAGGAAGCAATAACAATTGCACCGATTCAAAAAGAACCTGAAGAAAAAGAAGAAGCACCAATCAAACAAATGTTTGAAAGTTTGCAAAGGTCTATGAAGGAACAATTAAAATGATAGACTGGACAACTGCAAAATGGTCAAGAAAACATCTTGAATTGATGGCAAGACCTTATGATGATTTTAAATTTTTCACACTTCTTTCAGGTTCAGTGCGTTCAGGTAAAACCGTAACACAAATTGCAAAAGCTTCAGCTGAACTGATACCACAAAGGGCTGACAAAGGCAAGATTCTGATTTCAGGTAAATCAAAAGAAACAATTTACAACAACATCTTGCTTGAACTAATGGCTTTGTATGGCAAAAAGAATTGTGATTATAACAGCACAGATGGGCGGCTTTTAATCAATTCACAAGTGCTTGGAACAAAGCAAGATGCTTATATAAGAATTGCTGGTGCTAATAAAAAAGGCAATGAAGGTGCAATTTGGGGTGATACTTTTGCATTGTGGCTTGCTGATGAACTTACACTTCACACTGAAGCATTTGTGAACCTTGCAATTAACAGGCTTTCAGTGCCAAACAGCAAAATATTTGCAACAACTAACCCGGCAGACATTCTTCATTTCATATACACTGATTGGATAAACAACAAAGAAAAAGAAAAAATATTTGAATATCTTTTCTTTGAACTTACTGACAATTTGAATTTGCCACCTGAATATATTGAAAATGTTAAAAATTCCTATCAAGGTGTTTATTTTCAAAGAATGATTCAGGGCTTGTGGGTTATTGCAGAAGGGCTTGTTTATCCTGAATTTGACAAAGACAAACACATCATAACACCTGAAGAATTCAGCAAGAATGTTGCTGATGGACTTTATAAAGAATATATTGGCGGTGTTGACTGGGGTTATTCAGCAGAAATGGCTGCTGGTGTTTGGGGTGTAACAAGAAGCAATGACTTTCATCTTGCAACTGAATTTTACAAAAAAGGCAAACTTACTGCTGATGTTATTGAATGGTTTAAGGCACAAGAAAAAATACTGGGCAGCAAACTGAATTATATTTTTTGTGATTCAGCTGAACCTGACAGGATTGCAGAAATGGCACTTGCTGGCTTGAATGCTTATGCTTCTGAAAAAGAAATTGCTGCTGGTTGTAACACAGTAAGAACTTGTTTCAAAAAAGACAATGTGAAAATTGGCACAATATGTGTGAACACACAAAATGAACTTCTTACTTTGAGATACCCACAAAAAGATGAACCGGGTTATGGCAGTGAAACAACATTCATTGGAAAAGACCACGCATGTGATGGTGTTTTGCGTTATCCAATACACACATACAGAAAAGAAATTTTAGGGCTTAAATTCTAACAAAAAAGGAGAAATTGACATGGCAAAAGAAAAACAAACTGCTGTTGAAGCAGAAAAAACTGGTGCAGAAAATGTGAACACAGAAGCCGCTGATGCTTCTATTGAAACCCTTACACAAGAAGAACTTGACAATGCAGAAGTGCCTGAAGATGCTGAAGAAATTACACAGGAAGAAGCACTTGAAGCTGCTGCAAATGAAGTAAACAGATTAAGGGAAGAAAACACTGCAATCAAGCAAGAATTGGATGCAAAAAGCACTGAACTTAAAAACCTTGTTGAACATACAAACAAAGAAACTGAAATTGCTGGCAAACAAATTCTTGACCTTGAAGCAAAAGTGAAAGAACTTGAAACACAACTTCAAGCAGCTGGCACTGTTAGTGGCAGTAATCAATTTTATATTGAATTACTTAACAAGTTTGAAGCCAAAATTGATGAATATGCTGGCTTGCGTAGAGAAAGATTAAGAAAAGAATTCATCACAGACTTAAAAGAAGAAATTAACAAACAAAGGGAACAATTAACAAATGCTTAATGATTTATCATTTTTAGAAGCCGGGCAAAACTGGATTCCTGACACAGAAAAAGACAGGCTTGCCTTATATGAATTGAACCATTCCTTGTATGAGAATGAACACCTTGAAGTGCTTGATATGCTGCTTAAGGTTGTTTATCCTGAACAAGAAGTGAATGAAACTGTAAAAAGGGTTTTCATCAATCTTTACAGGAGTGTTTCAAAATTATGGGCTGACTTGCTTTTTTCTGAAAGTCCTACAATTTCAAATGTAACTGATAAAACAACAGAAGATTATTTGAATGCCTTAATTAAAGCAACAAAATTGTGGAAAACTGCAAGAAAAGTTGCAATTGATGTTTCAAGATATGGCAATGGACTTTTTAAAATTAGAAACAGAAATGGCAAAGTTGTCATTGAAGCTGTTACACCTCGTTTGTGGTTTCCAGTTGTAAACCCTGACAATATCAATGAAATATTGATGCATGTTATTGCTTACACTTTTGTAGAAAATAAAGTTCATTATTTGAAAGCTGAAATTCACGAAATTGGCAAAATTACACACAAATTGTTTATTGTTGACAAAGATGCTGGAAAAATCAAAGAAGAAATTGAATTAAAAGCACTTGCAAGATATGCAACACTTGAACCAGTGGAAGAAACAAAGGTTGATGACTTTTTAATTATTCCAGTTTCAAATTCAGCTGATTCTGAAGATCCATTTGGTGAAGATGATTATACTGACATAAACCCTATAATCAGCCAAATTGAACTTCACCTTTCAAAGCTGGGCAAAGATTTGGAAGAACAAGGCAACTTGAAATATGGTCCGGGTACAGCAGTGGATGAAAATGGACATGTTGAAAGAGGTTCATACATTGTTATGCTTGGTGGTGCTAATAAGCAAGATCCACCGGGTGTTGTTACTTGGACAGTGCAATTTGAAGCAGTGAAAGAATACATCTCACAGTTAATGTTCTTCTTTTATATGGTTGGTGAAATATCCCCTGTAATGTTTGATCCAAATAAAACAGTTGCAAGTGATTTGTCTGGAATATCACTTAAAAGGCTAATGCAAAGGATGATTTCAAAAGCTGGAAGGCTTGCTGAAGATTTTGATGAAACTATTAAAAGAGTTTTTGCAATTGCAGCACAGCTTGAAGGCAAAGAGCTGAAAGAATTTGAAATTGATTGGCAAGACGGCATTGCTGATGATATTGCAGAAAGAGTTGAAACAGCACAAAAAGCTGGTGTTCAACAGACAATGAGCCAAAAAACAGCAATTGCATTTGTTCAGAAACTTGAAGGCAAGCCATTGGAAGATGAACTTGCTGAAATTTCAGAAGAACAAAAAAGCAAAACAGTGTTGCCTTTATCTGACTTATACCCTGAAGAAGAAAATGATGAAGAAAACCCAAATGACAATGAAGAATAAAAAATGAAAAAATTTGAAGATATTGTTAGCGAAAATGAACTTATATTGCTGCGTTATTACAATGACAGCTTAACAAAGATAAAAAAGCAATTGCTTGATGCAGCTGTAAAAGGTTATGACAAAACACACCTTGAACAGTTAAAAGCAAATGTTGAAAATGAACTGGCAAAACTTCAAAAAAAATTTCAATTTTATTCAACAGAACGAACTTCAAAAATATATTCTAAAAGTGTAAAAGGAACAGAAGCAAGCTTCAGGCAACTTCACATTCAATTCAACCCGGTAAAAGCAAGAACTTATGCACAATTTTCAGGGCTTCACAAAAATGCTGTAAAAACCCTTGCAATAAACACTTACAAACCTTTGAAAAGGGTTGTGGATGTTATTGGTAGGGATTGCATAGAATATTTTGAAAGAACAAACTTCAATTCAACACAAGATATTCTGAAAAAGCTGCTGAAATTCTTTCCTGACAATGAAGATTTAAGGGCAACAGGGCTTGCTTCAGTGCAAGGTGTTGTAAATGGCAACATTACTTGGCAAAAAGCAATAAGAGATTTTCAAGAAGAATTTGTGAAGGATTCTATTTTCAAAGTGCCATATTACAAAAAAGATGGAACTTTGCATTCAATGGTGAATTTATCCGATTATGCAGAACTTGTTGCAAGGACAACTTCAGCTGAAGCATACAGAAAAGGGGCTGAAACAACAATTCTTGAAACTTTTGATGACATGGGTGATTTGGTACAAGTCAATGGTCATTCTTCTTTTCCAAACAGTCCTTGCTTGCCATTTGAGGGTGCATTTTTAAGCTTAACAGGCAAAACAAAAGGCTATACAACACTTGATGAAGCAAAAGCACAAGGCTTGTTTCACCCTAATTGTATTCACCATTTTGCAGTAACAATTGAAGTTATTGAAGAATATGAAAGAATAGAAGCTGGCAAAAGCACTGGTACAGTTTTAAAAGAAGTTGACAAGCCACCAACAAAACAAAGAGAAAAAACGGATGCAGAAGCTGCTGGCTGGTCAATGGCTGATATTTTAAAAGGTTATACTGGCAATGATGAACTTGTAAAAAATGCTTTCAATAATGCCTTTATTGATAATGAAACAGCAGAAATTCTTGCCAATATTAACAAATTACCAGCTGTTAAAATTATAAATGACAGGGGGCATGGTTATTACAACAGGGCAAGAAGTGTTATTTCAGCAGACAACCCGGTTACTTTTATGCACGAATTTGGGCATTCATTGGATTACGGACTTGTTAAAGCTTCATCAAAAGGTTATGGCAATTATAGTAAACGGCTTGAAGCAGTTGTTGAAAAACACAGAATTAAAAGAATGGACAAATTCCCTGAAAAGGTTGCAAACAAATTCAGAGAAGTTATAAAAGAGTATGTTATACAAAACAAAGTGCCAAACTATCAAGGTTTGAGCAAAGACGGCTGGGCGGCAGTGTCTGACATTTTTGATGCACTTTGTAATGGTAATATGTTCAGGAATAAAAAAGTTGATTTTTCTATTGCTGGACATGGTGCGGCATATTACAGACAATATGGAACAAAAGAACCTGAAATTTTTGCACAGTATTTCTTCTTAAGAACAAATAATTGCACAGAAGCCTTAAAGGTTCTTAAAGAAAATACACCTGAATTGTTGAATTCACTCGAGGAATTATTTACACTATATGTAAAGGACTTGAAAAATTTATGACATTACCAAAAGATATTTCAAAATTAAATCTTACCAATGAAGAATATGAAAAATTAAGTGCTTCTGATAAATTAAGAATTGCACAAGAATTGCCTATGAATTCAAAAATTTGCTTTTCAGAAATATACAAAGGCAATGCCGATTTATCAAAAATCCCTTGTGTGATTGATGGTTTATTGATTTATTAGACATTTTTAATTTATAAAGTTGGATTGTTGAAGCCTTCCTTTTCAGGGGGCTTCATTTTATTGCAAAGTTTTGGCTGCACGTGTAGCCAATAGAAATATACAAAAGAAAAGGAGAAAAGCGAGATGCCAAAAGATGGAAATGGGGGAGATCCTCAAAACAACACAGAAACCTTCACAAAGGAACAAGTACAGCAAATGATTTCTGAAGCCGTAACAAAAGCCAATGAAGAAACAGAAGCAAAGTTCAAAGAACACATCAAAAAATTAAATGATGAAAATGCTGCAAGAAGAATTGAGCAAAAAGACGGCAAAGACCTGAAGAAGTTTCTTGCAGAAGCACTTGGTTTGACAGAAAAAGAAGTGAAAGAAACTGACCTTCTTAATGAGAAAATCACAGAGATTGTGAAACAAAACAAAGAACTTGCAGACAAAATTGCAGCTTCAGAAAAAGAAGCAGCAACTTTGAAAAAGCAAGCACAAATTGCCGAAATTGCAAAGAAGCTTGGTTTGAAAGAAAAAGCTGTGAATTTGGTTCAGCTGGATGCTGAAAACCTTGAAGAAGCTGTGAAAAAAGTTGCTGAAGCATACCCTGAATTGAAAGTGAATTACAATGTGGGTGGCGGTGGCACAAACCCGGCAGAATTCAACAATTCTTCTATTCCTAACCCATACAAAAAGGAAACATTAAACCTTACAAAACAATCTTTGCTTGAACAAAACAACCCAACACTGGCTGCGAAATTCAAAGCTGAAGCTGGTTTGAATTAAGGTTTGAAGTGAAAAAGTACAACAAAAACATAAGGAGAAAAAACAATGGGAACAATTGTTACAATTAGCGGTTTACCAATTGATATTGAAAAAGTTGTTGCATACGGTTTAGAACAAACACTTTACAATTCAAGTTTGGTTGAATGCGGTATTATGGTGCGTGATGCAGAATATGATGCACTTGCAAATTCCACTGGCACAACCGTAAAAATGCCATTTTGGAAAGATTTGCAAGGCGATTCTGAAGTTTTACCTTCAGATGGTTCAACAGCACTTTCAACATCTGACATTGGCAGCGGTCTTGATGCTGCTGCTATCAATCACAGGGGTAAAGCTTTCAAAGTCAATGACCTTGTGAAAGAACTTGCAAAAACAATGGCAAATGATCCAAAAGCAGATCCAATGGCTGTGATTGCAACAAGAATTGGTGCTTACTGGTCAATGGAATATCAAAAAATGCTGCTTGCTTGTTTGAAGGGTGCATTTGCTGCAACTTCAATGGCTGGCAATGTTCTTGATATTTCAGGCGGTGCAGCTGCTGCTGATAGAACTTGTAATGCAGACACCTTGATTGATGCAGAAGGTAAACTTGGTGATAGAGGTTCAAGCCTTCAGGCAATTATGATTCATTCAGCAATTGAACGCAAATTAAAAAAAGATGACTTAATTGACTATATTAAGCCATCAGAAGGCGGCAAGCCGCTTGCTTATTATGGTGATAAAAGGGTAATTGTCAATGATGAATTACCTGTTGAAGTTGTTGAAAGTGGTGAAGGTGCTCCAAAAACAAGTAAAACGGTTTACACTTCTTACTTGTTTGGAAATGGTGCAGTTGCACTTGGTGAAGCAACACCTGATTACCCGGCACTTGAAACAGACAGAGAAAAGCTAAAAGGCAATGACATTCTGATTTCAAGAAGAAAGAACTTGATTCACCCTCGTGGCATTAAGTTTAAAGGTTCACCAGCTGGAGTTTCACCAACCAATGCAGAATTTGCAACAGGAACAAACTGGGAAAGAGCCTATGAGCCTAAACACATCAGAATTGTTCAATTCAAGCATTTGCTTGCTTAATTCTTGGTTGTTCATTATTTAAGCGGTGGCTGTCATTATGGCAGCCATTGTTTTCAAATTAAAGGAATATAAAACAATGAAAACAATACAAATAAACAAAAAAGAAATTCCTGTTTTTTGCACAGTTGAAGAAGCAGATCAATATTTTGCTGAAAGATTTGGCGGTGATATTTGGGAAGAACAAACAGAGGAAAACAAAAAAAGGGCTATTGTTACGGCTACAAGAAAATTAAACCAGTTAAATTTCAAAGGTTTTCAAGTAGAACCAACACAGCCGCTTGCCTTCCCTCGATTATTTAAACCAAATTTTCTTTCAAAAAGAAGTTACGCATTAGAAGCAAAAGCCATTACTGTAAGGGGTAAAGAATACATTTATATTGAAGCCTGTGAAGAAATGATGTTTGCTTGTTGTGAAGAAGCAGCTTCAATTGTTCAAAGCACAGAAAATTCAATTCATATAAAAAACCAAAAAATGGGCATTGCAAGTGCAAATATAATGGGTGATTCTGTTTCATATACTGGAAGCGGTGCAGCTATTAAAACAGCAGAAGAAAACATTTGCCCTGAAGCATTGTTTTATATTGATAAATTCATCACTACAACAGCAAGGGTGGTGTAATATGTTCAAACAATTTATGAACCAAACCTTCACACTTAAAATAACAGATGGCACTGATGAAAATGGGTTGCCTGAAGTTGTTGAAACAAAAGAAAATATTGCTTGCAGAATTGTTTGGAAAAATAAGCTTATTATCTCGAGCAATGGACAGCAAAAAACTTCTGAAGGCAGCATTCTTTCTTCTATTGCTGCAAAAGCTGGTGATTTGGTACACATAAACAATAAAGATTACACAATTATTTCAGCAGCACCAATGTTTGATTTTGAAAACAAGCTGCAAGGTTACAAGATTTATTTTTAAGGTATCTATGAGAAAATCTGAATTTGATATTGATGTTAAATGGTTTGGCAAAAGTGCTTCAGACAAAGTGCTAAAAGCTGCAATGAAGGGATTGAAACAAGGCGGTGAAGTTGTTTCAGGTGAAGCACAAAAACTTGCACCAGTTCTTTCAGGAACTTTGAAAAGGTCAATTTGTGTTACTGAAGGCGGCTTGCCTGATTTAGAACAGACCTTTGAAAAGGCAAAGAAAAGAGATTTGAAAGAAGAAAAAGCTGTTGGTGTTCAAGAAGAAGTTGCTGTTTATGTTACAGCAAACACACCTTATGCACACCATCAACATGAAGAAAACAAATTTCATTCAAAATTTCTTGAAAGAGGTTTGCAAAATTCTGAAGCAATAATTCCAAAACTTGTTGAAAGGCAATTGAAGAAACTATGAGCGACATTTTAAATGAAATAAGACAGCATTTGATTGATTTAAAAATCGTAAATGCTAAAGAATTAAAAAACAATTTTGTGGATGCCAGCCCTGAAGTTACTTCTTTATGGGTTTATGGTGGTTACAAAGAAGTAATTGGAACTTCACCAACAATTCAAATTAAGACTCTTTCAGTTGATCCTGTAAAGGCACAAAAAAGAATTCAAGCAATATTTGATGCTTTGATTTCAAACCAACCAAACAGAATTTCAACAATTAACAACAAGAAAATGAAGGTTGTGGAAAGTCAACAACCATTCTTTCAAGAAAAAGACACACAGCAAAGATTTGTATGGGTATTTAATATTACAGTAACGGCTTTTTGAGCCTAAAAGAAAAGGAGAAAAACAATGACATTTGAAGCACAACAAAATGTTTTGGCAATTACAGATGCTTACATTGCAAAAGTAACTGCAAACACTTCAACGACTTACACAAAAGGCGATAAAATAAAATTGCCTGATTTGAGTTCATTGGAAATTACAGTTACAAGTGAAAAGAAAGAAGCCAAAGCTGGCTTAAAAATTGCCGATTCTTTCACAATGAAAACAGGCTATGATGTAAAATTTGAAGAAGTGAACATTCCACTTGATGTTCTTGCAATCATTAACGGTGCAGAACTAAAAACTTCAGGCACAACTGGCAAACAGATTGCAGAAGTTCTTGAAACAGAAAAACAAGTACCTGTTATGTTTAATTTAGAAATTAAATCAGACTTGCTGAATGGTCAAGCAGCAGATATTCACATGGAAATGTTCTGTGTTAAAGGTTTAATGGATGTTGTAACAACAGCAGATGACTATTGGACAGTTTCATTTGAAGGTACAGCTTTCACAAGAAAGAAAGATGGTGCTTTCAGAAGAATTTTTGCAAATGAAGAAAACACTGAAATTGTGCCAGCAACACCTTCAGTTGAAGAAAACCCAACTGAATAATTATATTTTGGAATATTAAAAGAACCCCATATTGTTTGGGGTTCTTTTTTGTAACTTAAGGAGAAAAGAAGATGACATTGGAAAAAATTAAAACACCCAAAATTGAAATTGAAATGCAAGGTGAAAAATGGAACTGTGAATTTCAATTGCGAAATTATGCAGTTTTAAGAGAACGATTTGACATTAGAGAACATGAACTTTTAAAAGGTTTGATGGAAGGACAGCCAAAATATATTGCATACGCAATTTGGGCTTCAACTTTAGTTTTTGCCAGCCCTTTTGATCCAGCAAACCCACTGAAACTTGAAAAAGAAATGGACTTGTTGCCTCTTTTTGAACTCAATTTGCCTGATTTGCAAGCACTGGGTGATCAAGTTGTTAAAGCAATGGAAGCTGCACTTCCACAACCAACAGAAGCTGAAAAGGCAAAAGCCGAAAAAAAGCCAAAAGCGGCTGCAAAGAAAAAGACAGCCAAAAAGAAAAAACTTATGAAATAGACTATGCCTATTTATATTATGCAGTATGTGTTCATTTGCACTTGCCTGAAGTGGCTTTTTGGTGCGGTACACATAGAAAAATAGTTGAATTACTCGACATTGACAGGGAAGTGAACACTTTACCTGACAACAAGAAAAATAAGAAACAAGCAACCGATTCAAGCAAAAAATTAAGTATGAAAGAGGTTGCAAAATTGCTATAAAGGAGAATTTCAAATGACCACAACAGCTGGACAAGTTGCAGTAAAGCTTAATTTGGACAAAGCACAATTTGAACAAGGAATGGTGCAAGCAAAAAAGTCTGTTGATCTTCTTTCAACAGCCTTCAGTTCTATTGCTGCACTTGGAGTTGGTGCAACATTGCTTCAGGTTGGTAAAAGTGCATTGAAAGCTTCTTCTAATTTTGAACAAGCCAATGTTCAATTTGGTGTTATGCTGGGCAGTGCTGAAAAAGCTGGCAAACTTGTGAATGATTTGCAGAATATGGCAAATGTAACACCTTTTGAAACACAAGACTTGCTGGATGCTTCAAAAGTTCTTCTGAATTTTGGAACTGACCTTCAAGAAGTTTTGCCTGATTTGCAAATGCTTGGTGATATTTCAGGCGGTAACAAAGAGAAATTGCGTTCAATGACACTTGCATTTGCACAAATGTCATCAGCTGGGCGGTTGATGGGGCAAGATTTGCTTCAAATGATAAATGCTGGGTTCAACCCTTTGCAAGTTATTTCTGAAAAAACTGGCAAAAGTATGGCAGAACTGAAAGATGAAATGGGTGAAGGCAAAATTTCTGTTGAAATGGTGAAACAAGCATTCAAAGATGCAACCAGTGAAGGTGGTTTGTTCTATAAAATGATGGACAAACAAAGTGAAACACTGGAAGGCAGACTTTCAACAATGAATGATGCTTACACTTTGCTTATAAGATCAATTTCTGATTCAGCTTTGCCAGTAATCAAGCAGCAAGTTGTTGAAGTAACACACATGATTGAAAAAACAAATGAAGCTGTTACATCTTTAAAAGAATGGGCTTCAGTGAACCAATCAACTGTTTATGGCTTACAAAATGCAGCAGTGGCAATTGCTGCAACAATTACTGGAAGTGTTGCACTTGCTAAAATAATCCCGCAAATAACAGCTGCACACAGTGCTGCAACAGCCGCAATTGTAGCAGAAACGGCAGCACAAGAAGCATTGACTTATGCAAAAAAAGTTGCAGCAGCTGAAGAAATTGGTTTGTATCAGGCAACACTTGCATACAATCAAGCACTTGCAACAGAAAACACACAACTAATTGCAGCAACTTCTTCAAATTTGCGTGAAGCAGAAGCCGCACATGTTGCAGCAGTGGCAAAAGTTGAAGCGGCAACAGCAACAGCAGCTTCAACAAGAGCAACAGCAGCACAATGTTTGATGACCGGGAACTTATCAAAAGCAATGGCAATTGCAACAGCTTCTGTGCGTGCTTTCACAGTTGCACTTCTTATGAACCCTATAACATGGGTTACTGTGGCAATTGGGGCTGGGGCAGCTGCATGGTGGAAATATAAGCAATCTGTTCAAGAAACAACAAATGCAGTTGAAGAACTCAATGCAAAACAAGACCAAAATGTAAATTCAACAACTGATGCAATTAGGACTTTGAAAGAACTTCAAGGGGTTAAAAAACTGGATTATGACCAAACAAAAAGGCTTGATGCTGCTTTGTCATATCTTACTGAAAAATACCCTAATTATATCAATAAATTAAAGCAAGAATTGGCTTTGAAGGGGCAAATTTCACAGGCAACAGCAGAACAAATTGCCAATGAATTAACACTTGCTAAAGTTAAAGAATTAACAGAAAGAAAACAAAAAATTGACAAAAAAGTAGAAAAATCAGTTAAAGCTTATAAACAAAATCAGGTCATTAGTGCCGCAAGATTTGGCACACCAATTGATTTTTCAGACACAGGGAGAAAGGGGGCAAGCCGTCAACTACAAAAAGATCAAGATTTGGTAAACAAAGAACTTGAAAATGTAAAAAAAGAAAGAGAAGCCATAATCAATGAATTAACAGCATTGAACACACAAGCTTCTGAAGTACCTTCTGTTTCCGCAAATACAACTGGAACTGATAAGAAAAAGAAAACAGAAAAACAGCTTGCAGCAGAAGCAAAAGCGGCAGCTAAAGAAGCCCTTGACTACAAGCTTGCACTTTTAGATGTTGAAAAATACAAAACAGAAAAAACTGAAGATGAAATTTATAAAATTGAACTTCAGAAAGCTGAACTTAAACTTCAGGCAGCAAAAAAAGGCACTTCTGAATATGCACAAGCACTTGCAGATAAACTTCAACTTGAAAGAGATTATGAAAAAAGTTTGAAGGCTTTGCAGAGTTCAAAAGCAGTTGATGACCTTACATGGAACAAACAAGAAATTGACAACAGAATTGCAATGCTTCAATTGGAATATGATTCACACAAGATTTCAAAGAAACAAATGCTTCAAACTGAAATTGAATTCATAAACCAAAAGAAACAGCTTGAACTGGCTGCTTTGCAAGAACAATTGAAGCTTGTTGAAGGCAATGCTGCTGAAGAAGTAAAAATCAAGCGAAACAGCCAGCGAATTATGGAAGAATACAACCTTGAAGCTAACAGAAAAGCACTTGAATTGTGGCAACATCAAAATGAAGGCTTCAGAAACATCACTTCTGACATTGCAAGCGGCTGGGGTTCAACAGTTTCTGATTTATTGAATGGCAACATTACTTTTGAAGGTGCTTTGAACAATATGCTTGATTCTGTGCTTAATTCATTTGGTAATATGTGCGGCACAATGGTTCAAACTTGGTTACAAGACCACATGACAATGGAAACCATTACAAGACTTTTTGGAGTGCAAAAAGTTGCCACTGACCAAATGATAAATGCAAGCAATGCAACGGTTGCAACTTCAAATTCAGCAGTTGCTGCAAGTAATGTTGCCACAGCATCATCACAAGCTGTATTGACCACCACAGGGGCAGCACTTGCAACAACAAATGCCGCTGTGGCAGTTTCAGCTGGGGCTGCTGCAAGCACACAAGCCGCCGCTGCTGGCACAATGGTTGCAGCTTCAGGAACAATGGCTTCAGGTGTTACAGCTTTACTTGCACCTATATCAGCACTTGCTGGATCAATGGCAGTTCTTGCCCTTTCTTCAGGTGCAGTTGCAACAAATATGGCAATTATTGCAGTTTCAACTGGTTTATTTTCACTTGAAGCTGCACTTGCAAGCTTGACTGCAACATTGTTGAATGTTTCACTGGGTGTTCTTGCAGTAACTTCACAACTTGCAGCAAAAGGAGTTGCTGCACTTGCTGTTGCAAATGCCGCAAATAGTGCTGCAATGATTCCAATGGTAGGCTGGGCAATGGCACCGGGCGCAGCTATGTCAACAGGGCTTGGCATTGCTGCTGGTACAGCAATTGCTGGCTTCAGAGAAAAAGGCGGTGAAGTCAAGAAGGGGCAAGCCTATGTTGTAGGTGAAAAAAGACCTGAATTATTTATTCCTGATAGAAATGGAAGAATTGAACCAAACTTGAATTCTTTAGGTGGTGGCGGTGGTGGCGATTCTTACACAGAATACCACATGCCAGTAACTATGACCGTACAAGCAACAGATGCTGCAAGCTTTTCAAGCAAAATTGATGAATTAACAGACCGTATTCATTCAAATTTGCAAAAGAAAATCAAAAGAAGGCAGCTTGCACCATTAGGGGGTAAACAATGACAAACTTAATATTGCCACAATTTCAGGGGTGGAGTTATAACAAAACAATCACCCCTATTTGGAATACACAAACCTATGAAAGCGAAAGTGGAAGGGAAACAAGAATTCAGAAGTGGAAATTTCCACGATATGAAATAAAATTAAACTTCAACTTTATGACTGATAACACCACACAAGGAACACTTGACAAAGGCGACATTGAAAGGCTGCAAGGGTTTTTCAATGCCGTTGGTGGTTCTTTTGAAGATTTCCTTTATTTTGATGACACAGAAAACAGTGTTGAAAATCAAACTTTTGGTGTGGGTGATGGACAAACAACCAAATTTCAGCTTGTTAGAAACCACCCTTACTGGGCTGAACCAGTAAATGGAATAAACGAAAAACCAAAAATATTTGTAAATGGTGAAGAAGTTGAATGTGAAGTTGATGCTTATGGTGTTGTTACCTTTGAAGAACCACCTGAAGCTGATGCCATTCTTTCTTGGTCTGGGTTGTATTATTTCAGGGTTAGATTTTCAGAAGATCAAATTGATTTGGGCAGAACTTGGTGTGGCTTATGGGAAGGCATTGAACTTTCAATGAAAACGGTGAAATAATGAAAAAATGCAGTGAAGAACTTGTGAAGTTTTTGGCAAAAATTGATTCTGAAAAATTGAGAGTTGCTGACCTTTACACATTCAAACTTACAAATGGCACTGTTTTAAGGTTTACAAGTGCAGATTTCAATATAAAATATGACGGTGAAATATTTAGCAAAAACAATGCTTGTATTTCAAGAAGTTCAATGCAGTGGGCAACAGGGCTTTCAGTTGATGACTTAACAATTGAATTCAACCCTTCAGAAAAAGATTTGCTGGGTACTGTTCCACTTGTGCAAGCTTTTAGAAATGGCAGCTTTGATGGTGCAAAATTGCAACTTGACTTGGCTTTTTATACAGATGGCTGGGATGCAGAACCACAAGTGCTTGAAAAGTTGTTTGTAGGCACAATTGATGTTGATGAAGTTGGTGGTTCTTATGTAAAATGTACCGCTAAAAGCTACACAGAAATTTTGAATTCTTCATTTCCTTGCCATGTATATCAAGCATCTTGTTGCTATACATTATATGGTGCTGGTTGTGGAGTGGACAAAAGTAAATTTTCACAAACCGGGTATGTTTTACAAAACAGCACAAAAAAACAGATTAACTGCAATTTTTCAAAAGCGGCTGGGTATTATCAAAATGGTGTTGTTACCTTTTTAAGCGGTAAAAATATCAATGTGAAAAGATCTGTTAAACAATCAGAAAAAGGCTTTTTGATATTATCAACACCGCTGCAATATCCGCCAGCAATTGGTGATAGGTTTGAAGTTTCAGCCGGGTGTAATAAAACAACTGCTGTTTGTCAAGGTAAATTCAATAATCTTGCAAATTTCAGCGGCACACCTTTTGTGCCAAAAGCAGAAACAACTGCAAAATTTTAAGGTGAATTTATGAATGAAGATTTGATTAGAATATCACAGCTTGAACCATATTCAGCTGAATATATTGCAACACATGAAGCAGAACTGCGGCAAAAAGTTGTTGAAATTGCTAAAAAATATATTGGTGCAAATTATCATATCAATGGAATGTTGCCATACAAAGCCACTGATTGCCACACAATTCTTATTATGGTTTTTGCAGAAGCAAGACTTATTAAGCTTTTTCAGCCTGAATTTTACCGCCCTGATTTTTCTTTTCACACGTGCAAAGAAACTTACCTTGAAGGAATGAAGAAATTTGCAAAAGAAACAAAAGAGAAAAAACCGGGTGATGTCATTCTATACAGGTATGCAAATTTAATTGACCATGCTGGCATTGTTATAGATACAGAAAGCACAATGATTGATAATTGCATCACAAGGGGCTGCACCTATCAAAATTACAATCAAGATATAAACAAAAGCAGAGAAGTTTGCACATATAGTTTTTGGAGTTGAAAGAAATGGGTTTTGTAAAAAGCAATAAAAGTTCATTAGCAAAAGAAGAAAGCCGCATCAGTTCATTACAATATGAACAAAGCACTTATGGCACAACAAAGCAAATTGTGTATGGCACAAACAGAATTTGTGGCAACTTGATTGATAACACAGACTTCACTGCAATTGAACATAAAAGCAAAGTAAAAATGGGCAAAGGTGGACAAAGCCAAAGTTCAACCAGTTACACATATAAATCAAGAGTAGTTATAGGCTTATGCAATGGGCAAATTGCTGGTGTGAAAAAAGTTCTTTTTGATGATGGTTCTTACAATTTGAATGAATTAAACTTAACTTTTTTCAATGGTGCTGCTAATCAAGCTGCATGGGGTGAAATGCGTTCAAAACATCCTGACCATGCACTTAATTACAGAAACCTTGCTTATGTTGCCGGGTATATTGATTTGACAACTTCAGGTGGAGTTCCACAATTCAATTTTGAAGTACAAGGCAAGTGCATTGCAAATGGTTTGGATGCAAACCCTAAAGACATTATGCTTGACATCTTAACCAATCCAATATATGGTGCTGGGTTTTCAGCTTCTTGCATTGATTCCGAAAGTTTTAATACTTTTAGTGAATATTGCAAAGCCAATAATATTTTCTTAAGCCCTGTTTATGATGCACAGGAAGAAGCACAAAGTTCACTTACAGATTTGGCTGAAATATGCAATTCAGCATTTGTGTGGACACAGGAAAAACTGCACATTGTGCCTTTAGCAGATGAAAAAGTAAGTGGCAATGGAGTAACTTGGACACCTGACCTTCAGCCAATTTATGACTTAACTGAAGATGACTTTCTTGATGATGATGAACCAATCATTTGCACAAGAAGTGAACAAAATGACATTTACAATTCAGTAAAAATTGAATTTAAAAATCGTGCAAATGATTACAATGTTGAAGTCATTGAAGCACAAGATTTGGCAAACATTGAACTTTATGGATTGCGTGCAGCTGATACAAAAAAAGCACACCAAATTTGCGTGCCTTCTATTGCACAAAAAACAGCACAGCTTGCATTGGACAGGGGCATTGCTGTGCGTAACAATTACAGTTTCAAGCTTCCTTTGAAATATGTTCTTCTTGATGCAATGGACATTGTAACCCTAACAAGCAGCAAGTTGGGTTTGGATCGTGAACCAGTAAGAATTCTTAAAATTGAAGAAGATGAAAACAAGCTTTCAGTATTAGCTGAAGAAATGGTTATTGGTTCAGCTTCACCAGCTGAAATTGATGTTCAAAGAGTTCTTGCAATGGCTATTGATGCAAACCAGCCAGTGGGCAATGTGAACCCTGTTGTAATTTTTGAACCACCATTTGAATTGACACAAGACACACTTGAAGTGTGGGTTGGTGTTTCTTCACCAGTCAATCTTTTTGGCGGTTGTGAAGTTTGGGTTTCAGATGATGATGAACATTACAAATTGCTTGGCACAATTGATTCACAGATAAGGCAAGGAGTGCTTGAAACACCTTTAAACCTCAATGAAGCAAACCCTGATGTGCAAAACAATTTTGTAGTTGATATGAACATGAGCAATTCAGAACTGCTTGGCGGTACACAAGAAGATGCTGACAGATTGAACACACTTTGTTTGTGTGATGGTGAGTTACTTGCATATCAAAATGCCGAATTGATTGACATTGGAAAATACAAGCTTTCATATTTGAACAGGGGTGCTTATGGTTCAGAAATAAAAGAACATTATGCTGGCACACAATTTGCAAGAATTGATGAAGATTGTTTCTTAAGAATTCCATTTTGCAAAGAAGATATTGGCAAAAAACTTGCCATAAAATTCCCAACATTTAATTCATTTGGTGCTGGGTTGCAAAGTTTGGGTGATGTAAACCCTTATTATTACACAATAAAAGGTGTTGCAATGGGGCAAGCCCCTGAAAATGTAACTGGGCTTACAAGCTTTTATTCTGATGGTTTTAATGTATTAACTTGGAATGCAGTGGATGACACAAGAACCATAATATATGAAATCAGAAAAGGCAGCACTTGGGGCAAGGCACAATGTTTGAAAAGAACTTCAAACAATACATTCACAACCAATGGCAATGGCACATATTTTGTGAAAGCATATTCACCTGACCACAATATATATTCAGCTGAAGCTGCTTCAATTGAAATAAGTGGTGCAAGGCTTGTTCAGAATGTTATTGAAGTTATTGATGAACATGCACTGGGTTATCCCGGTGAAAAAACAAGAAGTGTTTTTGTCAATGAATGGGGCATTTTATCATTGAATGGCAAAGGCTTATTTTCTGAAATTCCAAAATTTTCAGAAATTGGCACATTGTTATTTTTTGGTGGTATTCATCAAAGCGGCATATATGAATGTGAACAAACAATTGATATTGGTGCAGCTGCAAAATGTTATATCTATATTGATTATAACTTTTTAGGTGAAAACCCATTTGCAACATTCAGCAAAATACCACTTGTTTCAGCTGTTGAAAGATTTATTGAAAGTTTTGGCGAATTTATAACAGATTCAAAAATACAAATTCAAATTGCTGTTGAAGAAGATTTTGGTGAATGGCAAGACTTTGTTGCTGGTCAATATTATGGAAGAAAATTCAGGTTCAGGGCAGTTCTTGCAAGTTCTTCACCAAATGTTGTTGCAAAGCTTGACGAATTAACAATAAATGTTGATGTACCTGATATTGTGGAAACTGGCAATTCCATTTTTATACCTGAAGAAGGCTTAAGAATTGAATTTGAAAAATATTTTCATACAGTGCCAAATTTGCAAGTAACTATCTTGAACAAAGCACAAGGTGATGATGAATTTATTACAAATTTAGATTCTGAAGGTTTTAATATTTGCTTGAAGAATTTTGATCAACCAATAACAAAAACAATAAATTTTGTTGCACAAGGATATTAAGAATTAGAAAGGAGATTTTAAACTAATGCAAAAATCAGTAACAATTCAAGATGGTTCAGGTTCTGAAGTTCTCGAGCAATTGAACAACGCATTTGAAACACTGGCTTCAAGTAATTCAGGTGGTACAGAACCACAACAAACATATTCAGGAATGTTGTGGCTTGATACAAGCAGCACAGATTCTGTTCTAAAACAAAGAAATGCTGACAATACAGGCTGGGCAACAATTGGCACAATTGATGAAGATGGGCTTTTTCACCCGGCAAACACTGTTGCTTCTGATGATGAAACAGTTACAAAAAAAGGCAACATTTTCAATCAGGCAAATAAATTGGTGCAGCTTGATTCTGAAGGTAAATTGCCAATGTTGGATGGCAGTTTATTGACAAACTTGACAATTCCAACTTCAGCTGCAAAAACACATTACCTTGAAGCTGGTTCAGACCATTCAAAAATCAAAGTTTTGGGTGGCACTTCAATTGAAATTGAAACAACTGATGGAAGAAAGCAATTCACTCTTACAGAAGATACTGAATTCAGTTTTCCACAAAAACTTGATGTGGGTTCACCAATTCCCGGCAAAGATTATTCAATGTTCATTGTTCCTGATGAAGAAACTGGGCTTGATGTAAAATTTTCATTAAATTCAACAGCACCTGAAGGCTATGCAGTAAGTGATGTTTTCAGAATTGGTGGTTTCCATACAATGTGTGTTTCAATTACAGCTGCAAATGCACCTTCAGCTTCACACCCTTATGTGGGTTACAATGCTGGTGAAATTATGTTCACAACAATTTGGGATCAGCTACACCGCCCAAAATGTTCCCCAAATGGCATGGCTTATGTTTCAAAACTTGATTTGTGGGTAGATATTTACAACCAAAGTGGCAAAGACGGTGCTGAAACTTCTGTTTTTGGTGGCACAAGGGTTCATTCAAGGTGCTGGGATGACCATGCTGAAGACATGCGGCTTATTGGTAAAAGATTTTTATGGGATCATGAATTCACAGAAGCTGCTGAAGGTTCACCACAAAAAGTTGCAGTTAAAGGTGCAGCACAGCCAAACCCTGACACAACTGGTGGACACATGGCAACAAACAATTTGTATATTATCAGCAAATATGGTTTGTGGGAGATGCCCGGATTGCAATGGCAGTGGCTTGCAAATGTTGGTGCAAATGGTGGTTCAGGCTGGTCTGGTGCTTGTGGTGCTGGAAACAATAAAGGTCAACTATATGGGGCTTCAAATGCCTTGCTTGCTGGTGGTGGTTGGAGTGATTCTTCGTATTGCGGCTCTCGTTCTCGTGATGGTGCTGCTGGTCGTGGTGCGGTTTTTGCGGGTGGCGGCGGGCGGGGTGCGTGTGAGCCTTTAGTTTCTCGCTTAATCGTGGCTTGATAAATCGACGGCAAATTTTTAGGTGGCTGGTCTATTGCCTTGCTTGCTGGTGGTAATTGGAATAATTCTTCGTATTGCGGCTCTCGTTCTCGTAATGGTGCTGCTGGTCGTGGTACGGTTAATGCGAATAACGGCAGGCGGGGTGCGTGTGATATTGGAACAGTTTTTGTTGTGAGAAACTCCCAAGCTGGATCGGTTCACCCTGTCAATATCCTGAAAAGGTGCGGCAAAATACACAACGGAGTAAAAGCTCTTGTTAGTAGCGAAAGCGAAAGCAAGGGCTTTTTATAGTGAAGATTTGAAGATGGTTAAAAAAATAAAAAATGTATGGTGCAAAATTATTGCAGATGACAATATTGCATGGGCTTATCAAAAAGCAAAAAAAGGTAAATCAAAATACAATGCAGTAAGGTATATTGAAGATCACAAAGAAGAATGTTTGAAAGCTGTGAAACAGCAACTTGTTGAACAAACTTTCAAAACTGGTGAATATAAAATAAAAATTATAAAAGAACCAAAAGAAAGAGAAATTTTTGTTCTTCCTTTTTATCCTGACAGAATTGTGCAACATGCAGTAATCAATGTTCTTGAACCCTTATTTGTAAAAATGTTTATTGCTGACACTTATGCTTGCATTGAGGGCAGAGGGATTCACAAAGGTTCATTGCGAATAATGGAATTTGTGAGAAAAAACAAATACTGCTTAAAAATGGATATTAGAAAATTTTACCCTTCTATAAACCATGATATTTTGATGCAAATTCTTGAAAGAAAAATTGGTGATAAGCAGCTTATGTGGTTGTTAAATGACATTGTGCGTTCATTGCCGGGTGAAAAGAATGTGCCAATTGGAAACTTAACTTCACAATGGTTTGGCAATATTTACATGAATGAACTTGACAAATTTGTAAAACATAACCTAAAGATTAAGTGTTATTTGCGATATTGTGATGACTTTGCACTATTTTCAAACGATAAAAAAGAATTGAATGAAGCAAAGCACAAAATAATAAAATTCTTGAATGAAGAACTTAAATTGACTTTAAGCAAATGTGATTTGTTCAGAACAACACAAGGTGTTGATTTTCTCGGATATAGACATTTTAAAGACTATATTCTTATAAGAAAAAGCACAGTTAAAAGAGTTAAGAAAAGACTTGTGAGAGTAAAGAAGGCTTATTTGGCTGGCAAGATGCCACATGACAAATTCCGTTCAATTATTGCATCTACTGATGGCTGGTTCAAATGGGCAAATTCTCATAATTTAAGCCTTTGTTTGCAACTTGATGAATTAAAGGAGATGGCGAAAAATGACAAGCGAAACAACACAGCAAAGAAAGCCGCATAAGTTTTCTGAATTTGCAAAAATCAGAACTAAACTTGAAGGCGAAAGAGTAAAAGACATTACTGAAGTATTAGGCAAAGAATTGATTTTCACAGGCTTCACAATCAGCAGAAGCAAGGTTCAAAATTGTGAAAAGTACATAACAATTCAATTCAGAGAAGCTGAAGGCACACCTTTAAGAATTGTTTTCACAAGTTCACAAGTCCTTATGGATCAATTTCTTGAATATGAAGAACAATTGCCTTTTACGGCAACAATCAAAAAAGTAAACAGGTATATGACACTAACATAAGGAAGGAGAAACAAAGATGCTGACTTTGAACACAAAACAGGATTATTTGAATTATTTGACAATTCAACCTGAAGAAACAAAGAAAGCCCTTCAATTGCTGCTTAATACAAGATTTATTTGGCAAACAACAGCCATTCTTGCAGCTGATGAAACTGGGCTTACAGATGACACACACAGGGTAATTGGTGAAGAACCTGAAAGAATGCAGCAAGAATTGGTTGAAGATGCCAATGCAAAAATTTTCAGAATTGATTTCACTGTTGCTGAAGTTAAGGAGATTTTAGAAAATGCTTAAATTAAGAATTGAAAAAGACACTGGCAAAGTTATGGGGGCATATCCTGAACATTTCACAGTGCCTGAACCATTTGTGCTTGTATCAGAAGAACAGAATTCACAAATGTCTGAAGATTCTGACAATGTTTATTTTTACAAGAAGAAAAAATTTGTTCCAGTTCCAAAAGCTGATATTGAAGCGAAAGAAAAAAGAAAAGCTGAAATTAAAGCAGAACTTCTTGCACTTGATGATAAACGCATAAGGGCAATATGTGAGCCTTCAGTAAAAGATGAAGAAACTGGTGAAACATGGCTTGAATATTACAATTCAGAAATTGAAAAATTAAGAATTGAATATCAAAGTTTGTAATTTTACTCGGCAACAACAAGCCGGGTTTTTAGTGTAGTAAGAGTAAGAAAAGGAGAACACACAATGAATTTCATTAAAAAACTTGTGAATTTTGTGAAAAAATCAAAAGAAAAAGCTGCTGACATCAAAACAAAGGTTGAAAACTTTATTGAATTGCACAAGGGCAATATTAAAGTTTTGATGAACATTCTTCAGGCTATTTATGAAAAAGGCAAAGGTCGTGAAAAAATGGAAAATGTAGTTAAAACAGTTTGCAAAGCTGCTGGTGTTGCTGAATTTGGTGAAGAATATGCTGACGACATTGCAAACTTTGTTGAAGAAAAATGCCAGTCCATTTATGATGAACTTGTTGCTGAAGGTGGGTTGAGATAATGAACATTATTGCAATGCTTGAACAATTGTTTTCAGCGGTTGCAAAATGGTGTTCATGCAGTAAAGCACAAACTGAATTCAAAGCAGAAAATGAAGTTTTAAAGGATAAGAAAAAACTTCAAAAACAAGTTGCTTTAATGAATGAAGATTGTGAAACTATGAAAAAGCAGTTCAAAGCACTTCTTTTGAGGTGCTTGGACTTGCTAAAACCATTTAACAACCAATTCACCAAACTACAAAAAAGGCAATACAGAAAATTGCTTGCAGATATTAGAAAGGCGGTGCTGTAATGCCTGAATTAACATTTCAAACATTTATGGATCTTGCCCCCTTCTTATTGCTTGTTTATTTGTTTTTCAGAAAAGAAAAATTATTTGTTACTCCACACCAATTGGCTGAAATGAAAACTGAAATTATAAAAGAAGTTTCACAAAATTTTCTTTCACTAATTGTTTTCAAAGAATTTGAAAAAAGAATGGAAACGAATTTTGAAAATATAGACAACAGGATGGAAGAAGGCACTGAAAGATTCAACAAAATTGATCAAACACTTGAACACATAGTTGATTTAATTATTAAAAAAGGAAAATAAAAAATGAGAATATCTGAACATTTTACAATTGAAGAACTTACTTATTCAGATACAGCTATAAAATACAAAGCTTCAAATTTACCAACTGAATTGCACAAAAAAACTTTGAAACATACTTGTGATTATTTTCTTGAAGTATTAAGAAGTTTGCTGAATGCTGAATTTGTAGGCAAAATATATAATGGCAAAAAAGTAAAAGCTGTAATCATAAATATTACAAGCGGTTACAGAAGCCATACAGTAAACCAACTTTTAAAAAAAGAAGGTTATCACCCATCAGAAACCAGCCAGCATTGCACTGGTGAAGCGGTTGATTTTGAAGTTGTTTTGATTTTTACAGATGGCACAAGGTACAGTTTGCCTTATGCAAAAACCTATGAATATATTAAAAGATGGGTTAAATCAGGCAAATTGAGTGTTGACCAGTGTTTAATGGAAAAACAAGGCAATATGTTTTGGGTTCATTGTAGCTATAAAGCTGCTGGGGCAACTGTAAACAGAAAACAATTCAAAAAAACAACAGATGGCATTCATTTTATAAATGATATTCTATAAAGCACTTGTATTTTATGAATATAAATGTTATAAAACTGAAAGATGAACATTGAAAAGGTGGATTAAGCAGCAAGGAAATTTTGCACTGCTTCAAAGAAAATAATGTTGTTTGTATTCTTGCATTCAGCCAAAAGTTCTTTTGCCAAAAGTGTGAGTTTCGTTGCCGAAAGTCCACCATTTAAAGATAAGAGCCGAAAGGCTCTTTTTTAATGCGTTTGGTTATATTTTTCTTCGGATTACATTTAATACGTTATTTTTCCCATCACAACACGTTTTTTAGCTCCTGTACAACAAGGAAGATTGTTTGGAATACCATAATAATTACAATATCCAAGAAGCGCAAACGCCATAACTTCTTTAAAATTATTAGAAATTCCGTAATCTTCATGCGTTTTTAGCTCAATGTGCTTAGGCAGATAAGTTCTTAAAAATTTCATCATTGTTTTGTTATAAGCTCCGCCGCCGCCTACAACTACTGTATCAACGTGAACTTGAGGAAAAACAAATCTTTCATAAGCTTGCGCAATTGTTTTAGCAGTCAAAGCTGTCAGAGCTGCAATTATATCAGCTGGTTCTGAAGGCGCTGTTTTTAAAATATTTTCTATATATTTATTAGAAAAATATTCTCTGCCGGTTGTTTTTGGAGGCTCTATAAAATAATATTCATCTTGCAAAAGACAGTCCAGCCAGCTTTCACAGATATTTCCCGAAGCTGCAATTTCACCGTCTTTATCATATTTCTTTCCGAAGAACTTTTGCACACAATAATCAATCATTAAATTTCCGCATCCAGTATCAAACCCAAATGTATCACAATCATCTGACACAACTGTTACGTTTGATATCCCGCCGATATTTTGCACAAGCGAATTTTTAAACCATTTTTCATCAGCAAAACATACAAGCGGCGCGCCTTGACCTCCTGCAGCAATATCACTTTCACGAAAATTTGAAACAGTCATACATCCGGTTTCACGTGCTATTATTGCACTTTCTCCAATTTGCAAAGTACTTTTCAAAGAAATTCCGTCAAGTTTTTCATCAAACGGGTAATGATAAATTGTTTGTCCGTGACTTGCAATTAAATCCGGTTTACCAAACTCAGAAATCAAAACTTTTGCAGCTTCAGCAAAACATTTGCCAACCGCAAAATTCAGCTGACAAAGCTCTTTTATTGTAATCTCGCCTCTAAACGCAGAAAAAAGTTTTGCTCTTATATGTTCAGGATAAGAATAGTTTATTCCATGAACAAGCTTAACAGACATATCCGGATTAACTTCACAAAGCCCAGCATCTATTGAATCACATGAAGTTCCAGACATTAAACCGATTATTTTTTTTGTCTCTTTTTCTTCCATTCGATTATTGTATCATAAAATAAAAGGGTGCTAAAAGATGCACCCCTTATTAACCCAATAATCTCCTGCCCCAAAAATCTTTTTGCGGTTTTGTCCTCAAATCTCCAAATTTTAAATAAAATAATCTTTTTTAAAGGTAAATGTCTCTCTTTTATATTGATTTGTTTTTATCTCTTCCCTGGTTAAATTTTTAGAAAATTTTTGTATCTTTTTTCTATCTTTTAACCTTCTCAAGTCTTGTAGCCATCACTCCTTTCAGGTATGTGTATATAGTATAATTTCCCTATCTTTTTCGCAAGTAAATAATTTGCAAAAAAGTGTTACAAACTACCATGCTTCCCATGCCTATTGAGAAAAATTCAAGTTAACAAAAATTTACGTTAACAAAGCCCGAAAATTGTATTGACAAACATTACATCTTGTAGTTGACCAGTAAACAAACAGGTGAGATAATCAGTTTATGAATTATTATAAAAAATACACACCTTATTTATTTTTACTGCCTGCAGCTGCAGTATTAATTGTTTTCTTTTTTATTCCATTTTTTCAAACTTTCGGCCTAAGTTTTTTTGATTATTCTTCAAGCCTTTATAATCCAAACTTCTGCGGAATAGATAATTATACCAAACTTTTTAAAGAACCGATTTTTTATAAAGTCATGTTCAACACTTTTATGTACTTGATTATCGCAGTTCCGTTTCTGGTAACTTTTCCGCTGTTTCTCGCAATACTAATTAACCAAAAAATCAGAGGAATTACACTCTATAAAATTCTTTTATACCTGCCTGTAATTGTTTCAATTGTAGTTGCAGCAATTGCTTTTAAATGGCTTTATGCAAGTCAGGGAATTTTAAATTACACCATTTCAATCTTTAATATTAAATCCATCGGCTGGCTCACAGACCCGAATTGGGCTTTATTTTCTGTTGCAGTAGTCACTATCTGGAAAGGTATCGGATACTATATGATGATTTATCTGGCTTCTCTTATGAGTGTTCCTCAAGATTTGTACGAAGCCTGCGATATAGATGGAGCAGGATTTTTAAGAAAACATCTGACCGTTACAATTCCGCATATTATGCCCACAATTGCACTTGTGTCAACAATAAGCACAATATCAGCAATGAAAGTTTTTGCTGAAATTTATGTAATGACAAAAGGCGGACCTTTGAACTCTACTAAAACAATTGTTTATTATATTTATGAACGCGCTTTTGAAAACCTCGACTTAGGATACGCATCAGCTTTGGCAGTTATTTTATTAATTGTTGTTATGATTTTCTCATTAATCAATATCCTATTTTTTGAAAGGGGTAAATATGAAGAGTAAACATGACATTGGAGGGAAAATTACAGTAATAACTGATTTATATCCTGTGTCTGAAGCCGAAAAATTTACACCCCGCACAATTAAAAACTTTGTTATGGAATGGGAGAAAATGGGATATGAAGTTAAAATTATTAAACCTAATTTTCTCTTAAACTCTTTTTTAAGAGGAAAACCTTTTTACAAAACAGGAACTTACGGTCAAGTTAAGAACGTAAACTATTTCCTGCCATTTTTAGGAAACATCAAAAACAAAATTAACATTGAACCGGCAGATTTATATATAGCCCACATGCCGTCAGGTATTATTTTTGCAAATCATCTCGGGCTGGATTTTGCCGCAGGAGTTCATATTTCTGATTTAGAAGTTTTGACTAATCCTTTTTATTCAATTTATTTTAAGCAAGAACTTGAAAAAGCTTACAAAAGAGCAAGAAAAATCGCATGCCGCTCAGAAGTTTTGAGAAAAAAATTTTTACAACTTTACCCTGAGCTTGAAAGTAAAACTTTTATTGCTTACTCAGGTATTGATACAGAAATCATTCAGCGCAGCTGGAAACCGGAAGAAAAAGTCAAAGTTCTTACTTGCGCAAATTTGATTAAACGAAAAAACGTGGATAAAGTAATTCTGGAATGCGAAAATCTTAATGTTGATTTGACAATCATTGGAGACGGTAAAGAGTTAAAGAACTTAAAAAAACTCTCAACAAAACCGAAATTTTTGGGCTGGATGGAACACAATAGAGTACTTGAAGAGATGAGAAGGGCAGATATTTTTGCACTGCCAAGCATAAATGAAACTTTCGGTATGGTCTATCTTGAAGCTATGGCATCAGGATGTATTACAGTCTGCACTGAAAATGACGGTGCTGCAGGAATTATTAGAAACAGAGAGAATGGATATTTTTGGAAAGATGGAATTATAAATGAAATAATTAACTCAAATAATCAGCAGCAAATTCTTGATAAATGTTTTGAAACAATTCAAGAATACACTGCACAGAAAGCTGCTGCAAATTATTTGGAGAATTTGTAATTTAATGCTAATATAATACAAGATGAGGATTATAAAATGAAAGCTGCTGAGTATTTTAATCAAGGTTATTCTTGTTGTGAAAGCATTGTAAAAGAAGCCATTGAAAAAGGACTTGTACCTGAAGAGCTTCTCCCTGTTGCAACATCTTTCTCCGGCGGTATGGGCTCAGGATGCCTATGCGGAGCAATTGCAGGTTCACAGATTGTTTTAGGCTGGCTTTACGGACGCGAAAACAAAAACGGAAATGAAGTCTGCGCGAGAGCAAAAGCAAAACAGTTTATTGAAGAGTTTAAAAAATCACATAGAGCAACTTGCTGCCGTGTTTTAACTGCAGGAATGGATATGGCTTCACCTGAGAGAAAAGCACACTGTACAAATATGGTTAACGATTGTGCAAAAATCCTTGAACAAATGATTGAGGTCAAAGTTTAAATGTTCAACAGAACAATGTTTAAAAAACGAATACTTTTTGTCGGCATTCCTGATATGGCATATATCGGGCTTGACGGGCTTTTAATGGCAGGAGTAAATATTGTTGGTGTCTTAGGCCCTAAAAAAGACCACAATATGTATTTCGATTTCAAAAACTTTGTTCAATCAAGAAGGCTTAATTATATTGATTACAATGAACTTAATGAACCTGAGCTTATTGAAAAAATCCGCTCGCTTGATATCGACGCAGCGGTTGTTTGTTCGTTTAATTACAAAATACCAAAAATTCTTTTAGAATCTGTAAAAGACGGTTTTATAAATGTTCATCCGTCAATGCTTCCAAAATACAGAGGCGGCAATCCGTATTCACGAGTTATTATGAACGGTGAAACTGAAACCGGAGTAACAATTCATTTCATGGATGAAAGCTTTGACACAGGCGATATAATTGCGCAAAAACCTTATCATATTCATTCAAAAGCAACAATGGGAACAATTTTTAACGAGCTGAATGTTTTAGGTATTGAGCTTTTGCTTCAAGTTCTCATGGCTTACGAAAACCAGCCGCTGCCAAGAATTAAACAGCCAAATGGTGATTTTATTTCCGGCAAAGGACTTGATGAGCGGGATTTGTTTATTAACTACAATAAAACTGCAGAAGAAATCGAAAGATTTGTACGTGCTTTAAATCCGTTTATTCTTGCAAGCACAACATTCCGCGGAAATATGATGAAAATCATGAAAGTGGAAGTTGCATCAGACGCATTTTGTGTTCCTCATCCGGCAGGTACAGTTGCAAAAATAGAAGACGACAAATTCTTTATCGCAACATCCAAAGGTTTGATTGTTCCTACAGTAATGCAGTTTGGAAGTTTCTTTATGGGAGACAGCAAAGATTTTATCAGAATTGTTAATCCAAAGATAGGAGAAGAATTTAGATAATATGGCGCTCATCCGGCTGTTTTAGCCGGGAGGTTCAATCTACAAACTGGTAAGAATGGTGAAAAGAGGTAAATGTTTTAGTCAGGAGGTTCAACCTACAAACTGGTAAGAATGGTGAAAAGGGGTAAATGTTTTAGTCAGGAGGTTCAACCTACAAACTGGTAAGAATGGTGAAAAGGGGTAAATGTTTTAGTCGGGAGGTTCAACCTACAAACTAGTAAGAATGGTGAAAAATGGATAAATTATATTTTTTAACAGCGGGAGTACCGCTGCGAGCAGGAAATAAAGGATACGAAGCAGGGTTTAAAGTTCTGGATGAAATGGGACTTGACGGGCTTGAACTTGAATTTGTACGCGGTGTCAGAATAAGCGATAAAAGCCGTAAAGCAGTTGGAGCGACTACAAAAGTTATCACTGCCCACGCACCTTTTTATGTAAATCTTAATGCCAGAGAAGAAGACAAGCTGGAAGCAAGCGTGCAAAGAATTATTGAAACAGCTGAAGTTGCAAACGATTTAGGCGGATACAGCATAACTTTCCATGCAGGATATTATCTTGGACAAGATGCAGAGCTTGTTTACAACAATATAAAATCTAAAATAGAAGTTATTACAAACGAGCTTGCAAAATCTGGAAACAAAATCTGGATAAGACCTGAAACAACCGGAAAAGCAACCCAGTGGGGAGATTTAGAAGAAATCGCAAGGCTTTCTAAAGAGTTTGAAACAGTTCTTCCTTGCGTTGATTTTTCACATCTGCATGCCAGATATAATGGTATTTCAAACACTTATGACGAGTTCTGCAGCATTTTCGAGTACATAGGTAACGAACTTGGTCAGGCTGCTCTCGATAATTTCCACGCACATATCGCAGGGATTGAATACGGAGCTAAAGGCGAGAAGAAACATTTAAACTTAGAAGAATCGGATTTTAATTACAAAGACCTTTTAAGAGCTTTCAAGAAATTTGACATAAAAGGCGCTGTAGTATGCGAAAGCCCGAATATCGAAGACGATGCTAAACTGTTAAAAGATTTTTACTATGGATTATAAAGACGCAATAAATTTAATTACAAGTAAAAGCAATTTCTATATTGACCTTGGATTAGACCGAATTTCTTCAGTTCTTGAAAAACTCGGAAACCCGCAGGATGATTTGAAATTCATCCACGTTGCAGGTACAAACGGAAAAGGTTCTGTCTGCACAATGCTTGAATCGATTTTAAGAACTGCCGGATATAAAACAGGGCTCTACACAAGCCCGCATATTTGGGAGTACACAGAGAGAATAAAAGTTAACGGATGTGAAATTCCGGAAGAAACTTTCACGCAATATACCCAACAAATAGTGAATATCGGAATTCATCTTACAGAGTTCGAAATCCTTACAGTTTGCGCGTTTTTGTACTTTAAAGACCAAAAAGTTGATATTGTAGTTTTAGAAACAGGTTTAGGCGGACGGCTCGACGCTACAAATGTAATTAAAGAAAACCTCTGCTCAATAATTACACAAATTGCGCTTGACCACACTGACAGGCTTGGAAAAACAAAAGACGAAATTGCGTTTGAAAAAGCAGGAATAATTAAGCCAAACTGCCCCGTAATAACAAGCATGGGTTACGAAGCAATCAGAGATAGAGCGGATGAGCTAGACTCAATGTTTATATTAACTTCACCTTATGTAAATCCGGCTTATATAGACGCTTTAAGCTTAAAAGGACAGCATCAGGTCGAAAATCTTGCATTAGTGATTGCTGCTATTGAGTATTTATTCCAAGAAATTACACCCGATATGATTATTGAAGGATTAATGAAAGTTAAAAATCCTTGCCGGTTTGAATATTTTAAAAAAGAAAACTTAATCATTGATGCTTCACACAATCCTAATGGAGTTGAAGCTTTGAGAAATAATCTTGATTTATATTATCCGGATGAAAAACGCAGATTTGTGTTTGGCTGCCTTAAAAATAAAGATTACGAAAAAATGATGAAAATTCTTTTTAGAGAAGATGACGAAATCTACCTTAATGAATTTGATTACCCGAACGCTTGCAGCTATAATGAGCTTAGCATTAAATGTCCTTTTGCTGCAAAAAAATATGAAAGCAGGGAAGTTTTAACTCCGGATAAATTAAATATAATCTGCGGTTCGTTTTACATGATTGGAGGAATGAAATGGACGAAAATAAAATAATTATTACGGTTTCAGGAAGCGACAAAGTCGGAATTGTTTCAGGAATCTCAACCATTCTTGCTAAATACAAAATCAATATTGAAGATATCAAACAGACTTTAATGCAAGGACATTTTGTAATGTTTATGCTCTGTGATATCGCAAAAGCAGACGTTAATTTTAAAGAACTCAAAAATATTTTGATTGAAGAAGGCAACAAACTTGAAGTTGAAATTTGGGTTCAAAAGAAAGGCATTTTTGAAAAAATGCACACAATAGCATAGCGGATTTGCGGACAAAGCTCTAAGTCAGCGCCGTTGTGACGGAGCGTAAGCGAAGGAACGGAGCAATCTTAGCGTAAGCGGGATTGCACAGGCGCAATATGAGATAAAAGATATGCAAGAAGAAATTAAACATCTAAATGAAATCTCAATGCGCTTTAGAAGAATGAGCGCAAAAATTAAACTGCTTACTCTTATTAATAAAGCAAAAGAAGAATACGACAGCTGTGATTTTTCACAAGGACTTGAAACTTTAGAAGAAGCTTTAAAACTCGACCCGGAAAATCCTGTTGTTCTACGCGGCATCGGGTGTATGAAGCAGTTTCAGAAAGATTTCGACAACGCTATAGAATTTTACAAGAAAGCGCTTGAGTTTTCTGCAACAAAAGAAATCGAATATACTTTGATTGGAATGGCTTATTACCTTCAGGTCATGCTTGATGAAGCAGTAGAAAACTTTAACTTAGCAATAAATGAAAACGAAAACTATGACCCGGCATTTGAAGGCAGAAATCAGGCGATACTTGAAAACCACATAAAAATCCTTGATTTACAAGATTCATTAAAAAAATACTTCTGAGTTTAAAAATAACAGCATTAGCTGTTTCTGTGTTTACAAATACAATTCCTTTCACAAGCAAAGCATTTTAATATGACGATGGGTAATTGGCTGACACCTCACCCCGCCCTTTTCCTTGAGGAGAAGGAGTAATTCATAAGGAGGTTTTTTATGCAAATAAAAATATTACTTGTTGAAGACCAGAAACTAATGCGAATTGGTATAAAATCTTTGTTTTCAGACTATCCTGACTTAGAAATAATCGGCGAAGCAGTAAACGGCAAAGAAGCAATTGAAAAATCAAAACTGATTAAACCTGATATTGTGCTTATGGACATAGGACTTCCGGATATCTCAGGCGTAGAAGCTGCAAAACAAATACTTGAGACTAACAACAACATCAGAGTAATAATGCTCACATCCCATATTTCTGAAGATGAACTCAACTCTTCACTCAGCGCAGGAGCAAGCGCTTATGTAATCAAAGACATCTGCACAGATTTTTTAATGAGTGTGATTAAAATGGTAAAAGAAGGAGCAATGTGGATAGACCCGCATGTTGTCCCGTTTATACGTGATAAAAATTGCGGCGTAATTCCATCCCGCCAGCTCTCAAGAAGCGCGTTTAAAGAAAACCACTCAAACCTGACCCAGAGAGAATATGAAGTTCTTAAACTCGTTGTAGACGGACAGTCAAACAGTCAGATAGCAAAAACACTTACCATAAGCGAGCACACAGCAAAAGCGCACGTCTGTAACATTATACAAAAACTGGTCGTCGATGACAGAACACAAGCAGCTGTAAAAGCTTTAAAAGAAGGACTCGTTTAATGAGCCCTTCTTTTGTAAATAAGGCAAAACGAATTTTCTACACGCTCCAAGCGTAACAAATTGTTTACAACATACCCATTCCTGTATGTTTGGTGTAAAATATTTGAGTGGATTGTAATAGGAGAAGGACCGTCGTTTTTTTACGATTGGATGAGTATAAAATATGACAATACAAGAATGGTTTGATAAGAGAAAAGAAGCGCAAATCGAAAGACGCGCACGTGATATGAAAGGGATTGAAGTAGAAACTCCCGAGCTGTGGACACAATGCGTCCATTGCGGTTCTCAAATCTTAAAAAGTGAATTAGAAGAAAATTTGATGGTATGCCCGCACTGCGACTACCATTTCAGAATAAACGCAACTGCAAGAATTAAACAGTTATTTGACGAAGGGTCATTTGAAGAATTATTCAAAAACGTACGTCCTACCGATCCATTGAATTTTGTCGATACAGAATCTTACGCAAATAGAATTAAAAAAGCACATGAAAAAACAGGTCTGGACGAAGCTGTAATTACAGGTTTGGGCAAAATCGAAGGACACAAAGTGGCTGCAGCTGTTATGGATTTTGATTTCATGGGCGGCTCAATGGGCAGCGTTGTCGGAGAAAAAGTTACAAGAATTATGGAAAAAGCTCTTGAACTGAAGCTTCCTATGCTTGCAATAACTTCATCAGGCGGAGCAAGAATGCAGGAAAGCGCGCTTTCTCTTATGCAGATGGCAAAAACTTCCTGCGCAGTCGGAAAACTTGATGAAGCCGGCCTACTTTATATTAACCTGCTGACTGAACCTACTTTTGGCGGAATCACAGCAAGCTTCGGAACTTTAGGAGATATTATTATTGCTGAACAAGGCGCAAGAATAGGCTTTGCAGGAAGAAGAGTTATTGAACAGACTATCAGACAAAAATTGCCTGATGATTTCCAAACAGCTGAATATTTACTTAAATTCGGACAAGTTGATATTGTTTCTAAAAGAAAGAATTTAAGAAAAACACTGGCTGATATTTTAGAGATGCATGGAGTATAAAGATGGCAGTTGTATTAGATTTTGAAAAACCAATTGTAGAAATACAAAAAAAAATAGATGAGCTTAAAAAAATGAGCGAAGATTCAGGTATGGACTTAAATAGCCAGATAGAAACTTTTGAACAACAAGCTCAAGATTATAAAAAGGAGTTGTACTCAAAATTGAAACCTTCACAAAAATTACAAATCGCAAGACATCCTGAACGCCCTAAATTTTTGGACTATGTCAACCTTATTTGCGAAAACTTCTATGAGCTTCACGGTGATAGAGAAGGAATGGATGATAGGGCTATAATCGGCGGTATTGCTAAAATCGACGGCAAACCGGTCATGATTATCGGAATACAAAAAGGTAAAACTACAAAAGAAAACCTTGAATACAACTTTGGCATGCCTCAGCCTCAGGGTTATAGAAAAGCATTGAGACTTTTCAAACACGCAAACAAGTTCAATCTCCCAATTGTAACTTTGATTGACACCCCTGGTGCTTATCCCGGAATTAAAGCAGAAGAAACAGGACAAGGTGTCGCTATTGCAACCAACCTTAGAGAAATGTCAAAACTTAATGTTCCTATTGTTTCAATAATTACCGGTGAAGGATGCAGCGGCGGAGCTTTAGGCTTAGCTGTAGCAGACAGAGTAATGATGCTTGAACACGCTTATTACACAGTAATTTCTCCTGAAGGCTGTGCTTCAATCTTATGGCGCGACGCTGCAAGATTTGCAGACGCTGCAGAAGCTTTAAAAATTACTTCAAAAGATTTACTGGAACTTGGAATTATTGACGAAGAGATTTCTGAACCTTTAGGCGGAGCACATTCTGACCACAGCATTACAGCTTCAAATATGAAATCTTCTATTCTTAATGCTTTAGAAGAATTGTCAAAAAAATCTTCTGAAAAGCTAAGAGAAGAAAGATACAACAAGTTCAGACAAATGGGACGCTTTATCGAAGGCTAGGATAATTATAGATTTTCATCTTTCAAATCTTTTCTATGATCGTAATAATAAAGCATCAAAATTAAACGGATAGTTGAACGATATTCACATAATGATTGAATATCGTATCCTAGAGTTTCTTCCATTGCTTCAAGCTTGCGATATATTTTTTGTCTAATTTCTTGTTCCAGCATGGCACTTCTCCTTAAGTTTACTTGGGATTTTCTCAAGCATACTCTATTGTCTTTAATTTGTCAATACTGTAGTATACTTAATATGAAAACAAGTAAACCTAATAATATAAAAACCAAAATTGGAATGAAAATTAAATTATTAAGAAATATACAAGGACTTAACCAGGAAGAACTTGCAGATAAAGCGGAAATAAGTGCAACTGCGTTAGGAGCAATTGAAAATGGTAAAAGTGCTGCTGGAATTGACACCCTCGAGCGCATTGCAAAAGCTTTAAACATCGAGCTTAAAGAACTGGTCGATGTTTCTAAAATTGATTTAAACTAGAACTTTGAAATAAAAAATACAGGCTAAAGATTTTTGCTACATTTTGACTATACAGAAAGGAGGTTGAAATGATAGTCAAAATCAACGAAGAAGAACTATTACTAATTCTAGCAATAGTTCTTGCGCTGAAAGTCCTTTAATTAGGGCTGCAGGTATGGGTGTTCGTGTCACCCTTGCCTGTATTTTTATTATAACGTATTTTATCAAAAATACAAGATTAGAACTTTGAAATAAAAAATACAGGCTAAAGATTTTAACAAACATTTCAACTAATTTCAACAAAGAAAGGAGGTAAAATGTTAGTTGAAATCACTGCAAGAGAACTAATGCTACTCATAACATTAGTCCTCATAATCAAAACCCGTTAATCGGGAGATAAGGGTATCTGCATTACCCTTGCCTGTATTTTTATTATAACGTATTTTACCAAAAATACAAGCCGGAAGGAAATTATGAATAACTATTTTGAACTTAGAATAACAATCAATCCCGAAATCGAAGATATCGTATCAGAGATTTGTTTCTCAAACTTTGAATGCGAAGGTGTCGTTTTAGCAGAAGAAGCTTATAAAGACTTAGAAATGACTTCGACTACGCGAGGTACTTTACGAGTTTTCATAACAGAACTTACCTCAAACCCTATAGAAGTATTAAAAACAGAGCGTGAACTTTTAAAAGAACGCGGATTTTCTGATGAAGAGTTAGGCAGCTGGGAAATCACTCTTGACGAAAAAGAAAATCAGGACTGGTCAAAAAAATGGAAAGAAAAATGGACGGTAACTCATGTTACAGACAGAGTAACCATCGTTCCAAGCTGGATTGAATACGCTCCAAAAGAAAACGAGATTACTATAAATATCGACCCCGGCTGCGCGTTCGGAACAGGAACGCACCAGACAACACAGCTTTGCATGGTCGGCTTAGAAAAATATCTTAAAAAAGGCGATAAAGTTGCAGACATCGGAACAGGCTCCGGCATTCTTGCAATTTATGCGATGAAGCTCGGCGCTTCTTCTGCTTTCGGATGTGACAATGACGAAACAGTTATTGATGTGTGCAGACAAAACGCTGAAATAAATAATGTAAAATGCGAATTTGAGCTCTGCACAGCCGATAAATTAACCGAAAAATACGACTTTATCTGCGCAAACATACTTCACAATGTACTGGCAGAGATTATGGGCGATTTAAAAAACATTATGAAAGACAACGGGATAATGTCTTTAAGCGGTATTTTACAAGAAAAACAGCCTGTAGTTTTAGAAGCAGTCAAGCGTGAAAATTTAGAAATTATCGACACAATCACTCAAGATCAGTGGATTTCTTTTATCGTAAAAAAATAGCTCAAGTTTCGGATTAAATCTCAAAAAAACTAGTCAATAATCTTACTATGATTAATTTGAACTGGTATTCTACACTTATTAAACCGGCTTTAACTCCTCCTGCCTGGGTATTTGCGCCTGCATGGATATTTATTTATATAACAATATTTACTTCACTGCTTTTATTTACTGTAACAAGAAGCCGTCAGTCTAAAGCTGTCGGATATACATATTTTGTGATGCAGATGATTTTTAATCTACTTTGGACGCCTGCATTTTTCATATTAAATGACTTAAAACTTTCTGTAATAATTATAATAATTTTAGATATACTTGTGCTCTTAAATATTTTAGAATTTTACAAGATATCAAAATTTTCAGGTGTAATTTTAATCCCATATTTCCTATGGATACTTTTCGCGTCCTATCTTAATATAGGAATCCTTCTACTAAACTAAAAGTCCGGCTTTTCAACCGGACTTTTATATATTAACCTCTACACATATTTCTTTTACACCATTCTTCCAAGCTTGATTTGTAACCTACTAATTCTTTTGTCAATATCTTTTACACCATTCTTCTCAGCTTTTAGGCTGCACCTTCCAGCTTATTCATTTACCTCTATTTTCTTAAGAAGTCAGGAATTTGAATATCAGAGAAGTTTGACATTGTAGGAGCTTTCGGCTGCTGCTGGTTGTTGAAAGCACCTGAGAAGAATTCAGCTGCGCTGATTGAACGGTTTTCAACTTTTTCTTCAACTCTCATTTGAGACTTAAGCTCAAATCCAGTAGCTATTACAGTAATCTGTATTTCACCCTGGATATTATCATCAACAACAGCACCGATAATAACTCTGGCATCATCAAGAACAGCATCATTGATAATATTTGTTGCATCAGTAACTTCATGAAGCGTCATATCAGGACCGCCGGTGATGTTAACAATAACACCTGAAGCTCCGTTGATTGAAGTTTCAAGAAGTTGTGAATTGATAGCAATTTTAGCAGCTTCAACAGCTCTGCCTTCGCCTGTACCGCGTCCGATACCCATAAGAGCTGAACCGGATGCAGCCATTACACTCTTAACGTCAGCAAAGTCAACGTTAATCAAACCAGGTATAGTAATGATGTCAGAGATACCCTGAACACCTCTTAAAAGAACTTCATCAACAACGATGAAAGATTCTTGAAGAGATACTCTTCTATCAACAACATCTAATAATTTGTCGTTAGGAATAACAATAAGAGCATCAACAGATTCTCTTAGTTTTTCCAAGCCTTGCTGAGCTTGATTTTGTCTTCTCTTTCCTTCAAAAGAGAAAGGTTTAGTAACAACACCAATTGTTAAAATACCTAAATCTTTAGCGATTTTTGCAACAACAGGAGCTGCTCCTGTACCTGTACCGCCGCCCATGCCGGCAGTAACAAATACCATATCAGCGCCTTCAATAGCTGCAGTAATTTCCTGCTGAGCTTCTTCTGCTGCTTTTTCACCTACCTGAGGTTCTCCGCCTGCACCGAGACCGTTTGTTAATTTTGAACCAAGCTGAATTTTATTTTTGCAAGATGCATAGTTCAAAACTTGTAAATCTGTATTCATTAACCAAAACTCAACACCTGTCAAACCTGACTTAATCATTCGGTTAACTGCGTTTCCGCCGCCGCCGCCTACGCCGATTACTTTAATTTTCGCAGGACTAATTCCAGGAGCCGGCATTTGCTCCATATTATCAGATGATTGAATATTTTCAACATCTCTTCTTCCAAAAATATCTGGTCCTAAGTTGTCCACGGTTATTCCTCTTTTTAAATTTTTCTATACTATACCACTATAATAACATACTATTTTAAATAGAAACAAATGTAAAGTTTTTCAGCGCAGGCATTAAGATATGTAAAGATTTAATTTCAGCATTAGCAAAAAAATCTGTTATATGTTTTATTTTGACTATGTCGGCATTTGGTGATTACAAAGCTTATAAAAAATATGAGCCGTTTTATTCAAACTGGAAATTTCAACGCGACACTCAAGAAGCAAAACGGCAGGAATACCTTCGTTTACATCCTGATAAAATCAATCAAGATGATATTCAGCGGGGGAAAGTTCTGCTTCGTGCAATTGACATTATGGATGAATATTCACAAAAACGAGCAGAAGACATGGAAGTCGCAACTGAAACTGCTGTAGGATACGGGCTTGATGCCGCAATATTCGGAGGAGCTGCATTAGGAGCGCTTATTGGAACTTCTAAGCCGGTAAAAAAACTTATTCACAAATTATTTAATAATAACAAAAAAGCAGCAGCATTTCTTCCTTTAGGAGTCGGCGCTTTAGCAGGAGTTATTGCAGCTTTTCCACTTTACGCATGGGCTGCCAAAGCTGAAGTCTCAGCTTCAAGGCGGGGAAGATTTGAGTCTATGAAAAAAGATTTAAATAATCCCAAAGGGTTTGCAATTCTTACAGAAGAACAAACAAAAATTGCAAAAGAAAAAGCAAAAAATATTAAGCTTGAAAGCGATAAAAAACTCAATTTCGAAATAATCAAAGGACTTAAAACTTTAAAAGAAATGGCCATCGACAGCAAAGAATACAAAACCCAGAAAAAATTATTTGAGCTTGAGCTTGCAGAAGCAGAAAAACATCTTGAAGATACAATGACCCCGGAAGAGATTCTTCAAGCTAAAAAAGACCAGCAGCTTTTAACAAAACTTGTTGAAAAAATTGACATCGCATCCCAAGATTACGCAGAAAACGCAGAGCTTGCTGCGCAAACAGCAGTTACCGGTTTACTTGCTTTAAGCACTTTATTTAACCTCGCCTTAGAAAAAATTCTTAAATCTTCAAACATCAAATCTACTGCGAAAATTTCTGCAATTGCCCAAATCGTAAGCATATCAATTCCTATAATATTTTCAATTGCATCAGCACAAATCCAAAAACAAGCTTCCAGAGTAGGAAGGTTTAAAGTTAAGCAGGAACTCTTAAATAACCCCTCAAAGCTTGTTTATGTTTCAGATGAAAACATCGCTGATATTAAAGATTTTTTCGTTCAGCAAGAGAAAAAAGAAAGTTTATTCAGTTTTCATATGAACGCATGGAAAAACAACAAGGAATACAATCAGTACAAAAAGGGGAGAGCAAAAGAGGAAGAAAAATTTTACAAAGCAGTTGAAACAATAGATTTAACTCCAGAACAAATAAAACAAGCTGAAATTCTCCAACGAAATACGTTTAAAACCTTTAATAAAGTAGATGAAAAATCGCAAAAATATTCTGAAAGCATAGAAGCTTTAGGTCAAGCTCTTGCACTTCCAATTTCATTAATTTTTGTAAGCTTAGGAGCTGCTTTCGGAACAAAATATCTCAATAAAAGTATGAGTGATAAAATTTCAAAGCTTGAAGCAGTTTCGAATATGAGCAAATATACCGGAATAATTCTTTTGAGCACACTTCCTTCAATATTAATCAATGCAATTATTACAAAAGAACAGAAAAAAGCTTCCCGTATTGCAGATATGCTTGCAATCAATGAAATGAGTGATTATAGAAAATTTAGATAAACTCTTGATTTGTAAGCTTCGCGTTTTATAATGAATATATCGGGATGTAGCGCAGTTTGACTCTGCCGACGAGGAGGTGACTAAATGTCACGTCCGAGGAGAGGTAGCACCGTAGGTGCGCTACCTGTAAAAATTAAATACTTTATCGGGATGTAGCGCAGTTTGGTAGCGCACCGTGTTCGGGTCGCGGGGGCCGCAAGTTCGAATCTTGTCATCCCGATTTATTTATCTTCTATCAAAGAAAACTTTTCCGGCAAATGTTTTTCTACTTCTACAATCAACTCGCCAAAAGACATATTATAAGAATTTGCAATCTTCCATAAAGTTGTCAGCTGAGGGTCACGCATCCCACGCTCTATCAAATTTAATGAACTGCTTGGAATATCATATTCATAGGCATACAGTAAAATTCCTTTTCCTGAATTTTGTCTCTGCTCTTTTATTACCTGACCTATTGTCTTTAATAATAATGCCTTTTTATCCTGAATACCCTCTTTGTAAGATTTCATACTCAACATTCTAAGCTATTATTTTCAATAAGTTATGACCAAATGGTAATAGGCCAGAAGAGCTATTAATTGAGTCCTAATTGATTTCTATAAAAACCATTACTTGCAATTTTTTGCTGAACTAAGTTATTGTTTGAATCAGAAGCCATATATAATCCGCTGATTTTATCCAATCTTCTTGTTAATCTGCTGTCAGGATAAGTTTTTGCAGCTGATTTTAATCTTGTCCAGCAAGCTGCTTCTTTTGAAGTTGCAAGAGTTTCTTCTTCTAAATCTGCAGAATAACCAGTGTGAAAGCTTTCATGAGCAATTAAACAAGCAATTTGTTCAGCAGGAGCATTTCTGTAAATAGAATTAATCATTATAACTCTTGTTCCATAAGAATTATAAGTGCTTACTGCATAAGCATTCTTTGCGTTAGAAACCATTGCTAAATCATCAAACTTAACTTTCATTCCATATCTTTGAAGGTTTCTGAAAACATCAGTTTCTCCAGCTTGTTCCAAAACTTTCATAGCTGCCAGAATTTTTGCATCTGTTGAAAAATTGTTGATTCTATATGCAAATGCCTGATTTACGCTTAAAAATAAAAATGCGAATAAAACTAATACAACTTTTTTCACTTTTCAGACTCCTTTAAAACTTCTTTGTATGTGAGTGTTTACGGCGTGTTTTCGGAAATCTTTAGTGTTTACATACAGTTCGTTACATAAGTTTACAAAACAAAGCAAAAATCTCTTCAAAAATGGCTGAAACCCGCTAATTACCTGGTTGGTTATTCCATGTTTAAAGTTTTAAGATATAATAAGAAATGAAAGAAAATTTGAAACAATTTTACAATTCTTAACATTGGAGGATTTAAATGAATAAACTTAAAAAAACCGGAATCGTAATTGGAAGTATTTTAGGAGGAGCATATATTATATTTCTTGCATCTCCTTTGGTATTGAACCCGATAATCAACAGTTATTCTCCGCAGATAAAAAATATTATTCATGACGCAAGCGGGCTTGAATCTGAGTTAAGTAATGTAAAAGTTGTTACAACACCTAAGCTTACTGCCGGTTTAAAAGTTGGAAGATTTGCACTTTTAGAGCCAAACAATGCTGAAATATTTTCGGCTGATGATTTTCAGGTTAAAATGTCGCTTCTGCCTTTACTTGCACGAAAAATTGAAATTGATGCAGTGCAGTTAAAGAATGCTAAAGCAAATATTTTAATTAATTCTGACGGAAAGCTTGCAGTAGAAAAATATCTTCCAGAAAATGAACCGGATAAAGAAGCTGCGCCGATTACAGAACTGCCTTTAGGATTTAAATTATCTAATCATCTTCCTGACATTAAAATTGGCGGATACGATGTTACAATCACTGACGGAGTCGACAAATATACTTTAATCGGCGACAAAACAGAAATTACTGATTTTATTTTAAATAAAAGCATCAAACTAAAAGCTAGCGGCAGAGCTGTTTTAAAAGACAGAGAGCAGTTTAACTACAATTTAAAAGTTTTAAATAAAATTATGCCGGAAATGGATTTAAATGATTTAGTATTTAATCCGGCTCCACAGGAAGACAAACCGGTTACTGAGCCTGTAGAATTTGATATTATAGGAATTTTGCAGGGAATATATGCTAATAATCTTACAGGTAATGCAGAAGCTGACTTAACAATTTCAAAAGAAATCGTTACAGGTAATGTTATTTTAACAAATTTATCCATTATAAATTTACCACCAAGTAATGCAAAGTTAAAGTTTAAAGACCACAGTTTAAAAATCGACTCTGATATTTACACTGCAAAAAATGAAGTTACAAAAATTAACGGGCTTTTAAAAGGCGGAAGCAGTCCGAATATTGATTTGAACTTGAAATCAAAAGTTGAAATAGCAAATATTTTAAGAATAGTTAAAGAAGCTGCAATGATTTTCGGGGTAAAAGATTTACAGACGCTCAGTGCAAATGGCAAACTTGATGCTAATTTTAACATTAAATCGAACATGAAAACTGTCAAATCATCAGGTTATTTAAAAGTTCCGTCTGCAGATGTTTATTACGGGCTTTACAAAATCGGGATTGATAGTATTAATGCTGATGTAATGCTTGATAACAACAATATTAATATTCAAAACATAGGATTTTCTATCCTCAACCAGCCTTTGAAGCTTTATGGAACAGTTTCAAGCGATGCTGTAAGTGATTTACATTTGATTGCAGACAATTTAAGTCTTAAAGGTTTGCTTGTTGCTGCAGGTCAGGCAGCTTTGATGAAAGAAAATCAAGTAAACTCCGGCACAGTTTCAATGAACGCTGATATTCAAGGTAAATTGGATAAAATCAAACCGGTTTTAAAACTTGATATAGAAGACATTAACATCAAGAATATTCCTTCCAATACAACGATAATCGCTCCTCAAACAGCAGTGAATATTACAGCAGAAGGAACTTCTTTCGGCGGCAGTGCAAAAAGTACAGGTATTCGTATAAACAATCCTGCTGTAAAAATTATGGCACCTTCAATTAATGCTGCGATTGGAGAGAATGAAATTTTAATTTCTCAAACTCCTGTAACAATTGAAAAAATTAATGTTAACATTTCAGGCAAAATCAAAAACTATTTAACAGAAAAAATCGGGCTGGATTTTTCAACTTCAGGTGACATAAAATCTGCTTTAACAGGTGACATGAATGTCTTGAAGCAGACATTGAACTTGAATTACGCAACGACAGAAGCTTCAACAATAATTATTCCGATGTTTGATAAATCAAAAATGACATTCGGAGCAAATGTAAAAATAGTTGGGAATATGCTTAATCCTGCTTTACAAGGCGGAGTAAACATATCTTCACTTAACATTCCGGAAATCCCTGTAACAATGGAAAATCTTGATATAAAGCTTGACGGCCCTATTGCGAAAGGAACCGGAAGTGTTAAAAAGTTCACTTCAGGAGGTTTAGAAGCTGAAAATTTGACTTCTGATTTTATTTTAAAAGGCGAGAATTTCTATTTAAATAATCTTAAAGGTGACGCATTTGAAGGCAAAATCAACGGTAATATTATTTATAACCTTGCCAACGCTAAAACGACCGTTGATTTTGCCGGAGTTGGTTTAAACGCAGAGAAAGCAGTTCACGGTGCTGTCGGGATTAAAAATGCCATTTCCGGGACGCTCGGTTTCAATACAAAACTTTCGTTAAAAGTTGTTGATTATAACGAAATGATGCAATCGTTAAAAGGTAATTTAACTTTTAATATCAAAAACGGTTCATTTGGAGCAATCGGAAGATTTGATAAAATGCTTCAAGCAAACAACATTATGACAAACTCTATTTTAAAAACAACAACAAATACAATTTTAAACAGCGTAGGACTTGCTGATACAGCGAAATTCGAGTATCTTGACGGAAACTTAAACTTTGCAAACGGCTGGGCTGAGATAAAACCGATAAAAAGCAGCGGAAATAGCCTTGCTTATTATATAACAGGAAGATACAACTTACTAAACGGAAGTGCAAACATCAATATTTTAGGACGATTAGATGCTAATATAGTAGCAAAGCTCGGACCTCTTGGAGATTTGAGTGCAGAAAAGTTATTTTCTTTCATTCCGAAATTCGGAAACACAACCGCAAATATTGTTAACGCATTAACTTCTGATCCAAAAAATGAAAATATTGCAGCAATTCCCGCTTTAACAGGCAGCAGCACTGCTCATAAAGATTTCAAAGTCGCATTCAACGGCGGATTGGAAAGCACAAGCTCCGTTAAGTCTTTCAAATGGCTTACAAAAGTTGACATGAGTGAGATTGAAACAAAATCTTTAAACGAAACAATAAAAGACATCAAAACTTCAGTAGGTACTGATTACAAAAATACGATTAATACTGTAAAAGATGCTGTTACAACTTCAAAAGAAGATTGGAACAACACACGCGAGCAGTTTAAAAACAGTGCAGAAGAACTGAAAAATTTATTTAAGAAAAAGCCTTCAGTTTCTCCATCAGAGACTCAACAATAATCCAGTCGGCTTCTTCGTCGATTTCATAAGCGGTGTATGAAGGTAATTCATACGCCGCAATTTTTTCTGACAGCCTGCATTTATCACGCAGAATATTACCGGCAGAATTAATATAGCAAGCTCCGTTTTCTGCAATTAAACCTTCAAAATCCTGCCTGCGAGGGCGGCTACAGTAATCGTAATTAACTGGTTTTACTGGAAAATATTTTCCTCCAACTTCACCGGATAAAGAAAGTGAATCTGCGCTTTGTTTACATTTACCCCTGAACCAGTGGAACTGCTTTTCTAAAACTCCAGTAAACATCGATTCTGCTCCGCTTTTTAAAAACGCTTCATACATTCCATCAATATGTTCAGATTTTAACATCGGAGAAGTTGCCTGTATCAAGAAAACCAAATCCTCAGGATTCATCTCGGATTTTTGAATATACTCAAGCATTACACTCTCGGTTGAAGCTGTATCAGAAGCATTTTTAGGATCTCTGTCATAAACTTCAACTTTAGACAGATTAAATGATAATACAACATCTTTAATCTCTGCACTATCTGTTGCAATCACGACTTTGTCAATACATCCGGCATCATTTGCGGCTTTTGCCGTCCACCATACAAGCGGTCTGCCGTTTAAAATCTTTATATTTTTAAGAGGAATTGATTTGCTTCCGCCTCTTACGGGTATGAATGCTGTATTCATCTGTTTTCAAGCACTCCTATTAAATCATACAGAACCTGATTATAAGGAGTTTCAACTCCCAATTCTTTGCCAAGCCTGATTATCTCGCCTGCAAAAATATCAACTTCTGTTTTTCTGCCGGCTAAAATATCCTGATGCATTGAAGTTTTACCTTCATCACACATGCCGGAAAGCGCCTGCAAAGCATCTTTTTCGAGATTTTCTAAATTTTTAACACCTTTTTTTTCTGCTATCAGCCGGACTTCTTTTATCAGCTTTTTCGCAAACTCAATAAATCTATCATTCCGCTTAAGCTCTCCGAAAGTCATGTTCAAAATTGCAGACGTCTGGTTAGAGAAAATATTCATCGTAAACTTAAGCCAGAGAGAATAATCAATATCTTCAGGAATTAAATAATCTATTTTACATTCTTCAAAGATTTTAATAAGCTTCTCATCTTTTTCTGCAACAATTGTGCCGACTCCGTCTTGAGTGACAGAATTACCGATTCTTACAGCGCTGTGCCCTATAAAGTATGATTTCAAAACTTTAGTCTTTGGATAAACTTTTTTTATCTCTTCTTCTGATGATATACCATTCAAAAGCGAAATTATTCTTGTTTCAGGAGTTATAAAATTCTTAATATTGGTAATCGCAGATTCTAAGCCGGACGCTTTTGTGGAAATAATAATCAAATCTGCATCAAACTTATTATCCGGCAGAATATATTCAAAATCTTGTTCAACACCATTTAAAACAGGTTTATTTTCAGTGCAGCGTTTTAATCTCGCTTCATCTGTAAGAATGCGTAAATTACATTTGCCGCGCAGTTTCCCTGCATAAGTAAGTCCTACAGCACCAAGACCGCAAATCATTACATTTTTCATAAAAACATTTTACTATAAGGGCGGCTCCGCTTGCAAGCGGAGCCGCCTTCTAAAGATTTTTATACTATAATATCTGTATGAAATCAGAAACACTTTTTGAATTTGACAAATCTTTCAACTGTACAATCATCGGTACAGATGAAGCCGGACGCGGTCCTGCAGCCGGCGGAGTTTATGCAGCTGCAGTTTGTTTTGAAGAAGTCACTCAAGGTTTAATCAAAGATTTAGAAATACTTAACGACTCAAAAAAACTTACTGCAAAGAAACGTGAATCAATTTTCGACACTATTAAAAACAATACCAGAAACCAAATTGTCTGCGTTGAAGTTGAAGAAATTGAAAAAATCAATATTTTAAATTCATCTCTTAAAGCAATGAACATTGCTTGTTCTGGTATTATTCAAACCCCTGAAACGCTTGTTCTTGTTGACGGAAACAAATTGATAAAGAACTTTGAATACGCCCAGCAGTTTGTAATCAAAGGCGACTCAAAATCAGCATCAATTGCTGCTGCAAGTATCTTAGCGAAAGTAAGCCGCGACCGGTATATGCTGCAGCTTCACGAAGAGTTTCCGATGTACAATTGGGCAAAAAACGCAGGTTATTTAACCAAAGAACACCTTAATGCAATAGATAAATACGGGCTCTGCAAATACCACAGGCCTTCGTTTTTGAGAAAACATTTTGCACTAGTCAGCCATTAACTCAAGTTCTCTTTGAGATATTGCTTCGCAAATCGCTGCAATTGTTTTAGGAAAATACTGCTGAAAATAGATTACACGCATTCCTCTTGCAGGTTCTTTTGCGTACAAAAGCATATTTGATTCAGCAACACGCTCTGCTCCCGGGATAGATGTTGTGTCGTTTAAGAAATAATTAATTTCCTTTTGAACAGCACTTGTCGTATCATGCCTCATATTTTCAACTTCTTGATTGAAGATTTCTAAAATATCCTCTCTATTAGAAATTACCATTTTAAGTTCATCTTCCTCATCAGTATCAATGAAATGTCCCATCTCGTGCATAAAAATAGCATGAAGCAAATTAGTTTCTGTTGTAGAAAAATTATTTTGTTTTCCTATAATTAAAGTTTCTGTTTCAGGCTTCCATACACCATTATCAACCCATTCACCATCTTCGTCATATTTAAGTCTCGCAAGCGGAAGCTTTTCCATTAATATAAGCTGATTTCCAGGAACACTCTTAAGAATTTCAACAATTTTTTCCCTGCCTTCTTCTTCAACTAAATTGTCAAGATTAATCACAGTCTCTTTGTCATTATCTTTAACACGGATTTTATCTTTCTCAAACTCAATACGATAGCTGTGTCCATCAACAGATGAAATAAAACTGTTTTCAGAAACTTGATGAAAAGTATTCAGCCTGTTCATAAGCACATTCCCATTTTTATCAGTTATTTTGTATTTGATAATATGAACATTATCCGGAGTTTCTTCAAAATAATACTCCGTTTTTGTTCCATCAGGAGATACAAAATCTTTAATAATAGTTCTTACACCGTCAACTTCAGAAGCAAATTGCGTTGGAACAATCCTGCCGTCAGCATAAGCTGCCGACTGATTAGGAACAGAAGCCATGCTGCCTTGAGAAATATTTACAGTTTTTACAGCATTACCAGCTTCGTCATAATAAGTCAAAGTTTCCCATTCTACTTTTTCATTCTCAGAATAACTAATTTCATGATGTATCCGGTTTCTTGTATTTTCTATAATAAGTTTATTGTTATTTCGCACTATTGTTTCAATCAAACCGTCTTTGAAGTCAAAAACATATTCAATAGATTTATCATTCTCATCTTTTACAAGCGTAAATGTCTTACAAGCCTCGTTTTTAAAAACTATTTGAAAATTCGGATTCTCTTTAATAAATTCTTGAAAATCATTATGAGTACTTTTTGCAAGCAGACACACTTCAGGTATATCAATTTGCCCGTCAGCACTGCGCCCTTCTATATGAAGCAGCTCATAAGCTCTCAAACGTTCTTCTTCTGTTAACTCTGCAAGAGGCTGAGCATCATAAAGATGAATATAACAGCTGCTTCCATCCTGCATCCTGACTTCTTCGTTTGTAATCATTTTGATTTTTTCAAACTCATCCCGCGATTTTTTCACAATATTCATAACCGAAGGCGATACATGTTTAATACCGTAAATTGCAGTCAATTCACATAAAATATCATACCTTTCAGGAGATTTTATCAACTCTTTTAAATCAATTGAATTGGGCTTCGTCTTAAGCGCATTAAGCTCTAAAAACTTTTTAGATTTATCAAAATCTTCATCTTCAAAAGCCAAAATATCAGCTATGCTATCTTCTCCATTCGTAAAAGAATTACAAAGATTGTTATTGATAAGATAATTTATTCTTTCTGTATCCACACTTTTTAATTTTTTCAACCTATCAAAAGTAAGATTCATAAAAGAAAAAGAAGGAATTCTATTCAATTCTTTTAACGAAATAGAAAATTCTTTAATCTCAGCTTCCGTAAATATTTCGTCAGAAAAATAACTTGTGAAAAAATCTAAATCATAATCATTTATCTCATCAGCATCAAATTTCCACGTGTTCTGAACAAGAATATTCACACACTCTTTTCTTTCAGGAGAAAACTTCTTGTAATTTTCGTCTTTCTCAAGCTTTGCAATAATATCCTCCGCACTTGACAGAGTTCCATTTCTAATAAAAACATCCTGAATTACCTCTATTTCATCAATCTCAAAAATAGAGTTTTCATTCAAATCATATTTTTTAAGAAATGCAAAATCATCAGGTACTGCCATACCGACTTTTATTGTTTTTAAAAAATTAATTATATCCATATCTAAATTATTTCTAAATAACACAAGAGAGCCAGCATCTCATAACTACTGCCTCTCTCGTATTCTCAAAATTTTCCGCAGGCTGACTAAGTTAATTCTCCGGAATAAAAACTCATCAAATTTGCCAGACGGTGCTGCTTTTCTGCAGCTTTTTCAATACTTTGCTTGATATCTTCAAGCTCTTTTAATAAAGTGTTTAAATCCTTGCGTCGTTTACTCTCTAGGCGTTCCTCCTTGCTAATGTGCCCTTCTTCTGATAATTTCGCAGGCTCAACTTCAACCCAGCCCGGCGAAAAACATTTATTTAAATATTCCTTTCTGGTCATGACTAATACTCCTTTGCAATTTTTGCAGAATTTACAACATTCCTAAAAAACTGCATTAGATCTGATACAGTATCTCTGCACTCAATATAGTCCCTTCGTACTTCCTGAAACTCTTTTGAGTTGAAATCAAAAGATGTCATCTCTGAGTATTCAATTAATGTTTCATGTTCGTCCATATCACATACCTCTAATCAACAGGGGTAAATGTATTGGGTTGGTTTTGCAGCTACCAACTTTACGTCTTAATGGGGGAGACCAACCTATCGTAAATTACCCGATTGGCATCTTACCATTACATTTGACCCTTCTATGCTTTTTTTAAAGTTCAATTTCTTTTTGCTTACAGATATGTTATCGGCATTTTTTTGAAAAACTTTAGGGTTTTTAAGCGTTTCGTTACAATTCGTTACACCAATAGGTCAAAACCCGCTTCAAAAGGAGCTTAACCTTTCTTAATACGAAACCAGTTCACAAACTTATTTACCAAAGTATCTTGAGGAATATCTTCATCATTAACTTCAGAGAATTCAATTTCGCTTGAATCTTTTTCATCTCTGCGTTCAAAGATATCTTCTTCCTCATCTTCTTTGCGCTTCCTGCCTTGACGCATATACATACCGCCTCCGCCCATACCGCTTCCATCTTTATAAGCAGCCTGCGCTTTGTTGATTGAGTTGATATTATTAAAATCAAAAGACATAAGACTGTCCTGATTTATACATTGCATGTATATTATAACATATATTTGTGATAAAATGTAGTCATGAAAAGAATTTTGAGCTTATTTTTGACATTATTATTTTTTATTTCAGCTGTTCAAGCGAAAGATTTACGCTTTGCACAAATCAGCGATGTAAGATATTCACAAGAAAACAGCGCCCCTTTACAAGCAATCATCAAAGACATAAACAAACAGAAGAATGTCGAATTTACAGTATTTACAGGTGATAATATCAACAAACCGTCGCCGGCGGAACTTGAAAGCTTCCTTAAAGAAGCAAAAAAACTTAAAACTCCATTCTATATCATTATTGGAGACAAAGAGGTAAATAAGCTTAAGCACATGAGTAAAGCTGAATACATAGATATTATCAAGAAAAACGTACGCAGCTACAAACCTGAAAAACCGAATTATACATTTGAAAAAGAAAAAGTCATTTTCATAGCTGCAGACGGCTCAAAAGACGTAATCCCGAGCCCAAACGGATATTATAAAGACGATGTACTTGAATTTCTTGATACAGAACTCTCAAAATATCCAGAACACAACGTTATCATATTACAGCATTTTCCTATCATTCCGCCTTCAAACAAAGAAAGCCATTACACTTTCAAGCCGGAAAATTACCTTGCAGTTTTATCAAAACATAAAAACGTAAAAGCAATCATTTCAGGACATTTCGGAGTTAACAGCGAAAAAACATACAATGGAATTGTTCACATAACAACTGCCGGAGCACCTTATTATCGGATAATTGACATTCTTGACTGCGATTCAGCTAACCCAACTATCTGGGCTCAGCTAAATCAAGCCAAATAAACATAACTTTGCAGCACCAATTAAAAACCCGGCTGCTCCTGTATATTTAGTATTTTTTTCTAATTTAATTTTTGCAAAGTTTAAATTCTCACCGTAATTGTATCTTTCAAATACATTCTGCAATCCGTTAACACGCTGCAGGTCTTCACTTGCAGCATAGTGCTCCCTCAATGAGCGTTTCTTTTCAGGTTTAAACTCCGGAGAAGAAGCAATATTATCACAAAGCATGCTCCTTAAATTCATTTTTTTACCGCTCTGAGGATGGTGGGCTGAATGTTTTCTGTGATATTCAGAAACAAACGATTTTGGAAATCCAAGAAGATACAAAATCATTTTATCTGCATCGTGAGTAATTGAATCAATACTATTTTTACCAAATAGCTCTTTTTCCACAAGAGCGAAAATAATTTTGTGGTCATAAGTATGTTTTATATTCTTAATGTAGTTTTTTGCATAACTTTTGACCTTCTCAAAAAACTTTGGCTTAAAACTCAGAAGACCGGCTGCGCACTTTGCGCCTTCCGGTCTTCTAACAAACTTATCTGTACTTTTTTCTATAACCCTCTGATGAGCGCGCGGAACTCCGCTAAATGAAGTTCCCGATTGAACTCGGGAATAATTATAACAATAAGGGTTAAAATTACACTTTACGTCCATAATTAATTCTCGCACAAAAAAATTTTAATGCAATAGGGTAGAGGATTTTTTGTTTTGGCATAAAACTAGCAGCTTTATATCATCACTGCATATTAATAAATCTCAAAAACTCTTTCCAGAAACCTTTTGTACCTTCTTCCCACTTTTTTGAAAGCCCTTTATAATAAGGTTCATAATCCGCAATAATATTTCGAGGCAGGCTTTTTCCTTCGCTCAAAGTCTGAGCAATAAACTCAAGATAATCGTTTTGTTCTTCACGATATTCAAAATCTTTGTATCTTAAATCTTCATCTGCTTCAAAATGAACGAGAGCATGGTAAGCACATTCGATACTCTTATCTTTTGAATCCGGAAAGCGCAATATTGCTTCTCTTGCTGTCGCTCTTTCGGTGAGCACAGCATATACAAGCCTTCCGACCAATCTTCTGTTTTGAACTTCTTCCATAACTTATTAATAAGGATTTTTTATCTTAATGTCAAACTCGGGTGATTTTGGTCCAAAATTTGCATCATACCGCAGTTTTGGTCCATCTGATAAATCAACTACTCCCGGATGTTTTTTAGGTTCAACATACTCTGCAAACCTGCGTTTAGATTTTATCATAGAAGCAGGCGGTTTTGCAGTACAAGCTGAAACGCAAAACGATAAAACTGACAAAGATAAAATAAGACAACAGAGTTTTCGCATACTTATATTATAACACTTTTTATCGAAAAATAAATTATCTTACCCAGCATGCACAGTAATGATAAGGTTTACGTTCTGTAAGCTCAGGAGTTTTCATTTCACAGACTCCGTCTTTTGCATAATCACAGCGCGGGTGGAATTTACACCCGAAAACATGCTCTTGAATAGAAGGAGGAGCGCCTTCAATTGTTTTAAGCTTCAAGGCAGGATTTCTTGTCGGAAGCGAGTTTAGAAGCGCGATTGAATAAGGATGTATCGGATTTTTAAAGAAATCTTTAGCAGGCGCTTCTTCAACAACATGCCCTGAGTACATTACTGAAACAGCATCAGCATAATTACTAACAAGCGCCAAATCATGGGATATCAAAAGAATAGTCACTCCAAACTCTTTTTTAATTTCATCAAGTAAATCCATAATCTGTTTTTGGATTGTTACATCAAGAGCAGTCGTCGGCTCGTCTGCAATAATCAGTTCAGCATTGCAGGCAAGAGCCATTGCAATTATAATCCTTTGTTTCATTCCTCCAGAAAATTCATGCGGATAAAAGTTCAATTTGCTGTCTATATCAGGAATACAGACTAAATCCATAACTTCACGCGCTTTTCTGAGAGCCTGTCGTTCAGAAACTTTTGAATGTACTCTTATTGACTCCGTAAGCTGATTTCCGATTGTATACAAAGGGTTAAGAGAAGTCATAGGGTCTTGAGGAATCAGCGCAATTTTATTTCCTCTCAAATCCCTCATCCGGCGTTCTTTGTACTCAAGTAAATTCTCACCACCGAACAGAATTTCTCCGGATTTAATCTCTGCTGATTTAGGCAGCAAACGTATTACCGACATTGCTGTCATTGTTTTACCGCATCCTGACTCGCCTACAAGCGCGTGCATAACACCTTTTTGCAGCTCGAGATTTACATCATATAATGCCTGATTTTCTCCAAAAAAGAGGTTTAAATTTTTTATCTTTAAGACATTTTCCATAAAATTATTGTAAAGCTTTTTTTCAAAAAATGGAATAAGCAAAAAGGGGGTAAATTTAATACAAACTCTCAATCGCTTTTTTGTAATCGTTTTTAAAAATATAACTTCCTGCAACAAGTGAGTTTGCACCTAAAGAAGTACATATTTTTGAAGTCAGGTTATTAACTCCGCCATCGACTTGAATAATCAAACCTTCCGGCGCATTATCTTTAATAACAGGAATTTTCATCGCGCAGTCGTGCATAAACTCCTGCCCGCCAAAACCCGGTTCTACTGTCATTACAAGGAGCAAATCAACTTTATCAAGCAAAGGCAGAATTTCTTCAGGCGCTGTTTTAGGCTTAATAGAAACTCCTGCTTTAACTCCAAAAGATTTTATAAGAGAAATAACCTCAACCGCATGGCTGATATTTCTCACAGCTTCAAAATGAAAAGTAATAATATCCGAGCCAGCTTTTGCAAACGCTTCAACGTATTTTTCAGGATTATCAATCATCAAATGCGTATCTAATACCAAATCAGTAACTTTGCGCAAAGAGTTTACAACAGGGACGCCAATTGTAATATTCGGTACAAAATGACCATCCATTACATCAATATGAACCCATTTTGCTCCGGCTTGTTTCAAAGCTTTCAGCTCCATTTCAAGATTTGCAAAATCTGCAGATAATATTGAAGGTGAAATTATTATATCGTTCATATTCTAATTTTAACATACATATTGTTATTTTGAGCAACTTCGCTTATAATATGAAAATAGGCAGAAGAAGAGGCTAGTATGGCAGATATAATTGCAATAAAAGATTATTTAAAAAAATTACAAAAAATTATAAATTTTGACGCAGAATTCAAATTTTTCAGCTACAATTTGATAAAAAAAAGAAAAATTGACGATATAACTTGCTGCATTATCGCATCATTACCTGAATCATATAAAAAAATGCTGAAAACTAAAAACGATATTCAAAAATACAGCTCAGTTCTCAGCTACGGGCTGCTTACAAAACTTCTTGCAAGAAAATTCTTTCTTGATAAAAATTTGTGCATGGTAAACACAGGCGAAGTCAACAAGCTTATTAGTGCAATTATTGTAACAATAGAGCGAGACATTAAAAATATAGAAGACCTTTTCAACAGCTAACTCCATGCGTTGACTTTTCTCCTCCGTTTGTTGTACAATTTTGTTAACTATCATAAAAAAACGGAGTAAAAAATGAATTCACAGCAAGATGTTATTTACGGTTTAATGAACGAATTAGAAGAAGCACTTGATAATAAAGGTTTTCCGCTTCTAGGTTTTTCTGTTGTAAAAAAAGACACTGTAACAAACATTCTTGACAAATTATATGCAGCTCTTCCTGATGAAATAAAAGAAGCAAGAGCTCTTTTAAGACGTAAAGACGAACTTCAGTATGAAGCTCAGCAAAGAGCTGAAAAAGTCGTTGCAGATGCTCAGTCAGAAGCAAACAGGCTTCTTAGCGAATCTGATTTATTAAGAGCTGTTCAAAGAGAAGCAGAAAAAATTAAAGAACAGGTTATCACTGATTGCGAAGAAATTAAACGCAAAGCAATGGATGAAGCTGAAAGTGTTAGAGCTCAAGCTTTAGACGAAGTTTCAAGAATTAAAGACGGTGCAAACATTTACGCAGAGCAAGTTCTTACAAACTTAGAACAAAATCTCGGCCAGCTTCAAGAAATCGTTAAAAACGGTCAAGTTCAGCTTGAAAGAAGAAGAATCGAAACTGACGGCCAAGCAAATTACGCAAATCAAAGACCTGAATTTGCACAAGATTTTAAAATGGTATAGATTTTATTAAAATATCAGCTCCAACTTGCTTTACTTCATATATTTTGAAGTTTTTTGCCTGCGAAATTTCTGTAATTTTATCCCCGTTAAAACAGCTAAAGCCTTCATTATCATTTAAAATTTTAGGTGCGATAAATTGATACACTTCATCAATCAGCCCATTTTTTAACATTGAGCCTGCTAATGTGCCTCCGCATTCTATAAAAACTGAATAAATCCCTTTTGAATAAAGTTCTTTCAAAACAGCTTCAATATCCAACTGGTCGTTTTTTAAAGGGGTATTTTCGCGTGATGCTATATAAAAACCTCCCTGCTGATAAATTTTTGCATTTTTATCTGTTCTCAAATCTTTGTCTAAAATACATTTAAACTTATGTTTCATCTCCGGATTATCTGCAATAACAGTATTTGAGCTGGTCATAATACAATCAAACTGTTTTCTCATATTATATACAAGATTTCTTGAATCAGCTGAAGTAATCCATTTTGAAGAGCCTGTTTTGGAAGCAATTTTACCATCCATTGTAGCTGCAGTTTTCAAGACAACATAAGGCAGCTTTTTAGTCATATTCTTAATAAACTGCCTATTTAAAAACTTTGCTTCTTCTTCTAAAACATAATCAACTTTTATTCCTGCTGCTTCAAGTTTAGCAATCCCGTCAACCTTAGGGTTAACGTCTTTCATCCCGATTACTACACGTGCTAATTTTCTTTCTATAATAAGGTCAACACACGGCGGAGTCTTACCATAGTGCGAGCAAGGCTCTAAATTTACATAGAGAGTTCCGCCTTCTGCTTCGTTATTTTTTAATTTCAGCAAAGCATCACGTTCTGCGTGGTTTTCACCGTATTTTTTGTGGTAACCTTTTGAAACTACTTTTCCGTTTTTATCCAGAACCGCACATCCGACCATCGGATTAGGTGCAACCCGCCCGGCACCTCGTTTTGCGAGTTTAAAACACATTTTCATATATTTTTCGTCAGAAGTCAGCATAGTTTAAGTATACCATGGAAGGCTTTGAAACCGTATCAATGAGCTTGTGGAAAAATTAAAAATTTTTTATAAGCTCATGGTATAATAAGCTTATGTTAAAAAACAAAAACATTTTAATAGGGATAACAGGCGGAATTGCAGCGTACAAAATCTGTCCTCTAATCAGGCTTTATAAACAAGCAGGAGCAAGCGTTCGTGTTGTTGTAACTCCTAATGCTTTGAATTTCGTTACAAAGCTTACTCTTCAAACGCTTTCATGTAACGAGGTTTATGTCGACAATTTTGAAATTGATGAATTTAAACCTGAACATATTGCGCTTACTGAAGCTGATATCTTTGTTATAGCACCTGCAAGCGCCAATACGATTGGAAAAATTGCAAACGGAATTTGCGATAATCTTCTGTTATCTACTGCGTGTGCGTTTTCAAAACCAATTTTAGTCGTTCCGGCAATGAACGAAAATATGTGGAACAATCCTTTTGTTCAAGATAATTTATCTAAGCTGAAATCACATGGTTATAATGTTTTAGAACCGGAAAGCGGTTTTCTTGCCTGCGGAACAAACGGAGTCGGCAGGATGAAAGAGCCTGATGAAATTTTTGATAAAACTATTGAAATATTAACCTCCTCCTGTCCTTCGGACACCCCGTCTTGGATTGTTCGGAGTGTCAGCGGAGTAACGTCCGACCTCCACCTTACGGGCTCATGCCCTACCGAAAATCCGCTCACAGCAGGAGAAGGAATTCACAAATTAAAAGGTAAAAAAATTCTTATTACAGCAGGCGGAACTCGTGAAAAAATAGACCCAGTAAGGTATATTACAAACGCGTCTTCCGGTAAAATGGGAATTGCACTTGCTGATAATGCGTATAAAATGGGCGCAGAAGTAACTCTTATCTCAACTTTCAAAGTCGAAAAACCGTATAAAAACATTGTTGCAGACTCTGCTTTAGAAATGGAAAAAGCGGTTAAAGAAAATCTCTCAGCACAGGATTGTGTAATAATGGCAGCAGCGGTTTCAGATTACAGGGTTGAAAATATTTCAGAACAAAAGATTAAGAAGGGTACCCCTCACCCCCAACCCCTCTCCCACAAGGGGCGAGGGGAGGACGATTTCGACACTGACCCATTCGCCAACCCACAAGGAACGAGGAAAGAGAATTGTCTTACGCTTAAACTCGTCGAAAATCCGGATATATTAAAAGAAATTTGCGCGATGAAATTAACCCCCTCCTGCCTTTCAGGCACCCTCCCCGTAGGAGAGGGAAAAGTTCCTATAATTGCAGGTTTTTGTGCAGAGTCAGAAAACCTGCTTGAAAACGCAAAAGCTAAAATTCAGAAAAAAGGATGCGATTTTCTTATTGCAAATGACATCTCCAGAAAAGACATCGGATTTAATGTTGATAAAAACGAAGTTTACATCATTGACAAATCGCTCAATATAAAACACATTGAAAAAGATACAAAAGAAAACATTGCAAAACGTATTCTGGAGGAAATTTTTGAATAAATACGATATTGTCCGTAAGATAGAAGAGTTTGCACCGCTTGAAACTCAGGAGAAGTGGGATTGTTCAGGCTGGGTGGTAAATATAATGCGCAGTTGGTGTGGAGCGCCGGGGTCGTGCTGCGTGAGCAATACAAGCAGAGCGCAAAACTCTACGATACCGCCGTTGCGACAAAGCGTTAGCGAAGGAGCGGAGCAATCTTTGATTGCACAGGCGGAAGAGATAAACAAAATATTATTCGCTCTAACTGTCACTGATGACGTTGTACGTCAAGCGCGCGAAAAAGGCTGTGATATGATAATTTCGCACCATCCTTTGTTTTATGTTCCTTTAGAATACAAAGATATAAACATTTATTGTGCGCATACAAACTTAGACCTTGCAGAAGGCGGCACAACAGATATTTTAATCAAAAAACTCGGGTTCAAAAAAACACGAAACGAAGGTTTTGCAAGGATTGTAGAACTCGAAGCTCCCATTACAGTTGAAGAGCTTCGCGAAAAGCTTTTAACAATCTCGCCTCGTTTGAGGTATGTAAACAACTGCGGCGCAAAAACCGTTCAGACAATCGGTTTTTGCGCCGGCTCAGGTTCTGAATTTATTGGAAAAACCGATGCTTTTGTTACAGGTGATTTAAAATTCCATACTGCGCTTGAAGCTAAATCTGTTGTATTTGACATCGGACATTTCGAAAGCGAAATCTTTGCACCGGAGCTTTTAAGAGAAATTACAGGAATAGAAGGAATTGTCGCTGATGAAAAAAGTCCTTTTATTTAGTTTGTTATTAGCCTTTTGTACACTTCCGGCACTCGCTTATGAAACAATTATTATCAAGTTTCCTGAACGCGAAAACTGGGTTAAAGCGTATTACAAAAAAACTCCCGCAGAAACTCTTCTGCAGTACGTTCCTTACGGTCAGCGAACTAATGATTGGACAAAATCAGTCGTAGTACATTCTTATAAAAATAAACTTCCAATCGGTATTATGATTGCAAACAGCTCGGCTAAGCTTATGAAAGTAAACCCGACTGCCGGTTTTAAAACGCTTAAAATGAGCCCGAATGATGCCATAATAGGACGATGCACACAAGATTATAAAAACGTGAAAGGACAATGCGAGTTCTTCCGCGCTACAGTGGGTTACGAAAGCAATGTTACTATTCATTATATGAATAAAAATAAAGATGAGTTTATGAATGATTATAATAAGTGGTTTGACATTGTAAAACGCGCAAAACTGTATAACAGCTACTACAGAGATGAAAGAATTCTGGATAAAGCGGAATATTTTGAGCTTTAAGCCTTTTCATCTTCAATAACAATCTTGAAATTCAGTATTTTAGCAATCATTTCTACTTCATCATATTTCAATGAATTTCTTGAAAGTTTATTTGAAAGACTCTGACGCGTATACTTTTCACCTGTAAATTCAGACATTTTTTCAGCTAATTTTGTAATTGTCATGCACCTTTTCAATAACATTATTTTAACAGTTTCTCTTGCGGACACGTTGCTCTCCTTTTGCGTTTGTCTCATTATTGTAGCAATGTTGACAAATATGAGGCAATGCTTTAAAATAGTGACATAATAACGTGTCGCTAGACACGCATGAGTTACAGAACTTTAAATTGTATTAAGAAGGTATAGTATGAATCAGCAAATTATTGAAGAAGCCAAACAACTCATTAGTAATAACATGAAATATTATGCACAATATTTCATGCGACGAAATTTAAATGATATTTTTATATTTGTGTTAGAAATCTTAGAAAGAAAGTTATTAAATATAAACGGATTTGTTTATTATATACATAGTTCTCTTTCTCAAATGTTAAATAATTTTTCATTTTATGCTAAATTAAGTAAACAAAAGCGCAAAAATTTAGAATATTATCATACTAATATCATAAAAATTTTTATGTATTTAAACGCTATATTTTACTCACTTAACGAAATGAAAGATTATAATAAAAAAATACTCAATAAATCTTAGAAAACGATAAGAAGAAATCAGAAATTACTCCGATTAACATCGGCAAAATCCAAATCATAATTGCTGCACCAAATACAGGCTTAAACAGGAAGCTTAACTGGAACACGTTTACTTGCGGCGCTGTTTTTGAAATTACACCCAGAATAATATCCTGCCCGAGTGTTGCCAGCAGTACAGGAGAAGCTATTTGAAGCCCGACATACAAAACGTTTGAAGTAGTTGTTATTAAATAATCCATGTTAATAATTTTTTCAAGCGGGATTGTAACTGCGTAAATCGGGAAGATTTCAAAACTTCGAATGAGCGCATTCAAAAGCCAGTAAAACCCGCCCAGTTCGATAAAAATCAAAATCCCGAGAAGCGTAATAACACGGCTTAAAATTGAAGTCTGGCTGTTTGTTGTCGGGTCCATAACCATTGCAGAAGAAAGCCCCATTTGCGTATTAATCATATCTCCGCCGGCTTCGACTGCAAGAATAAGAAGCTGTGCAATATATCCGATTATAGCTCCGACTGCGAAATTCAGAAGTATTAAAAGCAGAGGAGATATTCCTGCAGGCGGAACTCCGGGTTTCAAAATCGGAGTAAGCATAATGGTTAAAAGAAACACAAACGCCAATTTTACAAGTCCTGCGATTTCTTTTCTGTTAAAAATCGGAGCAAACCTGACAAACCCTAAAAGCCTTGCAAATACAATAAATCCTGCTGAAAACCATTTATCAAACTCAGGGAATAATAACGCCATCTGTGAGATTAATTGATCCATTTTGCCTCGCTCTCTGGAGGTAAATCCAGCTCAAAATCATCTTCTTCTGCCGGCGGAGCATCTATTGAGAACACATCAAATCCGCCTGAATTCTCAACTTTTGTCTCTTTATCTGTTACTTCGACATTAAACATTACTATTTCTTTGCCGTTTTTCAAAACACAAAATCTTGTTTTACCTTCTTTTAAAGGATGAACTATCAAAGTATTTTTCTCATTCATTATAGTGTAAAGCGGAAAAACATCGATAATATCATTTTGTTCAATCTTTATATCAGAAAGCTTGCCGTCAGCAGAAATCACACAGTCTTCAAAAGCCTGCGCCGGAAGAATTAATATGCAAAGTATTAACAGTAATTTTCTCATCGGCCTAAAATCTTATTGGTTTCTACAAAATTAGCTTTCGGCATCGGAGCTCTAGGAGCCGGGTCATACTTAATCTTTTGGTTTTTATCGATATAAGGCACTTTACCCGGGTTTTTCATAACATCGTTTAATGTCGGCTGATTTCTAAACGAATCTTTCATTTCGCCATCAAATGGTTTTGTGTATTTGTAATAATCTGCAGGCAGAACAAAAGTGTCAGCTTTAGACACTCCGTTAAACGCAAGCGCCATACCGTCAGTAAAGAGGTTTGTAAGAAGTTTAATAAATCCAAGACCTCCGATTATAATCACAAGAAAAACAGCAAATATTTTCGGCGCAGCTGCAATTGTTTGCTCCTGAACCTGCGTAACTGCTTGAATAATACCAACAACCAGACCAATTGATGCCGCAGTAAGCACGCACGGCATAGAAATTGAAAGCATTGTCATAAAGCCTTTGGCCAGATATTCTGTCATTATTTCTATCATTTTTTACCTCTTTGACATCCCGTTACATTACTCTTTGACCAGTCGTAAGAGCATCGTTAATTATAACTCTGTACCAGCCCTTGAACAATCAGCGCCCAGCCGTCAACAGCAATAAATATAAGAAGCTTGAACGGAAGCGAAATAATTGTCGGAGATAACATGAACATCCCAAGCGCCAGCAGAATGTTTGCAACAACAAGGTCAAGCACAATAAACGGAACAAAAACGATAAATCCGATTTCAAACGCTGTTTTAAGCTCACTTAAAATATAAGCCGGAGCGACTTCCCAGATAGTAATATCTTCAGGAGATTTTGGCGGAGTTTTATGCTTAAGCTCAATAAAGAAAGCTAAATCCGTTTCGCGCGTTTGTTTCATCATAAACTCTTTGAGCGGTTTAGAGCCTTCATCAATTGCAGCAATTAAGTTCTGGTTTTTCTGGTAAGGAACAGAACCGCGCTCATACATTTGTTGAAACACGCCGCCCATTGTATAAAAAGTTAATATCATACAAAGTCCGATTGTAACAATTGCAGGCGGTACTTGAACCCCCATTGCAGTTTTCAGAAGGGAAAACACAATTGTAAATCTCAAAAAACAGGTCATACAGCAAAATACAAACGGCAGAAGCGAGAAAAGCGACATTACCGTAAGCATTTGTAAAACCGGGTTCATATCTTGTATTACTGAGTCCATTATTTATGTCCTTATTCTTGAAGCTAAATTTTTCATTACTGATGTGTAAGGCGTTGTTTGAGAAGATTTTATCCCAATATTTGCTCTATCCATATACTTTGATTTCGGCAGGCTTGACATTGTTTCTTGAAACGAAGTTTCTACTGCTTCTGGAACTACGCTGTTCTTTCTATCTTCCAGCTTGGAAATCAAAGTTGTTTGGCTTACATCTCCTGCAATCAGAAACTTTTCGTTCCCGGTTGAGACAACATAAAGCGTTTTTCTCGGCGCAAGAGAAAGCGAGTCAAGAACTTTTAAGCTTTTTGACTTTCCTGCTCCTCCAAAAGAGTTTGTGTTTTTGAACACAAGAAGCGCAATTGCAATGACTCCAACCATCGCAAGCGTATACACCATAAAATTCGCTAAATATCCCATAACACTATCCTCTAAATTCTTTTTAATCCTAACTTATTTAAAGTCAAATTATTCGTTTTCTTCTTCGACTTCAAAATCACTATAATCAAAATCATCTGCCTGTGCTTCCTGCACTTCTGCAGCCGGCTCTTGAACAGGAGCAGGGTCAGATTCACTTACGTGCTCTATCCTTACTCCAAATCTGTCGTTTATGATAACAAGCTCTCCTGCGGCAACAGTTTTTCCGCCTACTTTAAGAGAGACTTTATTATCATAAACTGAGCATAAATCAACAATTAAACCTTCTTCTATACTTTTTAGCTCTCCAAGAGTCACTTTTACTTTATCAAATTCGGCAGCCATATCTACCTGAATGCTGTCCCATAAATTTGTATTCACATTATCTTCCATACCATCTCCTCCCGTATTCTCGCACGGTTCTATGATTGTTATATTTGGTTTTACTTTAAATTTTTGTACAATATTACCGCAGACTAATGTCATTTCAGAAGAACTGCTGTTTTCAAAAACAACGATATCTCCAACATCAAGCTTTTTGATTTCTGCGAGCGGAAACATAGTTGTTCCCAGCTTCAAATCCACTTCAACAGGACTGTGTGCAAAATCTCTATCTGTAAACCTCGGCTCTTTAACTTCAAGCTCTTGAGGCGATAAAATCTCTTTCGGAACAGATATTATAAATTTTGCTGCTGTATCAGAAGCTTCACTCTTCACAAAATAGGTAAAATGTAAAATCTCATTGTATCTTTTATGAGGTTCTATATTAAAATTACTTGCAAGCATTTCATATAAAGAATCATTAAACGCTGTAATAATCCTTGCTTCAAGCTCAGAAACCTCTGCAAGGTCGAAACGCCTGTTGTTTTTTCCAAGAACTTTATCAAGAATAACGTTTATTGCATCCTGAGAAATTCTTATGTAAACATCATTTTTTGAGTTGATTTTTATCTTTGTAACAAAGAAAGTATCATTCTGGGAAAGAACGTTCATATTCGTACTTATTGACGCAAGTTTATATTCAAACCCGTCAAAAAAGAACTCGCTGCTGCATTGTTTGACAAGCGGCGTAAACACGGAATCAAACCATGCAAACTGTTTATATAAATCGTCAAAAAATACGGAATTCATCAAATTTACATTCTCCCCAAGGATATCGTATACTATTTTGCGCGAAAACACATCAACTGTTTAATGTAGTTAAGTTTTGTAAAGTTTTTATCATTTATACTAAAGTTTCAGTCCTCTTATGCCGATATACATGTAAAGGAGTAAGATGCGTTTGTATGTCAGGTGAGCAGTTTTTTAAGTTTAACAATAAAAAGGATATTGATTTCACCAACTTCAATCTTAAGCTTGATAGTACAAATGATGCTGAAAATAAGAAAAACGAATTATTCTCTATTTTTGATACTGACGGAAACAATATTATAGACAAAAACGAAATTACAGAGCTTTTCAGTACATTTACGAGCTTTGCTAATATCAAAGACGATACGCTCATTCTTGATTCTGACGAAGCTGAGCTAATGTTATCATTCATTGCCGACTCAAACGGGAAAAAGCTCAAAGACAAAGGTTTTACAGTTGGCGACCTTTTTGATTTTATTAAAGATATACAAAATACCGGACAGAAAAACTATGAAAAGAAACAAGAAAAATACTTTGAAAGCCAAGTAAATATTGTTAGAAACAGCATAGTAAATTTTAATCTAGAAGAAAACGTTCTTACTCAGTCTTACAAAGATGTTGAAGCTTATGCAAGAGCTCTCACCGGCCTGCAAGGAAAAAAAGAATTAACAGAAAAAGAAGCTGAAAAACTCACAAAAAAAATCATTGAGCTGCAGCTTATTAACGATGTCGATTTTAAATATACACAAGGAGCGAAAGTTTACACAAAAGGCAAAAAATTTACTGATGATTTACTCAAAACGCTAAAAGATGCCGGAATTACTCCAAATGCAGAAACTCACGGAATTTTTCTGAACTTCGTTCAATATAACAAAGAAGAACAAGCAGAAATGATTAAACTTATAAAAAAATACAACGTTAAAACCGGTACACAGTTTCAAAACGCAATACAAAAACAACGCTCTCTTGACCTTCAAGACTACGCAGCAGAAGTATTAATCGGAAATATTCAGTCTGCAATTGATATTCTTCAACAAACAGAAGACAACATGGGCGTTTCGTTTGAAACTGCTTCTGAATACATTAAGAAAGGTATTTATGCGCTCTCCGGCTGGGATAGAGCTAAGCCTGTCAGTGAAGCAAAAAAGGAGATGGTTCAGAAATTACAGCATTTCAAAACCCAATTGAATACTTCTATCAAAAATGGTACTTTTAAACAAACTTTCAAAAAGCTCACAGGCACTGCATACGATGAGAAAAAAATCGAAGAATTTATCAAATTCAGCGCCGAGCAAGAAAAAAAATCAATAAGACATGTTCAAAGCGGTGAAATTGGTGCAATGCACGCAAGCTTGGACAACTTAAATTATCAGATGAAGATGAAAGACACTTTTGGCATTGACTTCACCAACAGTGCTCAAAATATTCAATTCCATTCGGCTGATGACGGTGCGGGGCTGGAACTTATTGCAATGATAGCTATGATGGCAAAATTCTCCAGTTCTGCAGCAGGAAGAGGGTTTACAAGCTCTGTTTATAATACAGCTGCAAGAGTACTGCCTAAAGGAATGGCAAGAATTGCAACTTCATCTCTCACAGGTGGTATTACACTTGGAGCTTTTACCGGCACAACGCAGATTGTTCGAAACTTGACTAAAAAATCTCCAACAACCCGTCAAGACTGGGAAAATACAGGCTGGGCTGCGCTTCAATCTTTCGGGTTTGGCGCTTTTGCCGGCGCTTTTGGCGCTTCTGCAGGTAAATGGGTAACAGAAAAATCTTTTGAAGGATTTAGCAAGGTGCTAAAAAACACTAAATTCATGAAAACTAACACTCAAGCTTTGAGCAAGGTTTCGGCCAATTTAAACAAGCTCTCAGCTGGCGGCAGTATGAAAGCAGCAGACATAATCAAAACTCTTCAATCTGCTTCTGCTCCTGAGTTTGCAGCACACGCGATTGGTTTCGCAGCCGAAATCGGAGGATGCACAGGGTATGCGGCTCTTATTGAACAGCCGATAAAAGACATGTACAATAACGGAGGATTTGATGAAAGTTCAATAAGAGCCGCTATGTATCAAGCTTGCAGTACTCCGGAAGAAATTGAACATGTTAAAAAACTGAGCGGAGCTGAGCTTGTTCTTGAATACACACAAGAAAAACTCGGCGAACAAGCAGAAATGCTCACAAAAGTAAAAGGTATTTCTACCATTATTGGGGCTGTTATCGGCGGAAAGTTCGCACAGTTTTCAATGCTTAACTCGACTGAAATCAAAAAAACAGAAGTTAACGGCAAACAGATGTTTGAAATTAAAACTCCGCTTGCTGAAAAACCTATTATTGTTGAATCACCTGAAATGGTAACTTTCGTCTGCAAGCAGATTATAGCTCTTGATATCGCAAAAAACGCAGAATTAAACGAAGGGGTAAACGAAGGGGTAAACGAAGGGGTAAATAAAGAGTCTGGTAAGTCAAAACCACAAGCTGAGAAGAGTGTCAAAGGGTCGGGTGACAAACCTAAAAACAGACATGAACTTGAAGGCGGAATACAAGCTGAAGAACTTACAGAAGCTGCACCTTTCGCAAGACACTTAAGCCCGTATGAAGTTACTGACCCGATAGAAATACTTAGTAAAAATCTTGATGCACGCGCTAACAGTGCAAATTTTGACCTTACACAATACGAAACAACAGGACTTCCTTTAAAATATTCAAGACAAGAATTTACACAAAAATTAAAAATGCTCGTTAACAATATGAAAATCGAAGACCAGCAAAAAATTCTTGAAAAATTCAATATAAACCTAATATACACAGAGGAAGGCTTTGAACTCAAAGACATTCCAAAAATTCTTCAAGATTTTGAGTTAAAAACACCCCTTGAGCGTGAAATTAAAGCTGAAATTGAAAGATTTACCAAAGAAAACGAGTTTAAAATCAACAATCCTGAGATGAAAGTTTTTCTTGATGATTTTGTTCAAATAGCACCAGAATTTCTGCTTACCGTTGGAAAGCAGCAGCACGGAACACATGCTTACACGCTTGACGTACACACGCTAAAAGTTTTGCAGAATGCAATTGAACATCCCGAGTATCAGAATTTATCACCGCAGGATAAAATGGTATTAAATACCGCAATTCTTTTACACGATATAGGCAAGCGCTATATCGACCCAAAAACTGCTGACCAAGATCATGCCGAAAATAGTTACAATCACGCAATAGATTTACTCGACAGATTTAACCTGCCGTCTGATATTAAGCAGAGAGTCGTAAAACTCATTGAAAACCACGAATTTTTTAAACAATATAATGAAATGTATACATCTTTCAAATACGAACAAGATACTAATGCTGAAAAACAAAAAGATTTTGAAAATTACGGCTGGAAATATACCCCTGAAACCGGACGCAAGGAGACATTTGATAAACATGTTCAATATACAGCAGGAAAATTTGTAAATATTCAAGACTTTACTCTTGCTAAAATCCTCACGTATTCTGATTTGAAATCTGTTAACCCTGAACAAACATTTGTACAAAATAAATGGAACAATAAAACAAGAACAAACGAAGATGCTGAGTACAAAGGATTTGACAAAATGGTCACAAAAACGCAGACCGACGCAGAATTTAAAGAGTATATTGATGAAAGTTTATCATACGTAGAAAAAGAACTTTCAAAATATCAAGACGGAAAAATCGATGAAGAACTTGTTTATCCTTCTGAGTTAGTAGAAACAAGCAATAAATTATTTGGATACACAAGTTTCTTTGACAGAATAAAACGCAGCCAAAATCAGTCTTACGGAGTTCATAGAAGCGATTATGAATTCTGTATTCAGACACGCCAAATGTTAATAAACAGAGGATTTAAGCCCAAAAAAGCTGTAAAAATTCTTGAAAGCACGCTCAAATACAAAGATAATAACTTTGACAGAGAAGCAACATCAGAATTTTTACAAACATATTTGGAAAATAGAAATTTTATCAACTCACATAATTTAAGATACCGTGATTACAAAGATAAAAATGAAATGACCACGGAAATTAATTTAATACAACAAAAAGAAGCTCTTGCAAAAACATTCAAAGAATTTGGTGTAAAAGATGAGAATCTACAAAAACGCTTGAGCAATACACTTTATATTGAAGAATACCAGAAAGGAACATTCTTCAATCAGGAAGCGTATGATGCAATGGTTGAACTTTTTAAGACAAATAAATACACGCCTGAAGAAATTAATAAAATTATACACAGCTCATTCTCGATTAAAAATCACAGAGGATGCTTCAGAGATAACAGAAATTGCAATTCTGAGTTTAACAAACAAATTATGAATACGATTTTGGAACTCTCTAAAGAAGAACCGCTTGAAAATGCAATCCGTGATGCGCATTTGTGTTTTGACAGCGCAGCTCCGGAAAGCGGCTGGGTTTTAGTTCCTGAATTTTTAGACGCTGTAAAAGAATTTAACAAACTTGGCGTTAAAGACAAACGCTTTCTCTGGTCATTATTTGACAGAAAGTTTAAAGACAACGCAGACAAATACAATCCTAACCGTATACTGGAAAGTGTTACTAAAAACGAAAAATACGAAAGAGCTCTTGAATATGCTAAACAAGGTTTTGAAGGTGATGATTTAAGCATTATTATCAATACTTACGAAATAAGAGAAGACAAAATTGTTCATCCAAAAGAAATTCAGGACAAAATAGCAGAACTTGTAAAACGCGGGGTTTATGAAGAATATCATGACTGCGGCCATATTACAAGACAGTTATTTGATGGCTGCAATGACAGGCGTTATCAAGAAGATTATAGATTCAATCACGAAAACTACAACTTTATGATACGAATGCTTGATACCGGTATTAAAGCAAAACAGCTGGATGCAATCGTGTACCAGAGCAGCTCATCTGATTTTCATGCCAGAGAAGCTGCACCTGATAAAATCATTGAACCGGGCAGATTTTCTAAAGCACAGATAGAAGCAATGGTAAACTTCTTTAAGGAAATAGGTTTTGATAAGATACCTTATAGCTCCACAGATGATTTATTCAGGAATCTTGCAGAAAGTTTTATGGATGTTGTCGAACTCACTCCGGAAGAAAGCACAAAAATGGTCGATTCTGATTGTTTTGGAAATATACATAAAATCTCTAAAATGAATGATTACATGGCTCCTTTCAAATACTTGAATGTTGAAAAATACAATCAAGCTCTTTCGTACTACAAAAGAGGCGTTAATATCGGAGTGCTTAAGGAACTTACTGCAAAACCGGAATTATATGAAAACCTTAAATCAGAATCTGATTTATCATACATAAAAACAAGTGCTGATGCCCAACTGATTGCAAATTTCTGGGAATACAGAAATATAAAATCTATAGATGAACTTTCACATTCTCAAAGAATGGAACTTATGACACGCATGATGATTAACAAAACTGCATTTGAGAACAATAATGTTTCTGCAAAAATTCCGCTCCTTCCGACAACATCAGAAAGCTATGCACAGGCAATGAAAGATTTTGCGCACTCATTCGGGTATGACAAAACACCTTACACATCCGAACAAGCTGCAAACATAAATACAAACTTCACAAATCTTACCCAAAGTCTGCAAAATCTCAATCTTCAAAATGCCGGCGTAGAGCGTATCATAAGTGATATTCAGGCAATAATACCTGAACTCAAAATTGATACACAAACTCTTCAAAGAGTAGTTAAATCTCCTGAGTTCAATAAACTTTCCGATAAAGACAAATCAATCCTAACTTTTGCAGCTCTTTTTTCAAACGTCAAAACCAACCCGCTTGACGCTGCCATTGAAGCAAGTGTTTACGCAAAAAGAATGGGAATGAGCGATACTGATGCAATGAAGATTTATACCATCATCAAAAACTCAAAACTTACAGATACATTCATGTCACAACAAAAACAAGTTAAAGTTAACGATTCAAGAAGTTATGCAACTATTTTAAGCACACAACTGGATGAAATCTTTGAAACAGCAGCTATGGAACTTAAAAATTACAACAACTTCCAAATGGCAAAAATGCTTTATACTGCAAACGAAAATTATCTGTCATCAGATATGTTGAAAGAATTCGCACCAGATTTGTATCAAGAATTTTTGAACATAAGACAAAATGTTTCAACACCTCAAGAAGCACTGAAAATCTTGAGCAAAAATCCTGCACATACAAATCGATTGGAAGCAATCAAAATTCAAGCGGCAGAGAAATACGCTCCAAGCAGACACTTGAGCAGAATATTGGAAAATGAAATTCAGCGAATCAAAGTATCTGATGTGCTTTTACCGCAAACAGATATTCAAAGTTTTATCAAAAATCAATCTTCTGAATGGATTGAAACACACACAAAAATCGTTAACGGAAGAAAAGTACTTGTAATAAGCTCTAACGAAATCCCAGATTTCTATCACCTTTCTCATACAACACAAGCTTTCGGCATAACAGGAAAAGCAGACGCAGAAACAAACATAAGTAACTTTGAAGCTTTTGCCATGTTATTTGATAACAAAACAGTATGCTTAAGCTATAGTGCAGCGGGAAAAACAGCTGTTGTCGGAAATACAGGACTATTAATCCGTACAGACAATACTTCTCAGTATCTGGCACGAGGCACGGATATTTCATCCATCGCAAAAGACATCCCGGCAATGGTTTCCGAATACATATCAAGACGCGCGCAAATCGACCAGCGCGGTTTCCAGTCAAAACGTACAAAAGACTTTGACAGGCTGTATTTTGCATCAATGATTAAAGAAGAAATGCAGCCCGGATATAGAGAATTGCTAAACAAAAAACTTGAACTTGAAGAAAACATAAGAAACGGCAATACCGAATGCCAGAGAGAACTCGCACAAATTGATGCTCAGATGAAAAATATTGACAATGTATACGCGCAAAAAATTGATGCTTTAATAAAAAAAGCTGACGGAAAAACTATAGATATCCAGTTTATCCGCGAAAATGATGCAGAACTAGGCGCGGCTTATGACAGAGTCTTATCTTATATCAATACAGAACACCGCGGTGATGCAGGTTTAATGCGCACAGAATATCACAACGAAGTTCTTGCAAGCAACACTGCTCCTGTCGGAATTTTCGTTACCAGCGAAAAAACTCTGTTTGAACTTACTGATGAATATTTAAGAAAAGCAGAAGAAAATAAACTGCCAATCGTTATTTTAAAATGAACTTTACTCGATTAATCTAATATGCTAATATAAAGCCATAATAAGAAGAGGAAAACTATATGAAAAAAACAGGTTTTACGTTAGCAGAAACGCTCATGACTTTGACCATTATCGGGATTATTTCAGCAGTTACTTTACCTGGGCTTCTTGCTCACCACGAAACTGTAAAGCTTCAATCAGCTTTAAAAAGAACTTACCTTGATTTAAACGATTTTGCAGCATTCTTTGCAGCAGATAAACACATGTCTGTTTCAGAATACACTTCAAGAAACGGACTTCAAAGTTTAATCAGTGAATACAGCGATTATATGGCAATGATTCAGAAAAAGTCTGATTACAAGTGGGGAGACGAAACAAAAAACCGCCCTTACAAAATATACCAGCTGAAAAATCAAGGAATTGAAGCAGGACTGCCTTGCGATGCAGGAGCTTCTATTTATAATAAAGATAACCTTGGAAGAACAGTTGCATTCGATGATGCTCCGCGTTCAGGATACAATGGACCTCGTATTTGTGTTGATATTAACGGAGAACACAAACCAAACATCATGGGAAAAGACGTTTTCTCTTTCCTATTCACCACAGACGGAAGCGTAATCCCTGAAGGTCAAGAGCACCCAAATAACTTTACTGAAGACAAAGGAAGCAAAGGTTTCGCTTGGGAAGCCGGTACTTCAGTCGGACCTCAGCATTGCTATGATAGTACTGTAGCTTTAACCTGCGCGTATTACGCACTTAATGACATAAGTCCAAAAATCAGCGGGCATAAATACTGGACTCAGTTTATTGAAAAAAGAGAATATGACAAATAAAAAAAAGGGGACTTTAAAAGTCCCTTTTTTTAACCTTTTCTCTTATAAAAATCTTCAATGAATCCTGTATTAAACTTACCGCTCATAAAGACTTCGTCTTCAATAATCTGCTGATGGAACGGAATTGTTGTCTTAATTCCTGTAACTACATACTCTTTTAAAGCTTGATACATTCTGCGCCTTGCTTCGTTTCTAGTTTGACCCCAGCAAATCAGCTTACCTATCATTGAATCATAATAAGGCGGAATTGAATACCCAGGATAAACATGAGAATCAACTCTAATTCCAAACCCGCCTGGAGCAAAATAGCCGTCAATTTTACCAGGACAAGGCATAAAATCATGTTCCGGATCTTCTGCATTAATTCTGCACTCAATAGCATGACCTCTTAATAATACGTCATCTTGAGTGTATCCAAGTTTTTCACCCGAAGCCACAAGAATCTGCTCTCTTACAATATCAATCTGAGAAATCATTTCAGTAACACAATGCTCAACTTGAACTCTTGTATTCATTTCCATAAAATACCATTTACCATCATGGTCAAGCAAGAATTCGCAAGTACCTGCACCTTCGTAATTGATAGCTTTTGCAGCTCTTACTGCTGCTGCTCCCATTTCTTTACGTGTCTTTTCATCAATCGCTGGAGAAGGAGCTTCTTCTAAAAGCTTCTGATGACGCCTCTGAATAGAACAATCTCTTTCGCCAAGATGAATTACATTGCCGAAAGAATCACCAAGAACCTGAACTTCAATATGTCTAGGATTTTCTAAGAATTTTTCAGCATATACATCCGGATTTCCGAAGAATTTTTCAGCTTCCTGCCTGCAAAGGTTTAAGTTTGTTTCAAGCTCTTCATCAGCTCTTACAACTCTCATTCCTTTACCGCCTCCGCCTGCAGTAGCTTTAAGAATAATAGGATATCCAACCTTATGAGCAAATTCTTTAACTTCTTCTAAAGTCTGAACAATCCCCATCCCCGGAGTAACAGGAACATCATTCTCTATCATTGTCTTTCTTGCCGTAGCTTTGTCACCCATCTTACGCATAGACTCAGCAGTAGGCCCGATGAACTTGATACCGTGTTCGGTACAAATATCAACGAAATCCGCTCTTTCAGACATAAACCCGTAACCTGGATGAATAGCATCGCAGCCTGTCATTAAAGCAGTAGAAATAATTGCAGGAATATTCAAATAGCTTTGAGAACTTGGAGCAGGTCCGATACAATACGCATCTGTTGCCAATCTAACGTGAAGCGACTTAGCGTCTGCCTGAGAATAAATCGCAACAGTAGGAATTCCCAACTCTCTGCAAGCCCTGATTACACGTACTGCTATTTCACCTCTATTTGCTATTAAAACCCTTTTAAACATATTCCATATTCCTTAAAAACTAATCATTCCCGCTTGTCAAATCAAAGATTTACAACAGCAGTGACGTAAAGTTTCACCCTAAGTTCACCAGCTCACCGCCGCTGAATTCGGGCTTCACTCCGAGCTACGCTGCTTTACTCTACATACATCAAAACTTGACCATATTCAACAGGGTCGCCGTTTTTAACGCATATTTGAACAACTTTTCCAGCTTGTTCTGATTTGATTTCATTCATCAGCTTCATTGCTTCAATAATACAAACAACATCGCCTGATGCAACAGTTGAACCTACTTCAACAAACGGAGCAGCTTCAGGAGATGACGCTGCATAGAAAGTACCTACCATTGGAGAAGTGATTGCTTTACCTCTTACTTCTGCTTCTTTTTGAGCAGGAGCCGATGCTTGGACAGCAGGAGCAGCCACTGCCGGAGCTGCTACAGGAGATGCTGCAATAATTTCCGGCAAATCCTTTCTGATTGTGATTGCCTGGTCGCCATCTTCCAACGAAATTTCAGTCAAACCGTTGTCTGAAATAATTTTTGCTAATTTTTCTATATAATCTGTTTCAAATTTCATTTATAATTCTCCTATACACGGTCAAGGTATTCGTTGCTTCTAGTATCAACTCTGATTACATCGCCGTTTGCCACAAAGAACGGAACCTGAACAACCGCACCTGTTTCTAAAGTAGCAGGTTTTGTTCCGCCTTGAGCAGTGTTTCCTTTTTCAGCCGGCGGAGTATCCACAACTTCAAGCTCTACGTGAGCAGGAATATCAACACCGATAATTCTTGTATCGTGTTTAAGAACCTGAACAATCATATTCTCTTTAAGATACTTAACACCGTCTCCAACTTGAGCTTCTGTAAGCTGGATTTGTTCATAAGATTCGTTATCCATCATTACGAAATCTTTGCCTTCTTTGTATAAATATTGCATTTCTCTGCGGTCTAACATTGCCTTTGCAACTTTTTCTCCCGCTCTGAATGTTTTTTCAATAACGTTTCCTGATTCTACGTTTTTCAGTTTTGTTCTTACAAAAGCTGCGCCTTTACCCGGTTTTACGTGCAAGAACTCAACTACGCTCCATAAACCGTTGTCTAATTCAAGGGTTAAGCCATTCTTTAAATCGTTTACTGAAATCATACGTACTCCTTAATTCATATATATAATACATTTTTCCTAAAGAATAACATAAACCTTTACCATGCGCAAGCTTCTTAGGGTTCTGAATAATTACTTGTATTTCTTTTTTTTACAATTATAATATTAGAACACCTCTTTTTGAGGGGAGGAATTATACACACTACCCGAAAGGATATTAAGATGATAGTTAAGCGCTCATCTTTGCTGTCTAAATTTGTTAACGCGCACGGGCGCAAAAACCCGCTAAAAAAAGCACTCAAATTCAAATTCAACGCAAAAGTACAAGAATCACATTCAAATCTTTATAATTTTACGAAAGATATTAAAAATAATTAAAATTATTCCTCTTCCAAGCTCAATACCGCCATGAAAGCTTCCTGCGGAACTTCTACACGCCCGATTGCCTTCATACGTTTTTTACCTTTTTTCTGCTTTTCTAAAAGCTTGCGCTTACGCGAAATATCACCGCCGTAACACTTATCCAAAACGCTTTTTCTCAAAGCTTTAATATTTGTTCTTGCAATAACTCTTCCGCCAATCGCAGCCTGAATCGGAACTTCAAACATCTGCCTTGGAATAATAGTCTTAAGCTTTTCTGTCAGCTTCTGACCAATATAATATGCGTTATCCTCATGGCAGATTACCGAAAGCGCATCAACCACTTCCCCTGCCAGCATTACATCAAGCTTAATAAGCTTAGAGCGCTTATAATCTTCAAACTCATAATCTAAGCTTGCATACCCTTTTGAGCGAGATTTAAGCTGGTCATAAAAATCTGTAATAACTTCGCTTAGAGGCAAGTGATAAATCAAGTCTACACGAATTTTATCAAGATAATTCATATTGATAAAAATACCGCGCTTAGACTGGCACAAATCCATCAAAGTCCCGACATAATCATTTGGAGTAATTATAGAAACTCTTACATACGGCTCTTCAATAAACTCACGGTACTGCGCTCCAGGAAGGTTTGCAGGGTTATCAATTTCAACAATTTCACCATTTGTTTTATGAACTTTATAAACAACAGAAGGCGCTGTTGTAACAATCGAAAGATTATACTCACGCTCCAGCCTTTCCTGTGCAATTTCCATGTGAAGCATTCCAAGGAAACCGCAGCGGAAACCAAAACCTAAAGCACTTGAAGTCTCCGGTTCAAATGTAATTGAGCTGTCTGAAAGCTTAAGTTTTTCTAAAGCTTCTTTTAGTTCATGATAGTCTTCGTTATCAACCGGATACATGCCGGAAAACACCATAGGAAGAGCTTCTTTATAACCCGGCAGAGGCTCGTCAGAAGGCGCATCTACGTGAGTAACAGTATCACCGACAAATCTTGTAATTTCTTTTATTGAGCCTGCAAAATAACCTACATCACCGCATACAAGTTCTTCAACCTGAACCCGGTTTGGAGTAAGATACCCGAGCTCAACAATTTCATATTCTTTTCCTGATGCCATAAACCGGACTTTGTCGCCTAAACGCATTTTTCCGTCCATAATCTTGAAGAAACAAAGAGTACCGAGATACGGGTCATAAGCGCTGTCAAAAACAAGTGCACGCAGCGGTTTTTCAGTTGTATCCACCGGAGGAGGAACAAACTCAACAATCGCTTCCAACACATCAGGAATACCAACCCCTGTTTTTGCACTCACAGGAATTGCCATTGAAGTATCAATTCCCAAAATCTCTTCGATTTCTTCCTTAACACGCTCAACATCAGCAGAAGGAAGGTCAATTTTATTAATAACCGGAATAATTTCCAAATTTTGTTCAATAGCCATATAAACATTGGCTAAAGTTTGTGCTTCAACCCCTTGAGTAGCGTCAACAATAAGAAGAGCGCCTTCGCAAGCTGCAAGCGAACGGGAAACTTCATAAGAAAAATCTACGTGCCCCGGGGTGTCAATAAGGTTAAAGATATATTTTTCACCGTTCTTAGCAGTATAGTTCATTCTTGCTGCGTTTAACTTAATAGTAATCCCGCGCTCGCGTTCAATATCCATTGTATCCAGAAGCTGAGCCTGCATATCGCGTTCTGCGATTGTACCTGTTGCTTCAAGAAGCCTGTCAGCTAAAGTTGATTTTCCGTGGTCTATATGTGCAATAATGCAAAAGTTTCGTACATTGTTTCTGTGTTTCATAATGGTTTTATTATAGATGAAAGGGGGAAATGTTACAAGTAAAACACCTTAAGACTCGCGATTAATAATTCTGCGGTAAGTACTCAAACCAATACCGCGCTCAGCACAAATTGTTTTTATCTGTTTTCCTGCTGCCCTGTCTTTTAAAAGATCTTCTTTTGTAATTCCGGCAATTCTTTTTATTGAAGCTCTTAGAGGAGTTTTAGTATTGTATCTTCTGATTAAAGCCGTATAATTTGCTTTTGTAATATCAAATTTTTTACAAACTTCTTTTACCGGCATTTTATTAACAGCTTCCTGAAACTCTTCGGGATCAATTGAATTAAGTTTATCAATTACATCTCTAAAAACTGTTTTTACTCCTGCATTTTTAACTTTTGCCTGATAAGTTGATACTGCCATGCCAAGATTATTCGCAGCTTCTTTAAGATTTCTTGTAATCGTTTGTACTTTCTCAAGCACTTCTTTAGGAATCTGCCTTTCTCTATGATGATGCTGGTAGTGATATTCAACTTTAAGCTCTTTAAGTTTTTTGTAAAATAAAGCATTATTTATTCCAAGAATTTCACAAATCTCTTTTTTAGAAAAATCATTATCCACAAGCCATTGGAAAATTTCATGCGTTATTGCTTGAGCTCTAAGCTTTGACTTCTTACGTTCAGTAACAATTTCACAGCTGTTTATCATTCGTGAATACGTTCTTTCCGTAATCTGCAGTTCTCTGCAAACTTCTTTCACAGGCAATTTGCCGGCAATCTCTTTAAAACGCTCGGTAACAGATGCAATGTGCTGTTTCTGCATTTGCAGTTTGCCAAGCGTTTTTGCCCTAAAATTAAAATTATTATATTCGTACTGTATTCTCATATACATCAGTAAAAACATCAACAAAATTAAATTTGCTAGTGTCAAAAATACCCTTATCAGTTATTTTTAACTCAGGTATAACAGGAAGAGAAAGAAATCCCATTGTCATAAACGGATCTTCTAACGTACATCCTATTGAAGCAGCAGTTTTATTAAGCTCATCACATTTTTCTACAACATAGTCAAATTCTCTATCAGAAATCAAACCTGCAATCGGCAGCTCAAGCTGAGATAGAATTTCACCGTCTTTTACAATAACTTTTCCGCCTTTGCATTTAATCAAAGCTACCGCAGCTGTATACATATCCGCATCGTTTGTTCCAATGACAATCATATTGTGCGAATCGTGTGCAACTGTAGACGCAATAGCACCGCATTTGAGATTAAACCCTTTCACAAAACCTTTTCCGATATTTCCTGTAGCTCTATGCCTTTCAATAACACAGATTTTTAAAGTATCGTTTTCAAGGTTGCTTACTGCATTTCCATTAACCGCATTAACTTCTGACACAACAGATTTTGTAATCAGCTGGTTTGGAATAACTTCCAAAGCGCGCACTTGTTTTCTTCCGTCTTCGACCGCTTTAACTTTAAAATCTTCAGGAGTAATCCATCTTACATTCACAGAGTTTCTCATTGAAAGCTCTTCTGACTGATTAAGCGGAGTCACAAGCTTACCGTTTTCAGCAGCAACTTTACCGTCTTTTATAACAACATCAGGCTTGAAAGTTTTTAAATCAGGCAGAATAAGCATATCCGCTTTATACCCGGGAGCAATCGCTCCCAAATTTTTAAGCCCGAAATATTCTGCTGTATTCAAACTCGCAATTTGAACAGCTTTCACAGGGTCAACTCCTGCTTCTACAGCACGTCTTACCATCCCGTTAATATGTTCTTTCAAATCAGCCGGGTGCCTGTCGTCAGTTACAAAAATACATTTTCTTGTATTACAGTTTTTCAGAATAGGTATCAAAGCGTCTAAATCCTTCGCAGCTGTACCTTCTCTTATCATAATATACATTCCCAAACGAAGTTTTTCGACTGCTTCTTCAGGATTTGTACATTCGTGGTCAGACTGAACTCCGCTTGCAATATAAGCGCACAAATCTTTACCATGAAGATAAGGAGCGTGACCGTCTATTCTTTTACCTTTAGATTTTGCAAGCTCAAGTTTTGCCATAACATTTTTGTCTAAACTCAAAACTCCCGGAAAATTCATCATTTCAGCAATCCCGAGAACCCAAGGTTTGTCAATTAAAAGCGACAAATCATAGCTGTTTAAATCAAAACCTGAAGTCTCAAACGGAGTAGCTGGAACACAAGAAGGAAGCATTGTATAAACATCCATCGGCAAATCTTTAACTGCTTCGTGCATAAAACTTATTCCGTGAAGCCCTAAAACATTTGAAATCTCATGAGGGTCGATTATTGCAGTTGTTGTTCCTGCAGGAAGCACAATTTTTGCAAACTCTTTAGGAAGCATCATTGAGCTTTCAAGGTGAACGTGCCCGTCAATAAAAGATGGAGTAACATAAGCGCCGTTTACGTCAATTTCTCTTTCACCTTCATAACCTTCGCCAATCCCTGCAATTATCCCGTCTTTTATTGCAATATCGCCTTTGTGAATTTCTTCTGATAAAACATTAACAATATTTGCGTTTTTGATAACTAAATCAGCTTTTTCTGCGCCTTTTGCAACATTTATTAAATTTGTCATAATATCATATTCCTGTATTCAAGTAACTTTGAAAGGTCTTCTGTTTTTAAAACTTCGTCAATTTTAGATTTGAACTCTTCTGCTCCATTTGTTTTCATGCCTGCAGGAAGGAGAATATCTGTATTAAGTTTTGACTCAACAAAACCTCTGTTAATTGTCAAAAATTCTTTATATAATTCTAAAAGTTTTGTATCCAGAGGATTAATTTCGTAATTTTCACCTGCAAAATATTTCATATCTTTAGGAAAAAGCTCCAAAAACTTAATCATAAAATTTGTATCAGAAATATTCTCTTCTTCGTTATATTCACCTCCGAGACAGTGATTGTTCAAAATCTCCTGCTCAGGCTGAGTCTTGATATAAGCAGCCCACATTAAGCAGCCTGCATAAAATCCGAGGTTATTTCTAAACATTTCAAGAATTTTTTTGTAATACTGTTTAAATTTCAGTTTTCTTTGAGAAAAATTTTTAAACCTGTTAATATCTGCGTATAAATACTCAGTCGTTCCTCTAAACGCCAGAATATAAGGTGCAAAACCCGGATCAAATTCTAAACCTTGCATCATTTTTCCTCCATTATAGATATGATATCATCAGCAGATAGCTTTAGGCAATCTAAACTTTCACAGGTTGTCTGCCTTCTCTCCCATAAACAAGGCTGAAGCGGACATTCACACTTTGCTTTAACAGGAATAACTCTGCCGTTATCAGGTATAAGCTTTTTATCATCAGTCGAGCCGAAAATAACATAAGTCTTAACTCCAAGCGCAGCTGCAATATGTAAAGGCGCCGAATCTGAGCAGAGAAATACTTCTGCGCTTGATATCAGCTCTGCAAGCTCTTTCAAATTTTTTGTTTTGCCAAACATATTAGTAAACTTATCCGGAGAGACAAGCTTTTCAATCGTTTCAATAGTATCTTTATCATCCGGGCCGCCTGCAAGAATAACCTTTTTCCCTTTTTGAGCAAGTTTCTCAATAACTTCTGCCCATACCTCAGCCGGAATAGTCTTAATCATTCCTTTTTTTACGCTCAAAAGGCTTACACCGGGGTGAATTAAAACCGTATTATGCTCAGCTTCTTTACGCTGAACATTGATTTGAGGAAGTTCTGTAATATGCTTTGTAAGGGGAGCTGCAAGTGCGTGATACATCTTAGCTGCATATTGATTTTTGTCTAAATCAACAGCTTTTGTAAGCAAAATTTCGCTAAGCTTTCCTGAATTGTATCCGATTTTTTCACGAATGAAAGTCAGAAAAAGAAATATTGAGATAAATTTGTTTGATCCTGATGAAATTACAATATCAAACTTTTTGGTCCAAATTTTTAGCAGCAGTTTCAATAGTGCTAAATATTTACCGCTGTTTTTTATATCAGCAGATAAAGTTTCATCAATAATATCAGTAAGACTTGTAATTCCTTTACTTCGCGGTTCAAGAGCAAGAGTAATTTCGGAGTCAGGAAACTCCTTTTTTATAGAAATAATTGCCGGCAGAAACAAAATTTCATCACCTAAGCCGCCAAAATTTATAAATAAAATCTTCTTTTTCATATATTGGTTTTACTTAAAAAATACCGGTTTTGCAACAATCGTTTTTTGTAATATAATTTTTGTATAGAGAGTAAGTCCTTATGAAAATAGCAAACAGCAACGAAGAAGAATATAAAGCGTTTTTAAAAAACATACGTGAAGAAAAAAAAGAAACATCAAATTTTGCAAAGCTGTTGTTTACAATAGTTCTTGCAATTTTATGCGCGGTGATTGTCTGCGTTACAGTTGTAGAAAACAGCTATCTGCTTGAAAAAATAAATGAAAAACCAATGGAGAGCGGACTTTTCAAAGCTGAAAAAAAGAAGAAAAGTTTTGATGTACCTTTCTCACCTAGAAGGCAGAATATTTTACTTTTAGGAGTTGACTCAAACGGAGATGGTGCAGATTTATGGGAAGGCACGCGTTCAGACACAATCATTATTGTTAACCTTGATCCGAAAACACATTCAGTAAACGCAATTTCTATTCCGCGTGACAGCAAAGTTTATCTGCCGGACAATAAAGGTATTCAAAAAATTAACTCAGCCCACGCTCTTGGCGGAGTTAACCTTGTAAAAAAGACTCTTAAAGAAACTTTCGGCATAAAAATTGATAAATATCTTATTGTTCATGATGAAGCCGTTGAAAAAGTTGTTGATGCACTGGGCGGTATTCCGATATTTGTAGAAAAACCAATGAAGTACCACGATTATGCAGGCAAGCTTCACATTGATTTAAACAAAGGCGAAACAGTGCTCACCGGTAAACAAGCTGTAGGCTATCTGCGCTACAGAAAAGACGGACTTGGAGACATCGGCAGAACTCAGCGCCAGCAATGGTTTATGAAAAGCTTGTTTGAAAGGCTTCATTCTCCTCAGGTAATTACGAAAATTCCTGAAGTTTTAAATGTCTGCAGCACTTATATTAAAACAGATATGAGTTTCTATGAACTTTCCCAGTATGCTGCGTTTGCGAGAAGCGTTGATGAAAATAAAATTGAAATCGCAACCCTTCCAGGAGCTCCAAACCAAAAAGGATACATAAGCTACTGGATTCTAGACCCGCAAAAAACACAGCAGGTAATAAATCGTATGATTTACCGCGAAAAACCTGCATTAGACGGAACAAAATTCAAAGCCGGAATTATGTATTCGCCAAAGAAAGAAGCTGAAGCTCAAGCTATGAAAGAAAAATTTGCAGAACTTGGGTTTGAAGTAAATACTCTTAAGCTTACACATCTTTCACACAGACGATTTATTGCAAACAAAAACGAAGTGACATTAGACTTTTTAAACTGGCTTCAAAAGAAAATGCCGGAGCTGAATAATATTCAATTTATTTATGACCCGACAGAAACTTTCTCTGTAAACAGCGATTTCACAGTTGTTCTTGCAGATCAATAGCTCCATATTGTTCTTCTAAGTTTTTAAAAAGTTGAATATCACGTTCAGGAACAAAATTATCCTGAAGCCATTTCACAACTTCAGATTTCGAATAATGTTGTGCAAAGTTTATTTTAACTTCATCGTTATATTCAGAAGAAATAGACATCATCTCATCAAGCTCAGGAGTGTTTGAAATTCCAAGCTCATCAGCAAGCAAACGCGGATACCAGTCTGCAGCCCAGCTTCCAAATTCTTTACTGTAAACAGAATAAGGAAACGCATCAATCATATCTTCGTTCAAAAGCTTCCGAATGTTTTCAAACTTACCTTCTTGAATCAGCTTTTCTTTAAACTCGTGCACTTTTCTTAAAGCTTTAATCATTTTATCAGCAGCTTTTTTCTCCTGCTCTAAAAAAATACTAGTATCAAAGCTCAAAACATCTTCTCCGCACCTTGAAGCTTCTACAAGCGTTTCATGCACTTGAGCGCATTTTTCATTTTGTTTCAGCAGCTCAACCTGGCTGTCAATAATTTTTGAGAAACGCATCCAAATATTACGTTCTTTAGAGTTTTGAATATATTTTTTATTTGGAACACATCCGCCTGCTTCAATGCATACTCCGTGAATATAATTAGGGTCAAAGTTATAAATATATTTTCTTTGTTTCTCCATTAAACCAAAGCTTCTTTTGGCAGGATGGTTTGAATCAATGAATTTCGATAAGATAAATCCGCCTTTATCATCAGCTCCGGACATATTTGCCATAAAAGGTTTTGCCCAGCGTCCGTGAGAATCGCGGTTATAAGCAATAAAAATTGTCTGAGGTTCGTTTCCTCTTCCTTGACCTCTATGAAAATAATCAGAGAACTGTTTTCTTGCAGTTTTTTCTGATTTGAAAGTTGAAAAAGCGTAAGAATAACTTCCAACATCTAATCTCTGACAATGTTTTAATGCTCCGTTTCCTGCGTAAGAAACTTTTATATCTTCACGTCCGAGAATTTTCTTAAGCGCATTAACAAGAACCTGCTGCGCTGTTTTAAGTTTAAGTTCGTCAGCAGCTTTATCAGGAATATCGTCAATTTCTTTTGCAAATCTTTCAAAAACATCTCCTGTTCTGCGGGTTATATCAGGGATTTTTGATTTCTCAGAAGTTTTAATCCAGTCATAAGGAAGCGCGCCTATACGCCTGTCGACGTTTGGAGTTAATGATAAAAACTGCACAAGCCGTTCGGCAGGGATATATTCGCGTTTTATTGTTTGTAAATGTAAAATCTTAACAGGCGATACCATGTTTATATTTCCATACGAAATATTTTCGTGTAAAATTTATAATATTACAAACAAAAAGGAGAGTAAAGATGTTAGACTTAATCAAATCACGCAAAAGCGTAAGACAGTATTCAGAAAAACATATTCCGGATGAAGACTTAAGAAAAGTTCTTGAAGCAGGCAGGCTTGCACCTTCTTGGATGAACGTCCAATCTTGGAAATTTATTTTGGTTAAGTCAGAAGAAAATAAAACACTTCTCTCAAAACTCTCAATCGGACAAGCTCACGTTAAAAATGCTGACGCTTTAATTGTTTGTATTGCAGATACAAACGCTTGGGAAGAAGCAAAAATCACTCATATTAAAAACCCTGCTTTAAATCCTGCGCTTCAAGGAGAAAACGGAATTTTAATCAGAACAATGGAACAGCTGGTTTATCCAATCTCTTATATGATGCTGGAAGCAGAATCTTTAGACATCCGCTCCTGCATAATAGGAGCTCTCGGTAACGAAATAACAGGAGTTGAGCAGGAAACTTACAAAGAAGTTAAAGAAACTTTAGGACTAAAAGACGGTCAGATTTTATCAGCAATTATCACGTTAGGCTATGAAGCTGAACAAGCTGACACAATAAAAAAGCGCAAAGATTTTGACGAAGTTATTTCTTTCGAAAAACTTGGCACTAATCTACGTTAGGCTCACCGTTCATTAACTTAAGAATTTCAACAACCTTCGGCATCTGGCAGTCAAAAGAATAATGAGCTTTTCTAATTGAACATTCGCTGCAATTTCCGTTAAGCTTATAGCATTCGATTGCTTGTTCTGTCCAGTTTTTTGTAATTGAACAAGAAATTTCAGATTGTTTTGGTAATGCTTGATTTAACATTTCTACACTCTCCCACATCTAACATAATAAAGCGGAGAGTAAAACATGACATCATTTGTTTGAAGGATTTTTTCCAAAAAGTATTTCGAGATATTGTGTTATAAGCTTTGTTTTCTCATTGTTAGAAAGCTTAGAGTTAGTAATCTCTTCAAGTTTATTCAAAATTTCATGAGCAGGTGTCATAATGCGGCATTTTTTAAGTGCAGTCTCCCAGTTTCGGAAGTCTTCTTTTGAGTCAGCGTGAAGCAGGTTTGCACAAACTCCGGAAATTATTGTTTTCTTAAATATTTTTCTTACAAGCTTAACTTTATTTCCAGCATCTGGAGCTTCATAATCTTTGCTTGCTCTATTTATGAATACGTTTAAAAGCTTTGCTGTAGTATTAGCATAAGACTTATCGCAGAGTAAATCAATTTCATCTACCAAAAACAGCCTGCCTGCACTTACAACAATATTATTAGGATTAATCGAATCAAAAACTCCAAACAACCTTGGACCGAATTTCATTTCGTTTAATTTTGCAAGATTATTCGCAAGCTCATTATAGCTGTATTGCGAAATCTGTGCAAACTTTGGCAGATATTTTTCTATATAATATTTATTAATTTCGTTTCTGCTAAAACGTTTAGCAAGATGTTCTGGTACACCCGCAGGTCTGTGGCTGCCAAGATTCCTAAGCACTTGAAATTGACCGGCTTCCAATAAAGGCTCGCCAAAATAATTTCTCATGTCTTTAAATCTGTTCTCTCCCCATTTAAAAAAGCTTCCGATACTTTCCGGCGCAAGCTTTCTATCAACCGGAACACGCGCAGCATATTTTGTAGTAATTCTAAAAACAGCCTTGTGCGAGCCTTCTTCTATAAACCTGGACGGTTTTAAAATATTAAACATCGCTGCTTTTATTTTCTCAATAATAAGCTGTTTTTCTTTTTCCGAGACCGAAGGTTTTCCTATGACACTATCTAAAACTGCTTCCAAATCTCTTGACTTGCCGCGGAACACAGGCGCTATTGTTTTATTAATATACTCCTCAGCTTTTGGTAATCTTTGTGATAGACGCGGATTTTTCGCACGAATTATCTCAAGGTTTTGAATAAAATCATCCGGTTCAATATCAATGCCGGTTCTGACAAAAGCCCCGCTCCAAAGAATTCTGTCTTGATTTCTCGTATCATGAGGAAGCTCTGCACGTTCTGATGCAATAATTATTTTACGCAAAATTTCTTTCGCATCTTCTACATTATCACCATAACTTTCAACTTTCCGCAGAGAAGAAAGCTTTGATAATAAGAGCTCTATAAGTTTTCCTGCAGAATTTGGATTTTCCATATTAATCGAATTCATGCTGTCAACAAGTTTTAATTTATCACCCGACAGCACCACATTTCCCGGATTTTTAGAATCAAATGAATAAAACTCACCATCAGAATGTTTCATCCTATTCAACTCAGCAAAATCATACGCAATAGCTTCATAGCTTTCCTGAGGAACTTTAGCAAATAAAGGAAGATATTCTGTTTGATAATAAAATTCAGCATCCTTGTCTGCCAGCGCTGCAACGGAAGGAACTCCTGCAGGAATATGTTTTCCAAGGTTCTTTAAAATACTAAAATTTCCTATTTGCAAAATTTCTTCGCCATAATATGTTTTAAGATTTTTAAAAACATCCTTGCCTTTTTTAATGTTCAAATTATCCCATTTTGCAAAATTCTTAACTTTCAATGCAAAATTTTCGTCAATTTGATAAACTTTACCAAAAAATCCACTCCCCATAAAATTTTGCTGACTCATAATCTCTTTGAATGCAAGCTTGAATTTGCTGATTAACGAAGCTTCCATTTCAGCAGTAATTTGCTGCTTTTGAAAAAAATCACTGACTGCTTTGCCAAAATCACTTGAAGCACTACGGAAGACAGGTAATTTACGCTGATAAGAAAGGTTATTATAACTAATAGGAGAAATACTCATACAAGCTTAAAAACCTGTAAAAAAATTAATTGCCACTCCTGACACAATACTTATCATAATCAAAATAAAAATTACCTTTAAACTATCTTTAAAATCATTATTCTTTAGAAGTACAAGCAGTCCTAACCCTGCATTTGAAAGCAGTCCGCTCATTGCAGCTCCAAAACTTATTGTTCCTTTAATAAGCATCATAGTTAAGCCTATAGAAATCGCACAGTTTGGAATCAGCCCTATAAACGCTGCTATAACCGGCTGGATTACTTTTCCGCCCCAAATCGCAGTAAGCTCAAAGTGAGAAAGAACATAATTTAAAATCAAAGTAATCGCAAGAATAAACCCAAAAACATTAATTGTATGCATTACAGGGTGAATAATAAGCTCCCGCTTGCTTCCGTGTTCAATATCGTGTTTGCAGCAGCCTTCTTCTATTTGTACTTCGGTATTGCAAGGTAAACTTTTTTTCCTATTTACCCAATCTACAAAATACCCCATTAAAATTGCAATAAAAAGTTTTATTCCAACTATCGGAATAATCAAATGTGCTTTTTCAGGAGTCGCAAGAAGTATCGGAATGGTTTCATCAGAAGTTGCAAGGTAAACAGCAATTAAAGTCCCGATAGTTATAATTCGTTTAGCATACAGCCCGCTTGCAATTACAGAAAATCCGCACTGCGGAAAAATAGCAGAAACAGCTCCTATTAAAACACCAAACTTTCCTGTATTTTTAAGTGCAGAATTGATTTTTTCAGCATAGTAATATTCCAGAACTTCAATTATCAAAAACACGATAAACAAAAACGGAATAAGGTGAACACTGTCTGCAACAGCATCTAATACCCAGTCAGGCAGGTTTTGATTAAATATTTGATTTATAATTGATATTAACATAATGTAATTAAACATCTAATTCAAACAGGAGTCAATTATGAACAATATTCAAATCGATAGAGAAAAATGTATACACTGCGGGCTTTGTATAAATGACTGTATTTCATCCTGCATAGAGTTTGACGAAAATAATTTTCCAATAATGACAGATGAAGAAAGATGTTTAAAATGCCAGCACTGTCTGGCAATTTGTCCAACCGGCGCACTTTCTTTTAATGGCAGACAGCCGGAAAACTCAGAAGAAGCAAATACAAACGACCTTTTGAGCTTGATTAAATCTAGAAAAAGCATAAGACAGTATTCTGATGAAGAAATTTCAGAAGAAATCTTTCAAAAACTAAAATATATGTTTCCTTATATCCCGACCGGATGCAACTCACGAGGGCTGCATTTTACCATTGTTGATAAAAAATCCGCAATGGATATAATTAGAAACCGAGTCAACGAGCTTATATTAAAAGGATTGTCAAACAAGCTTCTAGAACCTTTGATTAAAAAATTTGAAAGATACAAAGACGCATTTATTAACGGCGAAGACGTGATTTTCCGCGGAGCTCCGCATTTGATTGTTGTATCTTCAAAAATAACAGCGCCTTGTGCTGCAGTCGACCCGATTATTGCATTAAGCTACATTGAACTTTACGCTCAAAGCTTAGGACTCGGAACCTGCTGGTGCGGGTTTGCACAAGTTTGCTTAAAAATTTTCCCTGAAATCTGTGAAATGCTGGAAATTCCATCCGGATACGCGCCGATTTATGCAATGCTGCTTGGAAACCCAAAAGTAAAATACAAAAGAACAACCCAGCCGGAACCTTATGAAATTACTTCTATAAAAGAAATTAAAAAACAAAATTCTTGTTTCTGGTGCAAAACAAAAAGGTTTTTCACAAATTTCTTAAGATAATATTGCATCTTGAAAGAAAAGCTCTGTCCTTAACCTTGACAATTATAATAAAATCGTAAATAATATAAACACAGGGCGGCGGTTTGCTAGACCAGCCAATAGCTCTGTAGAAAGTCTAGCGGTTCTTATTCATCAGAATGAGAACCGTTTTTAATATGTTCAAAATCAAAAAGATTAAAAATATAGTCAAATTGATGTCGTTCATATTGACCTCTTTCTAGTCGGGTACCATCCCGAAAGTCTACCACATTAATTGTGAGATGGTTCCTTTTCAAAAAGAGCTATTCTTTGCCCTGCTGAATATATTGTACTACACCATACAGTATTTTGTCTATATATTGAAATAATTCTTATTCATCTTGTCAACCGTTTTCCTGTAATCTTTATTAATTGAAATCGGTTTTGATTTTTTTATTGCTTCTAAAAACACCTTATTATCAATATTTTTTGAAACATCCATTCGCGCAGGCACAACAAGCCCTGTATTCATAAAATACTCGCTGCTCTCTTTAGAAGAGAGAAACTTAACAAACTTCTCTGCACTTTCCCTGTGTTTTGTATCTTTAGCAATTGCCCAGCCAGAAGCATCAAGAGGTACGATTCCGGGAAAAGTAATTACATCCCAATCAAATTTTGCACTTTCGCTAATTTTCGAAAAAAGCCATCTGCCAGAAAGATATAAACCGATTTTTCCATCCAAAAACATCTGTGCCTGAGTTAAACTCCCTGCTTGAGCAGGAGTCGGAGCATATTTGCCTTCAAGTTCTTTATAAAACTCAAGCGATTTCTCAGGATAAAAAATATCTTCACCCATTGTAAGAGAATACGGAAACATGAAATACGCATCTCTTTCAAAACTTACACCAAACTCCTGACACTTTGATACAACATCTAAAAACTCGTCCAAATCAGCTGGAGCAGTTTTAATCAAATCCTTGTTTCTGTAAAACACAAGAGTCGAAACATCTCTTGGAACAGCCAGAAGCTTGCCTTCATAACTCAAAGCCTGCAAGCTTTCAGGGTAATATGCATCTTTATCAGCGATTTCCGTCAAATCTTCGAGTTTAGAAGTGTACATAGGCAGATTAAGATTGTTGATAAAAATCACATCCGGAGCTTGAGAAGAAGCAAACAGAAGGTGGATTTTTTGAAAATAGTTCTGCGGAATATGCATGAGATTAACCCGCAAATCAGGATTCTCTTGTTCAAATTCAGAAATAATCCGGTTTAAAACCTGTACTTCTGTCACAGAACCCCAAGAAGAAAACGTTATTTCTTCTTTTTTGTCTTTAGTACAAGAACACAAGAAAATTGATACAAAAAGCAGAAAAAATAGTTTTCTTAGCATAAATCCATCACAAATTCCATATCATCAGGCTTTACGTTTAAAATGAATTTGTGAATACCAATTCTTATAATATATCTTTGAGTTCCATCTTCAAGCTTTTCGCTCATTCTCGACTGCATTCTTTCGACATTAAGCTTTTCATAATGTTTAATTCTGAAAGTTTTTTCGCCTGTAAATCCTATGATTGTATATCCATTCTCGTTTTTAGCCAAATAACAGCCCATATCATCAGTAAAATAAGATCCGCTCACCACAGAATATTTTTCACCGTCAAGCTCACAAAACTCTGGAAGCGGTTTTTCTTTTTTCTCAACATTTTCTTTTACAGACGGGTTAACATTTTTTGTTTTTCTGCGATTTTCAATATCTTTAATCATTTGTAAAAGCTTGTCCGAATCACCTTGAGTGCTTTCATCAAGCGGCTCAACTTGCAAAGGCTCGTCCAGATGAGCTTCTGAATCTAAATCTACATAGTTATTGTCATACAAAGAAACAAAATCATCGTGCTCTCTTTCTTCTGCTTCCGGAAGCTCTTCTTCTTCAACAATTTCAAACCCGCCGTCAAACTGGTTAAATTCTTCCTGCATATCTGAACGGGTCGGAGTATTTTCATCTTCAAAATCATTCAAAACTTCAAACTCTCTTGTACCATCATCAAAAGGTTTAAACGAAACATTCATAATATTGTTAAGTAAAGCTTCTTCGTCAACTTTTTCCGGTTCAGCTTCAGGAGTTTCGTATTTTTCAGGATTTGCCATTACATCTTTTAAATCAGGCAGACCTGAAATAGACATTGTTTGAACTTCATAACTGTTGTCAACAATTTGAAACTCGTCAGAAGGCCTTACTTTATAAGCATCTTTGTTATTTATTTCTTTAGTTAAATCCGGCAGCGCAGAGTTAAGCTTCAAAGTTGAAACTTCATAACCTTCGCTATAATAAACAACCTGAGGCTTTGCTTCTGATTCAATTCTTCTGCCGCCTTGTTTTTTGAGCGCTTCAGAAAGATCAGGAAGTATATCTTTTACATTCAAAGTCAAAAGCTCAGAAGTTTTATGAGGTTTTGATTTTTGCTTTTCGATTTCTTCCTGCATTTCTTTTGCAAGCTCTGGATTTGTTCTCAAATCTGTTAAGAAATCATTATCAATTTCAACATTGATAAGCTTATAAAGTGCATCAACATCTTCATTTGTAAACGTTACATTCTGTTCTGTAACATAAGTCATTACTAATTTTTCAAGTATTTCTAAAGGCGAAGGTTTTTTGTTCAGCTCTGATGAGTCCATGAATTCTGAAGCATGCTTTTTAACATCATCACTGATTTCAGAATCCATAAGTGTTGAAATTTTTTCAACATCATCTCCTGTAAACTTCACATCATCATTGTTTATACATTCTTCGTAAGCTTTTTCTCTCTGCTCATCTTCGTCTTCAAAACTAAACGAACTCAAGAAGTCTTCTAAAGCACTGTTTTCTTCGTCACTTTCTTCTGACTGACCCTGCTGCTGCAAAAGTTCATCTAAATCAACAACATTCTCGACTTCAGGAGTAACAACTTCTTCTTCATTAGCTATCGGTGCGCTGACAGGCATAGTAACAGGTTTTGAATATTTTTTATCCAAATTTTTTATCGCAGTATTTATTGCTGCTTTATTTTCTTGTTTCTTTGGTTTTTTAGGCTCGTCAGAAATATCGTATTTATCTTCACCAACAAGTCCTTCCATTTGGTCTTTTGCTTTAAACCAGAAAAATGCCATAATAAAAAGTGCAAAAGCAATACCAAGAACCACATACCATTTTTCTTTAGCAGGAGTTAACTCTGTTTCTTTTTCTAACTCAGCAAGACTTTTTGCATTCGCTTTTACAGCTGTTTCTTTTTTAGGTTCAGATGTTTGAAATTGCTTAACACTCTGTTTGATATCTACAGGAGCAGTTTGGTCAACTCCGCTTCCTGAACGAATTGAACTGCTGCGCTGTTCAGAAACAGGCTGTTTAACCGGTTCAGGCTTATCTTCCGGCATATAAACTTTTTTTTCTTCTTCTTTAACCTCAGGTTCAAGAGGTTCGCCACTGTCTGTTAAGAAAAGCGCTGTTTTAGCATAAAGAGGCGTGTTGTTAACCGTTTTAACAGTTATTTTTGTATAACCGATACGTGATTTTGTATAAGGCATTGTTGACACATCAACACTTTCAACATTATCGCCAAATTCATAACCATCTGCTATTTCACAATTTGTTTCAGGAAGCATTATTACATAAGTATTAGCATCCTTCCGAGTAACATTTACTCCTGATTTATACTGGCGTTTTGTAAGCATGGTAAGCTTAACCGCATTACCCTGGTTTGCTTCAAAACGGAGAGACATTAAGCTATTCTTAAAATTTTCTGCCCCAAAAGCCCCGACTACCGTGATGGTTGAAGCCAGAACTAATGCCAGCGTTCTCTTCTTAAACTGCTTCATACTTTGTATTCTACCATAATGTGATAAAACTTCTATCCACTATTTAAACTACATATCTGTTATAATTATTCTTTTGTCCGATGTTATTTTATCCACATTTAAAACCGTATACAAAGTTTCATTATAGATAAACTCATTAGAAAAATATCCGTCTCCAAATTCAGGAAGTTCATCTTCCATAAATTCAAACATTTCATTAATATTATCAATCAAAAGCGCAATTTTAAGCTCGTTGCATTTAACAATTATAACAGGCTTTCTATCAGAATTATCTGTTGAACGTAAGTTCAAAAACCTCTTCAAATTTAAAACCGTAATATAGTCTCCGCGCAAATTCATAATACCTTCAATATAATCCGGAATACCAGGAACTCTTGTAATTGGAGTATCCTTAAGAACTTCGCTTATATAATCAAGCTCTATGCAATAAGAATCTTTGTTTAAATTAAACGAAATATATTTATTTTTAGCATGCAGCTCGCAAGAAGCCAGCTGTAAATTTGATTTTTTAGCTATTGCAAGAGTTCTCCGGCTCATAATGTTCTTTGAAGCTTCATCGTGCGGAAATAATGCTTGAATATCTACATTATTGTCATACCCGCCATGCTGTTTTAAAAGATTTTCTATTGCATAAATATTAATAATGAATATTGTTTCTTGATTATATTTATAAATCGACTCAATAATTATTTTACTGTCAACAAAAGGAATAGCATCAGTCAAAGCTGAATCAAAAGGAAGAATTCCAAGCACTTTATCAGTAATAATCCCAAAAATGACTTCATCCGTTCTTATAATTAAAAGTTCATTGTTAATACTATAAGGCTGTACTTGAGTATTCAAATAAAACCTGACATCAATCACGCTGATTACAAAATTATTGTATTTCAAAAGCCCGATTATATTATTAGGAAGTTTTTGCGGATAATCAAGCGCAGGCAGCTTCATAATTTCAAGCACATTGTCAGAATTTACAGCATACTTGTTTTCCCCTATTTGAAAATAGAGATGAGTGTTTTTCTTTTGTTCAAGATAATTATGACTGTTCATGCAATACTACCCTGTTTCTGCCGGATTCTTTGGCTTTATACAAAGCTTCATCAGCTGATTTTAACATTTCAGCAGCTGTTTTGAAATCCTGAAAATTCATTGTAAGCCCCATACTCACAGTGACCTTAGCTTTAACTCCGTTATATTCAAAATCATACTCTTCAACCATTCTGCGAAGTCTTTGAACCGGAATAATTGCACCTTCAATATTAGTTTCAGGCATAATCATAACAAGCTCTTCTCCGCCGTAACGATAAAGCCAGTCCGTTTTCCTAAACGCAGATTTCATCAAATCTGAAACCGTCTTAAGGACATAATCTCCATACTGGTGGCCGTAAGTATCATTAACTTTTTTGAAGAAATCGATATCCAAAATAGCAAGGCTGAAATCTGACGGATGCCTTTTCGTACGATTGTATTCCTGTTCTAAGCTGATTTCAAACTGACGCCTGTTATAAAGCCCTGTAAGCCCGTCAAGAACTGACATAAATTCTTTTTCAGTATACTGATACTTCATTTTAAATATAGCAAGCAGCTCACTTATCATAATATCAAAATACCTGAATGATGCATAATCAGTGTCTTGTCTTGTATAAAAACATATTCCGCCGATAAGTTTTCTATCAAAAATCAAAGGAATGATAATTTTCGAGTTTAAATCAGTAAATTTATAATCAAGCTCTTTTCCCAGAAGCATTCTAACAACTTCAAACTTTGAATCTGAAATATTTTTTTGCTCTTCCATTTTTCGGAAAAAATCATAAGAAATATCAGAAAGCAAGCTTTTTGGCAGGTTTTTACCCAAAGTATCAATGTAGAGTATATTTTCTGCAAAATCATCCGGCGAAGAGAAAAATATACCAGCAACACTGTATTCAACAAAAGAGCTCAACAGAGAGAACAGCTTCTCAACAAGCACTCTTTCATAGTTCATAAAGTCGCTCAGGTTTCTAAACTCGTTTGCAAAAACAGATTTCATCAAAAGGTCGTTCAAAACTGAATTCAACCGCACTTGCGCAGATTCCGGATTTGATTTAGATAAAAGAGCCATTTTGTATTCTTCTGTTAAAGGATATCTTCTCAAAGTCGCATTAATATTACGAACAAGCTCTTTCATATCAATAGATTTTGACAAAAAGAGCTGAGCTCCAGCTTTTTTACCCCAGAAACTATCAATTTTTTTATCAAGAACAGTTAGAAGAATTACAGGAATTTTTTTGATTTCATCTACGTTCTTAATCATTCTGCAAAGCTGGTATCCGTCAATCACAGGCATCATAATATCAGATACAACAATATCTGGAACGTATTCAAACAGTTTTTTATAAGCTTCTCCGCCGTTTGTGGCAGTTTCCACTTCAAAACCATTTTCTTTAAGCCCGTCTCTCAAGAATTTTAACTGAGTATCACTGTCTTCTACTAATAAAATCTTTGCAGCCATTATTTGTATATTCCAATTTTGTCTATTTTAGTATAAAATAATTATATAATAAATTACTCAAAAAAACTATAGGAGAGATGAAGTGCTTAATGAATTCAAATTCGGACTTAAACAAAAATTTAATATCAAATGTGCATTGGACTTAATAATATTTGCAATAAACTGCTTATTATTCCTGCTGTTTGCAAAACTTAACCATGCTGCTTCATACGATACATTTGTATTTTTAATGATAGTAATTGTATTAAATTTGACAGTTCAATTCATCACAAAGCAATGGATTTCAAAATCAATCCGCCAGTCTTTAACGTTACAGTCAAATTCTCTTGAAGAAGCAACTGGAAAATTTATGGAAACTATTAACAGCCAGAAACGTATGTTTGAAAATCTTTCAGGCAATACAAAAACTATTTCATCTCTTATTGAAAAGCTTAAAAAACTTGCAGAAGATTATTATTCAACAACCAAAAACGCAGAAAAACAAGTCAGCCAGTCAATAAATTTCTCACAAAAAGAGCACGAATCAATTTCTTCTAACGCAGATAAAATGCTTATCTTAAGACAAAAGATTCAAATGATTGCAGAGCTTATTCTTGAGCTTTCAGAACACTCACAGCAAATCGGAAGCACAATCAGCGTTGTAGACGATATCGCAGAGCAGACAAACATGCTTGCGCTTAACGCAGCAGTTGAAGCTGCAAGAGCAGGAGAACACGGAAAAGGGTTTGCTGTTGTTGCAGGAGAAATCAGAAAGCTTGCAGACGAATCAAAACAAGCAATCACAAAGATTTCATCACTTACAAATAACATTCAGTGCACTACCAACTCAACTGTAATGGCTACAGAAGAAGGTTCAAAAGAAATCGAATCTGTTGTTAAAGATATAAACATTGTTTCTTCAAATTCAGAAACTTTATTGAACTTAATCAAAGAAATTTTAGAATCTCTTGATATTCTTAACCAGAATGCAAAAAAACAAAGCGACATCATCGAGCGTTTAAATTCACTTGATGAAGAAAATTCTTTAATAGCTGAAAATCTGTCTCAGACTATGACAGTCAATTCAGAAAGAATTTCAAAGCTCAACAGCTTGTCTTATGAAATGAAGACTTCTGCTATAGAAGGATAGAACGGCAAGCAAGTTAGAATGGTATAAAAAATGGACTTTCCAGGCAGCGAAAATAATAAAGAAATGTTTTCTATATTTCAAAACGAATCAGAAGAGCTTATTGAACAGCTTCTTAATAACCTGTTTTCGTTAGAAGAAACACCTGCAAATAAAGACTTAATAAGTATAATTTATCGTGAGCTGCACAGCTTAAAAGGCGCAGTCAGGATGGTTGGATTTAATAACATCCAGAGTATTTTCCACAAAATGGAAGACATTTTTGACGCAGTGAATAGAGGCGATTTCAACCTTAACACTGAAATAATCCGGCTTTTATCTCGTTCTGTTGAAATCGCCTCTAAGTTTCTGCAAGAATCTATCAAAAACGAACGTGAAATCATCGATGAAACTTTCATGGCTGCCATTTCTAATCTAGAATACATACTTGAAATAGAAATAAGTGAGCAGTCAAATAATTTAAATTTCATATCAAATATTGCAGAAAGTACACCTGATACTTCTGAACTTTCTGTTCGTCAGGAAGAAATCAATTACGCGTTCAACAATTGTTTTGAAATCATTGACAGTATTGTTCCGGAAGAAGAGTCTCAAGATATTGTAATTCTTCAAGAAGAAGTTCAAAAAATATATGAATATTTCCAAGATTCAAACCTTTATGAAGTAAAAACTTCGCTTGAAAATATTCTTACAAAAATAGAATTCGTCTTAAACGCAACCAGCACATTGACTATTAGTGAAATTCTTGAACTTAGAAATGAGCTGAGCTCAGCTGCAGCGAAATTTACTACATCCTGCATCGAAACCGAAGATGCAGGAAACACATTCTTTGATATTGCAGAAAAAATCAACATGCTTCAAGGAAGCTGCATACATTCAAAAGAAATTAAAGAAGATATTTTACTTTTGAAAGAAAGCATTTATGACCAGAACTTACTGGAAATCATCAACGTTATCATTGATATTCTCGATTTCATCACAGAAAACTCTGTTCAGCTTGAAGAACAAATGATAATGACTTTAAAAAGCGCTGTGGAATTTTGCGCTTCGCCAAACGAAAATATTGACAGCGACTTGATTTTACAGCAGCTTGAAATCATGAAACAGCTGCTTGAGCTTAACTACAAAAAAGACTCCGGAGTAAGCGAAATCAAGAACTTATCCACGCAAACTTCATCTTCAAATAAGTCAGCGTCTTCAACAGAAATCAAAACTCTTCATGTAAGCGCGCAGAAGCTTGATTTGCTTGTCAACCAGCTTGGCGAACTTATTATCACTAAAATCAAAACAGAAAAAAACCTTGATAAAATCGATTCTATCAAAAACGCAAATGAAGCTTGCCAGAAAGATTTGCTGAAAACATCTAATTTCTTAAGATATTACAATCGAAAATACCTTCAGACAGGCAATTCTGACCAGTATATCGGCGTATTTGCCAAACAAGTTTTTTCGCTTTTACTTGATATCACCCAAAACATGTCAAAAACAGTATACGATTTAAACTCGCTTTACCGTGCTTCTAAAGAAGATGACATGAAAATGCGCTTAATTATTGATGAAATCGAATCAATGGTTAAGAATATCCGTGTACTGCCGATTTCAACGGTATTTAATTCTTTTTCAAGAATGGTAAGAGATATTGCTGCAGAAAAAGGCAAGGATATTGATTTTGAAATCGAAGGCAAAGACACCTGCGCTGATAAAAAAATTATTGAAGAAATAAAAACACCTTTAATCCATATTCTGAGAAACGCAATTGACCACGGAATTGAATCAAAAGAAGAAAGAATTGCAAACGGTAAAAGCCCTGTCGGCAGAATACTTCTTTCAGCAAAACAAGATGATAACAAAGTCATTATTGATGTTATGGATGACGGACAAGGATTTAATTTAGAAAAAATCAAAGACAGAGCTGTTTCCCGAGGTTTTCTTACTCAAGAAGATATTGATTCTATGACAGATGAAGCGATTATGAACATAATCTTCTGGCCTGGATTTACTACAGGAGATTCTATCACAAGTATTTCAGGACGCGGTATCGGGCTGGATGTAGTTAAGACAAAAATTTCCCAGCTCAACGGAAAAGTTAAAGTAATTTCAGAGTTTGGAAAAGGCAGCTGTGTTCATATTGAAATTCCTGTAACTTTGACTACTTTAAGAGTATTTCTTGTTCAGATTTCAGGCCAGACTTTTGCAATCCCTATTCAGGTTATTACAACATTTATTTTGAAAAATCAGAACGAAATCAATACAAACAACGGAATACGCTCGATTTTGTATAACGGAAAAATTATCCCGCTTTATTATTTATCAGATATTCTGGACTTAGAACCGACTCCGAGAAGTGAAAAAGAAACTATTCTTATTCTTGAATCTGATGAAAAGACTATCGGACTTGTTGTTGATAAGCTTCTTGGAGATCAGGACATTTTGCAGAAAAAACTTTCTCCGCCTTTATACAAAGTCAAAAATATTTCAGGCATTACAAACCTTGCATCTGGTGAGCTTTGCTTAATTTTGAACATGCAGGATATTATGCATTTTGATTTCAATAAAGCTGTAAACTCATCGAATAATTCAAAACTTTTATCGCCTGATATACTTTCTTATAAAAGAATTTTGATTGTTGATGATTCAATTACAACAAGAACAATGATTAAAAATATTCTTCTAAACACAGGCTACGAAGTTGATACAGTTGAAGATGCAGAAGAAGCACTGATTAAACTCAAACACGGTCATTATGATTTGATTATGACAGATTTGACGATGCCAAAAATTGATGGATATGAGTTTATTGAACGCTTAAGAAACGATGAAATGTATGCCGATATTCCGATTGTAGTAATGAGCTCGATTCAGGAAGCAATGGCAAGAAAACAGCTGCATAATAGAAATGCAATAGACTTTTACGTTTCAAAAGAAAACTTTGACCAGCAAGAGTTTTCAAAACAAATAAAGAAAATTTTGACAAAGTATCATAAATAAAGATTTTTTAGGAAAACTTAAAGAGCTGGGAAGTTCAATTTTCATTACAATGTATGTTTTATTTATCGGCTTGGCAAGTATCTGCGTGTGTAACACCCATTTCTTTCAACACGTCTTCAAACACGCTCTCCCAATCACCAATTGATTTCTGACGGAAAAGTTTAACGCTGTTATACCAATCGCAAACGCTTAAATCTGTATGCCATCTCCAATTAACTTCATAAGGCAGCAGTATCCAGCATGGAATTCCCATCGCTCCGGCAAGATGAGCAAGAGAAGTATCATTACAGATTACCAAATCCAAATTACTTAATGCTGCTGCAGTCTGTTGAAAATTGAGCAAATCTTTACCAATATCAATAATTCCTTCAAGTTCTTTTATATCTTCTGAACCTTCAAAAGTTTGGAACGAATAGTACTGTGTGTTTTCAACTTCTATCAAAGGCTTAAAACATTTTGCCGGTATAACTCTATCCTGGTCATAATAGGTGTTTCCCTGCCATTTAATCCCGACTTTGATTTTATCATTATCGAAAAACTTTTTCTTATATTCTGCTTTAAGCTCTTCATTCGGTCTCAAATACCCTTCCGGATACGCAAAAACTTTATCACCTTTAAGCCCCAGCAGATACGGCAGGCTCAGAAGCGGAACATGAACATCAAATTCAATATCTTTTTCGGGTATAAACTTGTCAATTATCTTATCATAGCCGAGTTGATTGTCTCTAAACAAAGGTACAAGCTGTTTTTGAGGTAAGAATAAGATTTTTTTACATCTGTCTGCGAGCAGCGGAATATATCGAGAAAACATTATCACATCGCCAAAACCAGCTTCATAATATACATAAATCGTCTTATTTTTTATTTTTTCACCATTCCAAAGTTTTTCTTTTGAAGCTTTGTCCGGATAAGTTTTATTCTGCAAAGCGATTGCAGTTTCTCTGCAAAGCCTTGATTCAAAAAGTTTTAAGCCTTTTGCATAATCTTTTACACGCATCAAAGCAAGGCTTAAAAAATAATCAGTATCTAAATCATTAGGACGGATTTTTTTACAAATTTTTAACGCTGAAACAGCATTCTTTGTCTCACCTTCAATACTGTACAGGTGAGAAAGATTAAACCATGCTGTATATGATGCCGGGTTTATTTTAAGCGCTTTATCATAATATTTAATCGCCGATTTAACATCTTTCATATTTCTATACGCAAGAGCAATATTAAAAAGAAGCGAAAAATTTTCAGGATAAAGCTTTAAAACTTCTTCTTCACGTCTGATAATATGTTTAAACAGCCCTGCCCGAACGTATGCTTGAAAAAGCGTTTCATAAAAATATTCATCCGGCCGCTGCTCAATTGCTTTCTCAATCCAATTTACAGCAGAAATCACATCATTCTGCTGGAGCTTCAAAACTCCAAGCAAATTAAAAATTTCAGCGTTTTTTTCATCAGCAGTAAGTGCTTCTTGATAAGCTTCTTCCGCTTCTTCAAGTTTTCCTTCCTGATGCAGGCAAAAACCTATGTTAATAAGCTCTTCTATTTTAGGCATCTAAATTCTCTCTTCTGTTTTTATTTTATCTGTTTACCTGATTTATTTCAAGTGGGTAAATGAAAGGAGTTGAACAAAGAGTACAAATTAAAAGCTTTAACATAGACTTTCTTCGAAACAATTTTTAGCCTGATAAGAACTTCTTACCAGCGGTCCTATTTGGAAATTCTTAAACCCGGCTTTGCGCGCGAGTTCTTTAAGCTCTTCAAACTCTTCTAAAGTATAGTATTTAGCAACTTCAAGATGCTGTTTTGAAGGCTGAATATACTGCCCTATTGTTACAATATCGACACCAGAATGTTTAAGGTCTGTAAGCGTTTTTTCTACGTCTTCGAACCCTTCGCCAAGTCCGACCATAAGCCCGGATTTTGTCACGATATCAGAATTTTCTTTGATATATTTTAATACATTTAAAGAACAATCGTAATCACCTTGCGGACGTGCTGTTTTAAAAATCGAACGCACTGTTTCAATATTGTGATTAAAAACATCAGGACGTGCAGAAATAATTGTATCGAGAGCTTTTGTATCACCTTTGAAATCGGGAGTCAGTATTTCTATTTTTGCATCAGAAACTTTCCTAATTTCTTCAATACAGTTTTTAAAATGCTCAGCTCCTCCATCTTGCAAATCATCACGAGTAACAGAAGTTATTACAGCAAACTTAAGCCCCAGCTCTTTTACAGCTTCAGCAGCGTGTTTAGGTTCTTCTAAATCAAGAGGTTCAGGACGTGCCGGAGAAATATTGCAGTAACGGCAGTTTCTTGTGCAGACTGAGCCCATTATTAAAAAAGTTGCTGTATTTCTTGAATAGCATTCAGCTTTATTCGGGCATCTTGCTCCTTCGCAAACTGTGTTCAAACATTTTGTCTTAAGAATTCTGCGTACAGTTTTTGTTGTTTCTGTATCAATAATCGGTCTCTTCAAATATTCCGGTAATCTTGGCATTTTTAATCCCCCTCACTTATCATAACATACAATAAGGCGGTTTGATAAATCAAACCGCCTGGGGGGGGAAATGTATATTCCTGAGTCTGCTAAAATTTTTATACTCGTACCTCTTCTTTGAAATAATCAACCACTGTATCCATCACATTATCAAAGAAAAAATCTAATTCTTGCGACAAAGACACCTCTGTCCGCGACTGTTTCTCCATCTGGTTAAATCTTGATAACATTTCATTTTCGATACGCATATTCAATCTATCCTTTCCTAACTGTCTGCCGGAGTTTTTGCTTACAATTTTTATATCGGCATTTTTTTCTAAAACTTTAGACTTTCTAAAACTTTTGTTACAATTATTTACATTCATAATTTGTTTTTAATGAAAAAGTTATTATTGTCAAATTCCTGATTTTGTATTAAAATTAGCTTGTTATATTAGTATTTTGAGGGATATCATTGATGAAATTTGTTGCAAACAAAGACGATTTATTAAACGGGATTAAGATTGTAGAAAGAGCAACTGTTGTAAAAGGATTACAGCCGGTTCTTGCAAACGTCTTAATTGAAACAGCCGGAGTTAATCAAATTAAGCTTACTGCAACAGATTTTGACCTGTCCATCATCACTTTGATTAATGCTCAGGTTGAAGAAGAAGGCAAATTCACTCTTCCTGCAAAGAAACTTGGTGAAATCCTTTCAAGACTTAATGATGAGCTTATTAATCTGGAGCTTAACGGTTCAACAGCAACAATTACAAGTAAAAAATCAAAATTTGATATTATTGGTATTTCTGCAAACGAGTTTCCTCAGGTTGAAGAAAACATCTCTGAAACTGACTGTATGGAAATAGAAACAAGACCGTTTACAAAAGCAATCAGAGAAGTTGTTTCAGCTGCTGCAGGATATGAAACAAATAACCTTCTTTCAGGCGTTGTCTGCGAAGTTAATAAAAACGTATTGGAAATGGCTGCAACAGACGGCAATAGGCTGGCAAGAGTCAGAGAAGTTGTTAAAAACACTTCATCTGATGCTGAAACAGCGTTCGAAATGCTTATCTCTTCAAAAGTTTTATCGGAACTTTCAAAAATCTCACTTCTTGCAGATTCTGAAACAATCAAGATTTGCAAAGAAATGAAAAAGATTGTAATCACAATCGACAAAACAAAAATTGTTACACGTCTTATGCAGGGTCAGTTCCCTAAATATAACCAGCTTATTCCGCAGACTTTCCCAAAAGAAGCATCTGTTAACAAAAGCGATTTGATTGCTGCTCTTGAAAGAGTTGCTGTTATGGTTAACGAAAAGAACAGCATCGTAAAATTTGAGTTTGCAGACAACACTCTTAAGCTTTCAGGAGATTCTCCTGATGCCGGAAACTCGCAAGACGAAATCGATATCAAATATATGGCAGAACCGCTTGCAATCGCGTTTAATTACAAATTTATTTTAGAATTCTTAAAAATTGCTGAGTCAGAAGAAATAAGCATCAAGTTAAATTCTTCGCTTTCAGCAACAGTATTTGCACCGGTTTCTGATGAAGATTATCTGTATCTGGTTATGCCGGTTCAGTTAAGAGGATAGTATTCGCGCCTTTCAGGCTATCGGTCTGTTCATAAAGAGCGTTTGAAATGAAAATTATAATTAGTAGGCTGGCGGAATGCACTCCGCCAGAATGGTGAAAAAAATGGGTAGAGCTTTTAAATTTGGAGATAATATTTCAACAGACCACATCGCACCGGGAAGGCTGTTTCATTTAAGGTCTGATTTACAGGAATTTTCTAAACACGTACTTGAAGACGCTGACGAAAATTTTGCCAAAAACATGAAAAAAGGCGATTTTGTTGTTGCTGGTAATAATTTCGGGCTTGGCTCTTCTAGAGAACACGCTCCGCAAATTATTAAAATTGCAGGAGTAGGCGCTGTAATTGCGAAATCTTTTGCAAGAATTTTCTACAGAAATGCAATAAACATAGGACTTCTTGCAATTGAATGCGACACAGATGGAATTGATGCCGGAGATGAGCTGGATTTAGATATTAAAGCAGGTATTTTAAAGAATCTTACAAAAGGTACAACAACAATGATAGAACCGCTTCCTGATGTTATGATTAAGCTTCTTGAAGACGGCGGGTTGATTGAACATATTAAAAAGAATGGCGATTTAGTTTTAGGATAAATTACAGGTTTTAATATAAACAATAAAAAAGCGGGAGGTTTATAAAACCTCCCGCTTTTTTGTATATTCTACAGATAAGCCAGTTTTATAAAAATTGAGCTTATTACAAGAGAAATAAGAACTACAAGAATACCGTATTTCATAAATCTCAAGAAAGCGATTGGATGACCTTCTTTTGCTGCAGATTCAGAAACAATTACGTTTGCTGCTGCGCCAATCATGGTAAGGTTTCCGCCTAAGCAAGCGCCGAGCGATAAACACCACCAGAGAGGTATAGTATAATCTGCGCCCATTGATTTTTGGATTTCAACAAGCATTGGCGACATAGTAGCTGTATAAGGAATATTATCGATAATACCTGAAATAATACCTGATGCCCAAAGAATAAGCATTGCTGCTGCATCTTGAGAGCCTTGTGTAACACGTAAAATCCATTCAGCCATCAATTTAATACCGCCTGAAGCTTCAACACCGCCGATAATAATGAATAAACCAATGAAGAAGAAAATTGTATTCCACTCAACATCACGCAAAATATCAGTTGGTTTTTCAAATAAAAGCAGGAAGCTTGCGCCGAGCATTGCTGCTACACAAGTTTCGATATGAGTAATATCGTGAGTAACAAAACCCAAGATAACAAGCGCAAGAACTGACATTGAACGAATCATAAGCGCTTTATCAGTAATTGTTTTTGAGTTATCAATATTTGCAACTTCTTTCATTTTTTCAGGGTCAGCATGAAGCTTCTTTTTGAAAATCAGCGTCAAAACAGTAAGCACAAGAACCAAAATTATTGCAATAGGCAAAGTTAAATTGTATACAAAGTCCATGAACGAGAACCCTGCTGCTGAGCCGATAATAATATTTGGCGGATCGCCGATTAAAGTTGCTGTGCCGCCGATATTTGATGAAAATATTTCAGTCAAAAGGTAAGGCAGCGGGTCAATTTCCAGCTGGCGTGCAATAAAGAAGGTAATCGGCATAATCAGAATAACTGTTGTTACGTTATCCAAAAACGCACTTGTTACAGCTGTAAATACGCCAAGAGCTGCAAGAATTGCTATCGGGTGTCCTTTAGTGTGTCTCAAAAGTTCGTTTGCAATATAGTTAAACACACCGCTTCTGGTTGTAATGCTCACGATAATCATCATTGAAACAAGAAGGAAAATTACGTTGAAATCAACAAAGTTGATAAAATAATGCGGATTTAAAGCTCCGTCAACAGCTTTAGTCTGGCTTACCAGACCTAAAAAAATAGTTACGCCTGCACCAAGAAGCGCAATAGTAACTTTCGGGATTTTTTCTGCTGCGATAAAGATATACGCTAAAATTAATAATCCCGCAGATATCAGCACATTGTGAGCTGATACAAAATTGTGAATTAATTCCATATCTTTTTCTCCTCTATACAGGTTAATTCTAACACAAACAGGGTTTACAATTTAACTTATTTCAGATACATTCATCTTATGACATCAAATTTTAGTTTTCTCAAAAAAGTTGATAAAGATTTATTTGAAATAATTGAAACAGCGGAAAAACTTTACCGCGACGAATATTTTGAGCAATCTATGACCCAAACCAGAAGGTTTGGAGAAAATGTCTGTAAAAATGTTTTGGGGAATAAACGTACGTCAGAAAATACTTTTGACGATATGCTTGCAACTTTAAAAGACAGCGCAAAAGAAATTCAAGAAAAAGAATTTATTGAAGATTTGTATTTCTTAAAAAAACATGGAAACAAATCCGCTCACGCAGTAAAAGTTCAGCACGACGGAATGGAAGCGCTCGAATGTTTAAAAAGAGCGTTTGAAATTGCAATAAGCTATTGTGTGTATAACAAAGGCAGCAGCAAAAATATTCTAAAACTTAGATATGATGTAGAACTACTAGTCACAGGCAATAAAACAAAGAAAAACCTGGCAGAAAAATACAATAAAGAAAAGAAAAAAACTGCAAAACCGGTTAAACAATCTTATAATATGAAATCAAAAAAACAAAAAACAGGAATATCAAAATTCTGGATTTTTGTTGGAATTTCATCTATTTTATCTCTTATTACAATTGCATTATTAGAACTTATGTTGATTTTTTCTTAAAAATGTGCCACAATATATTTATCATATAAAAAGGAGAAAACATGAAAGAGATAGACGAAGAAAGCGGAAAGGCTGAAAACCCTGAATTACAGACAGAAAAGAATATTGGAAAGTTTTTAAAGCCCAAAGAAAACACAAAAATGTCAAAATTTTGGGTTATTTTCATGACATTATTGGTATTATTAATACCATTGAGTTTTTTATCAGGAATTATCAAAGACAGAGAATCATACAGAAACGAAGCTGTGCACAAAATTGCATCATCTTGGGGCGGTGAACAAGTAATTAATACACCAAGTATGTATTTTACACAAAATGCTGGAGACCAGGTTGAGTATAAATATCTGCCGCTAATTAACTATAAAATTGGTGTTAATATCAAAACAGAAACTCGCAAAAAAGGAATGTTTAAAGTTCCTGTATATACTGCAGATGTAATAATGAAAGGTAATTTCATCAATCTTTACGGCAGCCTAAACGGCAAGAAAATTACTACAGAGTTTTCTGTCAAAGACACAACAGGTTTTATAAGCGAACCGGAATTCATAATAAATAACGGTAAGCCGGCTGCTGCACATAATACAAAATACACTGCTGTTTTGACAACGAATGCAAACTACATACCTTTTGAAATTTCATACAAAATCCGAGGAATTAACAAAATTGACATTCGCACCGGCGGACAAATCAGCAGAATAAAAATTTTCGGAAACTGGAAAGACCCTGCGTTTGAAGGCAATTTCTTACCATCATATAAAAAAGTGGAAAAAGATTCTTTTTTTGGAGAATGGTCTGTGCCTCAAATAGCTGCTTCCGGGCTTCAGAATCCGTATATTGGAGTATCTCTTCTTGTACCGGTTGATAATTACAGAATGGCTGATAGAACGCTCAAATACGCATTTTTATTCCTTTCTTTAACATTCTTAAGTTATTTTATTTATGAAATAACTTCCAAAAAATCACAAAAAATTCATCCGCTTCAATACATGCTTCTTGGAGGCTCAATGTTGATTTTTTACTTGCTTCTAGTATCAATATCCGAGTTTATGCCATTCCTTGCTGCTTATATTATTTCAGCATTAATGATTATTTCACTTATCGGGATTTATACACATAATGTCATTACAAAACGCAGCAATCTGATTTTTTCTGCTATAATCTGCTGTTTGCTTGCATTATTATACATATTCCTTTATGTATTATTATCACTTCAGGATTTTTCACTTTTAATAGGAAGTTTCGGTTTATTTATAATTATTGCCGCGATTATGTATGTTACACGTAATGTTGAATGGTACAGCAGTGAAAATGTTTAATAACAATGGGCGGACGGTTTAAAAACCGTCCGCCCATTGTTTAAAATCAAATCATTTACTCTTTAGTAAACTCTGCATCAATTACATCGTCGTCTTTTTTATCTTCTGATGCTGCGCCTTCTGAATTTGCTTCGCTTTGAGCTTCGCCGCCTTCTTTTTGAACAGCTTCGTATGCTTTTTGTGAAATTGCAAACATTGTCTGCTGAAGCTCTTCTGACAATTTCTTAAGCTCATCAGCAGGCTTGTTTTCATCTAAAGCTTTTTGAAGCGCTTCTCTGTGTTCTGTTAATTTTTTAACATCTTCTTCAGAAATTTTGCCTTCAAAATCTTTCACGATTCTTTCAGAAGAAGCTACTAATGAGTTAGCATTATTCTTAACTTCTGCTTCTTCTTTTTTCTTCTTATCTTCAGATGCGTTAGCTTCTGCTTCTTTAACCATTTTGTCGATATCTTGTTCTGATAGGTTAGAAGAGTTAGTAATTGTAATTTTTTGTTCTTTGTTTGTTGCTTTATCTTTAGCAGAAACGTTTACAATACCGTTTGCGTCGATATCAAATGTAACTTCGATTTGCGGAACGCCTCTCATAGCCGGAGCAATACCTTCAAGTCTGAACATACCTAAAGATTTGTTATCCGTTGCCATTGGTCTTTCACCTTGAAGAACATTGATATCTACAGCTGTTTGATTATTTTCAGCAGTTGAGAAAACTTGAGATTTAGAAACAGGAATTGTAGTGTTTCTAGGAACAAGAGCTGTCATAACTCCGCCTAAAGTTTCAATACCAAGAGTCAAAGGAGTTACGTCTAAAAGAACGATATCTTTAACTTCACCAGCTAACACACCTGCTTGAACAGCTGCACCAACTGCTACAACTTCATCAGGGTTAACTGATTGGTTAGGTTCTTTACCTGTATAATCTTTTACAAGCTGCTGTACTGCAGGAATACGAGTTGAACCGCCTACTAGAACAACTTCATTGATTTCGTTTTTGCTCAAACCTGCATCAGACAAAGCTTGTTCAACAGGTTTTTTACATCTTTCTAACAAATCGTGAGAAAGTTCTTCAAACTTAGCTCTAGTAAGAGAAAGTTCTAAGTGTTTAGGACCGTTTGCATCTGCTGTAATGTAAGGAAGGTTGATAGAAGTTTCTACAACAGAAGAAAGTTCGCATTTTGCTTTTTCAGCAGCTTCTTTGATACGCTGCATAGCTTGTTTATCGTTAGTTAAGTCCATACCTTCTTGTTTTTTGAATTCGTCGCAAATCCAGTCGATGATTTTTTTATCAAAATCGTCGCCGCCTAAACGAGTGTCGCCTGAAGTTGAAAGAACTTCATGAACTCCATCGCCGATTTCAAGAATAGAAACGTCAAAAGTACCGCCGCCTAAGTCGAATACAAGAACTTTTTCAGCTTTATCTTTTTCCAAACCGTAAGCAAGAGCAGCTGCAGTCGGTTCGTTAACAATACGTAAAACATCTAAACCTGCAATTTTACCAGCATCTTTTGTTGCCTGTCTTTGAGCATCGTTAAAATATGCAGGCACTGTAATTACCGCAGAAGTAACCTTTTCGCCTAAATAGCTTGAAGCATCGTCTGCAAGCTTTCTCAAAATCATTGCAGAAATTTCTTGAGGTGTGTAATCTTTACCGTCAATATTCTTTTTGTAATCTTCGCCCATGTGTCTTTTGATTGAAGCAATTGTTTTATCAGGGTTCAAGATTGCTTGTCTTTTTGCAAGCTGACCAACTAATCTTTCACCTGTTTTTGAAAAACCCACGATAGAAGGTGTTGTTCTCATACCTTCTGCGTTAGCGATAACGGTTGGTTTTCCGCCTTCCATTACTGCTACTACTGAGTTTGTTGTACCTAAGTCAATACCAATTGTTTTTGCCATTTTTTATACCTCTTTTCCTATTTTATTTACCTATCTACTAAATACATTAAACCACCATTTTTAATAAAACCTTAAAAAATAAACAAAAAATTAATAATTGTACTAAGTACGTAGACATTCTTACTTTGCTTATAGTAAAACTACCAGCAGGTATTTTTGCCATTGACTTATGCTTACCCCTCGTCTACACTTTAATTATGATTTATTTAGACGCTGGTACAACTTATTCAAAAATTATCACAGACTCACCTGATTTTGATGAAGAATATTTGTTTTCTAAAAACGAAAATAAATATTATTACATTCTGCCGTCATCAGTTGTAAAATCTTTGAACATAACGCCGACACGCTCTTGCGGTCACATGGCAAACGCTAATGAAAACGAAATTATCGCACTTGCAAAAGGAGCAAAAAAGATTAAAGAAATCGAAGAAGCAAAAGAAGCGGTAATTCTTGATTTAGGCAGCCGTGACGCTAAATGGATAAAGTTCAGAAGCGGAAAGTTTCACGACATGGACTGGAATACGTCCTGCGCAAGCTCTACAGGTGCAACTGTTGAAATGCTTTTGAAATTCTATAACGTTAAAGCGGAAGAGCTGGAATTTACAGCTGAAAAATTTGCTGTTACCTGCGGTATTTTCGGAATGGAAAAAATTATGGACTCAATCTCATCAGGAGCAAAACCTTCTGAAGCTATTTCAAAATTTGTTCACGGAATTGCGTTTAATGCTTGGAATTTCTCAAAAAAACCTGAAAAAATTTACCTTTCAGGCGGATTTTGCGAAAACAAATGTCTTGTTGAATCACTTAAAAACTACTGTGAAGTTGAAACTCTCGGAAGATTTATCTTGTGCGAAGGGCTGGAATAAAATGGAAAGATTAGAAAAATATTATAACCAGATTAAAAATTCACCTGTCTTTTTCGGAATGAATGATGAAGAACTCAAAGGGCTATTAGAATGCTTTAATGCCCGCGTTCGTAAATACGAAAAAGAAGAAATGATTATCCGCCAAGGAGATATGATTACTAATATTTATCTTATCTTAGATGGAGAAGTCAATATTGAAAAAGACTCATACTGGGGAAGAAGAATAATTATTTCGCATCTGACAAGAAACGATAACCTTGCGCTTTCTTTTGTAGGTTCAAAGAATGTCGAATCAAGTATTGACGCCATTACGACAAAAGATACTCTTGTATTAATTTTAAGCTACGAAAAATGTACTTCTATGTGCCAAAACGCATGCACAAGGCACAAAGTTTTAATCAACAATCTTTTTCAAATTTTATCCAAAGAAAATATTGAGCTTATCCAAAAAATCGAAAATGTTTCTCAAAAAACAATCAGAGATAAGCTTTTAACATACCTTTCCAACGAAGCGCAAAAACAGCATTCCAACAGCTTTGATATCCATTTTAACCGGCAAGATTTAGCTGATTATCTTAATGTTGATAGGAGCGCAATGAGTTTTGAACTTTCAAAGCTCCAAAAAGAAGGGCTGCTTGAGTATAACAAAAATCATTTTGTATTATTATCGCAATAATGGTAAAATCTTATTATGAAAAAGATTTTATTAACTTTAGCAGTATTAGCGCTTACAGCTCCGGTTTTTGCTGATGTAAGTTTTATTTATATCAACGGTTCAAACAATAATGACGAAAAAATGAAAACATGGTATGAAAAAGGAGTACAAAAACTTCACCCTGTTTTGAAAAAGAAGTTTGAACACAACTCTGACATCAAAAATTATTATTCAGCTTTAGGCGGTTTAAAAATAAAAGAAGAACCTGTAATATTTTTCTGGGGCGATAAAAGCGAGCGCGATTTAGCTTTTGTAAAAAGCCAGCTTGATGTTTCAAAAGCTATCAGCTCATCCGGTGCTTACATTGCAAGAAGCTTGATTGCGCAGTATTTGCATGACGCAATCTGGGTTCAAAAATCTCACAACATGCTTCCTATTTTAGAAGAACTGAACGAAAAAGTTAAGCAGGAAGAAAGCGAAGATGTAATTCTTTACGGGTATTCTGCCGGAACATTTATTACTTATGAATATTTGTTCAACAAGCTTAGATATATAAACCTTGAAAACATATTCGAAACTTTAAAAATGGACGAAGAATTTTTAGAGTTTGTAAAACAAAACCCGCAAAAAGACACCTGCGTTTCTGCACTTTCTTACGATTATGCAGGAATAGGCTCAGTGTCAGAAGCAGGGCACATTATTCTCAATCAGAACAGAGAAGAGTTAAAAGCAAACTATCTTAAGCTTAATGAAATAACAGAGCTTGCATGCGCTCCTGACAAGAAAGTCAGAGGAATTGTAAATTTTGCAAGTCCTTTAGTACTTTTTTATTCAGACCTTGCGGATTCTAACTATGAGCTTAATTATTACAATAAGCTTATGACTAAATACATATTCGAGAACGGAATTTTCTGGATTACGGTAAATTTCCGCGAAGACCCTCTGGGCTTTCCGACAAGCAGAAACATGACTGTCAACGAAATTTCCGACAGGCTCGGGCTAAAGCTTGAAAACCCTTCAGGAGTTATTTTTGATGACTCAAGTGTTTGGAGCAAAAGAATGTTTGCTTTTGCGCATACATCATACTGGAGCGCAAAAGGAGCTTTCTCTAAAGCTGTTGTAAAAAGTTTCATTAACGGGTATAAATTTCAATATGACCCGGAATACCAGGCAAAAGTCTTAAAAAAGCACAGCAAGAAAATGGAGCTTTAATTTTTCATGCCTAACGCATTCCTGATATAATCAGCAATGTATTTTCCTGTACCATTTTCCGGCAGGAAGAATTTTTCTTCAATAATTTTCTTCCGCAAATCTTTTAGTGAATCATTTTTATTGACAAAAATTTCTTTAAGAATTTGTTCAATATCTTCAAAACTTTGAGGGCGGTACATGCCTCGTCTTATTGCAAGCCCAAAATCGTTAAAGCTGCGCCTTTCTTTACTTTCAATGAGCACAATAGGTTTTCCGCTTACAAAATATTCGCCCAGAAATGATGAACAATCAGTGATTAATATATCAGAAGTTTTGAAAACATCATAATAATTACCAAGAGTATAAGCATTACTATTAGGAAGTTGCCGCCATTTATCAATATAATCTTCATATTGTTCGGCGCTCATAAAACCCATTGCCATACATTTTGATTTCAAAACCGGATGCGGCTTTATAAGAAATTCATATTCCTGATGATTTTGTGCAAACTCAAGAAAAAGCTTTGAATGTTCAACAAAATTTGACATGCAAAAACCGCCGTCACGTTCGATAGAATGATGAGGCGCCCAGATTATACGGGGTTTTATATGTTTTTCATCTTTCCAGAGCTTTTCAAATTCCGGATTTACAGGAAGTTTGTATGCATCCATTTTCGGATAACCTGCTACATACAAAATATCTTTGTTCTTTAAGTTTGTCCCATTTTCATAAAACGGCTTATGCCATGAGCTTTCCGCAAACATTGTCCAAAGATTTGCGCAGAAATTCTTAGGAGTGGTAGTACCCCAGCAGGTACTTTCTACCAGGTTAAACCCGTAAGAAACTGCGCAGCTTAAAGCAAATTCAGAAATTAGATAAGGCGGAAATTTATGCGTTTCTGCAAACCAAGGATGCGCATAAAAAATTATATCCGGATTGAGTTTTCTTAAATCCATGCAAGCTTCTTTTTTGTAATCATACCCGTCAATTATAGGCATGCCTAATTTGCTGAAAAATTCAATATCTTCTTTCTGCGGATAAATTTTATCTTTAAATCTTGTAGCCAAAGGAAGAGTAACAAGCAGCAGCTCAAACCTGTCATCTGTTTTAAGTTCATCATAAACAGACTGCCAGCTCCATTTTTGATTGCTTTCAACTATAAAAACAACTTTTACTTTACCTTCTTTGTTTTTTATTCTATCAAGCAGCTTAGTGTAGTTCAGTTTTGAATTATATTCTATATTATTGCAGCTAAAATAATATTGAATAGTTTTGAATAAATTCTTGGTGTAATTATAATACTTTTCAGCTGTATGAAATTTTTGTATCAAAGATAAAATATACCCTTTTAAAGATTGCTGCGCAATATAAGTAAACTCTTTTCTCTCATCAAAAAATTCAAACGAATTTAAATACGTAAGACAAGTAAGATAATCAAACACAGTAAAAATCAAAACATCAAAATCTGTTCCGTTTAACTCTGATGGTTTAATTGTAGAAAACCCCAAATACTCGTCAGGTTTTTCTCTTTCATATCGGACATCACAAACACCCGCAATATTAAGGTATTTTTTTAAATCGTAAAGCTCAGCAATTTTATCAAATAAAAGCCCGCATCCATATAAAACAACTTTCTTATTTTTATATTTTTTTGACCAGCGTTTTAATTTTGATTTGAAATTATGCTTTACTAAAAACTCTTCATAAACAGAACTCATAGAACATCCTATTTTACATATAATTCCTGCGGAATAGCATATAATATTGTTTCATCATTATCAGGAGAATACTGCCCTATTTTAAAAACATAATTACTTAATATTCCATGTAAATAAATAGGTATGTCTTGCATATCATTATTACTATGATAAATAGAAATAGCAAGCTGCGGACGATGTTTAATAAGAGTTTTTTCAGCTCCCTGCAAAGCTTTTAACTCAGCTCCTTCAATATCCATTTTAATAAAATCAATTTTTTGAATCCCATTTTCTTCCACATATTCATCAATTGAAATTGCATCTACTTCAAAATGCTGCTCTGAGCCGTTTTTATTCAATGACGGATTAATTCCTGATGAATAAGGAGCTGCAACATTTTCTGTAAAAATAAGTTTTTCTTTTTTATTCCACATTGCTAACGGCACTATTTGCAATTCTTTTAAAGAATCAATAATATGAGCAATCGTCTTATTTTTCACTTTTTCATATAAAAGTTCAAACGCATAAATCTTTTTCAAATTCTTAAAAAGCTTCTTGAATATAATTGTATTTAAACCGTTAAACATTCCTCCTTCAAGCATTACCTCAATCGCATCATAATTTATATAAGAAGTATAATGTTTAATTGTTCTTTTTCTATCAGCAGTTATGTTATGCTCATTAAGCACAAATTCTGCTAATTTCGATGTATCTCCGCTAATTCTGCTTTCAATTAAATCTTTGTATAATTCTCTATCTTTTTCAGTGTCAAGAAAACCTAATATTTTACTAACTTTAGATGGAATAAATTGATATTTTTTAAGCAAATAAGGAGAAATCCTTACATAATTTTTAATATCATAATAAAAGAGAAACGCATCAATTACTGTACAATCTGAACGCGTAGAAATTATCATATAATCAAATTTATTTAAAATTTCTCCAATATTTTCAGGTTTATAAATTTTAATTCCGTCAACAGCACCTTGCTTAACTGCATCAATATACGCTGTAACTTTTGTATCAGGTCTATACTTAATTAACTCTTCTCTAATAGAAATCCCGGCATTTGCAGCACCCCATATACATACATTTGCTTGATTAGGAATATCTTTAAACAAATCTTTAATTTCTTTCATAATTTACTTAATCCTCTTAAGAGAAGACAAGAAGTTGAAATTAATCACATCCCCGTCAACTTTTGTCAAAAATACCTGCGCATCATCTTCTCCAACCTTTAACTCAGGAATCTGAGACAGCTCAGAAGAATAATAATTACTGTCATTTCTTCCGCTTGCAGAAATTCTATTCGCAATACTATTTAAAGAAATATTTCTCAAAAACCCTGCAAATCCTGTGTCTTTGTCAGAGAATTTCGTATAAATTCTTAATGTTGCATCATTTGTCTCTAAATCATACCTGCCTACAATATAAGTCGCAAGAGAATCCGCAGAAGAACGTATCTGCATCGGCATTATAACATTATTAACAATCTTCAGCTCTCCAGCAATCTTGTCAAACTTTCCGTTAGGAATAGTAACTAAATCACCAATCGTAGTAGGACTAATCATCGCAAGCGGGTTTCTGAAAAGCGAAGCCGCTTTTAAAAGATACTCAACGTATCCGACTTTTTCAATCGTTCCGTCTTGAATATCAAACTTAATATCACCATTCAGCTTGAGCGTTTCATCTGTGTTAATCTCAATCAAGCCTCTTGCTTTTCCAGAAATTTCACGCGGAAGCCCTAATACAGCTGACGCCATAACATCAGAGTTAACATCTTTGACTCCAAGCCTCAAATAATATTTATTCTTTATCAAATCAGCTTTAACTTTTAATGTCGAAATTCCCTCAGCTATATCAAATTTATTGGACTGAACTTCCAAAACTCCATCTTTATCCAAAGTAAGGTTTGCATGAAGATTGCCGAAATTAACATCTTTATACTTACCTTCTTTAAGGTTAAACATGCATTTTTCTATGACAATAAGCCCTTTTGTAAAAGTCGGAATATCATCAGTTTCAGGCTCAGCTTCAAAATTTGTTTCTTGAGGAGCAGCAGCAGCGTTCACAGCAAGCATGCGCTCTACATCAACATTATCAACAGATAAATCAACATACTTAACAACAATAGGCAGTCTCAAATCATTAACAACATAACCTTTGAAATCATAGCTTGAACGTTTAAATCTGCCGTTTGCAACAGCACCAAGCTTATCACCTTTCGCTCCAAACTTAGCAGATTTAATGAATAATCTCTGTGACGGCACTCTAACTTCGCTAAGCTCAAGAACTCCATCCATCTTAGGAAATGCACCTTTGTTATCAATACTTAAATTACCTGAAACAGTTCCTTTTTTGAAAATCTTCTGGCAGCAGAGAAAGTTCAAAAACTCACTTGGAAGCGGACGAGGAATATTTAAACTCATATCTAAAAGCTTCATATTATCTGCCATATCAAGACTGCCTTTAATAGCAAGAACAGGAGTTATGCCTTTCTGAAGCTTATCAGTAATATAATAATCTATTGTATTTAGCTTCAAAATATTCTTAACAACACTCAAATCAACTTTGAATAAAGTTTTGTAATCTTTCAAAACCATTGACTGGTCACCCAGCATAAATCCTTCATTCTCATTCAAAAGGAAATACCAGATAACATCACAAGACCCGTTTTTAGACGTTAAAGTAAGCTGAGAACCGGCATCTCCAACTAAACCAATCGGAGCTCCCAAAAGCTTAGAAACATAGTTTTTAAAGAAATCATCGTTAACAAAAATATTAGATACAATTTTTGTATCACACGTCTTCCAATAATCCTTTACATCACCTTCAAACTTAAAACTATTGATTTCTTTGCTGTTATAAAACCCTTTAAAATCCTTAAGCTTGATATCTTTGTTTCCGATTTCAATCAAGCCTTGTGAAATTTCTACAGGCATGTTCAACAAATCTTTAACTTCAAAAGTAGACTTGTTAACATTAACATCACCTTTTATACTATTTTTTGCAATATGAACATTAAAATCCACACTTCCTTTTACATTGCAAATCGGAGCAAGCAGCATTTTTCCTTCAGGAAGCAAAATATTCGAAGCTACAATATTGTAAATATCCCTTGCACTAAAATTCTTAGAAGAAATACCAGCTTCCAAACCAGTTTTTCTAGAAGCAAACGCGTCAATAACAATTTTTGATTTGTCTATTTCAATCGGAAAACTATCAACATGGAGCTCATTGTTTTCTGTATAAATCTTATTCTTATCGTTTGCAGAAACCGCAATCTTCTCATTTCCTTTACTCAGCTCAAAGTCAAAATCAAAATGCAAATATTTTCTAGCTTGAGACCTGTCCATCATCAAATTTTCAGCATCAAACTTTACACCAATATCTGAATCATCATAAGTAATCAAGCATTTTTTTACTCCAAGAAGTGCAGAATAAATATCAATATTAAAATCCATTTCCTGCGGTTCTTTCGCTTCCTGCTCCGGTATTAAAGCCATAATCTCAGACGCGTTTACATAAACATTATCTGCACAAACTTTCTTCACAATAAGGCGTTTTGCAAAAATTCTGCTCAAATCAAACGAAGTATCAATCCCGTCAAGTACAAGCAGCTCAGCATCATCCTTTTTAAGCGCAAAATGATTAAGAGTAAAGTCAATATTTCTGCCTGTTTTAAGCTTAACATCATTGATTACTAAATCTGCTCCCAAAGATTTTTTCACAGCCTTAGCAGCTTGAGAATGAACCCAAGAATTTGAAATAACAGCCGGCAGAGCCCAGAAATAAACAGCGCTCAAAGTTCCAGCCAAAATCCCTGCCGAACAAACCAACCCGATTATGATTTTATTCCGTCTCTTCATGCTTCCTACCTATGTACAGCACCTTTTTCACACTACTATGTATCGATGTTTGTTGCATAAACCGCATTTGACTCAATAAAGTCACGTCTCGGCTCAACTTTATCACCCATCAAAATATCAAACAGCTGGTCGCACATCATCGCATCTTCAATATTAACCTTCAACAAAGTTCTTGTCTCAGGGTCCATTGTTGTTTCCCAAAGCTGCTGAGGCATCATTTCTCCAAGCCCTTTGAAACGCTGAATAGCAAGCCCTTTCTGACCTCTGTCATCAACAATTTTTTGAAGCTGTTCAAAAGATGTAATATCAACTTCGCCGTTTTCTGTCTCAAGAATAAGCTTGTCTTCCTCTTCAATCAAGAAATCACGGATAAGCGGATAAGCATTCTTCAAACGCTTAAATTCATTAGACTTAATAATATTTGCAGTAATAAACTCATGCTCATTTTCAAATAAATCTAACTGAATTGAATATTTAGCATTTTCAGGATTGTATTTTAAAGAAACAGCATAATTTTTAGCTTCTGCTACATTATAGTTTTCAGCATGGTCTTTAAGATAATGAGCCAAATACTCAACAACTTCAGTCATCTTAGCTTGGTCTTCAAAATCTTCCGGCTTAACATCCGAACGAATTAAACCTCTCAAAACAACCGAAGGAATAATATTCAAAATCGGATTATTATAAGACTTGTAGAAAGAAGCCATGCTTGAAAGCAGCGCTACTAAATCATCTCCTGACTTAACTTTAGTTTTTGTCTTATTTGATAAGCTCAAAGACTTAATACCGCGTTCTTTTAACATTTTATCAAGCGCATGCTCGTCATACAAATACTCAGAAGTCTTACCCTGAGTAACTTTGAATAACGGCGGCTGTGCAATGTAAACATAACCGTTTTCAATCAGCGGCCTTGCATAACGGAAGAAGAACGTCAAAAGCAAAGTTCTAATATGAGCACCGTCAACATCAGCATCTGTCATGATAATTATTTTATGATAACGAAGCTTTTCTAAATTAAACTCATCTTCGTTCTTGCTGATTGTAATCCCAAAAGCCTGAACCATTGACTGGATTTCGTTATTAGCATAAATTTTATCAAGCCTTGCTTTTTCTACGTTCAAAATTTTACCTCTTAAAGGCAAAATCGCCTGAAACATTCTGTTTCTGCCCTGTTTTGCAGAACCGCCCGCAGAATCACCCTCAACAATATAAATTTCACATTTTTCCGGCTCACGATTTGAACAGTCAGCAAGCTTACCTGGAAGAGTAGAATTTTCTAAAACAGATTTTCTTCTGGTTAACTCTCTTGCTTTACGTGCAGCTTCACGAGCTCTTTGAGCCTGTAAAGTTTTTTCAATAATAAGCCTTGCAAGCTTAGGATTAAACTCTAACCATTCCTGCAGTTTTTCTTTAACAACATCCTGCACAGCCGGCATAACTTCTGAGTTGCCAAGCTTTTCTTTTGTCTGGCCTTCAAACTCAGGATTTTCAATTTTTACTGAAACAATCGCAGTTAAGCCTTCTCTTACATCATCGCCGGAAAGGTTTTGTTCAGAATCTTTAAGAATTTTATTCGTTCTTGCATAATCGTTTAAAACACGTGTTATTGCGTTACGGAAACCTGTCAAATGAGTTCCGCCCTGGTGAGTATTAATGTTGTTTGCAAATGAAAGAATAGATTCATTATAAGAATCTGTATACTGCATCGCAACTTCAACCTTAATTTTTTCAACAGACTTATCCATATAAATAGGCTCATCAAACATAACTGTCTTATTCTGGTTAAGAAACGCAACATAGCTTCCGATACCGCCTTCGTAGTGGAAAGTCTGGTCATCTTTGCCATTTTTCATATCATGAAGAATAATTTTTAAACCTTTATTAAGAAAAGCCATTTCTCTAAAACGTGTAGCAATCACGTCGACATCAATTTCTGTTGTTTCTGTGAAAATTTCAGGGTCAAGCCAGAAAGTTGACTTTGTACCTGATTTAGTTGTAGGAACAGTTTTTTCCACCGGCGCAGTAGGTTCGCCTCTAAGGTACTGCTGACGCCATACAAAACCATTTCTTGAAACTTCAACAACCATTTTTTCAGACAAAGCGTTAACAACAGATGCCCCAACGCCGTGAAGCCCGCCTGAAACTTTATAACCGCCGTCACCGAATTTTCCGCCCGCGTGAAGTACTGTGTGAACGATTTCAAGAGCAGATTTACCAGAATCCGGCTTAATATCAACAGGAATACCGCGGCCGTTATCTTCAACAGTAACACTGTTGTCTTTGTGAACTGTTACGTGAATTTCTGTACAATATCCTGCAAGCGATTCGTCGATTGAATTATCAACGATTTCGTAAATACAATGGTGCAAACCTCTCTGCGAAGTTGAACCAATGTACATACCAGGACGCATTCTAACTGCTTCCAAACCTTCTAATACACGTATATTACTAGCGTCATATCCCTGTGCCATTTTTTTAACCTTTCCTCTTAATTAGCAGGCGTAACTTCAAAATATTTGTTTACCCCTTTTAACCTTTCTTTCTAACTTGTAGGTCAATCTCCCAGACCCCTGGTTTATCTATTTAATCTTTCTTCCTAATTTTCTTATCTAATGAAATCCTTTTGAACATTCTTCAATAAGAAGACTCCCCATTCTGTAGACATTATAGCACAAAAAGAAAAATAAAGAAATGAGATATCAAACCAAAGTAAACTTATTAGATAAAATAAGCAAAAGCGGGGTAAAACTTGGTAATTTTCTAATAAGAGAAGGATTATTATAATAACAGGTTGATTTTTTTGTATTTAGCTGGTAGTATATGGATTGTAAACGCTGTAAACGAGGTAAATGGAATAGATTAAGCATTTCCGCTTCAGATTAACAGCATCAGCATGACAAAATAATAATAGACGTCACGGGCCTGTGGCACTCTGCCGAACAAAAGCTGACTAAATGTCAGGTTTTGCGAGAGGTAGGCAGCGCAGCTAACGCAAGGCACAGGCAAGGGACGCAGTAATAATTTAATATCAAGACGTCACGGGCCTGTGGCGCAGCGGTAGCGCAGAGGACTCATAATCCTTTGGTCGTGGGTTCGAATCCCTCCGGGCCCAATTTTATAAAATAACATATCTAAAGACTTCAAAGAATAGAAGTCTTTTTTAGTTGAGAATAAGGAGGAAACAGTGAAAAAGATTTTAGTTTTATTTTTTGCGCTCATTTTCGGAATTCATTCTGCAAATGCAGCAACTGATTGGACTCAAAAAGCAAATGTTGACAGAGTTAACAGAATCGGCAAAGCTTTGCTTTCTAAAAACAACCTGCCTACAAAAATAGAGTTCAAGGTTATTGAAACAGACGAAGTCAATGCTTTTGCAAACGCAGACAAACAAATCTGTGTTTACACAGGGCTTTTGAAATTTGTTAACAACGATTCTGAGCTTGCAGCTGTTATTGCACACGAAATCGGACACATTGTTAACCATCACGTTGCAAAACAAAACGTAGTTGGAACAGTTACTGCTACAGCAATTGCTAACGCTAACATTGACCCGAGACTTAAAGCTGGAGCAAATACAGCAAACAATTTAACAATGCTTAAGATGTCAAGAACTGAAGAGTACGAAGCTGATATAACAGGTGCCGATTTGATGACAAAAGCAGGTTATAATCCGCTTGCTATGGTTTCTGTTCTTTATAAAATCGGCGGATGCTACAAAGACTTCACTTCTACACATCCGTCAGGAGATAAGAGAACAATGTATATCTATGATTACATCACCTATACTTATCCAGCAAAAGTAAAAGCAGGCTACAATACAGATTCTTACAAAAAGTTCATGGCTTATGCCGGACCGATAATCAAAGAAAGAAACGCAAATCCTAAAAAACTTGCAGCTTTCAATAAGAGTCAGGAAAAACTTAAAGTTAAAAGAGCTGCTAAGCTTGAAAAGTACAAAACTGCAAAAGATTCAAATGGATGGGACAAATCTTTTAACGTAATCAGAGCAATTTCTTACTAATAAAAAAACCGTCTGTAAAAGACGGTTTTTTTATGCTTTAATTAAGTTATGAAAATCCAGACTATTGCCAATCACAACCCGCAGGTAAATCACAAAGGCGGGATATCATCATTAAATAAAATTAATCCAATATCAAGATACGCAGACAGATATTTCAACAACATGGCAATAACTTCTACTGATAGAATCGAATCGATTTCGCCTGCTCTTTCAGGTAAAATCAAAAACATCAATATAAATAAGATTTCTGCGTGGGATATTAATCCGTCAGATTCAAAAGAATATATTTTTTTTCTTCATGGAATGTCACAGAATGTAAGTAACTACCAGCATTTGTATGAATCGATTATCAACAAAGGCAAAGGAGTTTTTGCAGTGGAATACCGCGGTTATGGAGAAAATGAACGCGCAAAAATTTCAGAAGACAAGCTGCGCAAAGATGTACAAACAGCTTATAATTATTTAACTGATAAAAAAGGAATTAGTCCTGAGAACATTACTGTTATCGGACACAGCATGGGCGGAGCTCTTGCAGTTGATTTTGCTGCTAAACACAAAGACATCAAATCTTTGGTTTTAATTTGTCCTATAACTAAGCTGTCTTATCTTGGTGAGAAATTTTCTGAACACAAGCTTTTAGGACTTGGGATTCCAAGCAGAGTTATGACGTTTACAAAACACATAAAACCTCTTGAATGGCTTTATGATTCTAAATTTAACTCAATAAAAAAGATTCCAAAGCTTAAAACTCCAACTTATTTTATCCAATCCAGAAACGATTCTGTTACTACGATTGAAGGAGCGAGAATGTTTTCAAAAACAGCACGCAAGCAAGGAGTTCCGATAGAATTTCATTCACTTGCCAAAGGCGGGCACAAAGTTGATTCTGAAAAAGTTGATTTAATCTCAGAAATTATAGATAAGATTTACTCTTAACGCTTTTTTCTATTATAATATCTGCTCACTGCTTCTTTAGCTTCTTCCTTACTAAATTTAAAATTTGAAAGGTTGAGATTTATTAAACCTTTAGATTCTTTTTCCAAGACTCTTTGAACTTTGTAAGGATAAGTTTCATCACCTTTAAGCTTACCCATGTGAATATAATCAATAATTTGTTCAATATAAGCTTGACAGTATTCTGGTATCTTTGGAAACATCGAAATAAAATCAGTGAGAGGCATATTTGAACGCAGGTTATTTGCTCCTGCAGAAGCCAGCAGGAAATTACCGATTGCGTTCACTCCGCCTTTTGAGTTTGGTTTGATATGCTCAATTGTTGCTGCTGAAGGTCGAAGCAGCCTTTTTGCAATTTCTTCTTCTGTTCTATTTGCATACTTTACGACAAACGCATTTTGGCTCATGCCGGAAGTCGGAAGATAAGCTGCTCGATTTTTTAAAAGCTCAAAAATCCTGCTTTCGCCTTTTTGCGGAATAAGCTCATCAAGAAAAATAAGCAGATGCTTTCTTTTAAAAGTATCTTCTTTTTTATTCTCTAAAATCAACTGACGGCATCGGGTTGTTTTTTCATGAACTGCCAGAGCATTTTCAGGAGAAAGCTTTAGTGAAATCTTATCAACGTCATCAAGAACGTTAAACTCTTCAAGCTTCAGCTTTGTAACAGCTTCTTGATACCAAAGTTTGAGACAATCAGGCAAAGTTAAATCCGGATTTGATTTTACAGCTTTTTCAAACCGCCCGAAAATACGTTTTTCTACTTTTTGCATGTACTTTTTATTTTTTCTAAGAATTTTTAAAGTATCTTTAGTTGAAGTACAAGCATCAATCAAGTTTTCAATTTTCGGCATTTCGTTTCCAGTAAGCATTTCTACGCCAAAATAAGGGCACTTAATATGTTTAAGTTTTCTAAGCGGAGCACCGGCAGAAGTATTAGAACAGAACGTCAGAGTTTTCTGACCGCCTGTGCGGTAAGGTTTAGTTTCAAATAACCTTATCGGAACAATCTGCATTTATACCTCCTGTTTAGTATTGGGTTAACCCGGACTACATTCTGGTATTACTGCTTACCGGACCAATATATTTACCTCTTTACCCCTTTTTATCTTTTGCTAACTCACTATCCATCCTTAAGAATACAGGCTTGATACTCTCTTTGTCGATAAGATGTCCTGATTGTAAACTTTCGCAAGTAATATCATCAAGTTTCGTATTCAAATCGTAAGAAAGCTGCTCTGCCATAGATTTTGCAATATTAGGACAGTAAGGATATATTAAAGAAGAAACTACAGTCATAACTTCTAATACATTAGTTAAGACTTCTCCGCATTTATCCATTTGACCTTCTTTTGCAAGAGTCCAAGGCGCATTATCTGTTACGTATTTGTTTGTAATATCGACAAGCTCAATAATTTTCTGCCCTGCTTCTTGAACTTCAAAATAATCAAAATGGTGTTTAACGGCTTTTACTGTTTCAAGCGCTTTTTCTTTAAGCTCATTTTTACCAAGAAATTCAGGTTTAATATCGCCGTCAAAATACTTGACGAGCATAGAAAGAGTCCTGTTCAAGAGGTTGCCCATTGAGTTTGCAAGATGCGCGTTAACTTTTTCTTTAAAATCTTCATCAGAATAGTTACCGTCTTTTCCGCAAGGTGCAGCTGCTGCCATGTAATATCTCAGCGGGTCAGGAATTTCTAAATTAAACGCTTCCAGCACACTTGTAGGAGAAATAACGTTTCCAAGAGATTTTGACATCTTAGTCTGGTCAATAGTAATCCAGCCGTGCGCTAAGATATGTTCAGGAAGAGGCAAATCAAGCGCCATAAGAATAGCAAGCCAGTAAATACTGTGGAATTTCAAGATATCTTTTCCGATAACCTGAACCGTTGCCGGCCAAAGTTTTTTGAACTGCTCGCTCTGATTATCAACATCATAACCGATTGCTGTAATATAATTTGATAGCGCATCAATCCAAACATAAATCACTTGAGAAGGATCATCAAGCACAGGAATACCCCAGCTTACGTTTGTGTTAACCCTTGAAACAGAAATGTCTTCAATGTTTTCAAGCTGGTTTAAAACTTCATTTGCTCTGAAAGCAGGAATGATAAAATCAGGATGAGTTTTTATATGTTTAATTATCGCATCTTTGTATTTTGTAAGCTTGAAGAAATAATTTTCTTCTTCTACAACTTCCGGTTTTTTCTGATGGTCAGGACATAGTCCGTCTTCTGTTAAATCTTTTTCGTTCAAAAACGCTTCACAGCCTGAGCAGTAAAGCCCTGTATAAGAATGTTTGTAAATATCACCTTGTTCGACAAGTTTTTTGAAAATCCTTTGTACAACTTCTTCGTGCTGTTTATCGGTTGTTCTGATAAATTGAGAATAGTCAACGTCAAGCGCTTTCCAAGCATCTTTGAATTTTTGAGCATTCATATCGCAGAATTCTTTTGGAGAAACGCCGTTTGCTGCAGAAGTTTTCTGGATTTTAATACCGTGTTCATCTGTACCTGTTAGAAAATAATGGTTCTCGCATCTTTGAGTAAAATGTCTGTAAATTACATCTGTAAGAATTTTTTCGTAAGCGTGTCCGATATGCGGAGCACCGTTAACATAGTCGATTGCAGTTGTTGTATAAAATTTTTCCATTCTCTTATCCCTCTTTTTTTAAATTATACAATAAAAATGTATTTATGGTGACGATGCAGCAAGACAAACTATTTCATTAAATCCTACCTTACGCAATACTTTTACCATTTCTTCAAAAGTTACACCGGTTGTACAAATGTCATCTAAAATCAAAATCGGCTTTTCTAAATCTTTGGATTTGTCAATTTCAAATGCATTATTAAGATTCATAAGTCTCTGTGCTCTTGTAAGTTTATATTGAGGTTTTGTATCTTTGATTCTTTTTATCAAATCATAATTTGGAGAATATCCTGTCAGTTTACAAAACTCTTCAACAACAAGGTTCATGTGATTATATTTACGTTTTTTAATACGGTTTGGATGCATAGGAGTCGGAATAACTTGAAAATCTCTTTCATCTCCGATTTTCTGCCAGTATTCGTACATATATTTTGCCAGATAAAAAGCTAAATCTTTCTGCTTGTGGTATTTTAAACCTCTAATAAGTTTCTGCAAAGTATTTTTATAAACTCCGCAAGTAAAAATATTGACTCCGTTTGTTATCCGGCTTGCTCTTACATCTAAAAAAGCAAGCTTTTCAAAACATTTCGGACACATCTTTAAAGCAGATTTTGAAGAGGAACAAAAATAACATTTCTTCTTATAAATTAAATCAAGAAGTGAAAGCAAAATCTTTTTCATAAAAGAATATTAACATAAAAAAAGCGCCCTTTTTCAAAGGGCGCTTATCTTTATTTAAGTAATGAAGTTACTGCATTAAAATCATTGTTATTTACAGCCAGAGCCTGCTGCCAAGCGTTTAAATCATTTCCGCTTAAAGTATTGCCTGCTCCAAAAGTTCTTGCTTTTGAACCTTTTCCTACACTGCAGGCTTCTTTGATTTTTACGCTTACAACTTTACCGTCTTTAATTGTGAATATATTACCTGATTCTGTTCTGTAAACTGCATTTGCAATACTTGCACCTTCTGGTAAAACTCCTGACTGAGCAATATTTTGAATACTATTCTTTTCAAGATATTCAGAAACTTGTTTTGGAGTTTTTAAAGTAGTCGATTTTATATCAAATGCTTCTGTTACTTTTGAATTACCATTAAACAAGTACCTTCTATTTGAACCTGAATATTCATAAATGCATTCTTGCGGAGTCAGACCATAACCTTTTTTCACTTTACCAAATTTAGGAATTTCTGCGGCAAAACTTTCTTTAAGCTTGTTTAAAGTAACATCATCAGCAATTTCTACCCATCCGGAACCGTCTTTATATCGCGCCCCTGTAAGCTCGCCGTTTCTTACAGAAAGTTCTATATTTTTCGTTAACTCACGATAATTACCGCTTCTGTCTTTGATGTGTACTTTTTTACCTGCAAATTCATGAGTATAAGTCTGAGCTCTGTCAATCAAGCCTTCAACTTCTCCAGCATCGATTTTCTTTTTGCCAAGGAAAGCTTCAACAACATTGCCTTCTTTATCAAGAACCACTTTATAATTCTTTCCTTTATAAGCAAATGTTCTTTCAATACCAGCAAACGTTACATCTTTAGACTTTGGAGTAATTCCTGACGGTAAAGTTACTCCTGAAATATTTTTAACCTTTTGCTCAGCATTAGTTGTAATTTCTGAAACCGTTCCGTTTTTAATAGTAATTAAATCCGTTCCGTTTTTAACTTTACATTCTTTCAAACCTTTTTCTTTAATAAGGTTAGAAATTTTCTGCGCTGCACTTTCAGTATTTTCAGCAGCAGCTTTATAACCTTTTGATTTCAAGCTGTTCCAAATTTGCTTAACACCTTCAATCGGATTTCCTTTACCTTTATAAGCAGAATATATCAAAGCAGCTGCACCGCCTGCAGCAGCAAGCGCTGTACCTGTTCCGATTCCTTCATCTTCTTTCCGGCTTCCTTTGAAAGCCGGGTCAACAGATGTTAGCTCACTCTCCTGAGGAAGCTGTTGAATTTGAGGTACTTGAGGAACTTGAGGAGTCTGCATTCCCATAAAATTTGGATTGTATGAATTTAGCGCATACAAAAATGCCGGATCATTACCGTAACCAATACCTGAAATACCATAACCTGGAGCCATAATCAGCCGCCTTTCCTATTAATCTTACTTAAAATTTAACCCTATATATTCATGAAGTTTTTCTTTTCTAAAAAATTGCCTTCATGAAACAAAGTGTGTTACAAAACTTAATAAAAAGAATTAAATAAGTGATTATTTACTTTTTAGTTAATCTATGGTCTAATTAAAATTGATAGGTTTATAAATAGGAGAGGTCATGAAAGCAGAAGAAAGAACATTTGTTGCGATTAAGCCTGACGGCGTTAAAAGAGGTTTTATCGGTAGAATTATCGAAAGATTTGAAAACAAAGGTTTTAAAATTGTCGCAATGAAGTTACTTCAAGTAACACCTGAGCTGGCAGCAAAACATTACGAAGAACATTTCGGAAAATCGTTTTACAAAAGACTTGTTCACTACATTACAAGTGGTCCTATTGTTGCTATGGTAATTGAAGGCTACGGCGCAATTGATAATGTGCGCCACATTGTAGGTGCTACTGACCCGCAAAAAGCTGATGTTGGAACAATTAGAGCAGATTTCGCTCAAGTTATGGAATATAACATGGTTCACGCTTCAGATTCTCCTGAAAGCGCAGCAAGAGAAATCGGTTTATACTTCAAACCCGAAGAAATCTTTGACAACTGGCAGTCTATGTTAGAAATGATTACATTTGATGAAGAAAGATTTCAAGATTAATTATGTCAAATTTATTTAGTTATGAACTAATACATATCGACAAAAACACCGGCGCCCGCGCGGGTATTTTGCATACTCCGCACGGCGATATTAAAACACCAATCTTTATGCCGGTCGGAACAAATTCGACTGTAAAACTCATAACTAACAATAATCTGTACGATACCGGAGCTCAGATTATTCTTGCAAACTCTTACCACTTGTACTTGAGAGCAGGACACAAATTAATCGAAAAATTTGGCGGAATTCACGGCTGGATGAACTGGAATAAGCCTGTCTTAACTGACTCCGGCGGATTTCAGGTTTTTTCTTTAGCACATCTTAGAAAAATCACAGAAGAAGGTGTAGAGTTTCGCGACCCGAAAGACGGTAAAAAACACTTCATTAGTCCGGAAATTTCTATGGAAATACAGCAGTCAATCGGCGCCGACATAATCATGGCATTTGACTGGTGTGCTCCGTTCGGATGTGATTACAAAACAGCAAAAGAAGCAATGGAGCGTACACACAGATGGCTTGACAGATGTATCGCAGCAAAAACTTCTGAAAACCAAGCGCTTTTCCCAATATGCCAAGGAGCATTTTATGATGATTTGAGACGCGAAAGCGCCGCTTATGTATCTTCTAAAGACGCTGTCGGATACGCGATAGGCGGTTTGAGCGTCGGTGAAGACAAAGAAACAATGAAACATTTTGTCAAACTTACAGCACCTCTGCTTCCGGAAAATAAACCAAGATACTTGATGGGTGTCGGAACTCCTGAAGATTTATTAGACGGAATTAAGCGCGGCGTTGACATGTTTGACTGCGTACTGCCGACAAGAAATGCTCGCCACGGTTCTTTCTTTACATCTGAAGGCAAAAAACAAATTAAAAATTCACAGTTCTGTGATGACCCTCGTCCTTTAGATGAAAACTGTGACTGTTATTGCTGCAAAAATCATTCAAGAGCATATTTAAGGCACCTCTACAAATGCGGAGAAGGTACAGCGCAAGCTTTAATGTCTATTCATAATATACAGTTTTTAATTAATTTCTCTCAAAAAGCGCGTGAAGCAATTCTTGAAGACAGATTTGAAGAGTTCTTTAATGAGCACTATCAGAGGATTTTAAGTTAAAAAACTATCCGGAATTTCAATGTCTTCATAAATCTCACTAGGCTTATTTTTTGCAAGTGATTTATTTGCCATATAGACGTTATCACCTATTACAGCTACATCGTCATTTGTCTTTATATGCGCCTTTTTACCTAAAACAGATGCAAAATTTTCGTCAGGAATTTTACATTTTGTACTCAAAACATCGCACATTGTTGCGTAAACATCATTACTTGCTGTCCTGCAATTAGGATCTACAAAAGAACTTTCACGACCGCCAAAGACAAATGCTTTGACTTCACCAAATTTTGCTTGAAAATCCTTAACTAAATTTTCAAATGCTTGAGCAAAGTTTCTCAAATTAAACCCTTCAGGCTGAATATGTCCGACAAGATTTTTACCTCCCGCATTCAAAACGAAGCCTGAACAAGTATTTGCACTTGTTGTAAAAAGATTTTTTCCGACTTTTGCATCTGACAATGTGTAACGCATGCCGGCACCAACCTCTTTTGCAGCAGTATTTTTAATATAAGGAATTATTGAATCTACAAATATAACCTTCATAATTATATAAAGTAATATTGCTGCAAAAAATTGCCTGGGGTAAATAAATAAAAAAAGAGGTGCAAAGCACCTCTTTTTAAAACCTCTTTACGCTCTGTCAGCGATTTCTTTTTTGATAAACTCAATAAATTCATCAACCGGCTGAACTCCGATTTGACCGACACCGCGTTTTCTAATCGCAACTGCATTTGCTTCAATTTCTTTGTCGCCGATTACGCATACATAAGGAATTTTCTTGTCTTGCAGGCTTTCTCTAATCTTGTAGTTCATAGATTCTGACCTGTCATCAAGTTTTACTCTAATTCCGGCTGCACGCATTTTCTTGTAAACTTCTTCCGCAAAATCGATATGTTTTTCATTAGAAATCGGAACAATTGCCACCTGAGTAGGAGCAAGCCAAGCAGGGAATGCTCCTGCATAGTGTTCAATTAAAATACCGTGAAAACGTTCCATTGAACCAAAGATTACGCGGTGGAGCATAATCGGAGTTTTCATTGAACCGTCTTTATCCTGATATTTGATATCAAATCTTGCAGGAAGGTTAAAGTCAAGCTGAATTGTTGCACACTGCCAAGTTCTGCCTAAAGCATCTTTGACTTTAAAGTCGATTTTCGGACCGTAGAAAGCTCCATCGCCTTCATTGATATCATATTTCATACCGCGCCTGTCCATAGCTTCTTTCAAACCGGCTTCAGCTCTGTTCCAGTTTTCAAGTTCTCCGACATAGCTTTCCGGACGAGTTGAAAGTTCAACTTCAAAATCCATCTTGAAGATTGCCATTGTATCTGCAACAAAATCAATAATCGCATTGATTTCATCAACAAGCTGTTCCGGTGTACAGAAAATATGAGCATCATCTTGAGTAAAGCCTTGAACACGGGTTAAGCCGGATAAAGCTCCTGATTTTTCTTTTCTGTAAACAGTTCCAAGCTCAGCCATTCTTAAAGGCAATGAACGGTAAGAATATCTGTTTGCTTGATAAATCATGATATGGAACGGGCAGTTCATAGGTTTTACAACAAACTGCTCATCAGAGTCTTCATCTTTTTGTACAAAGAACATATTTTCTTTGTAATGGTCCATGTGACCTGAAATTTCCCAGAGTTTAGATTTTGCAATCTGAGGAGTGTGGACAGTTACATAACCGCGTTTTCTGTGCTCGCTTCTCCAGTAGTTTTCTATTTCTTCCCTAACTATTGCAAGGTTCGGATGCCATAAAACAAGCCCTCCGCCAACTTCTTCTCTTGTTGAGAATAAATCAAGCTGAGTTCCTAATTTTCTGTGGTCGCGTTTTTCTGCTTCTTCTAAAAATGTTAAGTAAGCTTGCAAATCTTCTTTGTTCCAGTAAGCTGTCGCATAAATTCTTTGAAGCATTTTATTCTTTTCATTACCGCGCCAATAAGCACCTGCAACTTTAAGAAGCTTGATTGCATTGCCTTTAATATATGATGTGTTTGGAATGTGAGGACCTGCACAAAGGTCATTAAATAAAACATTTCCGTCTTTGTCTTTTGTTAAATACAAAGTCGGACCGTCGTTTCTGTGTTCTTCCAATAATTCTGCTTTGTAAATTTCGCCTTCTGATTTGAATTCGGCAATTTTTGCATCAACATCTTTAACTTCGTATTTTTCGAATGTTAAATTTTGTTTAATGATGTTTTTCATTTCTTCTTCGATTTTAACCAAATCGTCAGCTGTAAAAGCATAACCGTCAGTTAAATCAAAATCATAGTAAAAACCGTCTGCTGTAGCCGGCCCGATAGCTAACTTTGCCTGCGGGAAGAGCTTTTGGACTGCTTGCGCCATGATGTGGGAGCATGAATGTCTGAGTACATGCAAATTCTCGTTGTTCTTTTCCATAATTTTTCCTTTCTGTTTCAATCGACAACCCTCGAAAGAAACTGTACTAAAAGATATTCTAGCATGAAAATATTTATGGTATTATTTAAATATGAAGAGATTGTTTTTAATATTATTGCTGAGCTTATTTTTGCTTCCTGCAAACGCAAGTGAATGTTCAAAATATTTAACTAATTTATACACAAAAGAATGTGAATGTCCTGTAAAAATTGTTTCTAAAACAGAATTTATTGACAAATACGAACAAAAAATCGGAGATGTTTATGTATCTTCTATCATATATGGAAACGGTTATATGAAAAAGCGCAAGTGTAAAAAAATCAGAGTTACTTATATAACTTTGTATGATGAAAACTGCCAGCCAATCTGGGGTTATGTAATACCACGCTAAGTTTTATTATTTTTTAAATCTTGTATCCACACAACAAGCCCTGCAGCTGCGCCAATTACACCATTAAGCGCAAGCGAATTTTTGAACGGCGATTTTGCAAAATGAATTTTTCTTGATAATAAATCCAAAGCAACTCCAAATCCGAACCACAAACCTGCTGTATTAAGCCCGTCTCTCATAGGACTTAATTTTTTTGTCTGCGAAGCTTGAGGCAATGACTGCGCACGAAAATTAAAGGTCTGTATACTGTTTATTCTCATATCTCTATCTAGTGTAAATAATAAAAAATGCCGATGGCCGGGGTCGAACCGGCACGTAGTTGCCTACACCAGATTTTGAGTCTGGCACGTCTACCAATTCCATCACATCGGCATATTTAATTTTCAAAGTATTCTTATTAAAACAAAAAAACAAATAAATTTCAAGCTTTCTTCATCCCTGTTGCGAATAGTGCAAATTTACGTTATACTTTCTGTTATGAATACGCGTGTGAAGAAACTTTCTCTTGCCATTTACTGGCATATGCATCAGCCTGTCTACGAACTTGAAGGAACATATTTGATGCCATGGGTAAGGCTTCACGCAGTCAAAGATTACCTTGATATGGTTCTTGTTTTAGAAAAGTTCCCGAAACTTAAGCTAAACTTTAACCTTGTTCCTGCACTTCTTGACTCAATTCTTGATTACTCAGAAAACGGGTACCACGATATTCATTCAGAACTTACCGTATCTGACTCGGAAACACTTAGTGATGAAGAAAAAGCGTTTATCTTAAACAACTTTTTCAGCTCTAAATATGAAACAATGATTTATAGGAGCGAAACTTATAAAAACCTTTATCAGAAACGTTTCGCTAAAGACTCTGCAGATATCAGCGAATTTTCAGCTCAAGAAATTTCTGATTTGATGGCTTTATTTAATCTTGTTTGGATTGACCCTGTTCATTTTGACAGATATCCGCGTCTAAAAGAGTTGTGGTCGAAACAAACCGGATACACAAAAGCAGACCGAATTGAAATAATCGATATTCAAAAACAAATCATTCGCGAGATTATTCCAACTTATAAAAAATACATCCAAACAGGAAGAATTGAGCTTACTACAAGTCCTTATTACCACGCAATTCTGCCGATTTTGATTGATATAAAATCTTCTGTTAAATCTGTAATAACAACGGAAGGACTTCCGCAGTCTCTCGGAATGCTTGAAGATGCAAAATTACAAATAAAAAGCGCGCTTGATAGAATAGAAGAAATTTTTGGAGTCCGCCCGAAAGGTATGTGGCCTCCGGAACTTTGCCTGGGACCAAAAACTTTAAACCTGATTGCAAAAGAAGGTATTAAATGGACAATTTCTGATGAAGGCGTGTTATCAAACTCAATTAACTTTGATTTTATCCGTGATTTTAAAGGAAACTTAAACGACCCTTATCACCTTTTAAAAGTTTATAACTATGAAACAAATGGAATAGACATAATTTTTAGAGACCGTTCTATTCCAAATCTTATAAATTTTGAATATGCAGGAATTAACCCGAAAATGGCTGCAGGAGATTTGTTTGAAAAAATAAAAATGATTCAAAATAAGCTTCTTGTATCTCCTGACGAAACACACCTTTTAACAATCGCTTCAGACTGCGAAAACTGCTGGGAAAACTATCAAAACGACGGTAAAGATTTTCTTGAAAATATTTATAAAATGATAGAAAACGACCCGACTCTTGAAACAGTTTTAATAAGTGATTATGTCCAAAAAGACAGCCGCAAAAAAACTCTAAAAAAGATTTATTCGGGTTCCTGGATTGACAAAACTTTCCAGTACTGGATTGGTGAAAACGAAAAAAACAAAGCTTGGAATTATTTAAAAAATACAAAAGATGACTTTGACAAGTTTGCAAAAGAAGACAGCTCAAATCCAAATCTCAAATACGCAAAACGTGAAATTTTAATTGCAGAAGGCAGCGACTGGTTCTGGTGGTACGGAGAACCGAACAACTCCGGTCAGGATTATGTTTTTGATTATATGTTTCGAGAACGGCTTAAAAATGTGTACATTATATTGGGCAGAAAATATCCTGAGTATCTTGATAAAACGCTTATTACTTCTATTGAAGTACCGTTCAGGCATCCTAAAAGAAATATTACTCCAAGAATGGACGGTTTGAATACAAGTTATGATGACTGGTACAATGCAGGTTCTTTAAGCTTATTAGATGGTCCGGTATTTAGAGAGAACAAAAATGTAGATAAAATTCTTTTCGGATGTGACGAAAAAAATATCTATTTCAGGCTCCATGTTAATAAAGGTTCCGGAGAAATCAGCTTTGTAGACAGGATTAATCAGTTTTATATTTACACAAGAAACGCTTCCAGAGTCGGAAACAGAGCTTATATAAGGCTTATAAGCAAAACAGATAATCCGTATCCGATTTTGACTGAAAAATTTGAACACGAGCTTACTTTGACTCTGATTAAAGATACGCTTTATCCTCCAAGGCTTACAGCTGTATTGCATCCGAATATGTGGACTCTTGATAATCCGGAAGATATCAAAATTGTTTACGAAGATGTAATCGACGTTTGTATTCCATTTGAAAAACTTGGAATAGAAGAAGGCGAAACTGTTGAATTTTTTATGGCAAATACAGATTCCGGAGTAAAAAATACTTACATTCCGCAAGAAATATTGTTGTCTTTAACACGAAGCTGAAGGCGATTGACAAATGTTCAAATATGGTAAATAATATAAAAGTAGGGCGGTGCTCCTAAGTACTAAGCAAACCTTAAGAGCCCTCTGCACCCTACAGTCTAAAAAGGTTTAATGCTATTACTACTATTGCAAATGCTAGTAATAGCATTATTACTTTATCAACCATAGCTTGCCTCCTTTCGTTCAATTTCTCTGAAAACTGTGTGTAACGAAGTTGCATGTGCAAGCCCTACAAATATATTTTAATATATTTTATTATTTTTGTCTATTGATTTATAGACTTTAAGTTGTATTATTAGAGTTAGGATAGGAGAGTCGTGTGGAAAATATATTTATTAAGCTTTTTGGACAAAAAAAGCCTGTCATAAAAGAAAATACATTTCTTTTATGGGAACCGTGCAGTAAATCGCACAGCGAAGTAATTCCGGGATATGCTAAATATCTTAGAGATTTAGGTTATCACGTATCAGTCCTGCTGACTCCTGAAAGATACAAGGAAGGTTTATTTGCAAGATATCAGGATGAAAATATTTCATTAAATAAGCTAAGCCAAAAAGATATTAAAAAATTTATTTTGAAATCCGATTTATCTGACATAAAAGGCGTTCTTGTCACAACTTCCGGTAAGCTTTGCGATGAAATTCATTTTGATGAATGTTTTGAACATTTTAATCCGCAAGCTGACCGTAAAAAACTTTTCTTTGTTTCACACGACTGCAAAAATGCTGCTGATAACGGAAGCTGGAAGGAAAGCTTAATTACTTTGCGTGAGCTGAATTACAAAGGTGTAAAATCTGTTGTTGTCAACCCGCATTACTTTGGAGAAATTAAAATTACTCCAAAAAATAATGAAGTTACAAACTTTATTACAATCGGAGCTATTCAGGGCAAAAGAAACAACAATGAGTTAATCATAAATGCTGCAAAAGAACTTCACGAAAAAGGAATTCATAATTTTAAAATTACTGTTGTCGGAAAAGGTCATGTTAAAAAACTTCCAAAAGAATTGCAAAAATATTTTGATATAAAAGGCAGGCTTCCTTTTGATAAAATGTATGACGAAATTGAAAAAGCTGATTTTATTTTGACTTCTTACAGCAAAGGAAACGAACAGCATTTGAGATACAATACAACAGGCACAAGCGGCACTTTTCAGCTTGTTTACGGTTTTACCAAGCCTTGTATTATTCTTGAAGAGTTTGCTCCTTTAAACGGATTTAATAGTGAAAACGCGATTTTATATTCAGAAGACAAAGATTATTCAAACGCATTTGAAAAAGGCATTAAAATGAGTTCGGAAGAATATTCAAACATGCAGGTTAAGCTTAAAGAATATCAAGAAGAGTTTTATAAAAAATCATTAAACAACTTAAAGGAGCTTATTAATGACTAAAATCCCTGTAGTTTTTACTTTTGATAAAAGAATTATCCTAGGCGCTGCTGTAACAATTAAAAGCCTTATTGACAGAGCAAAAGCAGATACAAGTTATGACATTTATATTTATCATCCGGATATTGATGACAAAACAGCCGGTGAATTCAAAAAAATGCTTGAAGGTACAAACCATTCAATTACTTTTGAGTATATTTCTACAGAAAGGTTCAAAGGCGCTCCGATTAACAAAGGCGGCAGCTGGACTGAGATTGTATATTACAGGCTGCTTATTCCTGAGCTTCTGCCTCAGTATGATAAAGTAATATACGCAGACACCGATGTCTTATTTAAAGACGATTTATCAGACATTTATAATCTTGATATTTCAGATTATGAATGTGCCGCTGTTGCTATGGAGCCAAATAACGAAAATATGATTTGTCACAAGTATTTTCCGGAAAACAAAAATGCTCTTACATTCATTTCAAGTTTCATTGTGTTTAACTCGAAAAAAATGCGGGAAGAAAACTTTGTTCAGAGAATTTTCGATACAATAAAGACTTTCAATACAAGGTTGAAATTCTTTGATGTAGACGCTTTGAACATTACTTGTAATAAAATTTATGAGCTTCCGTTCAGATACGGAGTTTTTCAGAGTATGTTTTATCATGATGACTGGTCAAAGTCTTATGAGTTTAATTTCTTAAAACATGTTTATTCGGAAGAAGAGCTTAGAAAAGAAACCCGAAATGTTGTAATGCTTCATTATGCAGGAAAGCCGGGTAAGCCTTGGAGGCGCAAGCATATTCCTGAAGATTATCAGGATTGTTTGAATAAACTCCCTAAATCATTGAAAAAATTTACGTTTAGAGATATGAGAAAAAGGTTGTTTAGCAAAGTATGAAACAGCTGACTAATAATATTTTCAAAATTTTAATTGAGATTTTTATTTTTGACCGCAAACAAAGGTCGATTTTAAAAGCGCGCTGGGCGAAAAAGCATCTTGCAAAATATTTGGAAGTTCCGCCTTCTGTTCTTACTGAAAAGACATTAGATATTGAAGCACACTCTGAGGATGACCCGGCATTACAAAACAAATCTGTAGTTGAACAATTGTCATCCGACAATTCATATTTACCCCTCTGGCAATACTGGCATCAAGGTAAAGAAAACGCGCCAGATTTAATAAAAGAATGTTTTGAAAGTGTTCAAAAGTTTGAAGGCGATAAAAAAATCGCTGTACTGTCTTTTGATACGGTCAAAGATTATGTTGATATTCCACAAAAATTTTATGATTTAGTAAACTCAAAAAAAATCCCGATTGCGATATTCAGCGATATTGTAAGACTATATCTTCTGGAAAAATTCGGCGGAATGTGGATAGATTCAACTATCCTTTTGACAGATAAAATTCCTCAAGAAGTTTGGGATTCTGATTTTTGCGTTTTTCAAAAAGACCCGAAAACAGATATGCAAGAAAATAGAATGTCTTGTTATTTTATCCGTGCTAAAAAAGGAAGTATTAACTTAAGAGCAATCAAGCAAACACTTGAAAATTACTGGTCAGAGAATGATTTTCTTATAAATTATTTTATGTTTGAACACGTATCAACAATGCTTTCTGTGAAAGAAGAATGCAAAGAAGAATGGGAAAAAATGCCTTATCTTGATGCTGAAAAAGCCGGCATGAAACAAAAAGGAATAGAAATAGAATATTTTGCACATAAGCTGACATACAAAAAACAAAAATAAATTATTAAATTATTTATGCTAAAATAAACTAGTAAAGGGAAGTTATCAAATGAATTATAAATTGATAAACATGAAAGTATTTGGAGATGAGAGAGGAAAACTTGTTTCATTAGAAGGTAATAAGAACATTCCTTTTGACATCAAACGTGTATACTATATTTTTGATACTCTTCCTGAACAAGAACGCGGAAAGCACGCACACAAAAATCTTGAACAAGTAATTGTAGCAATGGATGGAGCATGTCAGTTTGTTCTTGATGACGGCAAAACAAAAGAGACTGTCTGGCTTAATCGTCCTGATATCGGTTTATACATCGGCCCAGGTATGTGGAGAGAAATGAGGCATTTTTCTTATGGGTGTAAATTGATGGTGCTTGCAAGTACTTATTATGATGAAAATGAGTATATAAGAAATTATGATGAGTTTTTGGAGGCAATAAAAAAATGATTCATTCACTTTCCGATGTTCAAAGTAAAAATATAGGTGAAAATACTAATATTTGGCAGTTTTGCGTAGTTCTTTCCGGAGCAAAAATCGGCAGCAGCTGCAATATTTGTTCGCATTGCTTTATTGAAAATGATGTTATCATTGGAGATAACGTTACTGTTAAATGCGGAGTTCAGCTTTGGGATGGAATGAGAGTGGAAGATAACGTTTTCATCGGTCCGAATGTAACTTTCTGTAATGATAAGTATCCGAAATCTAAGAATAAAGATTTTAAGCTTGAACCTGTAATAATAAAAAAAGGTGCAAGTATAGGAGCTAATGCTACAATTTTACCTGGAGTAACTATCGGAGAAAACGCATTAATTGCAGCAGGAAGCGTTGTTACTAAAGATGTTGAAGCAAATATTCTTTATGTAAATAAATTAGTAAAAACTTTATGATTTTTGGATTGGGAATATCTTTTTCCAATGAGCTATAAAATTTACAAATATTCTTATTAATGATATAATTAGTTTGATTTTTAGCGGGAGTAGTTTTATGGGGATAAAAAAATTAATAAACAAGATTAAGAATAAATTTATAGTATATTATCCCAAACCAAGTGATATTATTATAGATATTAGTAATATTTGTAATGCTCAATGTCCTTTTTGTTCAAGACAGCTTTCTGAAACAAAACGCAATAACCTTATGGAAGCAAGTACTTTTTACAGTATTATGAAACAACTTGAAAAAATACCTTCCATAAAAACAATTTCTCTTGGTGCTTGGGGAGAACCTTTAGCGCATCCAAAATTTGATGAATTTGTTGATTACATCAAATCTAAAGGTTATAAAATATTTATTCCTACAAATTTTTCTCTTGCTAACAAACATTTTAACTCTTTATTAAAATGTGATCATATATTGATATCTATTGAAGGATGGGATAAAGAAAGTTACGAATATTTACGCAAAAATCTTTCTTTTGAAAAAACTTTACAAAATATAAAAGATTTTGATAATATAATTAAAAATTTGGAACAAAAACCTTTTAGAGAAATTAATTTTCTTGTAACAAAAAACAGTAATGTTGAAAAATTTTTTGATTGCTGGAAACCTTTTGTAGATTTAATTAGAGTAGCTCCTCTTCTTCCGTTAATAACTTTTAAAAAAGATAAATTCCAATTTATTGTCAATACTGAATTAAAAAATTCAATGATTTGCTTGAATAAGCTTAATAAAAACACTTGTATGCAGCCATTTAATACTATTGTAGTTAGAGCAGACGGAAATCTTGCTTTATGTTGTTCAGATTATGATTCTACTATTGATTTTGGAAATTACAAAAACTTAAAGAAATCTTTTTGCAAAAACAAAAATCTTTTAAAAATAAGAAAAGAACTTAAATCAGGCAATTTAAATATTTGCAAAAATTGTTTTGAAAACTTTAATGTTGACAAATCTTCTATTTTAAATGAATTTCCTATCTTACAGGAAAGCATTAATGATAAAAAAGTATTAATTATGGAGAGAAGGTAATTGGATTTAAAAAGAAATGTATGTTTTTATTATCCGAGCTATATTTTAGGCGGGGCAGAAATACTTTTTGCAAGAATAGCCAATTATCTTGCTGATAATTCAGATAAAAAAGTTTTCTTTATTGATTATTCAGACGGAATATCTAATCAACTTTTAAACAATAAAGTTATTAAAGTTTCGTCTGCTGATAAAATATCTCTTGAAGATAATACAGTAATAATTTCTGCAATAACACTTGCATATAACTTGCCTGAAGTTTTGAATAAAAACATAAGATTTTTATTTTGGAATCTTCATCCGGAAAATATATGGTGGTTAGCAAAAAATGCCGGATTAAAAAAGAAACTTCTAACAAAATTTATAAAAAAAACAATAGCTGAAAAAAGTCTTATAAGTATGGACTCTGCAACAAATTTCGCAATAAAAAATTTAGTGCACAAAAACACTCCTATAGTACCAATAATGGTCAATGATTCCAAATACTTTATAAGAAAAAAACTTATTTCAAAAAATGAATTAAACATTGTATGGCTTTCTCGTCTTGATGATGACAAAATTTATAGTCTTTTGAATTTATTAGAAAATCTTAAAAACTACAAAACAGAAAAAAAAATAATACTAAAAATTATAGGAGATGGAAAAGCTAAAAATTTAATTGATATACAACATTATTCAAAATATTTTAAAATAATTTTTGAAGGAATTATCAAACCTCCTCAATTATATGAATATTTACAAAATAATGCAGATTGTTTATTTTCAATGGGTACATCTCTTATCGAAGCTTCAAAAATTGGAATACCTTCTATTTTATCTTTTTTATTTGATAAACCTGCAAAAGAAAATTCATACGTTTTTCTTTATAAAACAAAAAATCATTTACTAGGTTCAAATTCAAATTTCTATGTATTAAAAGAAATAAAATTGCCTTTACAAAATATTTTAGATATAATTCAAAATGATTATGAATATATTTCTGAAGCGTCTAGAAAGCATTTTTGCGAAAATTTTTTAATCGATACACAAATAAATAAATTAATATTGAATATTAATTCTTGTAAATTAAGTCAAATAAAAAGACAAAAAATAAATATGATACAAAATATAATAAATTTTTTTAAAAATAATAATAAAACAGTAAGGTTTTTTAGAAATAAACTTACAAACAATAAAAAAATATTAATTTTTATTTCTTCATATTCTCATTTTGAAAATATGAAACAAAGACCGGAACATTTATTTGAACAATTTATCAAAGATGGATATATTATTGCTTGGGGAGAAAAAGCCTTAAATTCTGTTGTTGAATACTCTCCAAATATTTATGGTTATCCGATGAAAGATACTAAACAGCTTGTATTTAACAAAAAGATAATAAATAAAACCATAATGACAATCAGTACACATTTCACTTTTGACAATATAGAAAAATTATTGATAAAAGCTGCTAATAAAAAAATACCTGTAATATTTGAACATCTTGATGATATTACACTTATATCCAAAAAAAAGATTCAAAATAAATTATATAAAAGATTTAACACAATTTGCAAACACGATAACATTATAATATCAACAACAGCTGATAATCTTTATAAACAAGCTATTGAAGTCAGAGGTTCAGATAAAAATATAGTTATAGCAAAAAACGGTGTTAATTTAGAAATTTTTCAAAATTCAAAATTTAATCCTGATTTCGAAAAATTTATTTCAGATAATAAACCTATTGTTGGTTATTACGGCTGTATTTTTAAAGAATGGTTTGATTTTGATACTTTAGAATATGCAGTAAAGAATAATCCGCATTTAAATTTTGTAATAATTGGTCCTCATGTTAAAGAAGATGTAAGTATTCTAAATCAGTATAATAATTTTTTATGCTTAGATAAAATGAATTTTGAAGAATTAATTAAGTATTCAAAACATTTTAATGCTGCTATAATACCGTTTTTATTAAATGACATTACAAAAGGAACAAGTCCTGTTAAAATGTTTGAATACATGGCTCAAGGTTTACCGATTGTTACAACCGCAATGAATGAGTGTAAAAATTACAAATCCTGTTTGATTGCAAATAATAAAGAAGAATTTTCTGCATTAATAAATAAAGCATTAAAACTTAAGAATGATGAAAATTATAAACTATTGCTTCAAAAAGAAGCGAGTGAAAATTCTTGGGAAAATATTTACCAGAAAATAAAAAAGGCAATTATATGATAAAATTCTTAGATTTAGAAAAAATTAACAATCGATTTAGAACAGAAATTGACAAAAGAATAGCAAAAATACTTGATAAGGGGTGGTATTTGCAAGGAGAAGAAAATGAAACTTTTTGCGAGAATTTTGCAAAATTTTGCGGTACAAAGTATTGCCTTGGAGTCGCAAACGGGCTTGACGCTTTAAACCTTATCATTAAAGGCTTTGGGTTTGGTAACGGAGATGAAATTATTGTTCCTGCTAATACTTACATTGCAAGTATTTTAGCTATTTCAGAAAACGGATGCACTCCTGTTCTTGTAGAACCTGATATTAACACTTACAATATTAATCCTGATTTGATAGAAGAAAAAATTACTAATAAAACAAAAGCAATTATGGTTGTTCATCTTTACGGTCAAGTTGTTCAGATGGAAAAAATTTGGGAGCTTGCGAAAAAGTATAATTTAAAAATAATAGAAGACTCTGCACAAGCCCACGGTGGTGCTGCGCACGTAGGCTGTAACAACAAATCGGATTTGTTTACCTCTGCTACGCACGTAGACATTGGGTCGGATGACATGTCCTCAGAGTGTTCTCTACAAGTACGTCGTGCAGGCAATCTGGGTGATGCAAGCGCATTTTCTTTCTACCCGGGCAAAAACCTCGGATGTATGGGTGACGGCGGAGCAATTACTACTAATGATAAAGAACTTTATGAAAAAATTAAAGCAATTGCTAATTATGGTTCTGACAGAAAATACCACCACATTTATAAGGGCACAAATTCTCGTTTAGATGAAATTCAAGCTGCAGTTCTGGATGTTAAGCTTAAATATTTAGAAAAAGATAATGAACGCAGAAGAGAAATTGCAAAATATTATAGAGAAAATATTAAAAATGCAAAAATAATACTTCCGCAAACTTATGATGAAAACGCTTCTGTATGGCATGTTTTCGTTGTCAGAACAGAAAATCGGGATGAGTTTCAAAAATATCTATCTGATAATGAAATACAAACAATTATTCACTACCCGACTCCGCCTCATAAACAAGGAGCATACAGTGAATGGAATAATTTGTCGTTCCCGGTTTCAGAAGAAATTCATAGAACAATTATCAGTCTTCCGATTTCTCCTGTTATGACTAACGAAGAAGTTAAAAAAGTAGTTGAGGTTGTAAATGAATACTAAAGAATATGATTTTGTCTGCTCATTAGGCGGTAATTGCTCTGGAGCAAGTAATCTCAAACAAAGAGGAATGCGTACATTTTCACTGCCTTTTGACTGGACTTATATTAAATCTGGAAACGCTATTAATAATCTTGCAAAATGTTTTCAAGAAGGTTTTAAAAATTTTCTGTTAAAAGAAAATCTACAAGAACTGACAGAAGATGAATATAATCGTGCTCATACAGATAACGCACAATATAAAGATACTTATACAGGATATTATTATGTTAATCATTTTTCCAAAAAGATTGATAATTCCGACGAATACGAAATTGTAAAAACAAAATTGGATAGAAGAATAAAAAGAATGCTTGAATATATCGATAATTCAGATAAAATTTTGTTTGTTTTAAGTACTTGTTTTCAAATTGAAGAAGAACCTCTTATAAATTTAATTAACGTATTAAAAGAATTATATCCTTCAAAAGTTTTTGATATTGTTTCAATTGCTTTTTCTTGTGAAAAAGATGAATTGATTGAACATCCTAACGTAAAAATGTTTAGATATAAAAGAGACAATAATGTATACGATTATATCAGAACCAATTACGAATGGGCTTTTTTAGATGATGTAAAGTTAGTTAATATTAACAAAAAAGTTAATATTAACGAAAAAGAAAAACCTGTTTTGTTGAAAATAAAAAAAGTAAAACGTGGAATATCTATTCACTTATTTTCAAAGCTGCCAACAATTGCTGCTTTTAAATTATATTTCTTTGGTATCCGGTATAACTTTTGTCTTGGTAAAATAAAAAATGGGATAGAAATATAAATATTGGTAAGAATTAATGAATACAAATAAAAAAATATCTTTTTGCTGCTTATCATATAATCATTCTGCTTTTATAGAAGAATGTATAAAAAGTATATGGAAACAAAATTACAGCAATATAGAAATTATAGTTCTTGATGACGGTTCAAGTGATAACAGCTTTGAAAAACTTCAAAAACTTAAAGAAATCAGCCCTTTTCCTATGACAATTATTTCTCAAAAAAACTGCGGAAATATAGGAGCTAATTTTAATAAACTTATCAGCAAAGCTTCAGGAGATTACATAACATTTATTGCCTGCGACGACAGCTTTATTGAAAATACTATCCCTGAAAAAATAGATATTTTAAATAAAAACGAAAATATTGTTTTTGTTTGTGATTCAAAAATCAGAGTTGTAGATGAAAATAATAACGAAATCAAGAATTATCCTATAATGAAACTGGATAACATAAAAGATCCTTCTGCTAAAGATATTTTAAAACTGGATTTCAATAAAATACATTCTTATTATATTCAAGGTACTGTTTATAGAAAAAATATAATTGATGCAGTTGAAGGCTTTGACGAAAGCTGTATTTGCGACGATATCATTCTTAGAACAAAAATATCCAGATACATTATTAAAAACAGAAAATTAAAATTAAAAGTTCTGCATAAAGAAAGCATTAATTATAGAAGGCATTCAAATAATATTTCTGAGAATTATAAAAGACAAGTAATAAGTATTTCACAATATTATAATAAATATTGGAAGAAAAAACGTTTGCCTATAACATTTTTAAAACAACTTAAAATTTTTATTATGAATGATCATATCAGTAAAGAAGAAGTATTAAGCCTATTTGAAGGAAAAAATTTAAAAGTCATTGATAACTTCTTGAATAATAGATTCGATTTAAAACTTTTATTTTTTAATCTTAAAAACATGTTCAAAACTATGTTCAAAAAGTGTAAATAACATGTTCAAAACTTTTTAGTTTTATACATTTATCTACATAGTTTTTATTTATTATTTTTTTTCTTCATCTAAATTGTTCAAAGATGTTCAAAACTTTCTATTTTTCTACAATCTTTCTACATTTTTTTGAACATGAAAAACTCTATATTCACAATACTTTCACATAGTTTTGAACAAATAATTGGAGCTTATTATGAAGAAGATTATTTATATATAAATAAATAATATAATAATTAATATAAAAAAAAACTTTTAGAAAACTTTATAAGAACATTTACTTAAAACTTCCGGAGCTTTATTAGTTAAAATAACACTTTTTTTATAAGCTTCATTTGCATTTTTTATAATAACAGCTTCTTTAGGAGAATATCCAGAAATTAAAACTCCTTTTAATATATTATCATTCGAAAATTCTGAAATAGAAAAACTTGATACATCACTGTAACTTAAAATATTATCGTCTTCTGGTTCAACTTCTAAAAGATAATTATTTGATAACTTTGAATAAATAATTTTTGTTTGAGGCTTTCCAGTAAAATCTGTACGATTAAATACTCTTGATTCAGTTTTTTCAACTTTATCAAAAGAAGTATGAGCGTTAATAGTAATTGTTTTAGGCGTAAACGGCGATGTCAGCTGTCCATAAACTGCAGAAGGCGAATACGGAGCCAGATTGTTTTCTGTACTCATTTCTATACATGTCCCATTAATTGATAATAATATACTTATATACACTTATTATATAACATGTTTAGTATCACCTAAAGTGTATTTTTTACAAATTGTTACAAAAAGCTTTAGCAGAAAATTCTTCACCTGTCAGCTGCTTTATTAAATCATATTCTTCGATTGCAGCACCATAAGCGAATATATTTTTATTCATAAACTCTGCAGTGTTTTTGTTTTCTGTAAGATATCTAAGCTCAGATACAAGATAGTTATAAATCTGAACTTTCATTAGGTTTGCTCTAAAATAATTCTGATAATAAGCCGGATGAGAGAGATAATGTGGAATAGAAGCCCATTCGTTTCCTGTTTCACAGTTTTTATTTAAGTATTTTTTATTCAAATTTTTCCACAACTCAGCCGGATTTTGGTCAGGATTGTTGTAAAGCTCTCGTTCAAAATCAATTATCAAAAGACTTCTTGCAACGAAAGCTGCTTCATCTTCTTTGTGCTTATCTTTAAATCTTTTTAAGAGCTCATCAGGGACGATTTCTGCTAAAACATTTTCAGTTTTGATAATATCTCCCATCATCATAGCAATCGCCTCAGTAAGGGCCGGAGAGGACGCTCTCCTGTCAAGAAAAGGAAGCTCGGTGGAAATTCCTAAATCATAAACGCAATGACCAAGCTCGTGATTTAAAGTGTCTAAACTTGAAACATTGTTTATAAGATTTGCTAAAATTCTTGAGTCTTTTCCAGCTTCGACTCCGAAACAGAAACCGTGTGTATTCTTGCCTTTTCTTGCAAATAAATCAAGAGTAAGCTTACCTTCCGACTCTAATTTGTTAATATCATATCCCATATTCAGGTATGTTTGTTTTGATATTTGAATAATATCTTGGTCAATTAAAATCTCATTTACCCCTTTTTCTGGGTTTGAATTTAAAAGAAGTCCGTAGTGGTAATTTTCTAATTTTTCAACTCCGAAAAATTCTTTTAATTCGTTCTCTTTTCTTTCTAAAATTTCTTTTATTTTACTGCTAGCATTTGCGTAAACTTCGTTAATTAATTTGTTCAAAAATTCCAAATCAACGTCATAATCTTCTTTTAGCTTGTAGTCAAAATAAGTATTATAACCTTTAGATTTTGCGTATTCGTTTCTCATTTTAACAAAATCTATTAAATCATCTGCGATTAAATCAGCACCTTTGATTTTTGCTTCATAAGCTTTTTTTCTGATTTCGGGAATTGTTTCTGTTTGAATAATTTTAAAAATTTCAGGTTTAGTAATTTCTTTTCCGTCAATTTTAGGTATGTAAGAATTAAATTTTTGTGCAATTTCGTTTTCTTTTTTGCGAAGTGCTTTTAATTCTTCACCTGTATTAAGTTCTTCATCAAATTCTTTCAATAAATCTTTCAGCTGTTTTTGTTCGTGTTTTGATAATTCATTTTTATCAACAGCTAAGAATTTATTGTATTCATCTTTGTTTTGAAAAAGTTTAGAATAATCTTCCTGTGCTTTTTCGTATTTTTGCATATTTTCTTCTGTAGAATTTGTATAAAAATCCCAGCATGTTTTTTCTAAATTGATAGAAACTTTTTCTAATTTTTTGCAAAATTCATCTCTAAGATTAATAAACATACAAAATATCCCCTTATTATTACTTTTATCCGGTAATTCTAAAATCATCCCGATATATTTACCCCTATTATAGACCCAAAATAATAATTGTAGTAATATATATGTGTAGAAATAGGAAGGTTATTAATATGGTAAACAAACTTATTAAAGAAGATACTAAAATGTTTTTAACCGGAAATGAAGTACTTGCTTATGCAGCTAACTCTGCAGAAGCAGAATTTATGTATGGATATCCGATTACACCTCAAAACGAAATTATGCACACCTGGTGCAAACTTCTGCCTAAAACAGAAGCTGGATTTTTGCAGACAGAAGATGAAATTTCTGCTGGATTTTCAACAATCGGCGGAATTCTTGCAGGAAAACGAGCTTTTACTGCAACAGCTGGTCCCGGTAATGTAATTATGCAAGATGCTCAGTCTATGGCTGAGATGATGAGAATACCTTTTGTATGTGCAGTAATGCAAAGAGGAGGACCTTCTACAGCTACAGTAATTTATGCTCAGCAGGAAACAAGATTGACTTGCTACGGCGGTAACGGCGAAGGCTTTAGAGTAGTTTACTCAACTGCTGGTCATCAGGATTTGTATGATTATATGATAAAAGCATTTAACACAGCTTGGAAGTATAGATTTCCAACTTATGTGCTGGCAGATGGATATCAGGGAAAAATGAGAGAACCGGTTGTTCTTTATGACCCTGCTTCACGCGGTATTAATATGGTTCCTGCAACAAAAGCTTTGTTAAGTGAAGGTGAAATCGGAGTTGACAGAAAATCTGCTCACCTTAGAAATACTTATAATATGGAAGAAGAACTTATGGAAGTTCTTGAAGGTTATAAAGCTGATTACGAAAAAATGTCAGAAGAGATTGAAGAATGGGAAGAATACAAAGCAGAAGATGCTGAAATTCTTGTTATTGCTCACGGTATAGTTGCACGTTCAGCAAGAACAGCAATTGATGAGCTGAGAGAAAAAGGAATAAAAGCAGGTTTATTCAGACCGATTACAATCCGACCTCTTGCTGTAAAACCTTTAAGAGCAGCTGTTTCAAGAGCAAAACATCTTTTATTTACAGAATCTGCAAACGGACAGCTTGCGCAAATGGTTCTTGAAAAGCTCTACGGGCTTAATACACCTTATTCAACATTATTTAAAATGGGTGTTGGAGTTACAGGTGATGATGTAGTTAATAAAGTTGAAGAAATTATAAAGGAGGGTATATAAATGGCAGAAATATTAAATCTACCTCCAAACTTACCAAAATCCCAGAACGCAGAAGTTGGAGCAAGTAAATTTTGCCCTGGCTGCGGTCACGGTATTACTTTAAAAGCGCTTGCAAAAGCGATTGATGAGCTTGGTATCCAGCAGAAAACTGTATTTGGATGTGATATAGGCTGTTCACTTCTTTCGTGGAATTATATGGACTTAGATACAGTTCAAACCCACCACGGCAGAACAACTCCGGTTATTTACGGATTTACAAGAGCAAATCCTGAAGCAATAGGAATCGCATATATGGGAGATGGCGGCGGTCTTGCAATCGGTGCTCAGCACCTTGTTAACGCAGCTGTACGCGGTGAAAGAATGATGATTGTAGTTGTAAACAATACAAACTACGGCATGACAGGCGGTCAAATGTCTCCAACAACCATGCCGGGACAAAAAACAGAAACAACTCCTTACGGAAGAGATTGTTCAGTTACAGGCAAGCCTGCTAAAGCAGCAGAAATGGTTGCAGCAATTGCTGACCCTTCAAAATCTTTCGTAGCACGTTCTACTGTTTCTAATATGATGAAGCTTAAACAAACTTTTGTAAAAGCTTTGAAAAATGTTGAAAACGGCGGATTTTCTTTTGTAGAAGTTCTTTCAATCTGTCCTCTTAACTGGAGAACAAATAATGAAGATACATTTGGAAGATTACAGCAAATGGAAGAATTCTTTGAAGTTAAAGAATTTTTGGTACCGGAAGGAGTGTAGAACATGGCAAGAACAAAAATAGTTTTAGCCGGAGAAGGCGGACAGGGCGTTCAATCAATCGCTAAAATTCTTGTAGAAGCAGGTTATGAAGCAGGCAAGCAAGTTTTATATATTCCAAACTTTGGCGTAGAACAAAGAGGCGGAGTTTCAATAGCTTTCTGTCAAATTTCTGACGAAAAAATCGGTGAACCGAGATTTGCTAAGGGTGATATTGTTATAATGCTTTCTGATAGAGCATTGGATAGATGCGAAGCTTATGTTGATAAAGAGTCAACAATTGTTTATGATACTTCTGTTTGTACACACGAGCCAAACTGCGAATGCAAAAGAGTTATCGGAATTGATGCGAATAGGATTGCAAATGAGCAGTTAAGTTCCAGAGTATTTAATATTATTATTCTTGGGGCGCTGCTTGAAGCTACAAAAGTTCTTGAGCTTAGCGATATTAAAAACGCTATGGAAATGGCTCTTGGCAAGAAATTTGATGCAAAACCTGAGCTTAGAGAGCTGAATTATAAAGCTCTTGAGATGGGAATGGGACTTGTAAAAGAAAGCGCGGTGCATAATGGATAAAGAATATAAAGGTTATAAAATAGAAGGTGTCGGTAAAGGAAAAGCAGATTATTATGTTTATACAGACCTTTGCAAAGGCTGCGGACTTTGTATAGCAAAATGTCCGATGAATAAAGCCGGAAAAAAATGTCTGCAATGGTCTAAAGAAGTCGGATTATACCAGACTCCTGCTGTTGTTCCTGACCCTGAAATTTGTATCGCGTGCGGTCAGTGTGAAATGACTTGTCCTGATAGTGCGATTAGGATACAACGTAAAGTATAAAAAAAAGAGGGTTTTAACCCTCTTTTTTTTATCCAATAACCGGTTGGTTAAATACTCTTGCTGCAAGGTCTTTATCAAGCATTAATAAAGCTTTTTTATCGTCTCCGATTAGTCTCAAAGTAGCTAAAACTCCGCTAACGCTTGCTTCTTCTTCAACCTGTTCTTTTATGTACCAGTTCAAGAAATTAATAGCAGCTCTGTCACGAACTTCATCAGCTGCGTCAGCTAACGCATTAATTCTTGAAGTTACAAACTCTTCGTGTCTCAAAACATGTTCAAAAACTTCTAAAGGGGTAGAACCTTCTACGACAGGTTTTTCAATTGCCCTTAAATCAACTTTGCCGCCGCGTTCGTTCAAATAATCAATCATTCCGTAAGCGTGTGCTCTTTCTTCCTGGACTTGAACGTCAAACCAGTTTACAAATCCTTGAAGGTTTAGCTCTTCAAAATAAAGTTTCATTGCGTGATAAAGATACGCAGAGTATAACTCTTTGTTGATTTGGTCATTAAATGCTTCTTGTAATTTTTCATTAATCATTTTTTCGCCCTCCATGCTATTATTATATTATGTCAAAAATAATATTAATACTCATATTTTTATTTATATGGTCATTTTTTATTGAACCTCATCTGCTTGTGACTAAACATTATAATATAGAATCTTTTGAAGGAACAAGAATTGTTTTTGTCAGCGATTTTCATATTTCAAAATGTGATAAAGGCAGGCTGGAAAGAATTGTGAAACTTATAAACAAGCAAAATCCTAATCTTGTTTTATCAGGCGGAGATTTTATAAAAGGACACGATGGGAAAAATACGCTTTCAATTGAAGAACAAGCAGAGATTTTAAGTAAAATAGAAGCTCCTTTTATTACGGTTTTGGGTAATCATGACGGCTGGTATGATAAAGAAAAAGTTGCAGAAACGTTAAAAAATGCCGGAATATTTGTATTATCTAATTCAAATATTGGGTTTAATGAAATGTATATTGCAGGAGTGGAAGATAAGCAGACTGGTACTCCTAATGTTGAAAAAGCTTTAAAAGGCACATCAGGTAAAAGAATACTTCTTACTCATTCTCCTGATATTTATTATGATGTTAAAGAAAAAGTTGACCTAATTTTAGCAGGACATACCCACGGCGGTCAGGTAAGTTTTCCAATAATCGGAGCACCAATCGTTCCGTCTGATTACGGTTCAAAAATGGCAAAGAATGAGATTAATGAAACTCAAAATAGAATGATAATTACAAAAGGATTAGGTACAAGTATTTTGCCAGTCAGGTTTGGCGCTGTTCCTGAGATTGTTGTTATTAATTAGTATTGACAAATATATTGAAATAGTAAATAATAATAAAGTAGGGCGAGTTCTTAACAACTTAAGCAACCTGCTAAGAACCCTCTGCACCCTACGATTAATTCAATTTTAGTGCTATTACTGTGATTGCAAATGCCAGTAATAGCATTATTATTTGCTTAATCATAGTTCATACCCTCCTTTCATCCAATTTCTCTGTAAATTGTGTGTGATGAAGTAGCGTATGTGCTAAGCCCTACAAATATATTATAAATAAATTTATAAATTTTGACAATATATCAAAATTTAACTATGCGGATGCGCTGATTCATAAACATCTTTCATGTGTTTTAACGAAATATGAGTATAAATTTGTGTATTCGATATCCCTGCGTGACCTAAAAGCTCCTGAACAACTCTTAAATCGGCTCCGTTTTCTATCAGCTTTGTTGCAAAACTATGTCTGAAAACGTGCGGGGTAACTTTTTTGGGAAGCTCAATTTTTTCTACAATTTCGTTGATAACTTTTCTGATTGTTTTGTTTTGAAGCCTGAAACCTGTGCTGTTTATGAAAAGCGGAGAATTGTCGTTAATTTCTCCTATATTGTAACCGGGAGCAAGAAGGCTTCTAGCAGAGCTTATGTATTGGGTTATATATTTTTTTGCACGGTCAGATATAAGAACAATACGTTCTTTTGCACCTTTACCGAAAACACGGATTTCGTTTTCTTCTATGTTTAAATCTCCGAAGTTTAAATTGCTAAGCTCAGAAACACGCATTCCTGTAGCCCAGAGAAGCTCAAGAATAACACGGTTTCTAAACCCTGCGGGAGTGTCAATTTTTACGTTGTTTAAAATTTGTTCGACTTCTGCTTGTGTCAAGAACTTTGGCAAAGGTTTCGGACGTTTTGGAGCTGACAAAGAAACTGCAGGGTCTGAGTCAATATATCTTTCACGAAATAAAAATTTGTAAAAAGTTCTTATGGAAGCAATTTTTCTTGCAATGGTTGTTTTTTTGTAATCAAATCTTTGAATGAAATGCAAATATTCACGAAGTTTATTGAAATCTACTTCTATACAGCTTGTACCATCCAGCCAGAGAATATAACTTATGACATCAGATTCATAAGCTTTCAGCGTGTGGCTGGAAAAATTTTTTTCTACACTCAAGTATGTTTTAAATGATTCAATATATTCTTTCTCTGTATTATTCATTTTTTTTATTATACAATACTTATACAAAAGTTAGAAGCGGTAAGTATGAATATTTTTAAGACTTTCGAGACATTTTTAAAAGAACCCCTTAGCATTCTAAGGGACAATTTTATTCAGATTGTAAGTATTCAAACAGGAAATATTTTTGAAAACAAACCGTCGATAGATGTAAGTATGATTAATAATAAAACTCAGTTAACAGTTGTTAATAACGAAAAAGTTTTTAATTTATTAACGCTTGCACAAAATAGAGCAAATAAAAAGGAAAAAGAACATGAAGTCTTGTAATGCAAATTTCATAATAAGCGCAGAAAAACTTTCTCAGTGCCCGGATTTTACAATACCGGAGTTTCCGCTGCTTGGGCGTTCAAATGTAGGCAAATCTTCGTTTATTAATGCTCTTGCAAATAATAAAAAACTGGCAAAAACTTCTAATACTCCGGGTAAAACAAGACTGATAAATTTCTTTAATTTTGCAGATAGTTTTATGATTGCTGACCTTCCGGGGTATGGATATGCAAAAGTATCTAAAGAAGCTCAAGCAAAGTGGCAGAAATATTTAGAAGAATATCTTTTAAACAGAAAACAGATTAAATCTTTGATACAGTTTGTTGATGCGCGTCATGATATTCAGAAAAATGATTACCAAATGAGAGAATGGGTAGAAACTTATAATCTGCCGATATTTACAATAGTAACAAAAATTGATTATATCCCAAAAAGCAAACAGCAAGGAGTTCTTGCAAATGTTAAGAGGAATTTTTCCGGTGATGTCCTGCCTTTTAGTGCCCAAGATAGAAGATATTGTGAAAATACGATTGAATATTTAATGAATTTGTGTCTTAATAGTGGTACGTAAGTTTATATGAGGGGTATATTTTGTTTAAACCGGCAGAGAAATCAGAATTAAATCAAATATCACTTACCGGCATGAGAGCAATTGCCATGATGGGCTTATTGATTGAAGCTCCAAGGTCTTTGCAGGAAATAAGAGATATTTTTATTTCCTGGAATATAATGGAACCTGAGCATTCAGATGATATTCTGAGAATAGATTTAAATACTTTAAGATATATGGGATGCGAAATTTCAAGAGCTGATGTCAGGAGCGATGGTAAATACATTCTGACAAAACACCCATTTTCAATTAATATCTCTAAAGATGAAGTTGCTGTACTTAATCGTGCATATAAAAAAATTAAAAGCAAAGCTGATATCAGGCTTATACTTAAGTTTGACGATTTGTTTAAAAAGTTTGCTGAACACGTAAGTGAAGAAGAAATTAAGCAAAGTTTATATGGTATTTCTATTTTAAAATCTTTTGATACAGAGCTAATCAAAAATCTTATTGATGATAGTAAACAAAGAAAAACTGTTAAGTTAATTTATAAAAATCCTTCTGCAAAAGAAAATTCAGAAAAAACAATTGTATGCCAGAAAGTTACTTTGCAAAATGATAGTGTTTATTTGTATGGTTTTGATACTAACAAAAATAAATCTGTAGTTCTGAACGTAAAGCGAATTCTTTCAATAATATCAAGAATAGCAGGAGACTGCGGAATTGAAATTCGGACAACAAACGTAAAATTTTTCCTCAAGAATTTTGGTGTAAATGAGCTTGATGAAGAAAATGAACAGATATTAGAAACACTTGAAAACGGATATATTGTAGAGGGCAGGTACTATAACGAATTTTTTGCTGTTCAGAGAATTTTATCTTTTGGTGCAAACTGTACTGTTCTTGAACCTGTTGAGTTGAGAGAAGAAGTTATAAGAAAATTAAAAAGTATGAGGAATGTTTATAATGCCTAAGATTTCTATGAAAAAAAATCAATCTTGTATCCAGGTTTTAAAAACATTAAATGTGCTGCTTCAAGGCAATTTTTCAATGCAGGAAATTATTGAAAAACTTAACAAGCAGGAAACTGCTCCGATTTTTAATAATGCCGTTGTAAGTAAGTATATCAATACTTGCAGACATTGCGGAATTGAAATACCTAAAATTCATAACAAATATTTTGTTACCAGTATGCCTTTTGGTTTTGAGCTTACAACTTGTGAAGTTAACCTTCTTGAAACTTTGCAAAGTATTGTAAGAAATGACATGGCTAAAAAATACAATAAAATTTTTGATGAGTTTATAGAAAAAGTTAATAAATTTACTAACAGAAAATTAGCAAGAGTAGAAAAAGAATCTTATCAGATTTCTGCTGAACTTTTTGAACATGCAATAGGCGATAAAAGAAAAGTAAGACTTATGTTCAAAAATAGGGATATTCTTGATTGCATTCCTGTTAAAATGGCAGTAAATAATGGAAAAACTTTTTTCCATGTTATTTCAAAGAATAAAGATAAATTAATTGATATTAACAGAGTTTCAGGCTTGGAAGTTTTAAATGAAAAATTTATTGCTACGTTTAATGAACAGGTTGTTGTTTTCGAACTTAAAGGAGATTTAGCGCTAAGATACAATCTTAGAGAAAATGAACGACTTATCAAAGCTTATGATGGACAAAGCATCACAATTTCAAATCAAAGCGACAGCAAAGAAGTTTTGTTATCAAGATTACTCAGATATGATGACAAATGTGAAATTATTCATCCGAAAAGTTATCGTGAAGAAATGGCGCAGATTATAAACAGTGCTTTAATTAATTATGGGGAGATAAAATAAATGCTTTTGACGGTTGATATTGGTAATACCAGTATTACGTTAGGAATTTTTGATAACGAAAACCTTGTTGAGACATTTAGACTTCCTTCTGATAAAGAACTTCCGCAGGAAGAATATGAAATTTTATTACATACTTTGTTTAAAAAATATAAAGTCAGTGCTTGTATCACTGCATCTGTAGTCGATGAATTGAGCTTAATATTTAAACATGCGCTTGATAATGTTTTTCATTTGAATTCAATTTTACTTACTGAAAAATCTAATCTTGGTATTAATATCAAACTTAAAAACCCTAAAGAAGCTGGAGCAGATAGAATTGCAAACGCTTGCGGAGCTTATGTTCTGTATTCAAAACCTGCGATTATTGTAGATTTAGGTACAGCAACAACTTTTGATATTATCGATAAAGAAGGTAATTTTATAGGCGGAGTTATAATGCCGGGACTGAATTTGCAGTTAAAAGCATTGAATAGTGCTACTTCTAAACTTCCTAAAATCGAAATCAATAAATCGGAAAAAGCTGTGGGCGATAATACAGCAGATGCAATTTTGTCCGGCGTAATCAGAGGTTCTGCATGCGCTATTGAAGGTTTGATTGAGCAATGTGAAAAAGAAATCGGTAAATCAATTATTATTGCAACCGGCGGATACTCAACTTTGATTTCTAAATACATGACAAGAAAATTTGATTTTGTTAATCCTTATCTAACTTTAGAAGGTTTGAGATTTTTGTATCAGCTGAATAAATAGACAAATTGGAAAATTTATTGTAAAATTATTATATGGGTAAAAGATACTCTTTTCAAAGAACCGTCAACACACAATTTATGTTTCAATCTCGGTTGATAGTTCCGGAGAAAGGAGGTAATTATGGAAAATCTCAATTTAACGTTAATAATGTTATTTTTGATTTTATACATAGTAAAAAGTAACACCCATCTAAACAGATAAGTGTTACTTCAATCTCTATAGAGTATCGGCACTTTCTCAAGGTGCCACCCTGTATTTTTATTATTTACTATTTTAATATATTTGTCAATATTACCTTATTAGTATCTAGCCAGGTATTTATCTATTTCCCATTGAGAAACGTAAGTTCTGAACGAATTCCATTCAATTTCTTTTGCTGTCAAAAATTCGTCTAGAATATGATCTCCGAGGGCTGTTTTAGAAATAAGAGATTTTTCCATGTATCCTAAAGCTTCTTCTAAACTTCCAGGAAGAGATTCAATTTTCATTTTCTTTCTTTCTCTGTCTGAGAGCTTGTAAATATTAGCTTCTACCGGTTTTGGAGGCTCGATTTTGTTTCTTACACCATCCAGGCAGGCTGCAAGAATAGTTGCAAAAGCAAGATAAGGGTTGCAGCTAGGGTCTGGCGAGCGAAGTTCGACACGTGTAGACATTCCGCGTTTAGCAGGCACTCTTAGAAGAGCACTTCTGTTTGCAAGAGACCAAGCCATGTAAACAGGAGCTTCATAACCCGGAACTAAACGCTTGTAGCTGTTAACTGTAGGATTGAGAATTGCTGTTATGCTTTTTATATGTTTTAATAAACCGCCGATTGCATATCTGGCAGTATCAGAAAGCTGATATTCAGCTTTTTCATCAAAGAAAGCGTTTTTACCGTCTTTAAATAAAGAAATGTTGCAGTGCATACCAGAACCGTTAATTCCATAAACAGGCTTTGGCATAAATGTAGCGTGTAAACCATATTGTGCAGCGACTGCTTTAACTGCTACTCTAAAAGTTGCAACATTGTCAGCTGTTGTTAAGATGTCTGAATATTTGAAATCAACTTCGTGCTGGCCGTCTGCAACTTCATGGTGAGAAGCTTCTATATCAAAATCCATTTCTTGAAGAGTGCTTACGATGTCTGAACGTACAGCTTCACCTAAATCATCAGGTCCGACATCGTAATACCCTGCTCGGTCATGAGTTTTTGTGGTAATTCTATCTTCTTCATCTTTTTCAAACAGGAAGAACTCGGCTTCAGGTCCTACATTCATTGAGAAACCAAGTTTTTGAGCTTCTGCCATAAGCCTTTTTAAGTTGCATCTTGGACATCCTTCAAACGGAGTTCCGTCTGCGTTGTAAATATCACAAATTAATCTTGCAGAATTTTTGCCGTCACGTTCCTGCCAAGGAAGGATTTGAAATGTGTTTTTGTCAGGATAAAAGAACATGTCGGAAGTTTCAATGTTTCTAAATCCTTTAATCGAAGAGCCGTCAAGCATCATTTCATTATTAAGCACTCTGTCAATATGCTCTGACGGTACAGCTAAGTTTTTAACCTGCCCGTTTATGTCAACGAACTGAAGCTTGATAAACTGAACATTATATTCAGTAATAAGCCTTTTTATATCAGCATCTGTGTAAGTTGCGCCGTTAAGCGGCTGGTGTTGAAATTCCATATTTCCCTCCATTCTTCTTTTTCGTAGTGTATATTATTTTTTTTATAAGGTCAACATATTTTATATTAAGAATTTGTAAAAATTGTTACAAATACTGGAAATAATTTTTTTTATTGATTAGAATAATTATTGGGTAGAGATAGAGGGGAAAATTTCACTATGAATGCTAACAAAGTACTTTTGCCTAATGATGTTAGAAAACTTTTAAATGTTGATAATAAAGAAATAGTTGAGTTATGTAAAAAGACTTCTGTGACCCCTAAAAAAGACCACAAAGGTCAAATATATTTTTCAATAGACGAAGTTAAGAAATTAAGAAATGCAAAATCATCAGTGATTACAGGAATGAATGAAAAGGAAGAAAAGAAGAAGATGACATTACCCGTTATGACAAAGCCGAATTCACAAGCTGTTGTAAATGGCTTGCTGGATACACTTAATAAAATGGAAAATAATATTACTACATCTATGACCAAACTGATTGATGAAAAACTTGAAGGAATGGATGATGTAGTTTTAGAACTTGTTAGATGTAAAACAGAAAACGAAAATTTAAAAAACAAAGTTAACGAACTTAATAAAGAAAACTTTAAACTTAAGAATGTTTTAAGCAGTTTTAAACCTCTTATGTGCGGTTTTTATGTAAAAAAAGAAGAAGAAACAAACTTCATGTTATAAACTTGATGTTTGGGCGCTCATCCAGCTGGCCGCTTGTTTAAAATGAGTGCTTATAAGTAAAAATAAATTATGGTGAATAAAAAAGATGGCTAAAGAAGTAGTAGAAACAAATACAACAGATGAAAGAAATAAAGCATTAAAGCTTGCAATTGAAAAAATCGAGAAAGATTTTGGAAAAGGTGCAATTATGAAGCTTGGTGACAAGCCTGCTGTAAGCGTTGAAACTATTCCTACAGGCGCGCTTGCTCTTGATGTGGCTCTTGGAGTCGGCGGTATTCCGCGCGGACGTATTATTGAAGTTTACGGTCCTGAATCATCAGGTAAAACAACTCTTGCTCAGCACATTGTTGCTGAATGCCAGAAAAAAGGCGGAATCGCAGCGTTTGTTGATGCTGAACACGCTCTTGATCCTGAATATGCAAGAAACCTCGGTGTAAATATTGATGAACTTCTTATTTCTCAGCCTGATACAGGTGAGCAGGCTCTTGATATTACAGAAGAGCTTGTACGTTCAGGAGCAGTTGATATAATTGTTGTTGACTCTGTTGCAGCTCTTGTGCCAAAAGCTGAAATAGAAGGTTCTATGGAAGACCAGCAGATGGGTTTACAAGCAAGATTGATGTCTAAAGCTTTGAGAAAACTTACCGGTATTATTGGTAAAACAAGAACAACTGTTATTTTTATCAACCAGCTGAGACAAAAAATCGGGGTTATGTATGGAAACCCTGAAACAACTACCGGAGGTAATGCGCTTAAATATTACGCTTCTGTTCGTTTGGAAATTAAACGTGTTGAAGGTTTAAAAGGAGACGGCGAAGATATCGGAAACCATGTCAGAGTTCGTATTTTGAAGAATAAAGTTGCTCCTCCTTTTAGAACAGCTGAGTTTGATATTATATTTGGAAAAGGTATTTGTAAAATCGGCAACATTCTTGATGTAGCTGTTGATTTGGATATTGTAAAAAAAGCAGGCTCTTGGTTCAGCTTTAATGATGATAAGCTTGGTCAAGGAAGAGATAAAGCAAAAGAATTTCTTGCTAACAATCCTGAAATTTTAAACCAGGTAGAAACTTTAGTACGTGAAAAGTTAGCAGAAAATAATTAGATTTTCAGTAAAAATATAAACTTTATGAACCGGGTGAAAATCCGGTTTTTCTTTTTGTTTAAATAAGTTGAATGATTTACTTGACAAAGATTTTTATCTATGGTATAAAGTTAGTGGGGTAAATGTATATTTTTGAGTCTTGCACATTTTGCAAGACTTTCTTTTTATTATTCTTATTTAATCTGCCTGCAGCTGTCATCTGCGCTGTCAATCAAACCGTCATAATCATTATCAATTCCATCTGAGCATGAGCCGATTGAGTCCGGGCTTTCTGCGCGTGGATATCCTTTAAGCCATTTATCAGGAATTTTTGTCCAGAGGTAAAGGAAAAATTCTTTATAAAATTTAGCAGCTTCTGGATTATCAATAATTATCATATTTTCGTCGTTTTTGTTTTCACCGTTGTATGAAAAATTCATTGAACCTAAAACTAAGTATTTATCGTCAATTATAATTGTTTTAGAATGCATTTTACCGGCGTAGTTTTCTATTTTGACAGGAATTCCTGCAGCTCTCAAGTATTTAACTTTAGAATATTTACTGGAAGCGTTTACTGCGTCTGTTATAATTTTTACATCAATCCCGCGCTTTTTGCATGTTATAAGCTCTTCTGTCATCTGATTTTCTGTAATCAAAAATGCCGGGATATAAATATATTGTTTTGAATTTTTTATTAAAGGTAAGATTCCATTTGTTATTCCTTTATCTTGAGGTGAAAAATAGATACCCTTTTTGTTTTTTGATGAAATTTTGTCAGAATGAAATTTTCCTGAATACATTTGGTTGAATTCTTGTTTGTAAATTTTTGCGGTCTCTTCAGAGTGTATTACTGCAATTGAGTTTGAGTTGAAGCCGGACATATCTGTAGAAGATAGATTTGCAGAGCCTGTAATAACTGTTTTGTCATCAAATATGTAAAATTTATTGTGCATGATTGCTCTTGCTTCTTTTGATGATCTGTCATTTTTTGTATTCTTGATTATATTCACTAAATCCTGCGTATTTTCGTAAATATTTTCACCTTTTGTGTCTAAATCATAAACAAGTCTAATATAAACGCCTCGGTTTTGAGCTTTTTGGAGCGCATTTTCTATAGCAGGAATAGAAGAGTATCCATAAATTGCAATATCAATACTTTTATTTGCGTTGTTGATATTGTTCAAAAGTTCTTTACAAATTTCAGTTGAACAATTTCTATCCGGCTTGAGTTTTTTGGTAAAATCGGACAAAATTAACTTGAAATCTTGTAACTGTAAAACTGATGTACTTTTCTTTTTAGGAGTTGTTGTTTTTTTCTTATATCCTCTTCTTGCAACGATAAAGTTTTCAGGTTGATTATCTCTTGTAATTGGATAAAATTTATTTTCATCAATGTCTAAAAGCCCGTATCTGGTACGTTTTACTCTCTCGATTAAATCTTGTGCAGCTTTTGGGTTTGTGAATTTTCCGTCTTTTATACAGTAAGGCGAGTTTTCAAACTTTGTTTTATAACCAAATTTGTGATACACAAGGTTGTTGTCAGTAATATTAACTTTTCTTCTTCCAAGAAGAGTTTCACTCCAGTATTTACCTAAATGTCCGATTACAAAAGCTTCTTCTTCATTTAGCCCGAGGCTTTCTCCTAATCTTTTATTCTTTTCTGTGAAATCAGGGTCAAAGCTGTCTAAATCATTGAACTTAAAAACTTTGCCATTTTCCATTACTATTTCACAGGGAGAGATAATTTGTTTTACATAATAATCTTTTTCTTGAGGATATAAAAATATGAGAAAAAGAATAAACGCTGTGATTAAAATGACAGAAGTTATTATTTTTGTGCGCACAGTACCTCATCTCTGTAGTTTGTTATTTTATAACCGATTCTTTCTATTTTTTCTTTAAGCTTTATATTTTTTGTAATCTGAAATTCTTCAAAATGGTTATCAATAGTTCCGTCATCATACCTGCAAGGGTGGATGAGAGCTTCAGCAGTAATATTGTCCTCTTTTATTGCCATAAGCCCGTAAGATATTGCTAAACTGCTCATCATTGAAGTGTAAGTCACTCCTAAAAGATAATCATTTGTGCTAAGTCCGTATTTTTTGACAGTATTTTTGTTTATAAGTGTAAAGGTGTTTAGAAGCGAAAGCTTAATTAAATTTACCGGATATTTCAAGTTCAGATGCTTAAACACGTCAGGAATAAGGTAAGGTTTTTCATGCTGAGTCCGAACTTGTTTTATTCCGTATTCTTTTGCGAGTTTGCATACAATTTCAAAAATCTTTGGAATTGAATGAGTGTGAACGTGTGAATCTATGTGAGTTATAGTTGTTCTTGCAATAACCCTGTTAATTTGTGCTCTAAACTCTTTTTCAACTTGTTTTAAAAAAATCTCTGAATTTAAAGATTTTAAAAGCAGCTCTCCGAAAGAATTGTTGAAATTCCCGTTTGAGTCAGTCAAAGTATCTAAGTCTGAACATAGAGATTTGCCTTCAATTATATTCAAATGAACTCCAACACCTAAATTCGGGCAGGCAGGAATAATATTTTCAAAAACATCTTCAAAAGCTTCACCGTTAGGAGTTAAGCTGGCACTTTTAATAATATCATATTGATAACCTTCTAAGACAGCTCTGTTGAAAGCTTTACTCATTCCGAAATCATCTGCGTTAAGTATAAATTTTTTTTCTGACAAATTTCTTCCCTTCACTAATTCCTTAAACTATTGTATTATATTTAGCAGAGGAATACAATGAGCAATAATAAAACAAAACTCGCAATAATTATTCCGTGTTTTAATGAAGAGTTAGCAATAAAATCAACGGTAGAAACTCTTTTGGCTGTTTTAGACGGAATTATTGCAAAAGAAAAAATTTCAGAAGAAAGTTATATTTATCTTGTAGACGACGGCTCTAAAGACAAAACTTGGAGCTTAATAGAAGAACTGCATAACATATTTGGCAATAGGGTCCGGGCAGCAAAGTTTGTTAGGAATTATGGAAACCAAAAAGCATTAATTGCCGGGCTTATGGGAGTTAAAGAGCTTGGATGCGACTGTGTGATTTCTATTGATGCTGATTTACAACAGGATGAAAATGCTATTGAAGCTTTTATTGATGAGTTTCATAACGGAGCAGAAATTGTTTCGGGAATTAGAAATGATAGAAAAACAGATTCGTTTTTTAAGAAATCTACAGCATTTTGTTTTTACAAGCTTATGAATATACTGGGCGTAAAAATCCCGCCTAATCATTCAGATTTTAGACTTGTAAGTTACAAGGGGCTTGAAATTCTTGAAAAATATTCAGAAGCCGGATTATTTCTGCGCGGTTTTTTCCATGAAATCGGGCTTAAAACAGCTTATGTTTATTTTGATGTCAAACCGAGAACTGCTGGAAATTCTAAGTTTAATTTCTTTTCTCTAACGAGCCTTGCTTTAAACGGAATTACAGCATACAGTATTGTTCCTTTGAGAATTATAGCTGCGATGGGGCTTCTTACTGTACTTGGAAGTTTCTTGCTTGCAGCTGATGTAGTATTTGAGAAATATTTTTTAAACGATATGCCAAGCGGATGGGCAACCCTTGTAATCCTGCTGGCGTTTTTTGGGGGCTTGCAAATCTTCTGCCTTGGAATTATTGGTGAATATCTTGGTCAAATATTTAATGAAGTCAAAGCAAGACCGAGATATATAAAAGAAAAAGAACTTTAGTGATTAATCAGCTCTGCATATATTGGCTGATGCTTTAGCTTTGCTGCTGTCATATCAGCTACCGCAGCAGTAAGCATAAGCGGCAGAATACATTCGTAGCTTCCGGTCATTTCAAATACCATAATAACAGCTGTTAAAGGTGTCCTTGCAACAGCAGAAAGAAATCCAGCCATGCCAAGAGCAGCAGCGGCTGCAAGGCTTACTTCTGCTCCAAAAGTGTTTGCAGTAAACCCGGTAATGTATCCAAGCAGCGAGCCAAGCATTAACATCGGCAGGAATATTCCTCCGGCAGCGTTTGAGCCGAAACACAAAGGAGTGATAATAAATTTTGCAAAGAAAATTGTTAGAACAAGAGTGATTGGAAATTTGTTTTGCAGAAGCATTTCTACAGTTCCGTTTCCTGAGGATAAAATATACGGGAGAACTAAACCGATAACTCCGGTGAAAAATCCGGCAAGCGCTGGTTTTGCGTAATTAGGAATTTTTATTTTTGAGTATAAGTTTTTAAATGCAAAAATAGTTTTTGAAAACAAAACACCAAAAATCCCTGCGAGCAGTCCTAAAATTATTGATACAGGTAAAATCCAGCTTTCAATTGTTATTTGGTTTAAAGAAATATTAAAACAAGGGTTAGAGCCTGCAAAATGCCTTGCAGCAGTTGAAGCAGCAACAGTTGCGACAAGTGTCGGGAAAAGCATTGCAGGAGTAAATTTGCGGGTCAGTTCTTCTAATACAAACAAAGTTCCCGCGATTGGCGCGTTGAATGTCGCGCCAATCGCGGCTCCTGCTCCTGATGCAATAAGCTTGTCACGGCTAAGCCCGTCAAGCTTAAATATTTTGCCTGCGAATGAACCTACTCCTGCTCCGAGCTGAACACTTGGACCTTCACGTCCCAGAGAAAGCCCTGTGCCTATTCCGATTATTCCTGCAAAGAATTTTACAAACACAGTTCGTACTCGTATTTTTTTGTTATGTTTTGTAAGCGACATTTTTACGTAAGGAATACCGCTTCCTCCGGTTTCAGGTGCAAGCTTGTTTACAAGAAGCCCTGAAATTAAGCCGCCCAGAGTTGTTATTGCTAGAAAAATTAGCGGGTGCGAATAAAAATGTGTCATTATAAACTTGAATAAATTTTCAATCCCAAGCCTGAAAAGCAGTACAACCATGCCGGTTAATAAACCGACGAATACTGACTGCCAGAATATTCTTGGAAACCCTTTTTTCATAACTTTAATATATCTTAATAAAAGTGTTATCACAAGCAATTTTTGTAAGAAAATAAACTTTATATTCATGTAGCAGGTTTTAGTCAGGTACAATTATGTCTATTTCGTTTAATCACGGCATAAACAATTTTACGTATCCGCAATTTCGCGGTAAAACTCAGGATGCGCAAGAAATCCTTATTAATAAACCTGTTCAAAAAGTTGAAAATATTGTTAATAATACAGTTGACACTTTTGTTAAAGAACCTGAAGATGAGCATAAGAAAAAATCACATAAAACTGCTATTACAGCAGGAAGTACGGTATTTGTTTTAACCGCGCTTACTGCACTTTTAAATCCGAGGTTTTCAGGGAAGCTTGTTGAAAAATTAAAAACAATGTCTTCTAAAGCCGGAGCTAAAGCACAAACAAATAAAAACAGCTTTATTACAAGCAAATTTTATCGTGCAGGAGAAAAGTATTTTAACGGTGTTGCAGATTTTTTCCAGTTTACAAATACGGTAAATGCAGGAAAAGACTTAGGCTTTAAATGGCTCTGCTGCGGCAAAAAATTCAAAAATGTAAAAAATGATGGTCTGCGAAATATTTTGCAAAAATGTGATGCAGGATTTAGAAAAGTTATGTCAACTGCGCATAATGGAATAACGAACGCGTTTGATACAATCAGCAAAAGCACAGTTTACAGAAAATATGCAAAAGCAGAAAAACAGATGAAATCGTTTGAAGAACTTGCTTTAACATACAAAGATAGGCTTTCTCCTCACGAAAAAAAATTATTTGAAGCAAAGCTTTCTGAAATTAGACAAGCAAAAAAATTTTTTGCGAAGGATAAAACTGCAGAAAGGCTGCTTGCACAGGAAAAATCTATGGAACACCTTGAAACGAATTTTAAGAAAAGGCTGTTTAATGATTTTCTAAAGAATTTTAAAAAAGGTGATTTAGGTCAAAATGCCAAACATATTAGGAATAACATGTCTTACTGGGCGGAAGATATGCTTATGCCTGCAAGGAATACTTTTGAAGAAAACGGCAAAAGAGCAGTTGATATGCTTATTGGAAACGGTAAAGATACCAAAGGAAAATACAATGAGATTATCGAGTTGATTTCGCCGCATTTGAGTAAAGAAGAGAAGTCTATTCTTGAGTCTAGCTTTCAAAAAACAGGTAAAAAACTTACAAAAGCTAATAAGAGCGAATGCATAGAATATTTTGACAAGAAACGTGATTTGATTCTTGGCGGAGCACCGACAGATATTCTGACAGGTGCCGGCATGATTGGGCTGAGCGGGATTGCAGTTGGAGCAGCAGATACAAAAGAAGACAGAATTTCACGTGCTTTAACTCTTGGATTTCCGGCTGTGGCAGGGGTTGGCGCTTCTCTTGCGCTTACAGCTATGCTGTATTCCGGAGTTCAAGGAATGCTTTTAGGCTCAGCTGCAGGTTACGGGTTCTCTAAAGCCGGAAGTATTGCAGATAATTTAGTCAATAAACATAATAACAAGTCGGAGGTAAAAAATGCTTAACTTAATTTTTCAACAATTTTCAGCACATTTTTTTGCAATGTTTCAAAATCCGTGTTATTGTCGATTACAAAATCCCAATCTTGAATATTATCTAAATCAACTTCAGTAACGTCGTTTTCTCCGACAAGTTTTCCTCCGCGTGATTCTCGAATTTCGCGCGAAGCTTCAACTCTGATTGAAATTGCGCCTGCGTTTTTGAATACTTCATATTCATGCTTAATTCTGACATCTGTTACAACAATATTACCTTCCTGAGCTATGATTTTCTCAAGCCAGTAATCCGGACTCTTTGAGCGGCCCAAATTCCCTAAATCAATCAAACCCTGACGATATTTAGGTTTATTTGCTTCGATTTCTTCAAAGGTAAGCCCATTTTGTTTTGCGTATTCGATTTTAATAATATCGCCCATTGCACAGCGTTTAAACTCTGGCATAGCGTTCATTAAAATCTTTGCTGCTGTGTCTTTTCCTGAATATTGTTTGCCTGAAAATATAATAATCATTTTTATACCACTCTTACCAGCTTGTATGTTATACCTACCAGCCCTTTCATTTACCTTTTACCCATTCAGTCGGAGCACATTCCGCCTGCCTGCTAATTCACTTTGTCCGTTCCTTCGCATTCGCTCCGTCACAACGGTGGTGTCGTTGTGCTCGTGTCCTGCTTGCATTGCTCTCGCAACGCAACACCGACATTCACACCGGGCTACGCCCCTTCATTTACCCCCGGAACCAAATCGACTCCGCCTTCGTTGAGCGGATGACATCTGCATATTCTTTTAACTCCAAGCCAGCCGCCTTTTAAAAGTCCGAACCTTTCGATTGCTTGACGTGTGTATTCGGAACAGGTCGGATAAAATCGGCATCTTGGCGGAGTCAGAGCTGAGATTTTTTGATAAATTTTGATTAAAAACAAAATTAATTTTTTCATTATACAAAACACCTGAACATTTCTCTGTCAAACTCGTGGAAACTTCTGATAATTCCAGAAAGCCCGTCGATGTTTTGATAAAACTCAATCGGTTCAAGCGAGTCTATTGCAATAATTTTTCCGATGCCTGCTGATTTTGCAGAGTTTATGCCTGCAATGGCGTCTTCTACAACAACACAATCTTTTGGTGCTAATCCGATTTTTTCTGCTGCAATTAAGAATATATCAGGAGCAGGTTTTCCGGGAATTGTTCCGTCTGAGTAAACGATTTTATCTAAATCAAACCAGCGTTCAAGTTTAAATTCTTTTATGTAAAACTCGACATTATCCCATTCTGACATTGTTGCGATTGTTCTTGGAATGCTGTTTTCTTTGAGAAAATCCAAAAACTCAATTGCTCCGGGTGCGAGCTTAAAGCTTTCTCTATTTTGAAGGCATCTTTTTCTGTACAGGGATTCTTTTTCTTTGGCATATTTTTCAACCATTTCTTTTGAAGGTTTATGCCCGATTGCGTATTCAATGATATCTTCGTTTGTGTGCCCGAACATTTTATCGCGCATTTCTTCGTTGGTAAACGGTTCGCCTCTCAAGATAGCAGAAAATTCTTTCCACGCGTCATAATGAAGCTGTGAATCCCAGTACAATGTTCCGTTAAAATCAAAAATAATGCCTTTCATAATACTCTTTCCTGCTGGTTTGTATTTACCTCCATTATACTACAAAATGTGGTATAATATTTATATGCAGTTTAATCTTAATTTAGAAAATATCAAGTATACTAAAATTGTATACAAAGATAGAGAAGAGAATGTGCATTTTCTCAAAGCAGCAATAAGAAGTATGAGTGAAAATGAGCTTTATGCTTGTGCGAAATTTGAAGACGGGCTTGACATTGAGACTCCTCAGGAAGTTTCAGTAAGTTTTATTTGTGAAAACGGGCTCTATCGAACAAATACAATACTTAAATCTATTGAAAACGCTGAACCTTATGTTTTTCTAACGCTTAAAACTCCTCAAGGACTTGAATTTCAGCAGAATAGAGAATATTTCAGAGTACGTATGGAAGAAAATGTTATTATGACTTTTTCTGATACAGTTATTTCTTGTAAAACTTTTGACCTCTCAGCGAATGGTGTGCGTTTAAAGCTGGAAAAATATATGCACTTTCCGGAAAATGTAATGCTTGATATACTTTTCACACCTAAAAATATCAAGACAAAAGCGAAGTTTATACGAATAGATGATGAAGAAGGAATTTTAAAAGCATCGTTTAATTTTGTACACCTTGATGAAAATTCAAGAGATATTATTTCTCAAAAATGCATTCGAAAGCAATTGGAAAATAAAAGAAATTCAAAATTGTAAATTATTTTCCTATGCAAAAGTGTTCAAAAATATTTTCTAAAATATTATCTGTTACGAGCTCTCCAGTAAGCTCATCTAAAGCCAGAACAGCAGATTTTACGTCAATTGAAATCAAATCTTGAAGCTCATGCAGACTTGCAGCCAGAAATGCCTGCTCTATTGCTGCACGTGCTTTCTTTAAACATTCCTGTTGGCGTGTGTTTGTTACAAACTCCAGATTTTCAGGCTCAATGTCGCAGACTTTTTTCTTCAGAAGTTCTTTCAGCTCAGAAATTCCTTCTCCTGTAAGTGCAGAAACACAAAGCGCTTCTGGATTACGTTCTGCTGTCAAATCTGATTTGTTTGAAATAACAATATGGTTTTTGTCTTTTAAAAGCTCTAAAACTTCCTTGTCATCATTGTCTAAACCTTTTGAAGCATCGTAAATAAATAAGACTAAATCAGCTTCATCAAGTGATTGTTTCGAATATTCAATCCCGATTTTTTCGACTTTTGAAACTTCTTCATCTTCTCTAATTCCTGCTGTATCAACCAAAGTTATCGGTATTCCTAAGTCAAGAGTTTCCCTGAGAATGTCTCTGGTTGTTCCTGCAATGTCAGTTACGATTGCTCTTTCGAGGTTCAAAAGCGCGTTGAATAAAGAAGATTTACCGACATTTGGTTTTCCGACAATAGCAGCAGAAGCACCTTGACGAAAAATATTTGACGTATTTGCTCCGGTAAGAACACTGTTAATTTGTGTGATGATATTTTCAAATCTTTCTGTTAAATACGAGTATTCAGGTTCTTTTACATCTTCTGGAAAATCAATGCCTGCGGTAATTTTAGAAAGAACTTCAAAGATGTCGTTTCTTATGTCATTAATCTTTTCTTTTAAAACTCCTGATAAGTTTTTCATTGAAACTTTAGCAAACTCACCTGTTTTTGAATGAATAATATCAGCAACAGATTCAGCTTGAGATAAATCCATACGCTTATTAAGAAATGCGCGTTTTGTAAACTCGCCTTTTTCTGCAAGCCTTGCTCCGTTTTTTAAAACAAGGTTAAGTATGTTTTTAACAACCTGAACTCCGCCGTGGCACTGAATTTCAATTACATCTTCTCCTGTATAGCTGTTTGGAGCAAAAAAAGGAAGCACGATTACATCGTCAATACGTGTATCACCGTCAATTATCCAGCCGTGGTTAAATTTTCGAGGCTGAAAATTCGGATTTGTAAAAATTTTCCCGATAATTTCAAACGCTTTTTCGCCTGAAATCCTTATTATTCCTACTCCGCCTGCTCCCATTGGAGTTGCAGGAGCTGCTATTGTGTCAAATTCTTCTAAAATATTCATAAATTTATTATACCACCATTATTTTGTAGTATAGTAAATACAGGTGAGAATTATGTATATTAAAGATTTAATAAACGCAGCAGGCGCAAAAGTTTTAAAAGAAATTGACGAAAGCTTAGATGTAAGAATTTCTACTGATACAAGAACTATTCAGAAAGGTGATTTTTATCTGCCTTTAAAAGGAGCAAGCTTTGACGGAGAAAAATTTATTGGACAAGCTTTAGAAAAAGGTGCAGCCGGAGCGTTTTGTACAGGAACAGACGGACATTTGCAGGTTAGTGATACTCTCACCGCTTATCTTCAATGTGCAAACTTTAGACGCAGAAAACTCAATTTTACAGTCGTTGCAGTGACCGGAAGCTCCGGAAAAACAACAACAAAAGAACTCGTTGCTGCAACGCTTTCAGAAAAATTTAAGACATTTAAGACGCCTTTAAACCACAATAACGAAATTGGGCTTTGCCAGACAATTTTTGAAGCTCCGGATGATACAGAAGTCCTTGTACTTGAGATGGGGATGCGCGGATTAGGAGAAATTGAGCTTCTTTCAAAATATGCCGAACCTGATATTACGATTATTTCAAATGTCGGAACTGCGCACATCGGACGGCTCGGCTCACGCGAAAATATTGCAAAAGCTAAATGTGAAATTGTGAAATATCAGCGCGGTAAAACTTTTATTGCGCACGATGATGAACTTATAAAAAATACAGTTGAATTTGATGGAGAAAAGATTTTTTACTCGATAAAAGATGTTAAAATCTTAGAAAAATCAGAACATTATTCTAAGTTTGAATACAAAGGAAATGTTTATGAGCTTAATACAGGCGGTGATTATAATATTGAAAACGCTTTGAGCGCAATAAATACAGGGCTTGCTCTCGGTATGGAAATCAGAGAAATTCAAGCAGGACTTAAAAAATATAAACCGATTGAAAAACGCTGGGAATCAGTAAACGCAGGCGGATTTGAGATTATAAACGACAGCTATAATGCAAACCCTGAGTCAATGAGAGCGTTTGTTGATACAATTTTTGAACTTTATCAAAACTCTATTATTATTCTTGGTGATATGGGCGAGCTCGGAGAGGATGAAATCAAGTACCACAGAGAACTTGGAAGGTACATTAACGCATATAAAAAACAAGATACAATGATTTTATCAATCGGAACTCTTTCAAAATACATTACAGATGAGGTTAAAAGCTGTCCTTCAAAACACTTTGAGACAATAGAAGATGCAGTAAGTTTTATAAAAACTCTTGATAAAAAATCGAAAATATTTTTAAAGGCTTCAAGAAGTATGAAATTTGAGCAAATAATCGAAAGGCTGAAATGAAAGCAGATTTACATATACACTCAAATTGCTCAGATGGCAGTGATGATGTTCTAAAACTTCCGGAAATCATCCGAAAAGCAGGAGTAAGCCTGTTTGCACTTACTGACCACGATACAGTTGAAGGCTGCAGAAGCTTAAAAGGCGATTATATCAGAGGTGTAGAGCTGACCTGCCTTTGCGGTGAAATAAAATGCCATATTTTGGGTTACGGTATTGATATAGAGAATGCTGAGCTAAACGCTTTGATTGAAAAAGGTAAAGTTTTGCGCAGGCAAAAACTTGAAACAAGGATAAAATATCTTAAAGAAGTACATGGAATTGAGCTTACAGAAGAAGAACTTAACTGGCTGTATTCCCGCAAAAGTGTTGTGAAAACACATCTTGCAAATGTACTTGTAAATCGAGGTCTAGCTTCTAATAATATTGAAGCGATGAAAAAATACTTGGATGATTGTAAAACAGGCAATACAAGGTTTGACGGCATAGAAGCGATTAACGCAATAATTTCTGCAGGCGGAATACCTGTATGGGCGCATCCTCTGGGAGGTGAAGGCGAAAGACATTTATCAGCAGAAGAGTTTTTGCCTAAGCTTAAAAATATGCTTGAATTTGGAATCCAAGGTCTTGAATGTTATTATTCCAGATACAATATGGAAGAAATCAAATTTCTTGTCGAATGTGCTGAAAAGTACGGGCTTTTGGTTTCCGGAGGAAGCGATTATCACGGAAAAAACAAAGATATTCCGGCAGGCAGGCTGAATACGGAAAACAAACAAATTGAAAGCGAAAAATTAACAATACTCATACCCTTGACAAAAGCTGAAAAATCATAAATAATGTAAACATAGGGGGAAGCCCTGAAGAAATGCTACTTCCTCAGAGCTTCACTTAGTACCCCCTATGATTTACAGTTTAAAAGCTACTATGAATAGCGTTGCTACGATTAGTAGCTTTATTATTTCTGCTAACATAGTTTTCACCCCCTTTCTGACTTCTTTCATTAGTACATGTGTGTCAGAGGGTTGGTGCGGGTACTACCCTGAATCAATTTTACAATACTTTTAATATATTGTCTAGTTTGCGCCTAGCTGCAAAAGTTTATTTATTGTTTCTTCGTAATCAATTTTGTCTTCTGTCGACTGGAGTAAAAATCCGTTAATCTCATTCATCATTGCAATCGCTTTATCGCAGGCAGGGTCAGAACCTTTTACGTAAGCACCGATGTTAATCAAATCTTCATTCTTTTTATGAACAGCAAGCAGATTTCTCAAGTTTCCTGCAGCTGCTCTGTGTTCTTTGGCTGTTACATCACCCATAACTCTGCTCAGAGATTGCAGTACATCAACAGCCGGATAATGGTTTTTGTGTGCCAAATCACGCGAAAGCACAATGTGACCGTCTAAAATACTTCTTGCTGTATCAGAAATCGGCTCGTTAAAATCATCACCTTCAACCAGAACCGTATAAAGTCCGGTAATTGTTCCGACTTCGTTTGTTCCGGCTCTTTCCATAAGCTTTGGCATAAGCGCAAAAACAGAAGGAGTATATCCTCGTGTTGCAGGCGGTTCGCCGATTGCAAGCCCGACTTCTCTCTGGGCCATTGCAATACGGGTTACGCTGTCAAGCATAAACAAAACATCTAAGCCTTTGTCTCTAAAATATTCAGCAATTGAAGTTGCGACAAAAGCTGCTTTAATCTTAACTAAAGAAGGCTGTTCGGAAGTTGCAGCGATTACAATTGAGCGTTTCATTCCTTCTGCTCCGAGTATTTCTTCTATAAACTCTTTTACTTCTCTTCCGCGTTCACCAATCAAAGCAATAACGTTCAAATCAGCAGAAGTATTTTTTGCCATCATACCGATTGTTGTGCTTTTTCCGACGCCTGAGCCTGCAAAAATCCCCATTCTTTGACCTTTTCCAACGGTCATAAACCCGTCAATCGATTTTATACCCAGAGAAAGCGGCTCAGTAATTCTTTTACGTTTTAGAGGGTTAATCGCATCCGCTCTTGTTGAACGGTATTCAGAGAATTTTAAATCGCCCAGAGTATCAATAGGGTTTCCAAGTCCGTCTAAAACTCTTCCAATAAGCTGGTTTCCGACTCCGATTTTCATTGCTCCTCCAGTATTAACTACGAGTGCTCCGGGATGAATTCCGTCAGGAGAAGCCAAAGGCATCAAAAGGATTTTGTCGCGTTTAAACCCGACAACTTCTGCCATAGTTGGTTTGTCGTTGTAATTATTGTATATATAGCAAAGATCGCCGATAGAAGACCTCGGCCCGTCAGATTCGATTGTAAGTCCGATAATTTCAGTAATTTTTCCGATTTCTTTAATAGTCTGGGTATTTTTTATTATTTCCAGATATCTATTCTTGTTCCAATCTGTCACTGCTGCCTCTAATCATTTTTTCTGTAATCTCTGCTATTTGAGCAGAAACCCTGGAATCAAGTCTTGTATCAGGAGTTTCTACAATTATGCCGTCTGCAGAAAGTGAAATATCTTCTAAAATTTTTAATGTTTCAAGTTTTGGAAACTCGGCTCTAAAATCGGAAGCAAGTGCGTTAATCCTTTCTACAAGCTCAGGATTTACGATAATTGTGATATTTTCTTTGTCATTAAGCTGTTTAATTGCATCAACAGTTATCTTATATAAAACTTCATCGTCAAATTTCTGATGACATACTTTGTCTGCAATTGCTGAGACAAGCTCAACAATATCACGTGAAGCTGAGTCAATAATATTTTTCTTTAGCTCAAACGCGCTTGAAGCAAGAGTGTCAAGGGATTTAACTCCTTCAAAAGCGTCGTTTTGGAACTTATAAAGCCCGTCTTGTTCGCCTTTTTTAAACCCTTCCTGATAAGCTTGGTTTTTAATTGTTTCATATTCTTGTTCAGCTTTCTTTTTAGCATTTTGAATAATAGTTTCAGCTTCAGTATTAGCTGCTTGAATAACGATTTGAGATTTGTTTTGAGCTTCATTAATAATCTGCTGTGCTTTAGCGTCAGTTTCTTCGATTATCTGCTGAACTTTTGCCTGCTGCCTTGTTACGCGTGTTTGTTCAATTGGCAGAACGTAATTTCCGCCAATCTGAATTTCTCCGGATTTTATTCTGTTGCTACTCAATTAACTCATCCTCAACACTAGCACGTGTAATAGTAATTTCGCCTGTTGCTTCAAGAGTTCTGATAGAATTAACGATACCTGTTTGAGCTTCTTGAACTTCTTTAGCTCTAACCGGTCCGAGGTATTCCATATCGTCAGCAAGCATCTGACGTGCTCTTTCAGACATGTTTCTAAATATTTTGTCTTTGATTTCTTCTTTAGTACCCTTGAGCGCAAGTGCAAGCTGTTTAGAATCAACTTCTCTAAGCAGTCTTTGAATAGCTCTGTCGTCGAGGATAATGATGTCTTCGAATACAAACATCAAATCGCGGACTTCTTGAGCCATCTGCTGGTTTTCGATATCCAGCCATTCCATGATATTTTTTTCTGTGCCTCTGTCGCAGCAGTTTAAGATATTTGCAAGGGATTCTACGCCGCCTGCGTTTGAGAAATCCTGAACAAGCAGAGCAGAGAACTTACGTTCTACAATATCTTCAATTGTAGAAAGGATTTCCGGGTTTGTAGGTGTCATATCTGCAATCCGCATTGAAACAACTGCCTGTATGTCAGGAGGAAGAAAAGCAAGAACCTGCGCAGCAAGCTGAGGTCTTAAATAAGCTAAAATTAATGCTAAAAGCTGCGGGTTTTCAGAAGCGAAAGTGTTTGCAAGCTGAGACGGGTCAGCTTCGTTAAGGAAATAAAACGGGTTGGTGTTAACCATTGAGTTGACTTTTTCAAGAAGCTTAGAAGCTTCAGCGTCACCGTAAGTTTGAGTAAGAAGCTGTTTTGCATATCCGACACCGCCTTGAGCTATATAGTTTCTTGCTTGAAATACGCTTTTGAACTCAAGCAGAACTTCGTTTAAATCTTCATCAGAAATCTTTCCGAGGTTGGCGATATCAAGAGTAATTTGTTCAAGCAAATCTTCGTCTTTGATATTTTTAAGTATTTCAGAAGCTGTAGTTGGTCCAAGTGCGATTAAAAGCGCAGCAACCTTCTGGCTTGGGCGTGTTAACGTCTTTTTTGAATCTTCTTTTGCTTTTTTTATTTCTTCTATACCCATTTTTTTCACCATTTTATAACTACTTGTGCGGGTGATATTCCGCTATACACCGGTTTGCAGGTTGAACTTCCAAACCTCTTCGTTTGCTCCGCTGCCTCTTCTAGTCTCTGATGAATGAAGTTAAGAGTTTTGCAGCATCTTCCGGAGATGCCATTACTGCTTCATTAATCTCGTTTATACTTTGCTCTTTCTGAGATTTAATCTCGTTTTTGCTAAGTTCTATTTTCAAAGTGTCTTCTTCTGGTTCGATATCGTCATGGCGTTCAATAATATCTTCTTGAGTAATTATTTTATCCTGACGTCTTGAAGACGGCATCTTGGCTATGAAGTTTTTGAGAATATATAAAGCAAAACATCCAAGGATAAGAACTACAATAAGAGGAATTACAGAAGATGTTACAAAGTACATCATTTGTTCTTTTTGATACTGTTCTGCAAATTCTTCCTGAGCTTTTTTATCAATTGTTGCGCCTTCAAACTGAAGTCCGGAAACAGAAATTACGTCGCCTCTTGAATAATCTACTCCGGCAGCTGAAAGCACAAGATTTTTTATCTCGTCTTTTTCTGAATCAGTTAAAACTTTGTTTACAGCAACTGCGATAGAAAGCCGCTTAACTGTGCCTGGTGCGTAAATAACCTGCTTAACTTCTTTTGTTACATTATAATTCACAGAAGTTTTTTGTTTAGAATAGTTCAAATTTCTCTGATTAACATTGTTTGGATTAGGAACATTATTAGGATTTTCATAAGTCTCAACTTCTGTCTGCGAGCTTGTCATAACTCCTTTATCAGTACCTTCTAAAGGATGATAGCTTTCAATAGTTGCTTTAGCTGAGTTAAAATCGATATCAGCATTAACTTGAACAGATACATTGCCTTTGCCGACAATTTTTTCTAAAACCTCAGAAACTTTTTTGGAAGTATCTTTTTCAAGATTGCCTTTAAAACTTTCCATATCAGTTGAGTTTTTAGAAGTTTCGTCAGATAAACTTGTACCGTTTTGGTCAGTTATGAAAACTTGTTCTGGAGTCATTCTTGGAACAGCATAAGCAACCAAATTTTTAATTGCTTTAACCTGCGAGCTTTTGATTTTATACCCAGGTTCTAAAACCAGAACAACAGAAGCTGTAGGTTTTTCATCATTATCGTCGAAGATGGAGCGTTCAGGTTCAGCAAGCTGAACACGCGCATATTTGACGCCTTGAATTTTTTCGATTGAGCGTGTAAGCTCGCCTTGAAAAATTCTTTGTTTTGTTAATTTGTTTTTGAAATCGGTTGAGCCTAACTGCATATCATCCAGCAGCTCAAAGCCTGTATCTCCGCCTTTTATCAAATCATTCTCTGCGACAAAAACCCTCATTTCATCACGAACATTAGAAGGTACAAGTATTGAAGAATGGTCGTCAGAAATCTTGTACTGATATCCATTCTTTTTCATGCTCTGAACTATGCTCATAGCATTAACTTCATTTAAGTCTGAATATAAAACAACCCAATCAGGTTCCATTGCTTTTGATAAGAAAAAAGTTGCAGAAACAATTGTAATTACAATTAAAGCAAGCATTCCAAGCTTTTGGTTTCCGTCTAAACCGTTCCATAACTTTTTTACATCAGTTGCTAATAGCGCAAAATAATTATTTTCCATGTACTCCCCGCACACAATCTCTCAATATTAATAATAGCTTACATAAAAAATCTTTTCAACTTGTAAACATTTTTTACAACCGGCTAAGGTCATCAGCCTATAGTATTTTTGCATAACTTATTATATCCTTGCATAATAAAGCTAAAAATGATATTATTTATAAATGTTTCTGTATTCGGAAATTTTAGGAGTATGTTATGACAAAAACTTTATTGATAGATTTAGATGGTGTTCTTAACACATACTGCGGTGACTATAAAGAATATGAGATTTCGCCTCCAAGAGAAGGAGTCTCAGAATTTTTAGAACAAGTGTCTAAAGAGTATAGAATAGAAATTTTTACAGTACGTGATAAAAAACTTACCCAAAAATGGCTGGATGATAATCATTTAAATAAATTTATAAGTGATATTACAAACCAAAAAAGTCCGCACGCAAGTATTATAATAGATGATCGTGCTTTAAAATTTAATGGTAATTTTAATGAAACTATTGATGCGATTATTAATTTTAAGCCGCATTGGAGGAATTATTCTTAGTTACCAGAAAGCGCAAGGCATTATTCTGTTGTAAACCCAAATCTCAACACCGTCAAAGTTCTTTTCAAAATCAGGTTCAAGTTTTTTATCGATACCAATTGCTTTGATTGGAAGCTCGAGTTGTTCAGACGCAGATTTAAGCTTGTTATATCCATTTATAACATCTTCTTTTGTTGTTTCACTGCCAAAATGTGTATTTGAAACTAAACCGGTGAATTTGTACTTTCCTTGAGAAAAATTTGTGTATTCTATTATATTTTCAACAGTTGAAGTTTCAAATTTTGCAGTATTAACAACCAGATAAATTTTCAGGTTATTTTCATCTTTAATCCCTGTCAAAATATCTAAAATATCCAGCCCTCCGGCTCCGTATCCGACATCAATAATAATATCTCCTTCTTGATTTAGGCAGTTTATCTGCTGCGGAGTGACGTAGCTGGCAGCTTCTCCAAGCCCGAAATTATCCGGCTGAGTAATAACGTTAATCCCTTCTTCTCTCAGCTTTCCTGCAATTGGGCGCAAAGTGTAAGCCGGTTCTACCGAGTCTAAATCAACAAGCGTAATTTGCCTGCCATTTTGAGCAAACTGGCGTGCGCGGTTAATTGATGTCTCAGATTTCCCGCTTGCATAAGCTCCTGCAAAAACTTCTACTTGTCTATTCATCAAACATGTACCCCGCTTCAATCGGAGTAAGTTTGATTTCTCTAACTTTTTTCTTGTCACAAGGAATGATAAAAGTGATTTTTCCTTCTGAAGCTTTTTTGTCTTTCATCATAAGTTCAATTAATTTTTCTTTCTGAAATTTTTTCTTAAGCGGTTTGAACCCGTATTTTTCCAATAACTCCATTGAAAGCCTGTAATATGCATAACCAATGTACTCATGATTATATGCCCACTTGATGATAAAATACATTCCATAAGCGACTGCCTCTCCATGGGTAAATTTGTTGTATTTGGTTATTGTCTCAAGTGCATGACCGAGAGTGTGTCCGAAATTCAGCACTTTTCTGAGCCCGCCTTCTTTCTCGTCTTGATTAACAACCGCAATTTTTAAGCTCAAGCAGTATTCAATCATCCTAATCATAGTTAAAGGCTCTTTTTGCATGATTTTTTCGCATCCGAGAGTCAAAAACTCAAACAAATACAAAGGATTTGTATGACCGCAGCTTTCTTCAATAAACGCGTATTTTAAAACTTCTCCAAGCCCTGACATGAACTGTTTTTTATCAAGTGTTGCAAGGAAGTTTGTGTTGATAAATACGGCTTTTGGCTGGTAAAAAGTTCCGATAACATTTTTTGCATCAGCTAAGTCAATTGCTGTTTTACCGCCTACAGAAGAGTCAACAGCAGATAAAAGAGTAGTTGGAACTTGTATAAACTCAATACCTCTCATATAAGTTGATGCAGCAAACCCGGTTATATCTCCGGCAACCCCGCCTCCAATAGCTATCATAACGTCTTTTCTTGTGAGTCCTATTTGTTTAGCGCGCTCAATGATTTTTAAGTAATTCTTGTAATTCTTCTCTTTTTCGCCGTCATTTAGAACAAAGATTTCATCTTCAGAAAAATTTAATCTAGTATAATAAAGCTTATAAACCTTTTTTGAGATAACAATAAGCCTTTTTTGACCTTTTGTTGCTTCGTTTATTTCTTGATTAAGTTTTTCAAAGCTGTTGTCAGAAATTTCGATTAAGTATTCTTTTTCGCAGTTAACTTTAAGAGTTTGTTTCATTCAATATAAACCTTATAATTTCATCTTCATTAAGAGAACTTGTATCTACAATGCAGTGAGCTTTCTGATAATTTTCTTCCCGCTTTTCAAGCAGTTTTTCTAAGATTCTGCGCGGATTTTCCTGCGCTAAAAGCGGTCTTGTTGAATCTTCTGATATTCTTGAATATAGTATATCAAGGTCTGACTTTAAATAAAAGACTTTACCGAATTTTAACAGCGCTGCTCTATTGTCAGGGTTTTCAAATGCACCCCCTCCAATAGAAATAATTTTGTTAACCCCGGTGCAGACCATTTTTATTGTGTCATGTTCAAGCTGCCGAAAATAATCTTCCGAATACTTTTGAAAAATCTCGCAAATCATCATCCCCTGAGTTTTTTCAATTATGCTGTCTGTATCATAAAGCGAATATTCAGGAAGCTTTTCAGCCAAAAGATTTCCAATTGTTGTTTTTCCGCTTGCCGGCATGCCTACTAAAACAATATTAGCATTCATAATGAGCCTTCATTTCTACAAAATTGTCGCCGCCGTATTTTGCTAAAAGCTCATCAACAAGAATAATGGCAGCTCTTGCTTCTGCGACAACCGCGCAAGCAGGTACGGCACAAGTATCAGAACGCTCAAAATGCGCGCTTGCCGGCTGCATGTCTTTGATATCAACAGTTGCTAACGATTTTCTCATTGTCGGTATGGCTTTCATTGTGCCTTTGATAATCAAAGTTTCGCCGTTTGTCATTCCGCCTTCCAAACCGCCTGCATTGTTTGTTTGTCGATAAGTAATTTTGTTTTTGACAAAAATCTCATCATGCATTTGCGAACCTTTAAGTGAAGCTGCATCAACTCCGGCTCCGATTTCAACAGCTTTAACTGCTGGAATACTCATAATTGCCTGCGCTAATCTGCCGTCTAAAGCTCTATCCCAATGTACATAAGAGCCTAAGCCAACCGGAAGGTTACCGAAAATAACTTCAAACTTTCCGCCAAGCGTATCTCCTGCTTGAGAAGCTTCATCTATTGCGTTTCGCATTCTGTCAGCTGTCAAATCGTCTGCACATCTGACGTCAGATTTTTCGGCTTTTTCTTTGATTAAAGTATATGTTTTCGGATAAAAATCAAGTTTTACATTTCCAATTTGAGTGACATGAGAAAATCCCATAATGTTAAACTCTTTTAAAATCTGTTTTGCGACTGAGCCTACTGCAACTTCAATAGCAGTTTTTCTGGCGCTTGAGCGTTCTAGAACATTTCTCAAATCGGAGAAATTGTATTTTTTAGAGCCTGCAAAATCGGCATGCCCTGGTCTTACGGTTGTAAAAGACTTTTCTTCAATCTTTTTTAAAGTCTCTTGAGCGGGATATTCTTGAGCTTCTGTGTTCATTACATCCTGCCAGTTTTCGAAATCTTTATTCTTGATTTCAAGGCAGATAGGAGCACCTGTAGATTTGCCAAACCTTACGCCTGATTTGATTTCTACGGTGTCTTTTTCAATTTTCATTCTTCCGCCTCTGCCGTATCCGACCTGACGGCGGGCTAAATCTTCGTTGATTACAGAAGTTTTTATGCGAAAACCTGCTGGAACTCCTTCAATAATTGCGTTCAAGCACTTTCCGTGGCTTTCTCCTGATGTTAAAAATCTGAATTTTTCCATGCCATTATTATACAACAAAAAAGGCGTCTGATGTTGACGCCTTTTGTTTAAATCTTATAAATCTCTAACACTAGGAGATTGATGAATATCGTGGTGATATCTTTCCTGGTTATCAACAGCAGGATCTAAGTATGAATAAGAGTTTTGTAAAAATCTTACAAATTTGTTGTGTTTCTTTTCATACAAAGGTTCAACCGGAGCTCCTGCAGCACGCTGTTTTTGAATCATAACATGTTCTGCAAATGCTTCTGAATAACCGTTGTTAATAACGTATTCAGGATCTGTTTGCTGTGCAGGCGTGATGTCTGCTTTTACACTAATACATAAAGCTGTAAATAAAGCTAAAACTAAAAATAAATTTCTTCTCATAACACCCATTCTTATTTAACTGAACTATATGATTCCATTATAATATTTTCTAAAGAATTAATCAAGTCGGCTTCGGGAACTCTTGCAATAATTTCTCCTTTTTTGAAAATGTACCCTTCTTTTATTGCTCCTGCTATCCCAAAATCTGCGTGCCGAGCTTCGCCGGGACCGTTTACCGGACAGCCCATAACCGCAATTGTAATAGGTAAGTCAAGGTTTTTAAACCGTTCTTCAACTTTTTTAGCCAGCCCGATTAAATCAATTTGAGTTCTTCCGCATGTCGGACAAGAAATAAAGTTAATACCTTTTTGCCTCAAATTTAAAGATTTAAGAATTCCAAATCCTGCATGGACTTCTTCAACCGGGTTTTCTGTAAGAGAAACTCGGATTGTGTCTCCGATTCCTTCGCTGAGAAGTGTGCCTAACCCTACAGAAGACTTGATTAAACCGGATTTTAAAGTCCCAGCTTCTGTTACTCCGAGATGAAGCGGATAATCAACTTTTGCTGCCATCAGCCTGTAAGCTTCTATCGTGGTTAAAACATCTGAAGATTTTAGAGAAACTTTTGTATTGTAAAAGTTCAAATCTTCAAGAATTTCAAGGTGTCTCATTGCGCTTAAAACCATTTTTTCAGCAAGCGGAATGTCCATTTCAGCAAATTCTTTTTCTAAAGAGCCTCCGTTAATTCCTATTCTTATTGGAATTTCGTGTGCTTTAGCTGCTTCAACAACTTTAACTGTGTGTTCTTTTTTGCCGATGTTTCCCGGATTAATTCTAAGTGCATGAATCCCGTTTTCTATACAAGTCAAAGCAAGCCTGTAATCAAAATGAATATCTGCAACCAGAGGTACCGGAGATTTTGCTGTAATGTCTTTGATTGCAGCTGCTGCGTCTTTGTTTAAAACTGCAAGCCTTACGATTTCGCATCCTGCAGAAGCAAGTTCGCTTATCTGCTCAAGAGTTGCTGCAACGTCTCTTGTATCTGTATTACACATAGACTGAACGCTAATTGGAGCGTCTCCGCCGATTTTTACGTTCCCTATTGAAATTTGTTTTGATTTCCTTCTGTTTATCATACAGTCATTGTACCACGAAATTGAATGGAAGCACAATTTATGGTATTATTAAGTTATTTTGTCAATAAAACCAAAAGGAGCTAAAACATGAAAATAGCAGTAATCTCAGATATCCATGGCAATATGGAAGCGATTGAAGCGGTTATGCAAGATATTACAGAGAAGGAATGTGATAAAATCTTTGTACTTGGCGATTATGCTATGGCAGGGCCTGAACCTTCTGATACTGTTGATTTTTTCATGAGCAGAATGAATGATTCCAAATTTGTTATGATACAAGGTAATACGGATTTGATGATTGCAGATTATTCAGACGAACTTTATTCAAGCTTGAAGGGAAAAGCTCCGGTGATGGCAGAAGCTTTAAAAAAAGATGCACAGCTTCTTAACCCTGTTCAAAAAGGGTTTTTGAAAAATTTACCAATTCAGAAAGAAGTTGAAGCTGGAGGAGTTAAGTTTCTTCTTGTACATGGCTCTCCAAGGAAGAATAATGAAGACATTCTTCCTGATACACCAATTGCAGAAGTTGAAAAAATGCTTGAAAATGTTAAAGCAGAAGTAGTTCTATGCGGTCATACCCATATTCCGTGCGGGTTTCAGACTTCAACAAAACAAACAGTGATAAACACAGGCAGTATTGGACGTCCGTTTACTTCAAGACCGGATTCTTGTTATTTGACGATTGATGTGGAAGACGGCAAATGTGTATTTGAGCACCATTTTGTGAAATATAATAAAGAACGCGCTTCTGAGAGGCTTGCGCAGCGAGATTTTGAAGGCGCAGAAAAACTTGCAAGTATGCTCTTAAATCCGGAAGTAAGACACTTCTAAGGCTTGTATGTTTTATTTAGCCAGGCATTGCCTGCCTGCTGATTTAGCTTTGTAATTTACTATCCTCCTAAGGCGCAGGCTTTTTCTGTCGTGCTCTTGATTACATCAAAGAATACTTTCTCTGTGTTATATTCGTCCATGCAGTCAACTCCGACACGGGTGCATCCGCCTTTTGTTGCAACATTGGAGATAAGTTCTTCCATAGATATTTCTCTGTTCAAAGCCATTTTTGCAGAACCGATTGCGGTTTGGATGCTCAAAAGAAGCGCTTTTTCATAATCCATGCCAAGCTTTTCTCCAGCGCGGGCAATCTCGTTTATAACTTTGTAGAAAAACGCAGGTCCAGAGCCGGAAATCGCTGTTACAATGTCAATTTGGGCTTCGTCATCAACAACAATACATTTGCCTATAGTAGAGAGCAGATTGTAAATATAATCTAAATCTTCTTGTTTTGCAAATTTTCCGCCGACCATTCCGCTCATGCCTTCGCCGACTAAAGCCGGAGTGTTCGGCATAATCCTTACTACGCGTGTATTTTCAGGAAGATGCGCTTCAAGTCTTTTTGTTGTTACTCCTGCTGCAATTGAAGCTATAAGCTTATCAGAAGTGATAAATGGTTTGATTTCTTCTAAAACATCGACTGCTTGATTAGGTTTTGTTGCAATAAGAATAATTTTTGAATTTTTTGCAACTTCTTTATTATCAAGAGTTATTTTTATACCAAGTGTTTTTGATTTCTCTTCTATACCTTCTGTCTCGGCTTGAGATGCAATAAGCTCCTCAGGCTTCGCAAACCCTGTTTTGATAAGTCCTTTTATGATTGCTCCTGCCATTTTGCCAGAGCCGATAAATCCGATAGTATACATTTTTTCACCTCTTCTACTAATTACGTTATAAACGAATTATTTATATAATGCAACAGTATGAGTAAAAAAATATTGTTTTACGAATAATATGTTATAATCAACTTATGCAGGAAATTACAGTCGGAAAAAAATACAAGCATTACAAAGGCAATGTTTACGAAATTATTGCACTTGCTAAACATTCGGAAACCTGTGAAGACATGGTTGTTTATCAGAATGTGGAGAAGGGAGATGTTTGGGTGCGTCCGAAAAGCATGTGGAATGAGCCGGTTGTGGTAAATACAGGGAATATGGAGGCTTGCGCTGAGGCAGGCCTGGCAGTACAAGATAATTGCGGTGATATTAAGCTGTCTGCCGAACCCCCGCATGCAGTGCTGAGGTTTACGCTGATATGATGACGAGAGAAGTAAGAGAGTGGATTCAGAAAGTTGAACGCGGCCAGTATTCGTATGATGATGCGATGTACGAATTTATGCGCTTTTCTGACTTTCTGACAAGAGAAGAAATGAAAATGCTGAAATCAAGATTGGAGAGCTTATGTTCAAAAAGAATGTAAAAACCAATATGGAGCTTGAAATAATTGAACAATCCAAAATCATTCCATATATTTTGATGAAATATATCAATCCTCAGACTGGTGAAGTTAAAATCGACCTGCCTGACAATATTCAAAAAATTGTACTTGTTGCAAGCGGTTCTTCATATCACTGTGCAAGATTTGCTGTTGATTTGCTTGAAAAATTTTCAAAAATCGAATCACGTGCAATTTATTCCAGCGAGTTTCTTTTAAAAAATGTAATTCCGCGTGATAAAAACACTCTTTATATTTTTATTACGCAGTCCGGCGAAACAAGCGACACTGTTAAATCTGCCCAAAAAGTTAAAGAACTTCCGGATATTTCAACGCTTTGTATTACAAATAACGAAAATTCTGCAATTTGGAATGTCTGTGATTATAAAGTTGCCTGTTACGCAGGTACAGAACAGGGTATTGCAGCGACAAAATCGTTTACTTCTCAGATGCTTTGCTTAATTTTGATTACTCTGAAGTTAATTGAACGCCACAGCAGAGAGTCAGCTGAAGTTTATAAAAAATCTCTGTTTACCCTTCCAGCTGTTATTGATAGAGCGCTTGCAAAACGGAAAGAAATCAAAAAACTTGCTTCAAAACTTGCAAAAGAAACTTTGATTGTGATTACAGCAGACGGAATTTCTTACTCGCTTGCAAAAGAAGCTGCTTTAAAGATTAAAGAAACTTCTTATAAAAACATAAGTGCTGCGATTTTAGGCGAGTTTATGCACGGGCATGTTGCAGTTCTTAATAATAAATCAACTCTTATCTATATTGCAGTTGACAAAATTTCTAAACGCTCAGCTGCAAACTTGCAAAAAATCAAAGAAGATTACAATCCGAGACTTGTTATAATAGGTTCTGATGAAATTCAAGCAGATTTTAACATAAACGTAGTTTGTGAAAACGAAATTCAGCAAATGTTTGCGAACGTTCTCGTCTGTCAGCAAATCGCTTTAGAAACAGCGTTAAAGCTTAAACGAAATGTTGACCATCCGAAAGGACTTCACAAAGTTGTTGTGGATAATAATATCTAGTTTTCATTCACTTCTTTTTTCTGATATCTCGCAGCTCTTGCGTTCACTGCGTAACAAGCAGAATAAAGTTTTTGTGAAAGCATAAACATATTTCTCTGGATTGCTGCAACATCGTTCATTGTTTCAAGCATTTTATTAGGGTCAATCATTGACTCCATTGCATCATGGTTGTCAACTTTTTCTTCCGCATATTTTTTTACAAGTAACTTGTCGATGTAATCTCTTGCTCCGATTGCCATTTTGAAGTCTCCTAATCCCTATTATTAAATTCCCTATATATTATTAAAAACATTTAGGACGGGAAAATTGACTTCATGTTACAAATTGTTAAATGTGCGCAGCACATTTAACCCCGCACGTAGATATTCTTCCAAGCTAGTAGGTACAACGACAAACCCCTTCATTTACCCCCGCACTCTTAGTCAATTTTCATAGTCATCGGAATTTTGCCGATTTCTCTGATTTGACGTTCAAAATCATTTATATCAACTTTAATCGCATCGAAAGTATTGTAATGCATCGGGATAACTTCGCTTGCTCCAAGCCATTCAGCTGCTTTTACAGCGTGTTCAATATCCATAGTGTACTTACCGCCAATCGGAAGCATAGCTGTATCCGGCTGATAAACTTCGCCAATCATTTTCATTTCATTGCTTAAAGAAGTATCTCCGGCATGGTAAATAGTTTTTCCTTCGATTTCAAAAACAAAACCGCAAGGGCAGCCGCCGTATACTCCGTCCGGCGTGGAGCTTGAATGAAACGCAGGAACAGCGGCTGCCCTTCCCCAGTTGTATTCAATCCAAGCTCCCAAGCCTGTATCTATTGCTTTAGCTCCTTGTTTTGCACAGTAATTTGCAAGCTCATAAACAGCAGTAATTGGAGCTCCTGATGATTTCGAAATCTCGATTGCGCTGCCTAGATGGTCTCCGTGTGCGTGTGTGACAAATATATTGGTTATGTTATCGGGTTTGTAATTTGGAGAACAAACAAGAAAAGGGTCTATTAAGATTTTTTTGCCTGTAGTTTCGATTTCAAATGCGCTATGACCAAGATAAACAATATTCATTGTTTAAATTCTCCTTTCCATAAGTTTACGCAGCCTTTTATATTCTTTGCCCCATTTTTGCATAGACTCAATTACCGGTCTTAAAGTGTAACCAATATCTGTAAGATAGTATTCGACTTTAGGAGGAAGTCCTTCATATTCTTCTCTTACCACAAGTCCGTCTTCTTCAAGCTCTTTGAGGCAGTTTGTAAGTACCTTTGCTGTGCATCCGATTTTGCTTTTTAACTCGCTAAACCTAAGCTCTTTTTTTAAAAGCTCTTGAATAATCAAGATTTTCCACTTTGCTCCAACCAGCTGAAGCACTACGCTTACAGGATTTACAGCTAAGTCTTTGAATTGCATCCGGATTATTTTCCTTCTTCTTCATCGTTACCTTGAGTTGTACCCCAGAGCTCTCTGATTCTATCTTTTATACCCATTCTGCCAAACCATTTGATAACGAGCCTTTCTTCAAATCCCAGACCGCCGTTAATTTTTGAACAGTCAGCAAGAGAGAAAACTGCTTCAGAAATAGAGATTCGAACAATAAAATGCGGCTGCTGGAACTTAGCTGGATCCATCCATATCCTCATGTTATTGTACTTTGTAACGTTCATGTTTCTGACGTTGTGGGCGTCGGCCTGCTCGTCTATCATAAATTTTTTCAAACTGTCTTCTAAATCTTTGAATGTTGCCATTGTTTTTATCCTTTAATTATTTAAACTGTGTATTGGAGCAGGAATTCTGCCGCCTCTATTTACGAAATTTGCTGAAGAAAGCGTGTTAACTTTCATAATCGGTGCTTCACCCAGAAGCCCTCCGAAAACTACTTTGTCTCCGACGTTTTTATTTGGAGCCGGAATAATTCTTACTGCTGTAGTTTTCTTATTAATCATACCTATAGCCATTTCATCTGCAATCATGCCTGCAATAGTTGAAGCAGGCGTGCTGCCTGGTATTGCAATCATATCTAAACCAACAGAACAAACGCAGGTCATCGCTTCAAGTTTGTCAAATGTCAAATAGCCTTTTCCTGCTGCTTCAATCATGCCGGCATCTTCCGAAACAGGAATAAATGCGCCTGAGAGTCCTCCTACATAAGAACTTGCCATAATTCCGCCTTTTTTAACTGCGTCGTTAAGCATTGCTAAAGCAGCTGTTGTTCCGTGAGCACCGGCATGTTCTAATCCCATTGCTTGAAAGATTTGCGCTACGCTGTCACCGATAGCAGGAGTCGGCGCAAGAGAAAGGTCGATGACTCCAAACGGAATATTTAATCTTTCAGCAAGCCTTCTTCCTACAAGCTCACCAGTCGCAGTTATTTTATAAGCAGTCTGCTTGATTTTATTTGATAAAACTCCTAAATCAGCATCTTTATGTAAATCCATTATTGCAGCTCTTACAACGCCGGGGCCGGAGACGCCAATATTTAAAGCGCATTCAGGCTCGCCGTAACCGCAGTAAGCACCTGCCATAAACGGGTTATCACTAACAGAATTACAGAATACAACCAGCTTTGCAGCGCCCAGGCCGTCTTTGTCGGCTGTCAACTCTGCTGATTGTTTAATTATGTCTGCCATTTTCAAGACGGCATCCATATTAATGCCTGCTTTTGAAGTTGCAACATTAACTGACGAGCAGAGCCTTGAAGTTGAAGCTAAAGCTTCCGGAATAGATTCAATCAAACCTAAATCACCCTGAGTAAACCCTTTTTCTACAAGAGCAGAAAAACCGCCAATGAAATCTATTCCCAGGTTATTTGCGCATTCATCAAGTGTTTTGGCTATTTTTACGTAATCTTTGTGCTTGCAAGCTTCTCCAACAAGAGAAATCGGAGTTACTGCAATCCGTTTGTTCACAATCGGAATAGAATAATCGTTTTCTATATCTTTTGCATAGCTCACCAGATTTTTTGCATACTTATCAAGCTTGAACTTAATTTTGTCACAAACAGTATTAACGTCTTCTGACAGGCAGTCTCTCAAGCTTATTGTAAGCGTCACAGTTCTTATATCAAAATTGTGAAGCTTAATCATATTAATAGTTTCTAGAATTAAATCTTCATCAAATATTGTCATTTAATTTTATTATACCACGCAATATGAAAAATTTAAATATTTTGAGTTATAATAGTATTTACTGGAGGTATGTCGTAAATGCTAGTTGTAATGAATAGCCACGCAACAGAAAAAGATATTAAACGTGTGGAATTATTTATTGAATCAAAAGGTTTTGAAGCGCGAGTTTCTCATGGAGAAGCAAGAACAGTTGTTCACGCTATCGGAGTTAAAGAAGTTGACCAGAGAGATTTTGAACTGCTTCATGGAGTTGATGAAGTTATTAGGCTTACGACAAACTATAAGCTTGCAGCACGTGCCTGCCAAGGAAAAGACACTGTTGTAGAAGTTAATGGAGTAAAGTTCGGCGACAAATACACAGGCTTGATTGCAGGACCTTGTACAATCGAATCTTACGACCAGATGGATGAGACTGCGCAAGAACTTTCAGAATCTAATGTGAAAATAATAAGAGGCGGCGCTTTTAAGCCGAGAACAAGCCCTTATGCTTTCCAAGGTTTAGGCGAAGAAGGTTTAAAGATTATAAGAAGTGTTGCTGATAACCACGGTATGGCTGTAACTTCTGAAATAATGGAAGTGTCTCAGCTTGAGCTGTTTGAAAAATATGTTGATATTCTCCAAGTTGGGGCGAGAAATATGCAGAATTTTAATTTGCTTAAAGAGCTCGGGCATGCCCATAAACCGGTAATTCTTAAACGCGGACTTTCTTCCACTTATGAAGAATGGCTCATGTCTGCTGAATATATTATGGCAGGCGGAAACAATCAGGTAATCCTTTGCGAGCGCGGAATTAGAACTTTTGAAAAATATACCAGAAATACTCTTGATTTAACAGCAATCCCTGTAATCAAGAAGTTAAGCCACCTGCCGGTAATTATTGACCCGTCTCACGCAACCGGGTTAAGAGATAAGGTCGAACCTATGTCAAGAGCAGCAGTTGCTGCTGGATGTGACGGCTTGATAATCGAAGTACACCACGACCCGGATAGAGCAGTCTGCGACGGCGCTCAATCACTTTATCCTTGGCAGTATGATTTGTTATACAAACAAATTAAACAAATCGCGCCAATTGTAGGAAAAGAAATTATTTAATACTTAAATAAAACTTGTAAAGCATTCGTAAAATCTTTTCATCAGAATAGATTGCTTTTTCAAGCTCAGTTCTAATTTCTTCTGCAGATTTTAGCGGGTTAAACATATAAAGCTCATAAATCTCTACATCAAGGGCTTTGGCAATCCTCTCAAGAGTTTCTATAGCAGGAGAAAATCTGCCTGTCTCAAAATAACTTATATTCGGTGTTCCTATCCCGATTTTCTCAGCAAGCTCTTCTTGTGTTAATTTTTTTGATTTTCTAAGCTCTTGAATTCTTTTGCCTAGAAGCTTTTTTATGTTGTTTGTTTCTCTCACAATTCTATTATCTTTTTATTAATATAAAAAATAAATACAGCACTATGATATAAAATCGCTTGACTTATACTGTATAACTGTATAAAATATGTAGTAAAACATTAATATTTGATAAAAATATAATGTTCAGTATTATAAAGTGTGAGAGTTATCATGAATATTTTACCAAAAGTTTCGATAATAATACCCTGTTTTAATCAATCTTCTTATGTCGGAGAAGCAATAGAATCAGCTTTGAGTCAAACTTATTCTAATATTGAAATTGTTTGTGTAAATGACGGTTCTTCAGATAATAGTTCAGAGGTTATTCAAAAGTATGCTGATAAGTATAAGAATATTTTATTTTTTAATGAAGAACTTAACAGAGGGGTTTGTTTTTCAAGAAATTTGGCAATAAAAGCTTGTACCGGCGAATATATTCTGCCTCTTGATGCTGACGATAAAATTGAGCCGGCTTATGTTGAGAAAGCTCTTAATGTTTTCAATGAGAAACCGGAAGTTGGAATTGTTTACTGCAAGGCGGATTTTTTTGGAGTGAAAAAGAAAATTTGGAGGTTGCAGGAATATTCCAGAGATGATATTATATTTCAAAATTTGATTTTCAACTCTGCACTTTTCCGTAAGAGTGATTTTGAAAAAGCAGGCGGATATAAAGAGTGTATGAATATAGGATGTGAAGATTGGGATTTATGGATTTCAATCATAAAAAATGGAGTTGAAGTTTTTAGAATTGATGAAATTTTATTTCATTACAGGAGAACTGAGTTAAAAACTCGCACAGATAAGGCTTTTTTATCAAGAATGGAAATTTTCAAAGAAATTTTTAGAAATCATCGGGATTTGTATTTAGATAATGAAGAATTTTATAAAAGAGTTTATGACCGCAACTGTGAGATAGCTGTTTATAATAAGTATCATAAGTACAAAAAGCTTTGGGAAATTTTTCTATGGATTTCGATTGTTGAGCTTGTATTATTTGCGGGGTTAGTATGTTTTCATTTGTAATACCGACTCTTCAAAGAGATAACAAGGTTTTAAATTTGCTGATTGAAGAACTTGCTGTGAGTAAATACACTGGTGAAATAATTGTCATAGATAATTCACGAAAAGGGTTTCCTGCTTCTGATAAAGTAAGGGTGATTATTCCTGAAGAGAATTTATATGTAAATCCGGCATGGAATTTAGGTGTAAGAGAGAGCAGATATGAGTTTGTAGGGATTTTAAATGATGACATTATTTTTCCGAAAAATTCGTTTGAACAAATTCATGACTTTTTATTAAAAAATCAATTTGGGCTTTTGGGATTGGATAGTATAAAACGATGTGGAAAATCGGAAGTTCTGAATTATCCTGAAGATGGAGAAGTTAAGTTTTCACCTGTTGATGTTAGAGATAACTGCTGGGGTTCTGCTATTTTTGGCAGGAAAGAAAAATTTTGTCATATTCCAAGTGATATAAAAATTTGGTGCGGCGATGATTATTTGTTTAAAATGAATAACGGATTTGGAAATTATAAAATGTATAATGTTGATATTAAACATTTGCATTCAAACACAAGTTCGCTTAGAGAATTTGATTTAATTAAACTAAATGATGTAAAGCTTTATCAGAAAATTGATGCAAAATTGTTTGAAAAAATAGATTTGCAGAAAAATTTTGATTTGTTTGTTTCATTAGGAGCAGCTTGTTCATGTTCTCAAACTCTTAGAGATAACAGATTGCAGTATTTTTCTTATCCGTTTGATTGGCTTTACGGATCAAATTTTTTAGGAAGAGTAAATATTTTATTAGAAGATTTTCAGTTTTGGTTAAATAAAGAAGATTTAGAATATGCCGGAAAAAGAGAATTTCCTTTGCCTTGTAATATTTACAAGAATTTGAAAACAGGAATTGTGTTTAATCATGATTTTCCATTAAATGTTTCTTTAGAAGAAAGTTTTTTTAAAGTTAAGGAAAAATATAATAGAAGAATTGCAAGGCTTCTAAATCAGATAAAAACAAGCAAAAGTGTGTTATTCGTGTATATTGAAAGACCTGATGTCAGAGAAGAAGTTTTACAGAAGGATTTGATAAAAGCGTATGAACTTTTACAAAACAAATACAAAAACACGGATATAAATATTTTGTACCTATTTTCTACAAGAGAAGTGGATTTTCCTAATAGAAAGGTGTTTAAAGTTTCAGATAATATTTTCAGGGTGAGTTTTGATTATGATGCATATTTAAAAGGGCATGCTTACGCTGCTGATAATGAGTTGTTAAAGAATTTATTTCAAACGTACAAAATTAGCGGAAAACATTTAAGTCTAAAACAAAAGTTAAATAGAATTTTTAGGAGAAAATAAGCATGAAATGGCAGAATAAAGGTCATGAGTATGACGAACTTGGAAATAAATTTAAAGAAATAAAAAAGATTGTATTTATTGGAGATGATTTTAATCAAACTCATTACTATATTGATAAATCTATAAAAGATTTTTTGAACTTTTTAGATGTAAAAATTGAGTTTGTTAAATTGCCGAAAATATTTTTAAAACATCGAGATTTAATGAAATTTGCGGTAAGTTTTATAAATTTGAAAGAGAAAAAAGCAATTATTGTTCCGCATTACCATTATTCTGAAATGACTTTAGTTTATAAGTTGTGTGAGTATTTAAAAAGTAAGTATCCAGAGAAGTTGATTTTTTCGACAAATGAGTTTTTTGAGAAGTATCTGTCAATTCTTTCGGTGTACTCTAAAGATAAAACTTACGTCAGAGATACTTGCATCATTGTAACTACGGTTTGTACTTTAAACTGCAAATATTGTTTAAACTTTACACCTTTTCTTCAAAATCCTGCTCCTATTTCGCTGGAGAAATTAAAAGAAGAAGCTGATGTTTATTTCAAATCAGTTGATAAAGTCGGATTTTTCCAGATTTCCGGCGGTGAACCTTTGTCTTACAAACAGCTGGGAAAATATATCGAATGGCTTGCTCAGACTTACAGCTCAAAAATTGGCCAGATTTTGCTTGCTACAAATGGAACTTTGATTCCTGATGAAAAGCTTACAAAGATTTTGAAAAAATACAACGTGATTTTACTGCTGGATAATTATACAAAAGCTGTTCCAAGAACGCAGATAACAAGAGATAAGCTTATCAAGCATCTAGAGAATAATCATATTGATTTTAGAAACTATGAAAAAGAGCAGGAATTTTTCAAATTTTTCCCTGCAGCGGAAGATTATTCAAAATGGTCCGATGAAGAGCTTGCCGAGAGAGCAGAAAAATGCTGGGGTTTGCAGCCTTGGCATAATTTAAGAAAAGGAAAGGTCTTCTATTGTTGTTTTTCATCTTTAGCAGTAACTGCCGGAATTATACAGGATAATCCGGCGAATTACTATGATTTAAACTCGGCTGTAGACAAAAAAGAGCTGGCAGAATTTCTGCTGGGATTTTCTGAGCTTGGTTATGATACTTTCTGTAAGCTCTGTAACGGAATAAGTGCTGCAAATACTCTTGAAAGAGATATTGCTGGAGTTCAAGCAAAGAAAAAATACCTTTGGCACGAAGGCATGACTCTGGCAGAGTATGAAGAAATTACCCGCGATTAAAAAATTCGACAATTTTTTCAGCAATCAAAAGTGCAGAGTTCTGGTTTTGACCTGTGATTAAGCTGCCGTCAACTTCAACGTGTTCAGACCAAGGTTTTTCTGCAATAAAATCTGCTCCAAGCTCACGCAGTTTTGTTTCCAGAAGAAACGGAACAAGTTCTGTAAGTTTCATTATGCTTTCTTCTTCATCAGTAAAAGCAGTCAGGCGCTTGCCTTCAACAATGCTGGTGTTCACAAAAACCGCAGGACCGTGGCAGATTGCGCTGATTAATCTGTCATTGCAGCAGAAATATTCAATAATTTTGATTACTTCTCTGCAATTAACTAAATCAAACAAAAGTCCGTGCCCGCCCGGAAAATAGATTCCGTCAAAACTCTTGTAATCAACTTGAGATAATCGTTTTGTATTTCTCAAAATTTTGATACATTTATCCCATTCCTGAGGGTTTGAGCAGGACATAGAATTTTCATCGACCGGAGAAATTCCGCCTTCAGGGCTTGCAACAGTTATTTCAATATCGGACTTTTCAAAAACAAGAAAAGGTACAGCAAATTCTTCTAAATAAACTCCTGTATTTGGTATGTTTTCATTTCCGGATGAGTTAGTAACAATAATAAGCAGTTTTTTCATTTCTTTCTTACCTCAAATGTTTCATAACAGTATTCATCAAATCTTCTTTTTTGCGAAGTCCGCTGAAGCGTTCAACTTCTTTACCTTCTTTAAAAAGAATAAAACTTGGGAAAGAATGAATGCCGTGTCTTATTGCAAGCTCAGGGTTGTCATCAGAGTTAACTTGTCCAATCCAAACTTTGTCTAAGTTTTTAAGTTCTTCTTCCTGTTTCTTGCAGTAACCGCACCACGGAGCGTAAAATTCAACAACTTTAAGCCCTTCTTTTATTTCGTTATCAAAATTATCTTTTGTAAGTTCTTTTAGCATAAAAAATTCCTCCTAAGTTAGATTAGGAGGAATTATGAAATTTTGCATTCTCTGATTAGACAATTTATCTTGCAATCATTTTTTCAACAATTCTGATAACATCATCTGCTGAATAATTATGTCCGAGTTTTTCTAAGATAGATTTCATCGAAACAAGTCTATCCGGCAAGCATAATACTTTTTCAGAAATAGTTTTCATATTATTACAAGCTGCTGCTAAAGCTTCGTTTGGATTAAATATGTTTCGTCTGCTGATATCTATAAATGTTCCAGCTTTTTTATGCTCATTAATAATTTCAAGTTCTTTTAATCCTGCTTGTTTAATTTGTTTAGTGCTTTCTATTGAATTTATCAAGTTGATGTATTTTTGGATATTATCAGACATTTTTTGAGCTTGTACTGCCATTTCTGACTTGTATTTGTCCATATTCACTTTTAATCTGGATTTGCTGTCGCTTCTATCGAAATATCCTTTTTCGTATTCAAAAGATGCATTATTATATTTTAATGACTGGTCTTTAATATTTGAGTTTAAAGTATTAAAAGTTTTTTCTAACTCAGTTTTCAATACTTGTTTTTTGTCAAGAAATACACCCAGCTTATTATCAAGAACTCTCAAAGAGTTTTCACGATTCATTTCAGGAACTTCTGTAATCGTTCTGCGCATTGTGCCGTCAGCGTTTTCAAAATAAAATTCTGTTCCTAATATATCTTTTGCGGATTTTCTGCGTGTTACTAAATTGTGTGTGTAAATTTTATCATTTTCAGGTAAAGAGCTTGCATACATATCAATGTCTGTCTGATTTGCCATCTTGCCTGTGTTATTGCTTTCCCAGCTGTACGGACTGTATTCCATCAGCCAGTTACCGCAGTTTTGTACACTTCTATCTGTAAATAGTCCTTTAAAATTTGTATTATTTATTGCTTGAATTTGCATAATTATAAACCTCTTTTAATATTTTTAATACCTTGTTTTGCATAGAAATTCTTAAGTTCTTCAAATAACGGAGCAAGCTTTGTTTTATATTCTTCAATGAACGAATTTTTCAATTCAATATTCTTTTGAGTTAAAGCAATTCTTTCTTCAATTGATTTGATGCGGTTTTTGAGTGCACTTATTCCGCTTGAATATTCAGTTTTTAAAGTTTCAAGTTTATTAACAGTGCTTTTTAATGATTCAATCTGGTTCTGCATATGTCTTGCATTTGATTCCATACTGTATCCAGAACTTTTTGACTTTTCTTGTATGTAAAAGTTAGTGTCAATTTCATTTGGAATTCCCGATTTAATTTGCGCTGTCAGTTCTTCATAAGGTGTCTGCAGGTTTTTTAAGTTTTGGATTTGTTTGTTTACGTGTGTTCTTGCTTCTTGTTTGTTTGATAAATCTCGTTTCACAGATTTCAATTCAGCAGTAAGCGCGGATTTTTCTTTTTCAAGTTCTTTAACCTTGTCTTCGCCGGTTTCTTTTTTGTATCGCAAATCACCGGCTTTATCATATAGATATGTTAAATTTGCAGCTTCAGATTGTTTTCCTTTTGCTTCGTTAATATCAGCGTGTCCGCCCATTTCGCGTCTATAAAAATAAAGTCTTACTTCTTCAAACGCTTCTCTAAAGTTTCTTCTCAAAGTGCCTAAATAGTTTTCTTTAACTTCGTCTAAATGCGGATAAGCCGGCTCATTGTCATACACAATAAAGTCAGCTTGTTCTTTAATTTTGTCTGAAACTTTTTCCATCGGATCTGCAAAGTAAGCTTGCTGTGTTTTGTTTGAGTGATAAGAGCCGATAGTGTCTTCTATGCTGGAATTTTTGTGCCAGTATTGGCTGTTTTTTAAGGTTGATTCATTGTAATTGTATACAAAACGACCTTTGAAACTGATTGGTGATATGTTCATTTTTGCCTCCTTAATATACACACTCGCTAAAAATATATTGGGTATATGTTAGGACAAACATGTTTAATTTGCACTTTTTTGCAATAAAAGTTTACAAATTTAATTCTATCAGAGGCAGATTATACTCTTCGGCTAATTTCTTAACTTTGATATCATAATTTATTGCAGTAGTTTTTACTCCGCATTTTATTGCAGCAACATTTGCGTGAAAACGCATGCCAATCAAATATTCCAAGTTAGAAATTACTTCAAAAACGTCATTAATCGAAAGTCTGCTCAATACTTCTGCGTTTTCCAAATCCAGCATTCTTTTAAATTTTTCACAAACTTCTAAATCAATGCTGTCTTGAAGCGAGATAATTTGAATTTTTTTATCAAAAAACTTTTCTCTAACATCTTGAGCAAGTTTTTCTAAAAATTTATCGGTTAAAGCTGGAAAGCTTCTAAGCTGAATGCCGACAACTCCTTTTGCATTTTTTTGCGGCAGATTTAAGCTGAATACAGGGTCTTGTACAAGCTCAGAATCTATATTCCAGCTCTTTAAAAGTTCTTGTGATTTTTTATCTCTTACAGAGATTTTGGAGGCGTTTTTTAACGCAATTTGCGTTAAAAAACGCCCTGTCTTAGAATTAATCGGTCCGATTCCCTGTGCGAAAATCTCAACTCTTTTTCTTAAAAGAATCGCTGTATAAATTACGCCCAGATAATAAATTAAGCTTTTTAAGCTGGTAACATCCTGAAGCAGGCTTCCGCCTCCTGAAATCAAAACATCAGCATCTTTTAAATCTTTAAAAAACCTGAGCATGCTGCAAGAGTTAACTTTATGCAGTTCTGCAGTACGGACAGGGTTAGAAGAAATTAAAGTTATTTTCTCTGCGCCTTCCCTTTTAAGTTTTTCTGTCAAAACTTTTGCAATAGCTTCGTCTCCGAAATTATCAAATCCAATGTATCCGGACACAATATATTTCGTCATTGGATATTCTCCAGAACAGCGTTAAGATAAGGTATTGCTTGAATAGCTCCGTAGTTTTGGGTTTGAAGTCCTGAGACGACAGAAGCAAATTTTGTTGCATCTTTAGGTGTATAGCCGTGAGTCAAGGCGTATAAGAAACCGCCGTTAAATACGTCGCCGGAAGCTGTTGTATCAATTGCTTTCTGCGTGTTGTAAAACTCTGTAAAGCTTATTTCGCCTTTGTATCCTGTATAATACCCGTTATCAATATGCGATTTTACAACAACAATTTTAACTCCTTTATCCCAGAAATACTTCATTACTTTATCCATTGAATCTACTTCATAAAGTTTATGAGCATCATTTTTTAAGCTTAAGAATATAATATCTGTAAAATCAACAATTTCTTCAAAATATTCTTTGGTGTCAGCTGAGTTCATGAAACAAGATGTATAATTTGGGTCATAAGCAGTTAAGACATCATTTTCTTTTGCAATTCTGAAAGTTTCTCTTACAAGTTCTCTTGAGCTTGCGCTTAAAGATTGAACTACTCCTGTTGAGTATACAAGTTTGAGCTTTTTTATACAGTCTTCTGAAATATCTTCAATAGAAAGTTTTGTTGCGGCAGTTTTACGTTTGTAATACAAGAGCTCTTTTGTATCTACTGTTTTTGCAACAATGTACATTCCGTTTTGTTCATCATTTGATTTAATCAAAGAAGTGTCGATATTTTCTTTTTGCAGGCTTGAAAGAATAAATTCGCTGAACCCGTCGTTGCCGACTTTTGTAAGATAAGTTACATTTCCTCCAAGCCTGGAAATTGCAACAGCAGTTGTTACGGTGTCTCCGCCAAAATACTTGTTAAGAGTTGAAGTGTCGGCTAAAGTTCCGTTTGACGAAAGTTCAATCAAACATTCGCCGATGATTGCAATATCTATTTTTGTATCCATTCGGAAAAATCCTTAACTTCTTTCATAATTTCTTTTGTGCGTGAAGTGATTTCTTTCGGAGTAAATCCAAGATAGAAATCTCTGCCGACTCCGACAGCTGAAGCTCCTGCTTTGATATAAGTCACAACATCGCCAAGCTTTATATTTCCCATCGGCATCAAGCTTAAGAAAGGCATTTGCCTTAGAATGTTTTCAATATATTGAACTCCGCCTAAAGCATCAGCAGGATAAAGCTTAATCAAAGGTATTCTTGATTTCCAAGCGTTATAAGCTTCGTTTGCTGTTGAAGCTCCTGCAATGAAAGGAATTCGTTTATTTTTAGATATTCTCACCATATTCATTTGAAAAATAGGTGAAGCAATAAGCTGCGCTCCGCTTTCTAAAGCTGCATCTGCCTGCATAGAAGTTATAATACCGCCAGCGCAGACATGTGCAAACTGTGAAACTTTGTTAATAGCTTTGTAAAGAGAAGGGTTTTCAACATTGATTTCTAAAACTCTTACTCCGCCTTCTACAAGTGCTTTCGCGATTTCAACAGCTTGTTGGGCATCTTTGCATCTTATAATAGGATAAACTTTGTCCTGTTTTATTAATTCTATATAATTTTCACTCATTTGTATGTATTCCTTTGCTTGGAATTATTATATCATGAAGGGGTAAATTAAGCGAAAAGGTTATTATTTTGAATAAGATTAAATTAGCTTTATTTAGTACTCTTGTACTTTTGGGACTTATATTTGTTTATTTCGTAACATACAATTTCGTTGAGCCGAAAGGGTATGATTTTATGATAAAACATGCTCTTACAGAGAAACTGCCGTTTCATAACAAACAAATTTACGGAAGTGAAGATATTGTTCTTATTGTAATCGATGCAAAAGCAGCTGAAAGATACCGCTGGCCTTGGAAAAGAGAGTTATACTGCAAAATATTTGATTATCTGCACGAATATACAAAAGCAGAAGTTGTTGTGTTTGATTCGCTTATATCTAACACAGACAATTCCAGCTCTGATAAGAAATTCTTCAATTCTATAAGTAAAATGGATAACCTTGTAACAGGATTTCTTCCTTCGGTGAGAAGCTGGGAAAATAAAGAGTCCGGTGAAGTTTATGACAAGAAATTTATTAAATATTCAATACAAGCTGAAGATAAAACAACTTCAATCCCTTATTTTTATTCAAGTGTGATTCCGTTTCCGAAATCTTATCTTGACTCAGTTAAGCATTCCGGTGCAGTTTCTATGTTTCCAGGATTTATAAACGGAAGCTTTGCATCTTATGCGATGGATGAAATTTTTAGAACGCATGAATATTTTTTGAAATATAAAGGCAGAGTCTACCCTTCTATTGCACTTGAAACATTCCTGCTGAAGAATAATAAACCTCAAGCAGTTCTTACAAATTCTTATATTGAATTTCCTGAGCTTGAATACAAAATTAAACAAAAAACGACAGCTTACCGTTCAGTTGTACCTTTAAAATTTTATAAACTTAAAGACGGGTATACGCATACAATGATTCCTGCTGTTGATATTATGGATTCTTATGACAATATAAAAGCAGGAAAGAAACCGATTATAAATCCGGCCTTTTTTGACGGAAAAATTGTTCTTATCGGAGCAAATGTTCCTGCAGGCACAGGACTTAATGACAACAAAAATACGCCGATAATTTCAAACCATCCCGGTGTAGATATTCAAGCTACTGCTATTGATAATATTATTCATAACGATTTCTTAAAAGTCGCTCCGCATAGCTTTAATTTATTAATTACTATCTTCGGAATGCTTTTAATATATGGAATTATAAGATTAAACGATTTATTCAAATCAATTACTCTTTCTATTTTCTTAATTGCCGGCTATCTTATAATTTCTGCTTTATGTTTTTATTTCGGCGCAGTAATAAATGTTGTTACACCGCCGGTAATGTTTATTGTAACAATGCTTATCGGTTATACGCATAAGTTTGTGCTTGAAAATCGCAGCAAAGAAAAGGTTAAGTCTGCGATGGGTAAATACATGTCAGAAGATGTCATGAAACGTGTTATTTCAAATATAGATAATCTTGGGCTTGGCGGTAAGAAAGCGACTGTAACGGTTTTGTTTTCAGATATCAGAGGTTTTACTTCAATGTCAGAAAATATGTCGGCACAGCAGGTTTCTGAAATTTTGAACGAATATTTTACAGAAATGGAGCCGATTATTACAAAATACAACGGAATAATAAATAAGTTTATCGGAGACGCTGTGATGGCAATTTTTGGTGAGCCTATTCAAGACAAAAATCATGCTGTAAACGCTGTAAAATGCGGGTATGAAATGCTTGTAAGGGTTAAAGAGCTGCAGCAGAAATGGGCTGATGAAGGAAAACCAAAGATTGATATCGGAGTCGGAATTAATACAGGTGAAGTGTTTGTCGGTAATATAGGTTCAATTAACAGAATGGAGTACACTGTAATCGGTGATACTGTAAACCTTGCCAGCAGGCTTGAAAGCTATAATAAAGTTTATAAAACAAAAATGCTTATAAGCGCTTCAACTTATGAAACTACAAGAAATTTTGTAGATGTGATAAAGATTTCTGATGTTGAAATCAGAGGTAAATCTCATAAAATGGATATTTATGAAGTGCTTAAGGTAATTAGCTAGCAAATATTTTTTTTACATGTATTAATAAGAATATGACAGTCAATTTTCGTGCAAAATTAATACAGAAAGTAAATTTACCTGACTCGCGTGAGGCTTCTTTTGTTGAAATAAATCCTAAGTCTTCTTCTGACATTGAAGCTGTGAAAAAACTTTCATATGAATGGTATGACGCTATTTATGCAGGAAATATTTGTGACGATGTTGTGGAGCTTAGTTCAAACAGACCGAGAATAAATTCAAAGGTTTTTGCTTTAACTTCTCAAAAAGAAAATTTTAAAAATGTAGAAAGCAGGCAGATTTTAGGGATTGTAGAAGTGACTGCTGTTAATAATAGAAGAACACCTTATATTGAGTATTTGCAGGTCAACCCTTTGATGAAAAAATCCGGTCTGGGTACAAGCATTTTGAATATTTTAAAGAAAATGCATAACTCTATTGAGTTACATTCAGCTGTATCTGCTCTGGAATTTTATAGAAAGAATGGATTTGAGCTGGCCGACCCTAGGCGCTTACTCTGCAAATGGATAAAGAAATAAGTTTGTAACAATTTATTAAATCTATAGGACATTCGGGCAATTCATCATTAAAAAAATACTTTAAATAACTGTAGTGTAGTTAGCTTTGTAGTGTGAAAATGAATTTTGTCCAAAATACCCCGATATTTAACAAAATAAATGTTTCCGGTGTCCAATTCCGTTCTAATTCTGCGGTCTATACGGCTCCTTTTGAACATTCAAAGGATTCATTTAGTACAAATCCGATTACGGATATAAACGCTCTGGCTCAAGCAGCGAGGACAAATTCGAAGATAGCAGAGATTTTAGCAGAATATAAAATTCCTGTAAAATTTAATACAAAAGAGCTGGAAAAACTCCAGCAAGGGCATTTGAAAGATACTCGTTTAGTTGCAGCAAAAATGTATTCAGCTCTTCCGGAGAATATAAAATCAGAAGTTAATCTTAAAGATTTGCAGGAAGCAGCAATGTTTCACGATTACGGAAAAGCGCTTATTCCTGAGAAGATTTTGAATAAAGAAGGCAAGTTTAACGAAAAAGAAAAAGAGATTATGGAGCTTCATTCGGAGCTTGGATACGAGCTTTTAAAAGGGTTTGGAGTTAATGAAAATGTATTGCAGATGATAAAATACCATCACCAGACTTCTGAAGGAAGCGGATATCCGGCAATTGGCGAAGATTTTAGCCCGAATGCCGGAGCTCAAATACTTTCAGCGGCTGATAAGTATTCGGCGCTTAGAGAAGAGAGGAGCTACAAATCTGCAATGAGCAGAGATGAAGCTTTAAAGATATTGTACGAAGATGTGAAATCAGGGTTGATTACTCCTGAGATTTACTCTGCGCTTGAAAAAGCTGTATAACTGTAAGGGGCGGGGTTTTGTTAACAAAACCCCGCCCCTGAACCTTATTTATTCAATAAATCAAACAAAGCGTTAACCACTGCAGGGTCCCATTTTATACCTGCTTCTTCTTTTAGAATATTAAGCGCAGACTCTTTATCCATAGCTTCGCGGTATGAACGTTCAGATGTCATGGCTGTGTAAGCGTCTGCAACAGCAATAATTCTTGAACCGAATGGAATAGAGCAGCCTTTTAAGCCTTCAGGCTCGCCTTTGCCGTCCCAGCGTTCTTTGTGGTAATGAATGTATGGAATAACTTCTGATAGGAAATTTATGTTCATAAGCAAGTTTACTCCAACATTCGGGTGGTTTTGAAGTTTTTCCCATTCGTCTTTTGAGAGTTTGCCTTTGTTTGCAAATAAAGATTCAGGCAGGGTAATTTTTCCGATATTCTGTAAAAGACCTGCGTAATAAACTAAATCTGTAGTCTTTTCGTTTAAGCCAAGCTGTTTGCAAAGTTTCTTTGAAAGCTCAGCAGTCTTCTGCGAGTGAGCAACTTTGTACTGACCTTTTTCATCCACTGCTTTGGCAAGTTTTTCAACAAAAGCCTGCTGCTGAACGCCTAAGTCTCCGATAAGAGCAGTAAGCTCAGCTCTTTTGTGCTGTAAATCTTCGGCAAATACGTTCTCATCGTTTATTAAGACTTCTGTTTCTTCAATTGTTTTTTGAAGGTGCATAGAAGTGCCGAAAAGCCTTGCAATTGTTTCAAGCAGGTTCATGTAAGCACGCTTAATCATTTTTTCTTTGTAGTTTTCTATGACAATAATGCCGACAACATGAGCATTATTGTGCATTGGAACGACAGCTAGAGATTTTACGTCAAATTCTCTAAGTTCGTATTTTGGTGTGAAATTTTCAACATTTGAAATATCTTTTATCTGAATTTTTTCTAATGTATTGAAAGCTTTCACGACAATGGATTTATCGTCTTTTGCGTATCCAAGTTTTTTTGCGTAAATATCTTCATCAAAATCAATTGAAGAGCCGACAAGTCCGAGAAGCTTGTTTTCAAAATTCAAACCGTGTGTGAACTCGTCTGTAAGGTAAATATGGCATGCATCAGCATCAAGAATTTGTGCTAATGTCTTTGCAATTGAGTTATAAACAACATACTCGTCTTGAGAGTTAAACCCTAAAACACAAAGAGTGTTGTCTAAAGAATATATAGAAATAAGTTCTTTAAGCTGGGATTTTAGTTTTGTAGTCTTATCCTTGACATCTTTTCCGATTTTGTTAGCTAAATCTTCGGAAATTAAATATTCAGAGATAAAGTCGCCGATATTGAGTGCAAAAATTTCCTCAAGCGGGTCGTTTTCCATTAAATCCAGTGAACGGCTAAAGAGTGATGCACCTAATTCTTCTTTATCTGTCATAAAAAATACCTTCCATGTTGTCTTTATATTTTATATAACGGCATAATTTTCAAAAACTTTAATCTTTTTTTAAAATTTTATACTTTAGTTGTAGAAAAATGGTAAATAAATCCAACCTTTTGTTGAAATTAGTGCTTTTAAAGCTTTCAGCTCTTTCTTTACAAAACTTTATCTAACAGTATGATTGCGAAAATATCTTGCTTAATGTATCCTATTCACATAGGACTTACGAGGAGAAAGCGATGACAGTTATTGAAAAAATCACTGAAATTAATGATATTGTTAAAAAGATATTTGAGTTTACACAGTCAAATGCGCAGGTAAAATCTGATTTTGACGAATATTTGTCTACAATCGGAGCAAGAAATATTTCTCTTGACCGCATGGAAAAAATCTTTTTACCTTATGTTTTTGAGCGCAGAATTGGAGACAAGTCAATTCTTGAAATGTTTAAAGAAGAAAACGGCTCCACTCCTATATTAGAAAGCTTTATCAAAGCTCAGTCATCAATTTTTGAAATTAAAAAAATTCTTAAAAACGGGTTTGAACTCTACAATCTTGTAAACGAAAAAACTTATACAGTTCTTTCATTAACTAAAATGACAAGCTTTAGAGGGATTTACGCAGGTCAGTTTATCGCTGCCAGAGTGTTTGAACTTGATGGAGAATACTATATTATTGAAATTTCAAGTGTTCTTTCTCATTCTCAGAAAGAAGAAGCTTACAGATATGCAGTTATGAAGCTGGTTCACACACCAAGGCTGCTTTATTTTGACAATCCTGAAAAAGAAGAAGAAATTAAATCTACAATTTCTGAGATGTACTCAAAGTTTATCAAAACTTTCGATAAAGATATTATTCTTACAACAAACAAATACGCAGACGATATTATTGGCGCGTTTAACGAAGGTGAAGATGTAGACCTTTCTGATAAAGGATGCGATATTGAATCTTATAAGTTTTTCCATGTAAGAGAACTTGATAATAATTATTCAAACTTCCTTGAAAATTCAATGGGCGGATTTTCTTCACACAACGAAACTTACGATGTTGCGGTAATTTTTGATGAACAGAACGGGCTGTATGCAATTCCTTTTTATCAAACATTCTGCAAAGTGTTTGAAAACAAGGATGAAGTTGAAAATGCAAAAGGCTGCGTAGAATATTTCTTAACTAATGATTCCATTCCAAATACTATCTTAGACCGAGTTTCAACTCAATATTCCAATTTTATGGATGTAGTAAATGAGTTTATGGGTACAAGTTATAATTATGAAGAGTTGATTAAGAGATACAAATCTGATTACTTTGAAAACAAGATTTATTCTTCAGCAACAATTCTTTTCTGTTCAAATGCGTTTTCAGAAATTTTTGATTTTATTTCTGAGCCAAAACCTCAGCAGCCTGTAGTCATGGGTAAAATCGGCAGAAACGAGCCTTGTCCTTGCGGAAGCGGTAAAAAGTATAAAAATTGCTGCGGTAAAATGTAGAAATATATAAGAACCTCAAATCTGGAGTAATACTTTGAGGGAGGCTGTAAGTCCTAAAATCGCCTTGTAGTCATACTTATGCCGACCGACAATATATCTGCGTGCATAGCACTTGACGGAAGAGCATGTTTTGTATAGCATGAGGGCATAATATGTAAAATTAGCTAAAAAGGGAATAAAACAATGAGACGTACACTAGAAGGAACAAAGATTAAAAGACAGCACGTAAGCGGCTTCAGAGCAAGAATGGCTACTCCTGGAGGACAGGAAGTTTTGAATAGAAGACGTGCTAAAGGCAGACACCAAATAGCAATTTCTGGCAGCAAACGCGCTTAGGAATTTAGTCTGTTAAAAGTTTTAATAAAGAGGGCAGGTCTTTTTAAGGCGTGCCCTCTTTATGTAATAATATTTATGGAGGTATGTGTTTATGTCAATAAAATCCTGGACTGATTATTTTTTAGATTTAGCAAAAACTTGTTCTTCACGTTCTAATTGTCTGCGTGCTCAAGTTGGAGCAGTTATTGTAGGGCAGGATAAGAAGATTAAAGCTACCGGATATAATGGAACTCCTTCAGGGGTTGAGTCTTGTTATGAACGCGGTGAATGTTTCAGAATAAAAAATAATATTCCTTCAGGAACCTGCTATGAGACCTGCCGTTCGATTCATGCTGAGCAAAATGCAATTATTCAAGCAGGGCAAGATAGGTGTACAGGGGCTTCAATGTATATTTACGGACATAATTTTATTTGTATTCTCTGTAAAAGATTTATTGTCCAATCAGGAATTGTTGATGTGTATTTAAAAAAGGATGACAACTCGCCGATTTTGCATGTTTCGGTTGAAGAAATAAAAAAAGAGTTGGAAAATCCTTGCTTACACGTTTAAGAGATGATATAATTTCGTTATGGAAGCAGGCGCTCAAAAAGAGAAGAGTAAAAAGAAGGGGATGACTGCCCAAACCCGTTTGATACTTGCGGGCTTGGCTGTTAGTACTGCGTTTATTCTTGCTGCAGCCGGGTTTGCAACTTACAGTATTACGCAGAATATGAATTCTGCTTATAAAAATTTTGCTCAGGTTTTGTCTAAAACTCTTGCTATTGAAGGGGTTGAAGTTACAAAAGAGCTTCCTGAACTTGCAAAATACGATGCTTTGAGGTCAAATTCCATTTCGGTTTTGAAAAGCAATGATGATATTGCGTTCATTATTTTTAAAGACAATAAATCAAAAGTTATTTACTCAAGTAAAGATGATTATTCGGAACAAGCAGAAAGAGCCAGAATTACGGTAAGTTCTCCAATGGTTGTTAAAAACCTGAGTGAATCTATAAATGTCGGTTCTGTTACAGTGGGGCTTTCAGGCAGTATTATTGACAGAGTTTCTGCTACTTCAAGAAATTCTCTTGCTCTTGTGTTTATTCTGGCATGGCTTGTTATTGTCGGAATTATTTATATGAACTCTTCAATTATTACGCGTGAGCTCCGCAAGCTTCACCAGGGTGTAAAAAAGATTTCTACTGGCGAGTTCGGATATATGATTGACGATAAAGATGTTGATAGCGAAGTTAAAGAGCTTTACAGCGCGTTTAATGATATGTCTGAGCGTTTGAGCCGTTATAATGAGCAGACTATTGAAAGCCTGACTTTTGAAAGAAACAAGCTTGAGTCTGTATTAATGAGTATTGTTAACGGGGTTGTGGTTTGTGATAATCACGACAAAGTAATTATGGTTAATAATTACGCAAAGAGGCTTTTGGAAGTTGAAGAAGAAGAGATTCTTCATACACAAATCCAAAATTTCTGCGATTCAAGCGGTGAGCTTTGTTTTGCGGAGAAAATTACGCAGTTTAAAGATACGCCTCTTGATGATGAAGGAGTTCCTGTTCCTTTTAATATTGAAATTGATAATCGAATTCTTAAGTGTTTGATTTCTCCTATGTTTACGCGTTCAAATGCTTATGTAGGTTATATTATTGTACTTATTGATGTTACAAAAGATGTTGAAATGGACCAGTTGAGGTCAAACTTTATTTCTAATGTTTCACACGAGCTTAGAACTCCTGTAACTGTTTTGAGAAGCTACATTGACACGCTTTACAGCTACGGAAATGATTTCGATTTTAATACTCAGAGAGAGTTTATCGGTGTAATGAATCAGGAAATAATCAGGCTCAATAGAATGGTCAATGATATTCTCGATTTTTCAAGATACGAAGCACAAAATGTTCGTATGGAAAAAACTAAGACGGATATTATTGAAATAGTAGAAGATGCTGTTAATCAGGTTCAAGTTCTTGCAAAAGAACACGATTTAACTATTTCAATAATGCGCGAGCCTGATTTACCGCAAATTTTTGTAAATATTGACAGTATTTCCCGTGCGTTTATGAATATTTTATCAAATGCAATCAAGTATTCTCCTGATGGAAAACGTATCAAAGTTAGAGTTGAGCGTTCTCGCGACGGCGAATATATAGAAGTCAGTGTTGAAGATCAAGGTGCAGGTATTTCTGAGCAAGATCAGAAGAAAGTATTTGACAGATTTTACAGGTGTGAAAATGCTACCCATACAGTAAAAGGTACAGGGCTTGGCTTGCATCTGGTGAAAGTTACTGTGGAAAAACATCACAGCGGACAGGTTTTTGTTGATTCAAAAGTCGGAGAAGGTTCTACTTTTGGGTTCAGACTTCCAATTAATTTACCTCAAGAAGAAATTGAAGAGTATTTCCCAAAAAACCGTCTGCCGGCTGAAAGCGAAGGGTAACTTTTTCTGTAGAAAAAGTTACCAAAAAGACTTTACACATTGGGTCGGGTGACAATTTTAAAACTACAAAATTTCTAAAACTGCCCTGTCACCCTCAGATTAACACTACCAACTTTCTACAGAAAAGCGGATTTCGGCAGAGAGCGAAGATGCTTTACGTAGTAAAGACCGAAGGCTCGTTTAATGCCGAAAACCAAGCACGTTAACCTTTCACTGCACCGTCGTTTTCGCCTGAGATAAAATATCTTTGCATTGCAAGGAAAAATATGATAATCGGAATAGTAGAAATTATTGAACCTGCTGCAATAAATCTCCAGTTAGATGAAAACATTCCTTGTAAGTTATTTATACCTACTGGAAGTGTGTACATTGAATCTTTTGTAAGCATAATACTCGGCCAGAGAAACTCGCCCCAGGAGCCGATAAATGTAAAAACAGCGAGTACGGCAAGCGTTGGCTTTACCATTGGAAGAACTACACGTGTAAACATTTGAAATACATTACATCCGTCTACAATTGCGGCTTCTTCGACTTCTCGAGGTACTTTAAGAAAAGCCTGGCGCATTAAAAATATCCCGAAAGCACTGACAGCAAAAGGCATTACAAGTCCGATAAAGCCCATTACATTATTTACGCTGTCAATTAAATGCAGTTTTAAAGTTATTATATAAACCGGAAGCATTATTGCTTGAAACGGTATCATAATGGTTGCAAGGATTGAAAAGAACACAAATTTTTTACCTTTAAAGTTCATTCTTGCTAAAGGATAAGCAGCAAGAGAAGAGAGAACTAGGTTAAGAATTACTGTCAAAGCTGCAACAATTACGCTGTTCCAGAAATATCCCATAAAATTGACTTTACCCCAAACATCAATATAGTTTGTCCAGGTAAAATCAGAAGGAATTAAGCTGGGAGGATATGCAAAAATATCTTCTCCAAGTCCTTTAAATGAAGTGGATGTCAGCCAGACAAACGGAAATATTGACAAAAGAGATGTCAGTATAAGTATTGAATGTATTGATGTTTTGGAAATTATTTTTTTTATCATGTTGAAAAGCCATGTTTGGTATGCTAAAATAAGAATACAGGAAAGGGTAGCGCTAATACCCAAACCTGTGCTCTATACTATAGAGCTTGGAAAATAAGAACCAATACTATGATTAGTAATAGTTCTTTTTCGCTGATTGATACTATCATAATGCCTCCTTTCTTTTTGAGGGGAGGTTTTATCATCCCCTTTTTAGTTAATTCAGCGAAATGTAGTAAAAATCTTTATCCTGTATTCTTATTTCAATGTACAAATTTATTGTATCAAATTGATTGAATAAAATCAATGCATTTTCATTTATTCTTTATCGCCAAAAAGATGTTTCAGCTTATATTTAACTGTTTTCTTTTCAGCTTCTTCTGCATTAATCAACTCTTCTATTGTTTGTGCTTCGCTTCCTTCAACTTCATCAGGAATTGAGTTTACGTAGTCAACTGCATTCTGATATTCTGTTTCAGTGGCAAGCCATTTGAAAGATTTAACAAGGGTCAAAGGTTTTGCTGCGTCTCCTCTTACAACTAGCTGGAATTTTGTTGCAGAGTTATCAACATATTTGTTTGCAAAACTTGGAATTGAATCCATTTCTTCCTGCGGAATCATTTCACAGAAAATTGAAAACGCTTTTGCAGTTACGACATTCAAGCTTGCAGCGCTGTTCAAAAGGTTAGCTGGGTTGATTGCACCAAGAGGTCCGAGAAGATTTGAAACAAGCGAAGCCATCCTTGCGCGGACGGTCATATCAGCATAATTTCTCAGTAAATCAAAATCACCTTCAATGTGCAAACTTAAAATATTTCCTAAAGATGTAATCGGCTGCAGCGAACAAATTCCGTCGTTAAAACTTAATGTTCCGATAAGCTCAGAAAAATGAGTTGTATCAATTGTTGTCAGCCCGCTGATTACACCTCCTAATGCTGTTTGAAAGAACTGCGACTCGCGGATATTTTCTGCAATAATAAGGTTCTCAAGCTTGCCAAACGGACCAAATTGGCCGTCTTCAACATTAAAGTTTACTTTTCCTTTAAGGCTTTGCATTTGTTCTTCGTAAGTTACTCCTCGAAGCGAAATATCCGTATCAAATGAAGCTTTTCCTGAAAGAGTATCTTTCATTCCTGCTCCGTCAAGAAGAGCTTTTTCTACGTCAACTCCTGAACCTGAAACTTTGATATCAAGAAGAGTTGAGAGAAGGTTCATTGAAATATCTCCCCTGACTCTGCCGTCAAAAACGTTTGTTCTTAAATTTCTTATAAAGAAAATATTCTTTGCTAACGCGATTTGTGCATTTGTGTTTCTGACATCAATTTTTCCTGTTATAATTCTTGCAAAATCAATTGTGCCGTTTTGGATGGAAACAGGAATGTCTGATTGAGCAGATGATGAGCTGCCGTTTCCAGCCGGAACATATTTTAGAGCTTTTTCGGAAACAGCCATTAACTTATCAAGGTTCATATATCTTGATTTAACATCAAGATTAGATATGTTCAAAACGCTTGAAGGCAATAAGCTGATTGTTCCGTTTATTCCTAAGTCAGAGCCGTTTAGAATCAAATCTTTCAAAGTAAAATCTGCACTGTGTCCTCTAAATTTTAAGCTGCCTTCGTTTAAACTCAAAAGAAGCTCCGGAATTGATAGATTTTGTATTTCAAATCCGCCTCGAACTCTTGGAGAAACGGCTTCTCCAAGAACAAAAGCTTTGCCTTTAACCTCAAAAGCTGATTGAGGAAATACGTAAACTTTTCCGTTTAACGCTTCCGGCATAGTGATTTTGATAAGATTAATTCTATCTCCTGCAATTGTTCCGTCAATTCCTAACACTTCATCAAGAGAAATAATTTCATTTCCTTTGTCGTCAGTAGTAATAAAGCGTTTGAATAATCCGGTTTTTTTAATTTTTATCCTATTAGGTTTAAAATCAACTACTGTTTGTAAAGCTGTGTTTGTATCTTGAAGCTCAGAAAAATTTATCGGTGTAATATAATTATTTTTATCACAAAGAGCCTGTGCAAAAAGCGTTTGTCTAGTGCCATTACCATTAAAAGCTAATTTAATTGGAATAGCTCCTTTTGAGTCGATAAACGGCTTGAACTCTTTACCTATAAGCTTGACCAAATCATTTGTGTTTATGTTTCCTTCAGTAATAAAATTCAAAGATTTGAGTTTTGCGTAATTAGTTACATTGCCTGAATATTTTAAATTTGTTTTATCATTCAATAAAATAGAATTTTCTTTTACTAATATATTATTATCTGCAATTTCTACTTCAAATTCCGGCAGAATAATACTTGAACCTGTTTGTGAAAGATAAACTCCCATGTTTTTGTTATTAATTTTTCCGGCAAAAGTTTTAGCATCTGCAGAAAATTCACCTGAAAGTTTTCCGTTTTTGATGTTTAAAGCTTTGTCTGAAATATTCAGGTTTTCAAGCCCGAATTGCAGTTCTGAAATTGCTTTTTTAAGTTTGCCTTTAACTCCAAAATCAATAGAAAAGTCTCCGGATTTGAAGGTATAGTTTTCTCTGATATCTTTTGGTGCAAAAGCGTTAAATAAAGTAGAAAGTGAAATTTTATCAGCTTTAATATTAATATCGGCGATTGATTTTTCATCAATTTTTCCGTCGATATATAAAGGTGCGTTTCCAATCAAGACGCTTGAGTTTCTAACATCAAGAATGTTGTTATCAAGTTTTATATCAACGTTTCCATCAGACAAAACTTTTCCAACATTTCTGACGCTTACTCCGCCGTCTTTTATAGCAATAAATCCGCTTGATTTTAGTTTTTTAAAATTGGTTTTAATATAACAATCTGTGTTTAAATATCCTTCTGCTTTAACTCCTCCCAGCTCGTTTTGAATTCCAAGAGATTCTAAGAAAGCTTTAGATAGAATGAGTAAATCGTTGAACTGAATTTTACTGGTTTTAACAGACATGTCCATTTTTGGATTTCTGCCGTAGTTTAATTTGCCTAAAACTCTGATATATTGGTCTTTTACTGGGTAAAGGTCAGTTTCTAAATCTATATTGCTGCCAAAAGTTTTTGTTCTGATGTAACTTCTTGGTATTTCTAAATTTGAAACTTTTAAAGTAATGCCTTCAATATTGCAATGTCCGTAAGATGTTATATTTCCGCCGTGATTTCTTACTCGCAGTTTAGTATCTAAGTTTGCTTTCAAATCGTAGTTTCTATACATTGTAACAGGATTTACAAAAGGTATATAAATTCTTTCTGCAGGATCATCTTCTTTGTCCAGTTTTTCAGACGGCGGAGGAAGGAAAGTATCAATATCAATGTTTGCAGTAGCGTTTACATTTTCGTCGCTGTAAAATTGTGCGAAAGTCTTAATTTTAGCAGTTTTGCCATTAAAATAAGCAAGTGCTAATTTTTCACCTTTTAACTCAAGAAAATGTTTTGTTTTTAAATCATTTACAAGCACTTTATAATTACGGATTTTAACTTTTGGAATTTTTATTCTTATCCATTCAGGATTGAATTGAAAACCTCCAGCTTCTGTTTGAATTTCTTGTTTTTCTTCTTCAAGTTTTTGTTCTTTTCCAGAGTTTAGTAAATCTTCTGCAAGTTTTACAACTTTAAAGTTTTTATCGTTTTCTATTTCAAGATTGATAAAAGGTGAATCAATTTCCAAGCAGGAAACTTTTACAGTTAAAAGCAGGAGGCTTGGCAAAGAAATTCTTGTTTTAAAACTTTCAGCAGAAAACAAAACAGAGCCGTCCGGCAGCTTTACACTGATTAAATCTGCGCTTACTCCTGCGCCGAGAAGGGGTGTAGTAATAATTTTAGCGTTTTCAAAATTTATATCTAGATTTGTTTGTTCTTTTACAATTTTTTGTACGTCAGGTTTAAATTTTTTTAAATCAATTAAGTCAGGCAGAGCAAATAAAAATCCTGCATATATTAATACAGCTCCGCTAAGAAGCGTTAAACCTGCAATTTTTAATCCTTTTTTCATATCACATTCCCTTCTCAAAATATGGAAAAATTTTAACACAAAATCGTTACATTTTCTTTCTATTGTAAAGATTTTGTAATAGCTTGACATGTTTTTGGTACAATTAAAAAATGTGAGAGATTATTCATGAGTCGAATTATTTAAATTTAAGGAAAAGATTATGAAAAGATTTTTAATGATGATGTTTACAATGCTTATGACTTTACAGTCAGCAAACGCAATGAATGTAGATGCGTTTATGGATAAGCATATTGCGCCTGTATCTGATGCAGTCGCCAGATTAATCTTTTTCCCTATAACGATTTGCGGCAGCCAGGTTCCTTTGATTATATTTTGGGTTCTAATTGCAGGATTTTTCTTTACTTTTTATTTCAAAGGAATTTCTGTTTGGGGTTTTAAACACGCAATTGACGTAATTGCTAAGCCCGCAGAAAAAAACCATGATGGATTTGGTGAAGTTTCATCATTTCAAGCTCTTGCAACAGCTTTATCCGGCACAATAGGAATTGGAAGTATTGCAGGTGTAGCTATTTCTATTTCAATCGGCGGTCCTGGAGCAGCTTTCTGGATTTTCTTTGGTGCTCTTTTAGGTATGTCAATAAAATTTGTTGAAGCAACTCTTGCTGTAAAATATAGAAGATTTAACTTAGATGGTTCTGTATCAGGCGGCCCGATGCATTACATTGCGCACGGTTTAACAAGAAAAAAATTACGCTGGCTTGGTCAGCCGCTTTCAGTATTGTATGCAATACTTTGTATTGGAGGCGGTATTACAGGCGGTAATATGATTCAAATTAACCAGACTGCACACCAGATTGTGTTTATTACAGGAGGCGAGCACAGTTTCTTGCATGGATTTACTTGGGTAATCGGGTTAATTATTGCGGTACTTATTGGTATGGTAATTGTAGGCGGTATTAAGAGTATAGCTAAAGTTACAACAATACTTACTCCTACAATGTGTGTTTTATATATTGTTTCAGGGTTAATTGTTATCTTAGCTAATTTTGCAAATATTCCTCACGCTATCGGACTTATTTTGAAAGAAGCTTTCCATCCGACTGCTGTTGCCGGAGGTATATTTGGAACTATTATTATCGGGCTTAGACGTTCTGTTCAATCGAATGAAGCTGGAACAGGTGCAGCTGCAATTGTTTATGCTACTGCTCAGACAAAAGAACCAGTTTCACAAGGTTTTGTTGCTCTTGTTGAAACATTCTTAACAGGGGTTTTATGTTTATTTACTTCTTTTGCAATCGTATTCTCAGGAGCTTGCACACACGCAGCAAAAGAAATTTCTGGGATTGAACTTGCTTCAAACGCTTTCCAATCAGTAATTCCTTTCTTTCCGATTATTCTTTCAATAATCGCAGTTATGTTTGCTTTATCAACTTTGATTTCCTGGGCGTATTACGGACAGAAAGCTTGGACATTCCTTTTAGGAGAAGGAAAAAAACGTGTTCTTACATTTAACATAATATATTGTTTATTTATTGTAATCGGCTCAGCTATGAATGTTAAATCGGTAATCGATATTACAGACGCAATGATGATTGCTTTGTGCGTTCCAAATATCATTGTGTTGTATATTTTAGCTCCTGAAATAAAACGTGATTTAAAGGATTATCTCGAACGGCATAATATGAACTTCATAAAAATGTAATAAAATTTTTCAAAGCTGTTGTTTTAACAACAGCTTTGTTGTTTGAAATGGTTTATAATAATCATGTAAATAAAAAGAATATAGGAGTAATAATGATGATAGCGACACAACAAGAAGAAAACTTAATCAACTTATTAGACGGATATGTAGAACAAGGCGGACACCATTTGAACGTTAACGTATTTAACAGGGATACTTTGCTTGATGCTCAAGCGCATCCAGAAAAATATCCTCAGCTTACGGTTAGAGTTTCAGGTTATGCAGTGAACTTTATTAAACTTACAAAAGAACAGCAGGATGATGTTATTTCTCGTACTTTCCACGGAGCGTTAGGGCAGTAGAGTTTTGAAATGAGGAGTAAGGGCGGACCGATGAAATCGGTCCGCCCTTTATTTATACGCAATTTTGTAAATTTCCTTCAGCAAATTCGTTAATATTACTCATTGTTGTTTTTAATATTCGATTTATTGCTTCGATTGAATTGTATGCTGTGTGTGGTGTAATTATTACGTTTGAAAGTTTAAATAGCTGAGAGTTAATGATTGTTTGTTCAAGTGTGGTTTTATCCAGCCGGTTGATTCCTATAATGTAGTCTAAATCAGCAATAGTTTCTTCTTTCTCAAGAACGTCAAGCCCTGCTCCGGCTATTTGTTTTGTTAAGAGTGCTTCGTAGAGAGCTTTGTTATCTATTAGCTCACCTCTTCCTGTATTTACAATTATTGCGGATGGCTTCATTTTTTCAAAACTTTCTTTATCGAACATGTGATAGTTTTCTTTTGTAAGAGGAGCGTGAATCGAGATGAAATCAGATTCTTTTAGAAGAGTCTCGAAATCAACATATTTAACGTATTGTTTAAGTTCTTCACGTTCAACTTTGTCATAACCTAAAATGTTCATGCTTAATCCATTTGCAATTTTTGCAAAAGCTGAACCGATTGCACCGAGTCCTACGATTCCGATTGTTTTGCCGTGCAGCTCGCATCCTATTAAACATTCAGGAGTGACGCTCCCGGCTTTGTATTCATTGTATGACACTGTAACCCGCCTGCATACATCAAGCAGAAGTGCAAGAGCAAACTCTGCAACAGTTATGTTTCCGTAATTTGGCGAATTTTCAACTGCGATATTATGTTCTTTACAGTATTCAATGTCTATATGATTAAATCCGACTGAGCGCAGAGTAATAAGCTTAAGGTTCTTGAATTTTTCTAAAACAGTTTTGTTTACTCTTGATGTAGTAAAAACGGATATTACTTCGGCATCAAGATATTCTTCTTTCAAGCTGCACATGTCGTTTAAGGGTTTAGGCTCTAAAAAATATGTATATTTATTTTCGTTATTTTCTTTAAGGTATTTTTCTTCGTAGTTTTCAACATCAAAATAAACGATTTTCATGATAGCTCCTTATATTTTGCCTTCTCCTTTTCAGGTGAAGGTTTTGCCCGTTAGGGTGTGAATATTTTTATGATAACCATAAATAAATTAAAAAACATTTAGATAGGTAGTTAACATTTTAGAGCTTTTGTACTATGATAAAATTGTCCAATAAGTCGGGGTGGCGAAATTGGTAGACGCGCATGATTCAGGTTCATGTGGGAAACCTTGAGGGTTCGAGTCCCTTCCCCGACATTTTTTATTTTAATTATCTTATTTCATTAGGCTGGAATTTTGTAAAATTGTTTAAATATCCGCCAATTGGAAGCATAGTGTCTGTTTTATCAAACATTTCCTGCGGACCTTTTCTCGCTTGTTCTTGCGCTTCAAGCCTTGCGTTGTAGTCGCTGTTTAACTGGTATTGCTTAACTTTTAACTGCTGATAACAAGCCAGTTTTTCGTCAAGATCTTCTGTTGCACGGCAGTTTACAATTCCTTCTTCGAATTCAACTTTTCTTTTGTACCAGTAAGAAGCTGTTTCATTAAATTTGCCGATACCTTTAGGCTCGTTTACATCTGCGAAAGCCTGCGGAGCAAAGTCTTTCCATTCCGGCTCATGCAGTCCGTCTAAGCTTACTATTTCCTGTGCTATTACACTAATTGGCAGAATTGCAGCTAAAATAAGAATTTTTTTCATAAGAACTTCCATTATTAATACCCTTCAAAATTATATCATATTTTGCAAGTTTTTAGCAATCGGTAAAAATACCTTTACACAAAAACCGCATTCTTTGTTAGAATATAACCTGATTTCGCCATTCATTGCTTCAATAAGCCCTTTTACGATAAACAAGCCAAGCCCTGTACCTCTTGTAGTACGTGTTGTTGAATCATCGACTCTGGTAAATTTGTCAAACAAAGTTTTTAACTTTTCTCTTGGAATTACTTCATAATCGTTTTTGACGCTTACAATAAGCTTATCTTTTGTAATTTCGTAATCAAGCGTAATCGGAGAGTCTTCTTTTGAATACTTAATTGCGTTTTCAATCAAGTTAACAAAAACTTGTTCAACTCTGTCATTGTCAGCAAAAATTTCAATATCACAGTTTACTAAGTTATTAATAATTTTTTTGTTTGTATCGTTTTTAACAAGCATAATTGAGTTTTCAATTACGCTGCTGACTGGAGTACTCACTATATTAACATTAAGCCTTGCTCCTTCAATATCAGGAATAACAAGCAAATCTTCAATCATTCGTTTTAATCTTTCGGACTGTTTTTTAATAATCTTGAGTGATTTTTGCTTAGTTTCTTCATCAATTTGAATATCTTGCCTTAAAAGCCTAGAAGTGTATCCCAGAATGCTTGTAAGCGGAGTTCTAAATTCATGGCTTACTGTGTCAATCATGTTTGAACGAAATTCGTTCACTTGCTTAAGCTCTCTATTCTTCTTCTTGAGCTGAATATAAGACTTGTGAATCTGGTTAACCATTCTGTTGAACTCGTTTCCAAGGAAAACAAGCTCGAAAGGCGTGAAAATATTGGTTAACATCCTTATTCTGCGTTCGTAGTTTCCTTTTGATATCGCAATTATTGCCTTGAAAAGCTGACGAATATTGATATATAGGTAATATGTGTATAATCCGACTACAAAGAATACTGTGAGCATTGTAATGATGATTGAAAGTATGATTTTATCACGGTTATGGTCAATTGCAAGGCGGGTCGCATCTTCTGTTGTGTTAACTATGATTGTTATGTCAGGATTTGTCTTTTTTAAATAAACAGTCGGCTGGTTTTTTACTCCGCCGTAAATGGTTGCTTTATCTTTTGTAAGTTGATTTGGAAGCTCAGCAACACAGTTTTTGTAATCTGCTTCAGAATAATTACGCGAAGCAATAAGTTCATCACCTGAAAGTATATAAATCTGGCGTTTGTTGCTGCTTAAGGTTTTGAATAATTTTGTTTTTCCAATTTGAGCAAGTTCATCGTTATTTGAGCTGTCTAACCCGTCAATTTCATTAGAAACAATATTTGCAACCATAATTGCAGTAGAGCGAAGCTGTGCTCTGTTTGACTGCTGGTTAATATTGTTTATGATAAATCCGCTCACAGTCATCGGAATAAGCACTGCAAAAAAGATTACGATAATAATCTGTTCTGCTATTTTTAATCTGCGTTTGCTAAAAAATTGTGCCATGTTTTTTACCATTGTTGGATTTCACCCAACCTACTTTCTTACATTTACCCCTTACATTTACCCCTTTACCCCCCAAACGGAGTTAACTTATACCCTACATTTGTAACCGTGTGCAAGTACTTCGGATTTTTAGAATCCGGTTCTATCTTGTTTCTTAATGCTCCGACGTGGACTCTTAACATTCTTACGTCTTCATCGCTTGAATAACCCCAGACCTCTTCAAGCAGTGTTGCTAGAGTTACAGGCTTGTTGAAATGCTGGATTAAACAATACAAAATTTCAAACTCCGTCGGAGTAAGTTTCATTCTTTTATTGAGAACGATGGTTTCTAAAGTATCCGGCAGAATTTCTATTTCTCCTGCCTGAAGAATTTCGTTTGACATAATTGTCTCTTCCTGGGGCTGAGAGCGCCTTAGAAGAACTCGAATTCTTAAAAGTACTTCTTGAATATCAAAAGGTTTTACAAGGTAATCATCAGCTCCGCTGTCAAAACCGCTTGTCTTATCTCCGATTGTGCCTTTTGCTGTAAGCATAAGTATCGGAACATTGATTTTTGCTTGACGGATATTTTTGCAGACATCAAACCCGTTCATTTTCGGCATCATTACATCAAGTAAAATTAAGTCGTATTTGTTGTTTAAAGCTTTGTTAAGCCCTTCCATGCCGTCTGAAGCCGTATCAACAAAATAACCGCTTGAAGAAATGTCAAACTCAAGCAAATCTCTAATTTCTGCGTCATCGTCAACTATAAGTATTCGTTTTTTTTCTAACATGGTCGGTTCCTTCTGTTTTGTAGTTCAAATTTGCGAGCCGCTTTTAATATTTATTCCGGCTTGTAATTTTATGGAATGCGGCTCGGCAGAATGTCTACGTGCGCAGCACTGGCGGAGGCTGAATATATAAAGGTTTGAGGTTTCTCCAGCTATCGCTTTCTTTAACTTGCGCGATTTCGGCGCAAATTCTTCCCAGCGGATAATCGCCCTGCTGATAAGAAATCGCATCAGAAGCGTGAGCTCTTAATCTTTCCAATAAGCTGTCATCAGTTATAACGCGTCTGCCTGAGACGATTTTATCAACTTCTTCCAAATCAATCGCGCCCAGGATTTTTCCGTCATAAACATAAGCTTTGTTCTTTCTTGCATCCAGACAAACTAAATCATCTCCGTTTAAAATCTTTGAAAGGATTTCGAGTGAAGAAATTCCTTTGACCTTGATATCAAGCTGCTGGGCAAGAACACGGGCTGCTGTTGTGCAGGCTCTTATTCCGGTAAAACTTCCGGGTCCGATGTCTGTTGCAATTAAATCTATATCCTTAGGTGTAAGTCCGGCTTTTTTCAAAAGACTTACAATTGTAGAAATCAAATAAGCGGAGTGATAATTCTTTCCGTCGGAGAGAATTGTTTCACTTCCGATAATTTCGTTATCTTTGCTAAGCGCTATATATGTTTTATCAAGACAGGTGTCAAAAGCTAATACTATCATTTTTCCAACCCTTCTATTATCTTTTGGTTCTTTTCTCCTATGGAAATAAAATCATAAATCCTGCTGTCATCATCATCATAAGTTACATTGATTTCGATTCTTTCAAACGGAAGCTCGCCTTGAGAAAATTCTGCCCATTCAACAAAAGTTATTTTTTTGCCGGTAGAATATTCTCTAAGCTCATCTGTAATTGTTTTTATTCCTGCGTTTTCAAGCCTGTATAAATCAAAATGATAAACAGGAATAGAAGCGCTGTGATATTCGTTTAAAATTACAAAACTCGGGCTTGTAACTTTTTCTTTTATTCCTAAAGCTTCAGCAACTAGTTTTACAAACGCAGTTTTGCCGGCTCCGATTTCTCCAAATAAATTCACAAAACATCCTTCGTCTTTAACAAGATTTGCAAATTTATAAGCAAGTGCTTTTGTGTCTTCTAAAGTTACGCATTTTTGCTGATACATACCCTGTTCCTTCCAGTTTCTTTTGCTTCATATAACGCTTTGTCTGCAAGTTTAAACAGCTCTTCCCCGCTCAAATCAGGCGTCAGCTCTGCTAAACCCATGCTTATTGTGACATTGATATTTAATTTGTCAAGCTGAATAGAAGCCTCTTCAACCGCTTTTCTAAGACGCTCTCCGACGATTTGAGCTTCTTCGATATGAGTGTAAGGCAGAAGCACAGCAAATTCTTCTCCGCCATACCTTGCAGGAATATCAGATTCACGAAGCTGAGCTTTGATTATTGAAGCAATTGTCCGCAAAACTTCGTCTCCGCTTGCATGTCCGTAGGTGTCATTAACTTTCTTGAAAAAGTCAATATCAATCATCATTGCGCAAAGCGGATTTTTCTGACGTTTTGTGGTTGCAATTTCCTGCTTAAGCCTGATTTCAAATTGACGCCTGTTGTTTAAATTAGTTAATGCGTCTAAAGTTGCGTATTGAAGTACTTTTGAATACGTATTTGCTCTGTTAATCGTAATTGCTGACTGCCTTGTAAGCTGTTCTAAATAACTAATATCGCGTTTTGACAATTTATCTAACGTGCTTCTGGCAACAATACAGCCGGTGATTTCGCCTTCTGATGTTAAAGGAAAAGCTCCGATTTTATCGTTATTTGTAAGAATGTACTCCGTCTCAGGCGTAAGCTGTTTTAAAGCTTCATAAATTCTCTCATCTTTGCACGCTTTTGGCCATACAAGACTATATTCTTCACCTTGCCTTAAAAATACATAAATCAAATGGTCAGAAATAAACCTGTCAAGCATTTCGCCGATTAAAGGCACGATATAGTTAAGTTCATACTGGGTTTCAATGATTTTTGCAATATTTTTCATTGAATCGTGAAACTCTACGTTAATTTTCGACTGTTCGCTTAATACAATATTTTGAAGTTTCAAAGAAATTTGAGATTCAAGAATTTTCATTAAAACAAGAAAATCAATATCAATTGCGGTGTTTTCTTCAAATTCCATTTCAATAATACCATTAGTAATCGGCAGAAAAAGCGATTGGATTTTGAAGCTTATACCGTTAGCAGAAGCCGGAATTTTATACGCTTTTGAGTTAATAACAAAATCTTCGCCCTGAATATCTTTGTAAGCTTTATACACTTCTGAATCATCTGGTATAACGCTCCAGCTTGAATCACAGCTTCTAATTGTGTTTGTAACATTATCAAAAACATATATTGAAAATTTGTTTACGGCTGCATGTTCCTGCAAAGCAGATTTTATAGCACTTTCAAGCTCGCAAGTATCGATTTCGCGTGTAAGCAGGCATGAAATTTTTGTTAGAAATTGAAGATGATTAACTACCATTCTTCCTCCTCTTCGGTATATTCCTTGAAATAGTCTAATCCTGCGCAGGTTTTAAAATTCTTTAAGATGGCTTTGTCAAGCTCTTCATCTGCTACGATTCTGCCGTTAACATAAGTATAGCTTACGTTTCCAAGCGGTTCGTCGGTAAGCTTTTGAGTGTAATACTCATCACTTGTAATAAATTTTCTTGTTGCGTCATTTAGCAGATTGAATATATAAGTTGATTCCAAAGTGGAAGAATCCGGTTCTTCCAGAATTAAAATAGCAGCTTTGTGCAGTTCGTTTATTGAATCTCTATGCCTGTTCAGCTGACGCAGAAGTACTGCAAGGTTGTAATGTGCTTCAAATTTCATTGGCTCAATGTTTATTGCTTGACAGTATTCAAGTCCGGCTTCTCTGAACTCTCCGCGCAAATGGTGGGCTACTGCTTTGTTATACCTTACATCATAATTCTTTTTAAGGAATTTTATCGATTTTTCATACGCTTCGATTGCATCTCCTAAATAAGTGTATACGAGATAGCGCTTGTCGAGCGGAAGGTACATTGCTTTCTGTTTGAAAGCAACTCCTTTGTTATAGTAAGCGAGCCCTCTATTTGCTTTTACGCTTTTTATGTTGCTGAAAACAAATGGTATCCAAAGCTTGAAAAGCTTAAGCTCTGCTACTGTATTGAACTGTTCAATTGCTTCGTCAAAAAAGCCTAGATCTTCCAAGTAAACGATTCCGAGATTCATACGAGCCATAACGAATTTGGGGTTGTATTTGATTGCGTTTTCGTAAGCGTCAACAGCTGAGAAATAATCCTCATACACTGCATAAATATTTCCTAAGTTAAACCAGGCTTCGTAATGCTCAGGATAAAGCTTCAATCCTTCTTTGTAATAGTCTAAAGTTTTGGCCATGTTATCTTGTGAATATGCCTGATCTCCTTTGTAAATCAAATACATTCCTTTTGCTTTAAAAACCTGTTTTTCAATCCACCCGCGATAGAAAAAAGCAAGCAAAGCAATAAGGCAGATTAAAATAACCAGCGTGACTTTAGAAAATAATTTGCGTAAAAAACGTTTCATACAAGTTAAATTATACCATAAATCATAGGGTTGTATATATGTACTTGAACTTATTATCTCCTATCAATTTGTTGTCATGATTGAAAATTCATGATATAATCAGCCTATGTTTACGGGAATTATAGAAGAAACCGGCAAAATCCAAGCTATCAATCATAACAGTATTGAAATTGTGTGTGAAAAAGTGCTGACCGATACAAAAATAGGCGACAGTATTGCAGTTAACGGTGTTTGTCTGACAGTCTCTAAGCTTGGAAAAAATTTTTTTACCGCAGATGTTTCACCGGAAACTTTTAAAGTAACGGCTTTTGGCAGGCTGAAAACCGGCATGGGAGTAAATCTTGAACGAGCCCTGGGGGTAAATGATTTGGTTGGGAATGCAGGCTTACAAGCCGCTAAGAGTTTTGAAAAAGGGGTAAATGAAATGGCCGGGAAGTTAGACCTGCAAGCCGGTAAGAACTGTATAAATACAAGACTGGGCGGGCATATTGTTTCAGGGCATGTTGACGGAACTGCAAAAATTTCTTCTATAACGAATAACAAGGAGTTTTATAACCTCGAAATTGAGCTTTTGGATGATGAAGCAAGATATGTCATTAAAAAAGGCTCAATCACAGTTAACGGAATAAGTTTAACTATTGCAGAGGCACAAGGAAGAAGAATCAAAATTGCTGTAATTCCGCATACTTATGAGTCAACAAATCTTTCAGAGTTAAGGACTGGAGATTATGTGAATATAGAGTGCGATATCATAGCAAAATATGTTGAAAAATTTTTATCAACGAGAGATAATAAGTCAAGTGTAGATATGGATTTTCTACAGAGAAACGGTTTTTGTTAGAATGGCAAATCAATTTAATACAATAGAAGAAGCATTAGAGGATTTTAAATCAGGCAGGCCTATCATTGTTGCAGATGACGAAGATAGGGAAAATGAAGGTGATTTGATTTGTTCTGCTCAGTTTGTTACTCCGGAGCTTATAAATTTTATTACAAAAGAATGCCGCGGGATTGTGTGCCTTGCAATTTCGGACGAGATTGCTCAGCAGCTTGATTTACCTCAGATGGTTGAAAAAAACACTGAAAGTATGCAGACAGCTTTTTCTCTAAGTATTGATGCTCATCCTAAATACGGTGTAACAACTGGAGTCTCAGCGTTTGACAGAGCAAAAACAATAGAAGTTGCTGTTGCTCCTGATGCTCAGCCTTCTGATCTTCGCAGGCCGGGGCATCTTTTTCCGTGTGTATCAAGAAAAGGCGGAGTCTTAAAACGCTGCGGGCACACTGAAGCTGTTGTTGATTTAGCGCGAATTTGCGGTCATAGAGAAGCCGGAGTGATGTGCGAAATCATGAAAGAAAATGGTGAAATGGCTCGCAGAGACGATTTGTACGAATTTGCAGAAAAACACAATCTAAAATTTATCACAGTACAGGATTTGATTGCGTATAGAATAAAGCGCGAAAGATTTGTGAACAGAGAAGTTGAAGTGTTTCTCCCGACTCAGTTTGGAGATTTTAACATTTTCGGATACGTTGATGTAACGACAAAATGTGAGCATGTTGCGCTTGTTAAAGATGACGGAAGTGATAAAATTCCGCTAATTCGCGTTCATAGCGAATGTTTGACCGGTGATATTTTCCACAGCCTTAAATGCGATTGTAATTGGCAGCTTCATAATGCTCTTGAAATGATTAACGAGCATGGAAAAGGCGCTTTGATTTATCTTCGCGACCATGAAGGCAGAGGGATAGGCTTAATTAATAAGCTTAAAACGTACAAGCTTCAAGAACAAGGTCAAGATACGGTTGAAGCTAATGTTTCTCTGGGTTTTGCGCCGGATTTGAGAAATTACGGAGTTGGGGCGCAGATTATTCTTGATTTAGGGTTTAACAATTTCAATCTGATTACAAATAATCCTAAAAAAATCATCGGGCTGAAAGGTTATGGACTTACTATTCATGAAAATATTAACTTGAAATCTGAAGTTAATAAGTACAATGAGCGTTATATCAATACAAAACGCGAAAAAATGCACCATATAATGTAAAGGAAATCTTTTTATGGCAGAAACAATATACGAAGTAGAACTGTTAAACTCAAATATCTCAAAATTCTTTGCCGGCGTTTACAACGATTTTAGAGCAAAGGCAGTGAGCGAGTATAAATTTGAGCTTGAGCCTCTTTCTTATGAAGAGTTTGTTGATGCTGTGGAAAAAAATTATATGCAGTGCATTGTATTGAAAGAAAATGACATTCCTACTGCATTTCTTGTTTACACAACTTCTATTTCAGAAGGGGTTGAGCTGAATTTAATTCATTGTCTTGGAACAGAAGATGAAGTTGCAAAAGTTAAGCTTTTAATAGAAAAGTTTTTAGAATTTACTATTAATGAGCGTCAGTCAAAGGTTGTTTCTTATCCTATGATTGGGCACCAGTCTGTATTTACTGCTGATATTGCGAAGTTTGGTTTTAAATATATCGGGCTTGCTGTTTTGAGATTTTTAATGGGCAACGCTTCTTCAGAAAGAGTTTTAGAAAATATGAAGCTTTCAGAAAAAACGGATGATTACAAAGTTGTGGGGTATGACTCGTCTTATAAAGAGGATGCAGTCCGAGTTATTCATGAAGCTTTTAAAGATACTCAAGATGCTTTATATGATACGCGTTATAAGTCAGTTGAAGGTACAACAGATATTATTAATAAAATTGTTGAAGAAGTTTACGGCGAGTTTCTGCCGGAAGTTACTTCTGTTTTATTACATAAGGATACTCCTGTAGGTTTTGCGTTTGCAAACGTTACTGGAGGTAAAATTGCGAATATTCCGCTTGTAGCAATAGATAAAGCTCATAGGGGCAAAGGTTTTTCTGAGCATCTTTTAAATAGGTCAATAAAGACTATTGTTGACTGGACAAAGCTTGGCAAGCGGGTTTTTTCGGAAGTTAATGTTACTACTGAGACTAATAATTACAAAGCTTTAAAAATGTATAGAAGAATAGGTTTTAGAGAAGATTTTTGTTATCCTCAAGCTTATTTAGTTCCTAAGAAAAAATAAATACTCCAGTTAAATTAATTAATATTTATATTTTTTAAGTAAAATGAAAAAGAGAAAGAAAGGAGAAGTATGAAACTATCTAAACAAATTTTAACAGCAATTAGTGCTGTATGTGTTACTTCTTGTGTTGCAATGGCAGGTCAGACAGCTGATATTCAAGCTTATGCTCACCCTACAATGTTCGGCACAGATGGACAGACTTTAGTTAATACTGATACCAACACAATTGTTGGCGGAAAAGTTTACAAACCTTGCACAGCTAAGACTATGGAAGGTAAGCAAAATGTTGTAATTGCACGTTGTGCAAAGAAAACTCTTAATGATATGAAAGGTAAAATGGATTCAAGAAGAGCTAACTTATTCAATCCAAAAATGCCTGTTTTACGTTCTGAGCTAGCTTATATTATTGCTGACGGCTTAAATCTTCAAAAAGTAAGCCCGAATAAATACACAGACGTGACTTCTGAATACTGGGCAAAAGATCAGATTGACAGAACATTGACAGCTGATGTTATGATTGGCTATCCTGATGCAACATTCAAACCTGATCAGCCTATTACAAAAGCAGAAGTTTTTGCTACATTCGCAAAAATGATGGATTTATCAGTTGACAGAACTGCAACTCCGACTTTTGAAGGCCAAGAAGTTAAGTTTATTCCTAACTGGGCAGTTGGTGCTGCAAACGAAGTTATTGCTTCAAATATCTTGAATAAAGTTCCTGATAAAGACAAAATCGTTAACGACGAATATTTATCAAAAGAACAAGTTGCTTATATGTTAAGCGCTATGAAAGCAAGCTTCAAAATTGACCTTTCAAATGGCGGTGTAAACTGCGCAACTAAATATGAACCGATTAAGTTAAAAATCAAATTAAGCGAAAGAATCAGTGCGAGAACTTCAAACTCAGGAGATACATTTACTGCAAAAACTGTTGAAGATGCAATTGTAGGCGGAGTTTGCTACCCTGCCGGCTCAACAGTAAAAGGTCATGTAGCTTCTGTTTCAAGACCTGGAGTTAAGAACCCTGGTTATGTAGAAGTTGAATTTGATACAATTAAAAATGGCGACAATTGTGCAAAATTCCCTAAACAGATTTCTTGTGCATCAGTTGACGTTAAGAAAAACCCTAACGTAGTATCAAGAGTTCTTGGAGCTCCATTCTCAATCGTTGGCAGAACAGCAGGTGTAGCTGGCAGAACAGCTGCTTCAGCTGCAGAAGTAATTTCTAACAGTGTTGAAGAATATGGTGATAACTGGTCAGATGCTTTTGCTGATACAGCTTCTCTTCACCCGCTTAAAGGACTTAAGAGCGTAGGAAGCAGCTTTATCACTGTTGGTAAATCTGTTTACAATGTTGTTAAGCTTACTACAAGCGGTGCTTTCGGGGTTTGCTACGAATTAGTTGACGAAGCAAAATACATTTTTGTTCCTAATACAACTAACGATTCTAGCTTGAATCCGGATGAAGTTTTAACAATTATGTATTAATACATGTGTTAATATGATTTTTAAACATCCCTGTCATTATTTAATGATAGGGATGTTTGTTAATATTTCTTAATATTTGCTTTTAAAAAGGCAATTTTTTCTTTCTCTGGAACTTATTATATATACAGGATATCACTAGTCATTAAAAAGTAAAGGAGAAATATATGGCAAGAGTACTAATTTCAATGCCCGAAGAATTTTTGGACAGAATCGATCAGGTAGCAGAAGGCGAAAACAGAACACGTTCTGAGCTTATTCGTGAGGCATTGAGAAGCTATATGTACAAAAGCAGAGTAAAAGCTAATACAATGGCTGGAAAGAATGCTGCGATTTTGGAAGCGCTTTTGGATTAAAGCACAAGCTGGGAAAAGGAAAAAGGGATTTATGATTAAGGCGGCAAACGCATTTATGCGTTTGCCGCCTTTTTACTTTGGTAACGCGGTTAACTCGTGGTTTAATAGATATTACAGGGCACGAAGGCGTTAAATATTTTCAAAAGAATCAATAATTATGTCTATGATTGCTGTTCCTTGATGGTGGATAGCTTTTTCCAGTGCAGGTATAAGCTCGGCTTTTCTATTAACTCGTATTGCGAATAAGTCGTATGCTTCTGCAATTTTAGTAAAATCAGGGTTAATCATTTCAACTTGGTATTGATTATTGTAGATTTTTTCTTGCAGCTGGCGAACCATTCCTAAGTAGCTGTTATTCATGATAATAATTTTTACAGGAATATGATGTTCTCTGCAGGTTGCAAGTTCTTGCAGGTTCATTTGAAATGAGCCGTCTCCAGTGATATTTAAGATTAAGCTGCCTGGGTTTGCTATATGTGCTCCGATTGAAGCTGGCAGTCCAAATCCCATTGTTCCAAGTCCGCCTGAAGTTATGAATTTTCTTGGTTTGTTGAAGTTAAAAAACTGAGCTGTAAGCATTTGGTGCTGGCCGACATCAGTGACAACAACCGGTTCATAAGATTTTGTATATTCTGAAATTGTTTTGAGTACGAAAGAAGAATGGAGGCATTCAAAGCTTTCGGTTTCGTCTGCTGAATCATCTTTAAGAGCGTCAAGATGCGCGTGCCATTTTTTATTTGCTTCAGCTTGTTTTTTGTTTTGAAGTAATTCGTTTAAGAATATTTTTACGTCTGAAATTATTTCTAAGTCTGCATTTTTTTGCGAATGTGAAATGTTGACTGAGACAACTTTACAGTTTGATGCGAAGTCATTCTTTTTGCAGGTAGAACGATCGGAAAACGCTGTGCCTAGAGCTATTAGTAAGTCGCATTTACTAAGCGCATTGTTTGCGGAGTTGACTCCATTTAATCCAATCATTCCAAGATACATGTTATTTTCAGATGGATAAATCCCAATCCCCATAAGCGTTGAAACAACAGGGAGCTGGAATTCGGATACAAATTTTTCGATTTCTTCTGCTGCATCTAAACATCCTCCGCCGATTAAAAGAAGCGGATTTTGCGAAGTATTTATTAGTTTTTGCAAGCTTGAGGCTTGTTCTGTTAAGTCTGGTATAATTTCAATTTGTTCGAAATTTGTTTTATCTTTCGGCGAATAATTATTTTCAAGGATGTTTCTTGGAAGAGCAACAACAACAGGGCCTTTTACACCTGTTTGCGCTTCTTTAAAAGCTTTTGTAATAACTTGCGCAATGTCGTCATTTTGAGATACAGTATAAGTTTTTTTACAGCAAGATTTTGCGATTGATGTTATGTCTACGTTTTGGAATATCTTGCCTTCTTTGTTTTCAGAAGTTACGTCTCCAGCAAGAACTACAAGAGGAGTTGAGTCTGCATAAGCGTTTGCTATACCTGTTACTGTGTTAGTAAAACCAGGGCCTGAAGTTACAAGTACTACACCTGTTTTTCCGCTTACTCTTGCATATCCTTCTGCAGCGTGAACTGCTGCTTGTTCATGCCTTACAAGGTAATGTTTTATTTCTTGAGTATTAAAAAGTTCATTGTAGATACTTAAAACAGAAGCGCCCGGATAGCCGAAAATACTGTCAACTCCTAGCTTTTTGAGAGTTTCTACAAGTGCTGATGCTGATGTTTTTACCTGTAAAAGATTTGTCATAGCATGGCTATTATACATCAAAGGGTTAAATTTTTAAATAAAAACACTTGATTTCTTTTTTTGTTTTGGTTAATATTATTATACACTTTGCGACCGGGATGTAGCGCAGTTTGGTAGCGCACCTCGCTTGGGACGAGGGGGTCGCACGTTCGAATCGTGTCATCCCGACCATTTAAAAAAGACTTGTAATAATACAAGTCTTTTTTATTTTGAAATTTTATCAAAGATTTTTCTTGTAACAAGTGTTCCTGTAAATAGTGATAGGAATACTGCAGGAATTCTAATTATCGGTTTTAAGTTTTTTGTAAGTGCGCTTGACACAGAAAGAAAGATTAAAGGAATCAAAGTATCATTTACAAGGTAACCGGTGGAATGTTTAAGTTTTTGGCTGAACTTTTTATTTTGAGCAATTTCGATTGCATTTGCTCCAAGCATGCCGGATGAAATTATCGGCAGATCAGAAACACTTGAATACAATGCACTGCGTGTATCTTTGTCAGTAACTTTTGCTAGATTTTCGTCTAAGAATGCAGACATTTTGTTTTTTTCGTTATGAACAGGTTTGTATTCCAGCTCGTCTTTATTGCATTTTGAATAAAGGCAATCCATGGCTAAAGCACCTAAAATTCCCGAAGCGCTCGCCAATATTCCGGATAAAAAGTCTTTTAAAATTAAGTTTGAAGGTTTATACAATTTATTTGAAGCGCTGTGATAACCAAGCATACCAAGTGCAGCGCCGGATAAAATTAAACAATCTTTTACAAGAAATTTGTCTTTGTATTCATTAGGCGCATTTTTATAATCTTTATAAGTTTTATGGCATCCGCTTGTAACAAAAAGAGAAGATGCCAGAAAAGATGAGTTTAAAAATTTATCTGTAATTGTTCTGCTGTATTTCATATTATTTATACTAAAATAAAAGTATGAAAAAATTTTTTTTGCTTTCAGTTTTAATTTTTTTAGCTTTTTCTATGATAATTCCGTTTTTTATGATGTTTTTAATTTCTTTAAGTGGAAGCGAAAACATTTTTACGGATTATAAGAATGTTAATCTTTCTTTTTGTGCTTATAAAAATGTTTTCGCTTCCATACCAGTTGCAAAATATTTTTTAAACAGCTTGATTACTGCCCTTTTTACAACTATCGGCCAGGTAATCATCTCAGCTCTTGCTGGTTACGGGTTTGCAAGGATGGAGTTTAAAGGTAAAGATGTTCTGTTCTTTATATTTATTCTTACCATGATGATTCCTCCTCAGGTTAATATTGTTCCTTTGTTTTATCTTATGAGTAAACTTGGATGGATAAATACGTATGAAGCTTTGATTATTCCGGGAGTTTTCGGCGGATTTGGCGTGTTTATGATGAGGCAGTATTTTTTAAGCTTTGTAAAAGATTTAGAAGATGCTTCTAAGCTGGACGGCTGTAATGTTTTTCAGACATTCTTCAAAATCGCTCTTCCTTGTGCTTTACCTGCAATAGCGACTTTAAGCATATTTACTTTTGTAACTGCCTGGAATAGTTTTATGTGGCCTCTTATTGTTACAAATACGGAAAGCATGCGTACTTTAGCAGTCGGGTTAACGATATTTAAAAGCTCGTTTCGGGAAGTTACTCTTTGGGGAGAGCTTATGGCATGTTCTTGCATCTGCTCTATTCCTGTAATTTTTATTTTTGTGCTGGGTAGAAAATATTTAATCAATAACCCGATGAGCGGAGCAGGAAAAGAAGGTTAACTTCCTGTTGATGCTAATAAATTGTTAATTTCTGAAATCAAATCTTCGTTTTTTGTTTTAACAGCATTTACTAAAGCTTTCTTAAGCAAAGATTTTGCTTTGTTTGGGCTGTTGAAGCTTAACATAATTTCTGCTGCTGATTTGTAGTTTTGTGCAATTTCTTCTCTTGAACCTGACTGCTCATAATTTTTAACAGCTTCTGCATAATATTTTAAAGCTTTGTCGTTCTTCTTAAACTGAACGCATGCGTCTGCTGTACTGCTTAAAACGTAACCTTTCATTGAGCTGTCAGCTGTCTGTTCGATAAGTTTTTTTGCAACATCATAATAATCGAACGCACCTTCATCGTATTTGTCTGTGAAAATATTCGCCATTCTTGTTAAGGAATCAGACTGTCCGATTAAGTCATCGGATTTTCCTGCGTAAGAAATTGATGTCATGTAATGATTTAGTGCTGGTCCAACTTCGTTCACGTCATCGTAAATCTGAGCCATAGAAAAATGCGCTCTTGATTTTACGTTTACGTCTGTAGTGTACTGCAATGACTTGTTGTAGCTGTTAAGTGCTTGAGCAAAATGGTCATTATCGTCGTAAATTTTACCGATTTCAAGGCAAATTCTCGACTGGGTCTCTTTGTCATTAAGCTCAGAAGCTCTTGAAAAAGCTTCTTTAAACATTTGCATTGCACGCTGCGGGTTGTTTGAAAAAGCTTGTTTTTTGGCTTCAACAAATAAAGATTTTAATTTAGTGTCTTGTGGAACGATGGTTATATTTGGTTTTTTAGATATTGTTTTCTGAGCCTGAACAAATTCTTCTTCTAAAGTAAGTTCTTCAGGCTCAAATTCGATAACTTCTTCTTGAGAAGCTTCAATTACAGGCTGAACTTCTTCTTGAACTATTTCAGCGGCTTTTTGTTCAGGCTCAGATGAAGGCTGCTGCTTTTCAGCTTCTCTGTTTTCAGGGAATTTTACAAGGAAGTTCGGATTGATTTCAGCTTCGTTGTAGCTGTAGTTGATTTTTTGTAAAAACAAAGCATCAAGCCAATTTTGAACAACTTTTGAGTCTTTGTTCAAAGTGTCGGAAATGTATTTGTCAAGCATTGAAGCAGCTATTTTTAAGTTGCTCTGGATTAAATTAACCTGAGGCTGAGGCTCTCTTACTTGCTGCTCGACGATTTGAAGATAACGCTCGACTTGTTCTTCTATTTCAGCGGGAGTGGCGATAGCTTTGATTGTGTTTCTAAAATCTTTTAAAATCTGAGCAATATTAACTCTATTGCTTCTTTGCGGCTGTGCCGCCGGCTGAGCTGCAGCAGAATTTCCGATTGGCTGGTATCCTGCCTGCGCAGCCTGATACTGCATCGGGTTAATTTGATGCCCTTCATATCTTATTGGAGGCGGGGTTTGAACTTGATAACTCTGCTTTTGCGGATAAGCTGCCGGATAAGCGTTTGAAGCTGGTGAATAAATTGCCTGACGTATTGGCTGGCCTTGATGAATATCTTCTGCTCTTCCGCGTGCAATTGTCTGCTGGTTTTGGCGTTGCTGCTGCTGGTCTTGCGCATTGCTGTTATGACCGTCTTTGTCAGTACCGTCGTTTCCTGCATTATAATTGCCTGTTCCCCTTTGAGGATAAGGGCGCGGGCGCACTGTATTCATTGTGTTAAACAATATAAACCATCCTTCCTTTAATAATATCGGAAATTCTTTGATGTTCTTTACTATTTAAAGAAAATATCGTACATTTGTACGATATTTTCTTAATGAGAAGTTTTTGTTTGTCAAATTTTTTCTGTTGGTGGTGGGGGGCTGTTGACAAATCGTATAAAATCGTAAATAATGTATACATAGGGGGAAGCCCTAAGAAAATGGTACTTCCTTAGGACTTCGCTTAGTACCCCCTATCAATTAACTTTTAGTGCTACTATGAATAGCGTTGCTACAATTAGTAGCATTATTATTTTGTTAATCACAGTCTTAACCCTCCTTCCTAGCTTTTTCTCTAGTACTCGTGTGTAGGAGTTGGGTTTTGGGTACTCCCCTTTTATTTAAAATCCATCAGTTTACAAAAATCTACTTCTAGAATATCTGCCAACTCAAATAATTTGCGCAAGCTCATACATTTTTGTCCTCTCTCAACTCGACAAATATATTCATATGATAGCTCAAGTCTTACGGCTAAAGCTATTTGAGTTAATCCTTTAGCTTCGCGGTACTTTTTAATATTGTTACCTAAATAATTTAATCTTGACATATGTACTATTTTTCCATAATATTGATAATATATATTGACCTATTTGTCCAGAAGGAGAAAAACCATGCTTAATACAGGAATGAAAATTGATGAAATTACACAGCTGATGTTTACGAATGGATGTTTAATGGAGCTCATGCAGGGATATTGTCTCGCCGGTGCAGAGTATAATGACTCAATACAAACATTGCTTCCGGCGTTTGAAATTCTTCTTTCAAATCACAAAAAAATATGGAATGATATGGATGATATTGAAACTGATGTATTAACTGTGACTCATCCTGATTTTTTTAAATAAAAAACCAAGGGCGGAACTGCCAGCAGTTCCGCCCTTGGTTAAATCGCTAAACTAAATACTCTTAAATTTAACCAAATCTTGTTTTCTCATTCTGATATTTTCAGGAGTAATTTCGACAAGCTCATCGTCGCTGATGTATTCAAGGCAGTCTTCGAGCGAAAGTTCTTTATGCGCTTGTAAAGTTACCATTACATCAGCTGTTGCGCTTCTCATATTAGTTAATTTCTTTGTTTTGCAAATGTTTACAACAATATCTTGCGGTCTGTTGCCTTCACCGATTATCATTCCGCGGTAAACTTTTGTTTTTGGTGTTACAAAGAATACGCCTCTGTCTTCAAACTGGGCAAGAGCGTAAGGAATTGCTTCTCCCTGTTCATGAGCAAGGATTGAGCCGCTTCTTTGTTTTGGAATATCTCCGGCAAATGGTTTGTACTCATCAAATGTGTGGTACATAATGCCTTCTCCGCGGGTCATACGTATGAATTCTGTGCGGAAACCGATTAAGCCTCTTGCAGGGATTGAAAACTTCATACTGGTTCTGTTATTGTTGTTTTGCATTTCAAGCATTGTAGCTTTTCTTCCTGAAAGCCTGTCAATACAAGAGCCTGCATATTCTTCCGGAACATCAATAAGCAAGTTTTCAAATGGTTCTTGAAGATTTTCGCCTTCACCTTTGTAAATAACTTCCGGCTTAGAAACTTGGAATTCGTAACCTTCTCTTCTCATTGTTTCGATTAAAACGCCGAGGTGAAGCTCGCCTCTGCCGCTTACTTTAAAGCAATCAGTAGAATCTGTGTCTTCAACTCTTAAGCTTACGTTCTTTTCAAGCTCGTCGTAAAGTCTTTTTCTAAGCTGCCTTGAAGTTACAAACTTGCCTTCTTGACCTGCAAACGGGCTGTCATTTACAGAAAAATTCATTTGTAATGTAGGTTCGTCAACCTTAATCAATGGCAAAGCTTCAACATTGTTTGGGTCGCATAAAGTTTCACCAATCTGAATATCAGGAAAACCTGCAATACCTACAATATCACCTGCTTCCGCAGAATCAATTTCAACTCTGCCAAGGTCTTTGAACCCGAAAAGCTTAGTGATTTTACCGCGGCTGACTTTGCCTTCTGCGTTAATCCAAGCAACTTGGTCTTGTGAATGTATTACACCGTTTACCACACGACCGATTACAATTCTTCCTACGTATTCGTTGTAATCAAGAGTTGTTGCTCTGAATTGGAACGGTTTATTAGAGTCGCCGGAAGGCTCTTGAATATTTGCTAAAATACAGTCAAGGAGCGGAACCATGTCTTTCTTTTCATCATCAAGATGTTTGATTGCAAAACCGTTTAATGAGCTTGCATATATGTAAGGGAAGTCGATTAGGTCTTCTCTGTCTGTAAGTTCTGTAAACAGGTCGAAAACTTTGTCTAAAGTTCCGTCAGGGTCGCCTGCAGGTTTGTCGATTTTGTTGATAACTACAATTATTTTGATACCAAGCTCAAGTGCTTTAGAAAGTACAAACCTTGTTTGAGGCATCGGACCTTCGGCTGCATCTACGATTAAAAGCGCACCGTCTACCATTCCTAATACACGTTCAACTTCACCGCCGAAGTCTGCGTGACCCGGTGTGTCAACAACATTAATTTTTGTTCCTTTATAATCAATTGAAATGTTTTTAGAAAGAATTGTGATGCCTCTTTCTCTTTCTAAATCATTGCTGTCAAGAACACGCTCCTGAACTTGCTGGTTTTCTCTAAAAGCTCCGCTTTGTTTCAGCATACAGTCTACAAGTGTTGTTTTGCCGTGGTCAACGTGAGCAATTATCGCTATGTTACGTATATTTTTAACTGTCATAATTCCATTCCCTATATTATATTTTGTCTAGTGGTACGGTTTCGGCGCCGATTGTGAGCTGTCTCGCGCACAATCGGCGCCTCACACACCTAACCTCAAATCTGAAAAATCTCAAAAATTTATCATTTTTGGATTTTTCAAATTTTCGAAGTGTTATTTTTACACTTATATTGTAAATCATCAAGGCTAAATTACAATATTATAAGCCCATGCAAATTTCGTTACAATTCTTTACTAATTCTAAATAGCATGCAAACATGGTCATGGCATGCGTTTTCATGATTTAAATCGCTGTAACCATGCAGCAGCAGGGGCTGAGCATGGGTTTAAAAAGCAAGTGCCAGCAAGATTGTGGCTTTGCAACTTCTTTAAGAAATCGTTACATTTATAGTTTTATGGGTTGTAAAAGCTTTCTGAGTCTATATAATTAAAATATGCAAGGGAGCGAGAGTCCCTTTTAAATAGATAAAATCACAAATTTATATTCGGGAGGAATAAGTGTTTAAGAGTCGTGATATGGGGAGAGCTATTGCCGTAAAAAGATGGACGCCTACGGCTTTAGAATGTTATAAACGCGGTTGTGTTTGCGAAGGTTGTTTTTACAGTGATTTTTTCAGCGCTGCTGCGCAGAAATGCCAGATGAAAGCTGCTGTTCTTGAGCTTGTCAGAACAATTGGTGCACCAAATGTTGAAATGCCTCAGATTTTAGAGTAAGAATAAAAACCACTTTAAAAATTTGTAAAAATAGTGTACAATAAAAAAGTAGTACATTAGGAGGTGTAAATGCATATACACGTAAACGGTAAAAACATTGAGATTACAGATGCTATCAAAGCTTATGTGAAAGAAAAAATCGGTAAAGTAGCTAATCATTATGATCAGATTACCGGCATTGATGTAGTTCTTTCTGTAATCAAAAATCCGGCAGCAACTGGCAAACACGTTGCAGAAGTGTCTTGCAAAATGAATACTGGTGTTGTTCATTGTGAAGAAGCTGCTGAATCTATGTATGCAAGCATCGATTTGTTAGCTGACAAATTGTCAAGACAGGTTCAAAAGTTTAAAGACAAAGCCCTTTCTTCTGACAAGTCTTCTATCAGAAATGCTGAAGAAAAGGAAGAAGTTGCAGAAAGTTAGCAGGCTGGGTGGTAAAACCCGGAATATAAGGTATGATTAATAATAAAAAAGTTGTAATTATAATGCCTGCTTATAATGCAGAAAAAACTTTAGAAAAAACTTATAATGAGATTTATCAAAATTTCGTCGACGAGATTATTCTTGTCGACGATTTCTCTTCGGATAATACCAAAGAAATTGCAAAAGATTTAAACATTACAACAATAGTGCATGAGAAAAATAAAGGTTACGGCGGAAACCAGAAATCTTGTTATAGAGCGGCTTTAAGAGCAGGGGCTGATATTGTAATAATGCTTCATCCGGATTATCAGTATACTCCGAAGCTTCTTCCTGCTATTGCTTCTATGATGGCTTTTGGCGAATACGATGCTGTTATTGCTTCTAGAATGCTTGGAAACTCTGCTTTAAAAGGCGGCATGCCTATGTATAAGTTTATTTCAAATAGGTTTTTAACAGAGTTTGAAAATGTTTTGATTGGTGAAAAGCTTTCAGAATATCATACAGGTTTTAGAGGATTTACAAGAGAAATTCTTGAAAGACTTCCGCTTGAAGATTGCAGCGATGATTTTATTTTCGATAATGAAATGCTAGCGCTTATTCTTTTTAATGGTTACAAAATTGGAGAAATTTCTTGTCCGACAAAATATTTTGCAGAAGCTTCGTCAATTAACTTTCTCCGTTCCTGCAAATACGGGCTGGAAGTTCTCGGGGTTAGTTTAAAATACAGGCTTGCAAAATTAGGGCTTAAAATTAAGCTGTTTAATAAGGGCGGAAAAGCTTTGGATACTGAAAAAGAGCTGATTTATTATAACAAAAGGCAATAGTTAATGAAAAGATATTTTTTGATTTTGGCTGCAATTATCATGTTGATATTGTATTTCAGAAGTGATAAAGGGTATGTGATAGAAGGGGATATGATTGTAGGGGGTGAAAAACTGCCTTTTAAATCTTATTTTGCGGATAAAAAATGGCGCACTGAATATATAAATTCAAAAGGGGGTTACACGTTTTTGTATAATGGTAAAAAGTTTTATTCTTACAGCTCTGATTCTAAGAGTGTGAAAAGTTTTAATTTTAACGAAAATGATATTCAGCAAAGAAATCCGATTAATCCTCTTTTGAATTGGAGAAACGGGGGTTCTGTAACAACAAGAATTCCTAACGGTGTTTCTGTAAATCAAAAAGTGACTTCAAAGCGAACAAATATTAACGGATTTGATTGTATTTTGATTAATCTTTCAAGCTCAAGAACAGCGTGCGTAAGTGAAGAGTACGGGTTTGCGGTTTATTTAAAACATAATCAAAGTGTTTTAAGTGTAAATAGCATTGAGCCTTTAAAAGACAGAAATGTGTTTAAGCTTACGCGGAGGATTAAAAATTGTGAAAGCAAGAGGTAAATAATGTATGGCGCTCTTCGGGCTGGCAGCCTGTTCAGAAGGAGCGCAAGCAGGTATAATAGAAGTTGGTAGTGTGGCGGGATGCGCTCCGCCCAAAGGGTATAATAAATGAGAATAGTTTTAGCATCATCTAATCCACATAAAGTTAAGGAAGTTGTAGACATTTTGTCGGCTGACAATAGTATTATTACAGGTTTGGATATTTCTTCCGAGTCAGCTTCAAATTCAGACTCCAAGCAGAACATTGAATTTATCCTGCCTCCGGATGGATTTGATCCTGTTGAAGACGGAGAGACTTTTGAAGAAAATTCCAAGATAAAAGCTCTTGCAGCGTGGGAGCTTACTAAAACTTGGACTCTTGCTGATGATTCAGGACTTTGTATCAAAGCTCTTGGAGGAAAACCTGGAATTTATTCGGCAAGATATGCTGAGACGCCGGAGAAAAGAATTGAACGAGTTTTGTGCGAGATGGAAGGTGTTGAAGATAGAGAAGCAGAATTTGTTTGTGCAATGACTCTTGTTAATCCTGAAGGCGAAGTCGAGTTTGCATACAGAGGAGTCTGCAGAGGAAGTATTACTCAGAAAGCTTCTGGGGTGAACGGCTTCGGGTATGACCCGATTTTCCTTGTTGAAGAAAGAAATGTTACGATGGCGCAGCTTAGTGAAAGTGAAAAGAATAAGGTTTCACATCGTTCTGTCGCATTGAGAGAAGTAATTAAATATCTTACTAATCGTTTTCAATAATTAAGTTCATGAACTCAATGTCGTCAAAGTCAACATAAGCAGTCTGCATAAGATTTCTGCCGGTTTTGATTGTGATTTCGTTTACTTGATTTTTCTTAATTAAGCTTGGCGGGAGCTTAATTTTTTGACCGTCTCCGTTCACTTGGATTTCTGAAATCTTGTTGCCGTTAAAATAAACTTCCGGAGGAGAAGCAAATGCGTTTGGTATTTTATTCTGTCCCATAGAACGCGCCATAGCTGTATCTATGCCAATGATTGAGCCGATTACAAGGTAAACAGGTTTGGCAAGGTTAAGGTTTTTGAGTGTAAATCTTTTTGTGTAAAATGGTCCAATTGCCTGCATTCTGAACTCTCCTGCGTTGGCAGAAAGGTCTGAATAGCTGTCGTCTCCTAAATGGTACATATTAGCGTCAAGAGAAAGGTCGGTGGCGTTTGATTTTTCGATACCGACAACAATTGGAGCTTCAAGAGTTTTGTCGTTGATTGTCATTGTGAAAGGTTTGTAATTTTCTTTCTGAACAGACATTATGCTCGGACCTGTTATTTGTGTATCAAGTTCAAAGAATCCGCTGGAATCGGTTTGGGTGGAATAATGCTGTTTTGGCAGGCTGACACGCGCCCCTCCGACTCCCTGACCGGTTTTTTTGTCGATAATACGGCTTGAATTTCCGCTTCCCTGCTCTGCAACTCCGCCTTGAATCGTGGCTGCGCTGATTGGAAGCGATGCAAATATTAGTAGTAAAAAAATGCTCAAAACTTTTTTCATACAATTATTATCCTGTCTCAAAAGTCTCTCGAAATTGGTCATTTGTATAAGTTTTAAGGATGATTTTGAGAAAGGCAAATTAAAATATAAAAAGTTTCAATTACAAGCTTTGTATCAATTCAACTATTCTTTTAGCTGCGTCAAATTTTGCAAGATGTGAAGAGTTTTGTTTCAAATAGTTTATTTTCACAGGATTTTCTACCATTGAAACGATTTCTTCTCTCAGCTTGTTCGGGTCTAAATCTTTATCTTCGATATAAACGCAAGCTCCCATTTCTAACAGATATTTCGCGTTAATTCTTTGATGGTTAGCTGCTGCGTGAGGGTAAGGAACAAGGATTGGAGCAGCTCCGGAGGCGCAAATTTCTGAAAGGCTCAAAGAGCCTGCGCGGGAAACTACAATGTCACTTGATTTTAAAACAGATATCATATCCATGAAATACGGTTTTATAATCAAGTTTTTATCCTGTTCAAAAGCAGGGTAAATTTTTCTGATATTTTCAATAACTTCTTCGTAATTTTTCTTTCCTGTCTGAAAAATTACCTGTAAGTTTAATTCTTGCGAGAATTCTTTCAAAAGTTCGATAGCTGTATTATTAATCGATTTTGCACCTTGAGAGCCGCCCATAATGCAGAGCGTAAGTTTTCTGCTATCAATTCCTAAATTAGTTCCAGCTTGTTCTCTTGATAGTGTTTCAAACTCTTCTCTAATCGGATTTCCTGTAACAACAGCGTGTTTGTTCGGGATAAATTTTTTGGCTTTTTCAAAAGCAAGAGTCACATATTTTGCTCTTTTGCATAATCTTCTTGTAACAAGCCCCGGCATGGCATCACAGTCATGCATAATATATGGAGTTTTAGTAATTCTGCAGGCAAAAATCATTGGAGCAGAAACATATCCTCCAGTAGCAAATACAGCATCCGGCTTGTATTTTTTAATATAGCGTACAGAACGGATAATTGCTTTGACAAGCTTTATTCCCCAGATGAAGAACTTTGGATTAAGCTTTCGCGGCATTCCAGAAACGCTTACGTGAAGAAATTTGTAACCTTTTTTTGTTGCAAGTTCAAATTCCATGTTGCGCTTGCTGCCAACATAATAAACTTTCGAATTTTCTAAAGCGTCAGCTATAGCTAACGCAGGATAAATGTGTCCTCCGGTGCCTCCGCCGGTGACGAAATATGTTTTATTGTATACTTCTGACATTGCCAAACCTAACCCTTTTCACATTGTCTTTTGATATATTTAATAGAATTCCAATCATCCATAATGATACCATGATTGAAGAACCGCCGTAACTGATAAATGGCATTGGAACACCAGTTGCAGGAACGAATGAACTTGCAACCCACATGTTTAAAAATCCTTGGAAACAAATTGAGAACGTAAGCCCGAGAGCCAGAAGCTTGCCGTACATGTCCTGACATTTAACTGCAATAAGAAAACCTCTTTGCAGGATTGTCCAGAATAAGCAAATGATTAAAAGGCATCCGATGAATCCGTGTTCTTCTCCAATTACTGCATAAATAAAGTCAGTGTGTGCTTCCGGAAGCCATGCAAGCTTTTGTTTTGAGCTGCCGTAGCCTACGCCGTAAAGCCCTCCGGAAGCAAATGCAACAAGAGACTGGATAATATTGTACCCAGCTCCAAGCGGGTCTGCTTCAGGATGAAGCCAAGTTGTTATTCTTGAAGATTGGTAAGATTTCAATCCTTTTAAAAACAAAAGTAATGCTCCTGCGCCAATTCCGCCAAAAGTTAATTGCAGAGAACCGCCTGCGCAGATGTAAATTGCAACTGAGGTCGCAAGCAAAAGCAGTACCATACTTAAGTTTGGCTGCGTGAAAATAAGCGCAATCATAATAAGTATAGGTATGAACGCAGTTACGATTTTGTTATTATCCCAAATATTTGCGTCTTTGCAAAAAACTCCTGCTAAAAGCATTACTACAGCAGGTTTTGCAAATTCTGACGGCTGCAAGCTTAGAGGTCCTATATTAATCCATCTTTGCGCGCCGTTTACAGTTGTACCTGCAACTTTAACCAGAATAAGCATTACGATTACAAATGCTGCAAACGGAAGAGTGTAAGCAATTAATTTTTTGTAATGGAAGTTTGCGAGAAATCTCAAGCCAACGACTCCTACAATAACTCCGAAAATCTGCTGGATAAGGAATCTTGCAGGGTTTAGCCCCATATCAATGCATTTTGGAGCACTTGCAGAAAAAATTGCCATCAAACCGATAACCACAAGAAAAATTACAGCCACAAGAAGCGGTCTGTCTGACTGCATGTTTTGCATACTCATTTTTTCTGGTATAAGGTTATTGTTTTGATAAGACATAATCTTTGAAAACTTCTCCTCTGTGCTCATAGCTTTTGAACATGTCGAAACTTGCACACGCTGGTGAAAGCAGAACTACATCAGGGTTCAAACTGATTGCTCTGTCTATTGCACTCTCAAGCGTGCCTTCTTTTATTATATTACTAAAACCATTTTTTTTCAGGTTTTCTTCAAATCTTTCTGCGGCTTCTCCGATTAGGAGAACTGTTTTGACGTGCTTATTAATTGACTCGCACATTTCTGTTAAATCTGTGTTCTTGTCGCGTCCTCCTAGGATTAATGCAACGTCAACTCCGTTAAAAGAATCTATTGCGACGATTGAAGCTTCCGGATTTGTAGCTTTTGAGTCGTTATAAAAAGTTATTCCGTTCATTTCACGCACTTTTTCAAGCCTGTGTTCCGGAGCGCGGAAAGAGATAATTTGCTCGCGAATATCTGAATTATCCATACCAACGAGTTTTGCAATAATTATCCCGCACATAATGTTCTGGTAATTATGATGACCAACGAGAGGACAGTCAGTAAGCGTTATTATTTCTTCGCCTTTGTAAAAGATTGCGTTATCTTTTATTCCGCAATCTTCAGGTTTATCAAAGAAAATTACGTTTTTGCATTCTTTAGAAAACTCTTTTAGTTTTTCATCTTTTGCATTTAATACAGCAAACTCCGGTTCTTGAGGCGGAAGAAAGATTTTGGCTTTTGCTTTAAAATAATTTTCCAATCCTCCGTGCCAGTCAATGTGGTCTGGTGTAAAGTTTGTCCAGCAAGCGATTTTGGCTTTGAACTTGTCTGTCATTTCTGCCTGATAAGAACTTATTTCAAGTACAAGAAAATCGTGGTTTTTATTAATCAAAGATGTCGGAGGAACTCCGATATTACCGCAAACAGGAGCAGAGAATTTTTTGCTTAAGATATGCGAGACAAGCGCAGTTGTGGTTGTTTTACCGTTTGTTCCGGTTATTGCAATAAAAGGAGTTTTTGTATTCAAATATGCAAACTCGACTTCTGAAATAATTTTAATATTCTTTGCGTTTAATCTTTGGAAGATTTCTGATTTAGGAGGAATTCCCGGACTTGTAATTGCAAACGCAGTACCTTCAATAAATTCGTTACTGTGTGAGCCGTATTCTACTTTTACTCCAAGTTCTTCAAGCTCTTTGACCTGCTCAAGATTAACCTCTGCTTTTGATTCTGTAAGATATACATCGTATCCTTTTGTTAAGGCGTACTTGGCAGCAGAAATTCCGCTTTTTGATAAACCTAATATTAAAACTTTTTCTGACATAATTACTCTCCGATAAGAATAATTTTACCTCAAGGAGGTAAATAAAGCCAGTAGTTGAATAAAAGAATGCAGTAGAGAATATATTGAATTTTAGTACAAAATATGGTAGATTTAAAAAGTAGGGCTTAGCACATACGCTACTTCGTCACACACGATTTTGAAGAAATTGGACGAAAGGAGGCTAAGCTATGGCAAGACAAATAATAAAAATCGCCATCACGGCAATGATAGCGATTTTTCAAATTATTTTAATCTTGTTGTAGGGTGTGAAGAAGAGTCTTTAATCCGTCTAAAGCTTAAAGGCTCTCGCCCTACTTTATTATTATTTACGATTTTATTTAGTTTGTCAAGTTGACCTACTCTTTATCTTTAAACACCAATTCCATATTGAGAGCTTCTGCAATAAGCTTCATTTCTGAGTATCGGATTGTGTTGGCTCTTAATTTTTTGGACAACCCATCTAATGAATATTCTTTGTCAGAATGTTCAGATAAGTACTTTGCCAGAAACGTAAGTGTTGTTCCTTTTTTAGCAGTTAATGATTTTACTTCATTTATAGCATTCATATTCTATTATTATAGAATATTTTCTAGTTATAGTAACATACTGCGATAATTTCTTGACAATACTAGTAAAAATATGCTAATATTAGCAAGTATTGTCTAGTAGTATTAAGGAGACCTTATGGAAAAAGAAAACTACATCAACGCAAAAACAAAAGAAAAAATGCAAGAGGTTGCATATAAACTTTTTATTCTATGTCATGGATTTTCTTATTTTTGTAATTCAATAGAAAACGAAATCTTTGAAGATGCCAATCTTGGAATATCAAGTTATGCATTATTAATAAATGCATACATTTCAGATATTCGTAAAGAATATGGCGAAATTCAGGACATTCTTGGTGTAGCAAATTAAAGTACAAAATTTAACACAACTGCTGTGATTGCAAAAATTAGTGACACAAGTGCAAATTCTTTTACTATTCTTATTTCGGAATGTCCGCAAAGTTCAAAGTGGTGGTGAATAGGAGACATCTTAAAAATTCTTTTTCCGGTAAGTTTAAAACTTGCAACCTGCAGAATTACTGATAAAGTTTCTGCCACAAATATTCCGCCGAAAATTGCCAGCAAAAGCTCGCATCTTCCGATGATTGCTAAAGTGCCTAATAGTCCGCCGAGAGCCAGTGAGCCAGTGTCGCCCATAAAAACTTGTGCTTTAGGTTTGTTGTATCTTAAAAATCCGATTAAAGCTCCGATTACAGTTGCTGATACAATGGCAGCTGCTGTGTGTCCTCCGAATAAAGCGATTATACCGCAGGCAAGAAACGCAGGAATGCCTGTTGCTGCAGCAAGTCCGTCCAGTCCGTCGGTTAAGTTGTAAGCATTTGAAGCTCCTGTTACAACAAAGATAGTGAACACGGGATATAAAATTCCTAAATCAAATGTATGTGAGCCTAATGTAATTACTGTTCCGTACGTATTCATTGCGTAAATTGTAGGAATAAGCGCAATTAAAATTTGTCTTATCAGTTTTCCTCTCGGGCTCAAACCTTTATTTTCATGACCTTTGATTTTCAAATAATCATCTTGAAGTCCTGCAAGTGCCATAAATAATAGAGTTACAATAATTATCCATGCAGATTTGTCCATTTGCTGTGCCATCAAAAGCGTAATAATTGAAGCGATTATAATAGCTGCGATTATAAATACGCCTCCTGTTGTCGGAGTTCCTGCTTTTTTTGCATGAGCTTCAGGAGCTGCATCAAGAATATATTGTCCGATTGTTTTTTTTCTTAAAAAATCTATATAAGGAACGCCGAATAAGAGGCACAAAACCATACTCATAAGCAGTGCAACTGCCGGCATAATTAACACAGTCAATGTCATAAAGAACTTCTCCTTTTTTACTCAATTTTAGTACAAAAAGAGAAAGATGTGAAATTAATTTTGCCTGGCAGTTATTGAGCAGACATTTTCATTACCTAAATATTTACTGTTTTAAAGCTGCTTGTAACCTTGCAAGTGAGCGTGCCAGTGCTGCTTGAGCTCTATCAGCATCAACTTTTGCTGTAGCATCGGCTAATCTTGATTCTGCCCTGTTTTTAGCAGCGTTAGCACGTGTTACGTCAATATCACATCCATCTTCGCAAACATCTGTAAGAATAGTTGCTTCGTTGTTTTTGAACTGGAAAATTCCGCCCATTGTTGCAAAATAACGGTATTTATCGCCGATTTTTGCTTTTGTAACTCCGATTGACATAGCGGTTGTGAGCGGTATATGGTCTTTTAATATACCGATTTGGCCGCTTGTGGTTTGGATTACAAGTTCATCTATTTCGTCATCGAAGACTATTCGTTCGTGAGTTATAATTTTCAATCTCATATATATTGACCTCTCACCCTGCCCCTCTTCCCAAGGAGAGGGTGCAATGGGGTTTATCCCAATGTTTTCGCTTTTTCAACAGCTTCTTCGATTGTACCTACCATGTAGAACGCTTGTTCTGGTAAGTCATCGTGCTTGCCTTCAATGATTTCTTTGAAGCCTTTGATTGTATCTTCAAGTTTAACGTATTTTCCTTGGATACCTGAGAACTGTTCTGCAACAAAGAACGGCTGAGACAAGAATCTTTGGATTTTTCTTGCTCTGTTAACTGTTTCTTTGTCTTCATCTGAAAGCTCATCCATACCGAGAATAGCGATAATATCCTGCAATTCTTTGTATTTTTGAAGTATTTCAAGTACTTTTCTTGTAACTTCGTAGTGTTCTTCGCCTATAATATTAGGGTCTAAAGCTCTTGAGTTAGAACCGAGCGGGTCAACAGCCGGATAAATACCAAGAGATGCGATTTGTCTTGAAAGAACTGTTGAAGCGTCTAAATGTGAGAACGTAGTTGCTGGAGCCGGGTCAGTTAAATCGTCTGCTGGTACGTAAATTGCCTGAACAGAAGTAATTGAACCGTCTTTTGTTGAGGTAATACGTTCTTGAAGTTCGCCCATTTCTGTTGCAAGAGTAGGCTGGTAGCCGACAGCGGAAGGCATACGGCCAAGCAATGCAGAAACTTCGGAACCTGCTTGAGTAAATCTAAAAATATTATCGATAAACAAAAGAACGTCTTGTTTAGAATAATCACGGAAGTATTCAGCTGCTGTAAGAGCTGAAAGTCCTACTCTCATTCTTGCTCCTGGCGGTTCGTTCATCTGGCCGTAAATAAGACCTACTTTATCAAGAACTCCGCTTTCTTTGAACTCGTTCCACAAGTCGTTTCCTTCTCTTGTTCTTTCACCTACACCGCCGAATACTGAAACGCCGTTATGCGCCATTGCGATGTTGTGGATAAGTTCCTGAATAAGAACGGTTTTGCCCACGCCGGCACCGCCGAATAAACCGATTTTACCGCCTTTTTGGTAAGGCTGGAGAAGGTCGATTGCTTTAATACCTGTTTCTAAGATTTCGATATCTGTATTTTGTTCTGTTAAAGCTGGAGACTGTCTGTGAATCGGCAGGTAATCATTTGTTTCGATTGGACCTGCATTATCAACAGGTTCGCCGATAACGTTAAGAATTCTGCCTAAAATAGGTTTACCTACAGGAATTTTAATAGGTTCGCCGGTATTTTCTACCTTCATACCGCGTTTTAAGCCGTCAGTAGAAGACATTGCAACTGTTCTTACTCTATTAGAGCCAAGCATTTGCTGAACTTCGGCAACAATGTAAGAACCGTCTTCCTTGTATATTTTGAGCGCGTTATAAATTTCAGGAAGTTCGCCTTGAGCAAACTCAACGTCAATAACCGGCCCGATAATCTGTGTGATTAAGCCTTCGTTTTTATTCAAAGTCTCCATGTATTAAATACCTCATCTCTCTTCTCAATGGTTTTATTATATAATATAAAAACTTAATTGACAATGTAATCTTTTTTACTTACTATGTGACAATGGAAAAAGGGAAAAAGCAGCTGTTTTGTTCGTTTACAGCAATAATTATTTTGGCGGGAGTATTTTTAAGGTTAAAGCTTTGGATTTTTAATCCCGGATTACATTGTGATGAAGCCAGTCTTGCTTTGAACCTGTTTGACACTTCGTTTGCCGGGCTTTTTATGCCGCTTATACGTTTGCAGGTTGCACCGCCTTTGTTTCTTGTTCTCTCAAAATATTTTTACAGGTTTGTATGTCTAAATTATACTCCTGATTTTTCTGATATGATGCTGAGGCTGATACCTTTGCTATCTGGTGCAGCAGCTATACCGGCTTTCGGATATTTACTTAATCTGTTGTTCAAAAATAAATGGATAAATTTAGCCGGCATGTTTCTGCTTGCTTTAAATTCTTGTGCGATATCTTATTCCTGCATATTTAAGCAGTATTCTACCGAAATGCTTGTAACGATTTTGACTTTTACTTTGTTTGCAGGATTGAAGTTTAATCAAAAATACAAATTTTTTCTTTTAGGATTAATGCCGTGTTTTTCTATGACTTCGTTTTTCCTTTATCCTGGATGTTTTCTGGCGCTTGTACTCAAATATTGGAATAAAAAAATGGAGTTGTTTAAAGGTTTTTGTGTATTTTTGATTCCGTTTTTAACTTTTGTTCTGTTTTTTCTTATTCCGGTTTCAAAAACGCATTATTCAAACATGGAAAGCTACTGGAGTGAAACGTTTGCTCTTGCTTCAAACTTATTTATATATCTAAAACTGCTTTTCTGCCTTTTGTTTAGAGTTGCAAACCCTTTAATTATTTATGGAATTTTTATCGTTTCGATATTTTTAATGATTTATAAAAAATATCAGCTTGTGTTGTATACTGTTGTACCGATTTTTGTAACTTATCTTTTTACGCTTACAAGGCACTATCCGTTATCAGAAAGATTTATCTTATTCTTACTGCCTGTGGTTCTCATAATTTTGCTTTACCCTTTGACATTTATAACAAAGAAAATATCTGCGGTTATAATTGGAATAATTATTATGATTAGCGGTTTACGCGGGATTCTTCCGGCAGAGATTGTTCATCTTAAGCAGGAATACGCAAAAGAAGCTTGGGAATATTTGGTTCAAAATTATGACGGCAGCTCTCCTGTGATTATGGGTGAAGATTTTGTTACAAACCTTTATTACAGAACTTTTTATCCTGAGAATATTAACTATTACGACGAAGCTTTTTCCGGCAAAAAGAATTCTGATAAGATTTTGAGTTATTTGCCGGAAGGTGTATGGTACATAATTGTTTCAAGATATGATGATAAATATTATTCAGAATTTGCTGAGTATTTAGAACAAGTTGAAGTTCTTGATTACAAGACTTTTGAGCTTTCTTCTAATCTTCGTGCAAAGTCTGTACTTGAGATTGACGCACCAAAGTCGCTTGTCGTAAAGATAAGGAAATAATTTTTACATTTCGCACGGAACTTTATTTTTCTTCAGCATTTCTATGAGCGGTTCAAGGTATTTTTCTTCGTTTTCGCATCCGCTTTTTAGTGAATAATAAGCGATTTCTGCAAGTTCTTTGCAAATGCTTAAGATAGGATGTTTTCTTAATTTTGAGCTGGTTGCGTATTTTGCTGCATTGTATCTGAGTTCATTAATTTCATTATAAGAATATTTGAGTAAAATACCGCTGACTTCATCCAGAGCGGACTGAGAGTACATAATACCTTTGTAAAGAGCTGGTATTGAATATTCTAAGCCGTCTCCAACGCAGTCATGGTTTCTGATTTCGATAAAGTTTCTGAGTCTGACTTCAGGGAAATATAGATTTGAATGAAGCTGCCAGTCTTCTATTGAAGCGTTAAATCCTTCAAAACCTTTATCCATAAACTGTCTAAAAGTTAGTCTTCCGTTAACGTTTACAGTCATATCTTCTCTGTTAATGAAAATCATTGGTGTGTCAAGTAGAGTTTCTACATAGTCTTTGAAACACATTCCATCTTGAAATTTTGTTGCAAATCCGCATCTTTCGTTGTCTGTATTAAGCCAAGCAAGTGCTCTAAACGATTTGTACCCGGTATCTACTCCGCCTCTTATGCGTGAGTTGGCATACATTGCAGTTGCAAATGGCATCATAAGGTTTGCGATTCGGAATTTTTTCATCGCATCTTCTTCTGATTTGTAGTCGATTCCAATTTGAATTCCTGCGGTTTCTCTCATCATCACATCTGAAAGTATTCCCCAGAGGTAGTTTGCCATAAGCTTATATCTTCTTTTCGGAAGAAGTTTGATGTTTTTATAAGTTGTTGTCGGTGAGACACCTTTATTGATAAGTTTTATGCCAAACTCATCAAGAATCGGTTTCATTGCAGAGTCGATTTCTTGAATGCGTTTTTCTAAATCGCGGATAAATTCTTGCGGCTCGAGGCTTAATTCTATCTGGCAGCCGGGTTCTAATGTGATTGTATCGTGAAGTTTTTTGAGTCCGATGATGTTTACATCGTCTAAAATGTAATCCCAATTATCTTCTTTTGCAAATTCGCGAAGCATCTCGCAGATTCCGTATTCGCCGCCATACGGGGCAACTTGATTAGTGACTTTAATAAGCGGAATTCTTTCATATTCCATGCCTATTTTCTGGGTTGTCTTACATCCAAGTATAAACTCATCTAGAAGCTGATTGTATTCTAAGCGTTCTTCTGTTTTTGCTCCGCAATAATTCACGATAATTTCTCCTTCTCCAATTATAACAAAAATAATCATAGGAGAAATTTAAACTTTTAACATTTCCCTGTTTGTACTATTATGATTACCATGGTGGATTATTTCGAACGTGCAAAATATTTTAGAACAAAGAAACGATTAGGTCAGAATTTTTTGATTAACCCTGATGTAATCTCTGATATTATTGATTTTGCCAATATTCAAAAAGATGATGTTGTTCTTGAAATCGGACCTGGAGTCGGGTTTGTAACAGAGCAGCTGGTGAAGCATGCCAAAAAAGTTATTGCGGTTGAGCTGGATGAAGAAGCGATTAAAGAACTTGAAAAGCTTGGAGCTGACAATTTAGAAATTATTCATAATGATATTTTGAAAACTGATATTTCTGAGCTTTGCGAAGAAAATATAAAAGTTGTTGCAAATATACCTTATTATATAACTTCGCCGATTATTGCGCACCTTTTAGGTGAAATTGACGATATGGAGAATAGAAACAGAAACAAGATTACTGATATAATTTTAATGGTTCAGGAAGAAGTTGCCAGAAGAATTACGGCTTCAGAAAACAGCCCTGCTAAGCAATACGGGCTTCTGACAATACTTTCGCAATTTTGGGCAGACTGTTCAATCATAAGGCTTGTGGGCAGAAAATCTTTTTATCCTGCTCCAAAAGTTAATTCAGCGCTTGTATCTTTGAAAGTTAGAAAAGAACCGCTTTTGAAGCTTAATGATTACAAACATTTTAGAAAAACAATTAAAGCTGCATTTTCTCAGCGCAGAAAAACTCTTAAAAACTGCCTTGCAGGAGCAGGATTTGATAAAGAGAAAGCTGCAAAAGTTATTTCTGAAATGGGGCTTGATGAAAATATTAGAGGTGAAAAGCTTTCGATTGCGCAGTTAGGCAGACTTTCTGAAGCGCTTATTAGGGAATGATATGCCAAGGTATATAGCTATTACAGACATTCACGGAGAGAAAAGAAAACTTGACAGTGTTTTATCCCAAATTGAGATGAGGCCTGATGATGTCTTTGTGTTCTTGGGTGATTATATTGACAGAGGGCCTGATTCAAGAGGAGTTGTGGATAGGATTATTGAGCTTGGAGAGACGCATGAATGCGTTTACCTGATGGGTTCGCATGAATACGCGCTTCTTCACGCGAAGAAAGATGATTATTATCAGTTTTTATTTGATAATTACGGCGGTCCGGCAACTGTTAGAAGCTATGGAAGTTTTGATAATATTTTTAGAGTTCATGGTGATTTTTTCAGGAGCTTGAAGTTTTATTATCTTACTGACAATTACCTTTTTGTGCATGCAGGAATTAATCCTGATTATCCGCTTGAAGAGCAGGATGAAACAGATTTGGTTTATATTAGAAACAAGTTTATTTATTCGAAACACAGCCTTCCTCAGAAGATAATTTTCGGGCATACGGAGTTTGATGCTCCTTTTGTTCAAGAGGATAAAATTTGTATTGATTTAGGCTGCGGAAAATATTCTGACGCCCATTTATGTGCTTTAATCCTTGATAATGGTAAAGAGGAATTTATTTATTCGTAGAAAGTATTATGCTTTTTGCTATATACTTTTACCAGCCTTTGTATTAAAATAAATGCGGGAGAAATTCAACTACACACGAGGTAAATATATATGTGGGAATATTCAGAAAAAGTTTTGGATCATTATAGAAATCCAAGAAATGTTGGTAAGATAGATGATGCAGATTTGATTGGTGAAGCAGGTTCTCTTGCTTGCGGTGATTCTTTAAAACTTTATATAAAGCTTGATGGTAATGTAATAAAAGATGCAAAGTTTCAGACTTTTGGATGCGGTTCTGCAGTTGCTTCTTCGAGTATTTTGACTGAAATGATTATCGGAAAAACGATTGATGAAGCTGCTAAAATTACAAACAAAGATATTGCAGATGAACTTGACGGGCTTCCGCAGGAAAAAATGCATTGTTCTGTTATGGGGCACGAAGCTTTAGAAGATGCGCTTAGAAAATATTATGGCGAAGATGAAGCTGCGGAGAATGAGTTCCATTCTCACTGCGGTGAAAAAATTGTATGCACTTGCTTTAATGTTACAGAAAACCAAATTTGGGAAGCTGTCAAAGTTAACGGTTTAAAAACAGTTGAAGAAGTTACAAACTATACAAAAGCCGGTGGAGCTTGCGGCAGATGCAAAGGCGTAATTAAGGATATGATTGAAACTTATCTTAAGAAAGAAGGCAAAGAGCCTGAGCTTACTTCAACTCAAAAGATTTTGAAAATAAGTAAAGTAATTGAACAGCAGATTTCACCTCAGCTTCAGAAAGACGGCGGAGATATTGAGCTGGTTGATATTGATAATAACAAGGTTAAAGTTAAACTTACCGGCATGTGCAGCGGATGCAAAAATGCTCAGATGACGCTTAAGAATTTTGTTGAAACCATTTTGAAAGAAAAAGTTGATGCCGGCTTGGAAGTTGAACAGGTGTAACATGATATATCTAGATAATAACGCAACAACACAAATTGATGAAAAAGTTCTTGAAGTGATGCTTCCTTATTTAAAGGAAGATTTTGCAAATCCTTCAAGTATGTATGATATAGCTAAAAAACCGGCTGCTGCAATTCGTGAAGCAAGAGTTCAGATTCGAGATTTTCTGGGAGCAGGAAATGAAAAAGATATTTACTTTACTTCTTGCGGCTCAGAGTCAGCTAACATGGCAATTAAAGGTGTTGTAGAGTGTAACAAAGAGAAAAAACATTTGATTACAACTAAAGTCGAGCATCCTTGTGTTTTAAATACATACAGGCAGCTTGAAAAACAAGGCTATGAAGTTGATTATATTGGTGTCGATTCACAAGGCGGGCTTGATACTGCAGAACTTAAGTCAAAGCTTAGAAAAGACACTGCTCTGGTATCTGTAATGTGGGCTAATAATGAAACCGGGGTTATACATCCAGTTGAAGAAATCGGGGAATATATAAAATCAAAATCTCCTGAGACAAGGTTTTTTGTTGATGCAGTTCAGGCTGCTGGTAAAATTCCTATTAATGTTAAAGACACAAGCATTGATTTGCTGGGCATTTCAGGTCATAAATTTCATGCTCCAAAAGGTGTCGGAGCTTTGTATGTTAAGCCTGATGTAAGAATTCTTCCGCTTATAAACGGCGGTCATCAGGAACGCGGAATGAGAGCAGGTACAGAGAATGCAGCTTATATTGCAGGTATGGGAAAAGCTGCAGAGCTTGCACAGGACGCTCTTGATTACGAATTGAAAGAAGTTAAACGCCTGAGAGACAGGCTTGAAGCAGGAATTCTTAAGAATGTGTTTAACTCAAGGCTTAATACTGCTGTTTCTGGCAGAGTACCGAATACAACAAATATCGGGTTTGAATACGTTGAAGGCGAGCTGATTCTGCTTCATCTTAATGATCTCGGGGTTTGTGCAAGCTCTGGAAGTGCTTGTACATCAGGTTCTTTAGAGCCGAGCCATGTTCTTAGGGCAATGGGAATACCGTTCACAGCTCTCCATGGTTCCATCAGATTTTCGCTGTCAAGGTTTACTACGGAGAAAGAAGTTGATTTTGTGGTTGAAAACATGCCTGCAATTATGGAAAAATTGACTAAAATTTCACCATTTCAGGATGAGTTAGAAAAACTTAAGGAGTTAAAATGATTGATGCAGTAATTTCAGAAGTTGGCAAATTTTTAGCAGCACACTCAAGATTTATTATCGGGGTTATTGTTAATGTAATAATTATTTATGTTTTTAACCGTGTAACAGATACTTTTACTGCAAAATTTGAAAGACGATTGAGAGAAAGAAATCCTGATTCTCCGCTTTTAAACCTTATGCCTGTTCTTACTAGAATATTTAAAGCAGTAATCATTTTTATGCTTCTTGCAGGATTTTTGCAGAGTTTCGGATATAATGTTTCGTCTCTTATTGCAGGTTTTGGTATTACAGGTTTGGCAGTAGGTTTTGCAGCGAAAGAAGCTATTGGTAATGTGTTTGGCTCAATCGGTCTGCTGGCTGATAAAGTTTATAAAGTTGGCGAATATATATCTTTTAACGGTTACGAAGGAACAGTTGAAACAATTAATCTGCGTTCGACTACAATCAGAACTATTGAAGGTTTCAGGGTTAATGTTCCTAATAATCTTCTGGCTAATGAAGAAATTACAAACGTAACTCAGGCAAATCAGCGAAGAATAGATATTTCTGTTGATATTGAGTATGGAACTTCAAATGACAAAATTGACAGGGCTTGCAGGATTTTGACTGAAATTGCACAAACAGATGATGATATTAAAGACGGAGCACTTTCTTTTATTGAGAATATGGCTCCAAGCTCAATTGTTGTAAGGCTTGTTGCTTATACTCATTTTACTGCTTGGGCAGATGTTACAATGGTAAAAAGCAGGGTTTTGAGAAAAATTATACACAAATATAGAGAAGAAGGAATTGAGTTTGCGTTCCCTTCTACAAGCATATATATGAATGGCGGCAGCAGAGAGTAATACACTCCGCTCAAATGGTTAAAAATGAAAATTAAGATTATTGCGTTAGGAAAAATTAAAGAAAAATTTTTAAAAGACGGAATAGAGGAGTTTCTAAAACGTCTTACTCCTTACGCTTCTGTTGAAATTATTGAGCTGCAGCCTGTTGAGATTAGAGATGAAAATTTAACAGATAAAGCACTTTTACAAGAAGGTGAAAAAATATTAGCAAATATAAAGAACGATTCTTATGTTATAACGCTCGAGATTGAAGGAAAGCAGCTTTCGTCAGAGGAGTTTGCAGAAAAGATTAATGAAATAACAATAAGCGGAGCCGGCGAGCTTGTTTTTGTAATCGGTTCTTCCTGCGGATTAGCCAGGACTGTTTCAGAGAAAGCTGATTTTAAGCTTAGTATGTCAAAAATGACTTTTTTGCATCAGTTCGCAAGGCTGCTGCTGGTTGAGCAGATTTATAGAGCGTTTAAGATTTTGAAAAAGGAGACTTATCACAAGTGAACTGTATAAAAGTGCAATGCCCGGCAAAAATTAACTTGACGCTGGAGGTTCTTAATAAACGTGAAGACGGATTTCATAACATCAAAAGCGTTATGCAGATGATAAGCCTTTATGATTTTTTGGATATTGAAGTAAAAGAAAACAATAAGACTGAAATTCTTTTGTGCGGTACGAGTGATGAAATTCCTTACAATGAAAAAAATCTTGTGTATAAAGCTGCAAAACTTTTTCTTGAAGAAGCAAAAATCGAGAACGTTAGGATTGAGATTTATATTGAAAAAAACATACCTATTTCAGCTGGACTTGCAGGCGGAAGTACTGATGCAGCAGGAACTTTGTACGGGCTTAATGAAGTTTTTAACCGCCCGTTAAACAGGTATAAGCTGCATACTCTTTGTGCGCAGCTTGGTTCAGATTTAAATGTATGCCTTGAAGGCGGATGTATTCTGGCAGAATCTCGCGGAGAAAAAATCTCAAAGCTAAAATCTGCTTCTTATCCTGTATCGCTTATAAAGCCGGTAAAGCTCGGAATATCTGCAAAAGAAGCTTATGCAAAACATTCTTTAAAAGAAGGTAAGATGTATTGCCGCATGACTGACAAAATGATTGATGCTTTAAATCAAGGCAGTGAAATAAGAGAGTTTTTGTATAATGATTTAGAAAATGCTGTTTTTAGTGATTACATTGAGCTTCAGACAGTTAAACAGCTTGTTCCGGATGCTGTGATGTCAGGTTCCGGCTCTACTTATTTTGTTCTGCGGGAGCTTGAAGAAAACCCGTTTGGCGATGATTATCAAGTGATTAGCGGATTAAAATTTATTGAAGATGGTATTGGTGCAAATGGGAAAATAAAAAGCTTTGCAGGTTAAGCTTCCCGTATTGTCAGGATTACTGTAACAATTTTGTTACAAACTAGCAAAATAATACATTCAGGGGTTATATTATGCTATGAGGATATTTATAATAGCTGGAGATATCCTTAACATGAGGTCTTAGCGTGGTAGATAACAGATCAGCAGGTTTCTATGGAATCGGCGGGGCATTCAACTTTAAAAGTGGTGACCCATCAGGAACTGCGGCTAAAATGAGCCAGGAAAAATATGGTTCTGAAGCTATGTATCTTCCGCCGGCTGAAGGAGAAGAGGAAGGCAGTGAATTCTATAACGAGCAGTTTGTTGATAGAAGTGCGCTTTTAAGAGCAACTTTAAATTCTCTTGCTATGAGTAATGTGGCTTCTGTGCTTAATGCTAAGCGGCATAAAAAATCTATTAAAGATATACTTGAAGAAGAAAAAGAAAACTTGCAGGAAGAAGATAAAGAAGAAGAAAATTCTTAGTTTCTGTGATATAATTTTTAATGGTCAAGGGGTATTTTATGTCACAAAAAAAACAAGCAAACAATTATTCATTAAGAGAACCTGAATTTTTTAATAAATGGCGCAGGCTGTTTTTATTTCTGGTAACTAATGTTTTTTATATGATACGCTTTAAGCTGGTTTACAGGCTTGAAGTTTACGGCAGGGAAAATATTCCTTCTGATAATAACTTTATAATTGCAGCAAATCATCTTTCAACTCTCGATCCTCCGCTTGTTTGCGGGGTAATGAACAGAGGTGTTGCTTATATGGCAAAGAAAGAACTCTTTGAAAATCTGTTTATGCGCTGGTGGCTGGATTGGCTTGGAGCTTTCGCAGTTGATAGAGAAAAACTTGGTGTTTCAACAATCAAAACTGTTAAAAATCTTCAAAAAACAGATTGGGTTTTGGGAATTTTTCCTCAGGGTACAAGACAGGAAGCAGGAGAAATAAGCAATATAACTAAAGGTTTCGCATCTCTTGCAAAAAGTACAAAATGCGGAATACTGCCTGTCGGGATTACCGGTACTCAAGAAGTTAAGAGAATACCTTTTTCAGGAAAAATTATTGTGAGAATAGGCGAGGTTATACCTTACACTGATAATGTCGAAAATATGGTTAAAGAGTGGGAAAATTCGATAGAAAAATTAACAGGATTTAAATATATTGAGAATTGAAAAAAGAAAGATTTTAGAAACGAATGGCTGAAAAAAAGAATTACAATAGAAGATTTGAAAGCGATTATAATTTTTTTAGAACATTGTATTACATGATTTTCGTGTATTGTGTTGTGCTGCCAATTACAAAACTTATGTATAACATAAAGATTGAAGGACGTGAGAATATTCCTGATGATTCTCGTGTTATTTATGCTGGAAACCATGTTTCATATATTGACCCGCCTTTGATAGCTCTTGCTTCTTGCAAAAGAATTGCGTATATGGCAAAACAAGAGCTGTTTCATGACGATAATAAGCTTCTAAGGTTTCTTGTTCATTCTCTAGGTGCGTTTGCAGTTAATAGAGAAAAACCTGAGATTGCGACTTTCAAAACTGTCAAATCTGTGTTTAATACTTCTTGGTCACTTGGGATTTTTCCTCAGGGCAGGATAATAAAAGAGCCAGAAATTACTCACGTTCATAAAGGTTTTATTCTTTTTGCTAAGAAATTTAAAGCAAATATTGTTCCACTTGGGATTTGCGGCTTTGATGGCTACGCTAAGAAACTTTTTGAAAAAAATATTACAGTAAAAATCGGAAAACCTATTTCTTATGAACTTGAAGAAAATGAAATTATGCGGGAGTGGGCGAGGCAGATTTGTGAGTTTACTGGTTTTGAAAACAAAATAGAAGACTCTATTGCAGATCAAACTGACTGCTGATTTACAAAGTGTAACAATTAGGCAATAATTTATATTCAGTTGTTTTATGAAAAGTGTATTAATGTGAAAAGAAGGTAGATATGAACGTTCCGCAAATAATTGGGCTGAGGTTTTCAAACCCGCTCGCAGATCGCAAAACGCAGCAAAATAGATTTTCGAATTTCGGTTTAACAATGGCTTCGCCATTGTTAAAGGATACTGTATCCTTTAAAGGCGGGGCGAAAGAGCTTCAATCTAGAGCGTATGGTGTTACACTTAGTACTGCAAAAAAAGTTCATGAAGCTGCTAAGCCTATGCAGGAAAAAGTTAACGCGTTTATGACTTCTACTTTTGGAGATTTGCTTGCAACAGATTTAAACACTAAGAACATTATCTATAAGTTAATGAACAGGGTAAAAAGCGCAGCTTCTATTGAAGAAAAAAGTGCTACAAGGCAATATAACAGCAAGGCTGAAATTCTTGATTTTATGACCGATTTAAACGGAGCAAAAATCGTAATGAGAGACGGCGGCAAGAAAAACGTGGAAAAAGTTCTTTCAAGATTAATTAAACAGATTGAGAATGGAACAGTAGAGTTATTAGAAATTGAAAATAAGCGCCCTATTGCGACTCAAAACTTAAGGCGCAAGAAAAAAGAACAATACGATTATGCTTCTGTCGAATTTCTTGAAAATCTTGCGCGTATTCAAGAAGATAAATGGGTAAGGCAGGGGTTTAAAGAAGAGCGCCATGTAAGGTTAGATGATAATGATATAACTAAAGTCAATTATTCTGCGATACATTTGTTATTGAGGCTTCGCGGAGAGTCTAGGCCTTTCGAGCTTATGATTATGGGAAAAGATGTTAATGCTTATAAAGATTTGGATGATAAATTATTCAAAATTCTGGATAACAAGAATGTTGATAAAAAATATCAGCCGTTAGTTGATATCATCAAGCCTTTGAACGAGCCAGGCAATAAAGAATTAAAAGAAAAATTCAATAAGTATAGAGGTGATGCGTTTATTTTCCAAAGAGAAAAAGATCCGAGTACTTATTATGTTCAAAATACAGTTGAATACTTCCTGCCGCTTAAGTATGATTTACCGCCTCAGTATGATTTGAATAACTTATATAGAATTATGCTGGAATGTGAGCAAAGAGTTTAAGACGAAGTTTTCTTGTGCCTTTTTGAAGGTTTATTTTTCTTTGAAAAATGCTGAGGAGCGTTAGAATAAGAGGTTTGAATTCTCTTTACTGAGAATACATCCGGCATGGATTGGAGAGCAATCATAACTTTGCGAAGAGTGTCAATGTTATCCAGCTCTATTCCAAGCTCAATAATTCCGACTTTGCCTTTTGATTTTACGTTTGCAGAACTTATGTTTGTGTTGTTGTCAGAAACTACACCGATTATGTCTTTTAAGAGTCCCATTTTCTCAGCTGTTTCAATACGTATTGTTGTGCTGTAAGTCTTATTAACGTTGTTTCCTGACCAGTGTATGTCTATTAAGCGTTCTACCTGGATATTTTCAAGCGTTTTGCAATCCAAACGGTGAACAGTTACGCCTTTCGAACGGGTTACGACACCGACAATCGGCTCGCCCGGGATTGGAGAACAGCATCTTGCAAACGAATATAAGAGTCCTTCCAGCCCGATAATGTCTTTTTCTGAAGCTTTTCGCGGCTTATGAGGGTTTGGAGATTCCTGTTTAGGCGGTTTTCTTAAGCGGTTAACTATTTTAAGCACGGTTGTTTCACCGTATCCTAATGCTGCGAATAAATCGTCTGCGCTCACGTAGTTCATTTGTTTTGCAACTTTATCAAACTCACCGTTTTTAACAAATTCATCGAATACGGTTTTTGTAAGCTCATGTTCAAGATTGGCTTTGCCAATTTCAATGTGGTCTTCACGTTTGTTCTTTTTGTACCACTGCCGTATTTTTGAAGATGCCTGTTTTGTTACTACAAAGTTAAGCCAGTCAAGGCGCGGAGCTGAGACTTTTGAAGTCATAATTTCAATTATGTCGCCGTTTTTAAGCTTTGTATCGAGCTGAGCAATGCGGCCGTTAATTAAAGCTCCAATAGTTTTGTGTCCGACATCAGAGTGGATACGATAAGCAAAGTCAACCGGAGTTGCGCCTTGAGGCAGGTCGATTACGTCTCCGCCGGGAGTAAACGCAAAAACCTGGTCAGAGAATAAATCCAGCTTAACTGAGTTGACAAAGTCTTCCGCGTTTTTTGTTTCTTTGTTGTATTCGACTAATTTGCGCATCCACGAAAATTTGATATCGCTTGCAGAATCAGCTTTTCTTGAACCTTTTTCTTTGTATCTCCAGTGAGCAGCAATACCGTATTCAGCAATTTCATGCATTTCCCACGTTCTAATCTGGACTTCCAGAGGTTTTTGTCTCGGCCCGATTACAGAAGTGTGAAGTGACTGATACATGTTGCCTTTAGGCATTGCAATGTAGTCTTTAAACCTTCCGGGAATCGGTTTGAACTGAGAGTGAATAAGCCCTAAAACTTCGTAACATTCTTTTTCTGTATCAACAATTACGCGGACGGCAGTAATGTCATAAAGGTCGTGAAAAGCGACATTTAACCGGTTCATTTTGTTGTAAATACTGAAATAGTGTTTCGCGCGCCCTGTGATTTGTGCATTAATTCCGCTCGCTTTAACATCTTTTGAGATTTTATCAATCAGAAGTTTGACTGTCATTTCGCGTTCAGCTTTTTTCTGAGAGACAAGCTGTGCGATTTCGTAATATTTATCAGGATGTAAGTATTTTAAAGATAAATCTTCAAGCTCGGCTTTAATTTTCCCAACCCCTAAACGGTTTGCAAGCGGAGCAAAGATGTCTAGAGTTTCCTGCGCTATACGCTGCTGCTTAACAGGTGTCATGTAGTTTAAAGTCCGCATATTATGCAGTCTGTCAGCGAGTTTAAGGAAGATTATTCGAACATCGCTTGCCATTGCAATAAGCATACGGCGGAAGTTCTCTGCCTGACGCTCTTCTGTCGATTTGAACTGAAGCTTGCCAAGCTTTGTAACACCTTGGACAAGGTTTAAAACGTCTTCTCCAAAAAGTTCTTTAAGCTCTTCCGGCTTTGTTTCTGTATCTTCAAGAATATCATGCAGAAATCCTGCCATAAGTGTGTGTTTATCGGCTCTTAAACCTACTAAAATCTTTACAACTTCCATCGGGTGAATAATATAAGGTTCTTCCGAAACTCTGTACTGTCCTGAATGGAGTTTTTTTGCAAATTCAAAAGCTTTTTCAAGTTCTTCTATATCTGATTGGGCGTATTGCTGTTCGCTTAAAAGCGCTCTTATCTCTTCAAAATTAATTATATATTGTTCCATAATACTGTTATCATAGGAGTTTTTTTGCAATACGTCAAGTCTACAAGCTTTGTGCTGCTATAGCCTTGTAAAAACTTATATAATCTACAAAGCAGTCAAATTCGCTTGAGTACACCATTTTATTTACATTTAAAAGGTTTTCTTCCATCTGGTTTAAATCAAGCTTTGCAATTACGCCTTGAGAGTATTTTAGTTTTGTAAGTTCAAAATCTTTTTGTTCTAACTCAAGGATTTTCTTTTGTTTAGCAAGTTTTTCTTTGTCCATATTTACAGAAACAAGGGAATCATTAACTTCCTGCATAGAAGTTAAATTAACTTTCTCGTAATTTTTCAGGCTTTTTTCGTAAGCAATTTTCTTAATTTTTAAGTTTGCTTTAAGTTTTCCACCCATAAAGAACGGCTGGATAATGCTTCCGCCCAGACCCCATAGCATATTAGATGTTGTGAGCAGACTGTCAAAATATTTTGAGTTGAATATTACGCCGCCTCCCAAGCTCAGTTGAGGAAGCATTTCTTTCCTTGCAATTTTGACATCTATTCCGGCTTTTTCAAGCATTTTTTCTGCTTTTAAATAGTCCGGACGTTTCATAATAACTTCAGAGCTGACGTATTCAGGAATATTTCCGCTGAAAGCAACATTGTGAAAATCTGCCCTTTTGTATTCTTCAATATTATTAGGGCTGTCGCCTGTTAAAACAGCAAGCTGGTGCAAAAGTTTTGTGCGTTCTTTTTTAAGATCAGTTAAGTCAGTAACACCTGAAATGTAAGACTGATTTGCTTTGACTAAATCAGAAGTTGATATTAATCCTTCAGCATTGCTTACAGACATTATTTCAAAAATTTCTTTTCTCAAATCAACAATTTTTTCCTGAAAATCAACAAGAGCATCAAGTTTTACTATATTTAAATAAGTTGCTCCAACAGCTGACGCAATTGAAAGGTAAGCAGCTTGTTCTTCAAGGATTGAAGCTTCATAAAGTTTTCTTATTGAAGTTGTTTTGTTGTGATTTTTTCCCCAGATATCCAGCTCATAACTTGCAAAAATCGGAAGTCCAAACCCGCCTTGGGAAGGTCCTATAATTTTAGAATATCCCGGCATGAACCCTGCTTGCAAAGATGGAAGCTCTCCGGCTCTTTGAGCGATTACGTTCTGATAATATTCGTCAATTGTGAGAGTTGCAATCTTAAGATCTTTGTTTGCTTCCATTGCTTTAATAATATAATCGTTTAAATACTCATCATTAAACTGCTGCCACCAAGCAAGATTGATGTATTCATACTTATTCTTTTGAGGTTTAACTTTTTTAACTTTGCTCTGTTCTGCGCCTGCTTTAAGTACAGGGGTTTTTTCAACCGCATAAGCAGGTGCTGATAATGATATTAATAAAGCCAGTGCTATAAATCTTTTCATCTCTTTTCTCCGGGTACTTGATTTTTTCTAATAAGAATGATACCATAACTATGTTGCATTTGCAACATGTTGTAAAAATAACATACTTTAAATAGAGGAATTACAAGTTGGAGCAATATCATTTTACGGATTCGATTTTTTATCAAATTGAGCTTACTGCGAAGTATTGCAGGCTTTTAGGTACGCAGGTATTTGAAAAATATAATGTTGGAGTAACAATAGAGGAGTATTCGGCTTTAGATGTGCTGGTTTGCAACCCAAAAATTTGCCAAAGAGATTTAGCCAGGTTAATTTTGAAAGACAGAGCAAATACAGGCAAGCTTCTTGATTCTCTTGAGAAGAAAGGGTTTGTAACAAGGCATTTATCAATCAAGAATAATCGTCCTGTAAAAATTGTTGAGTTGACACAAAAAGGGGCAGAAGAACTTAAAAAGATTAATGAAAAGCTGGAGCCGCACACAAAAATTATCAAAGAAAAGATTCACAATAGTGATATTGCAAAGGTCAGCGGTTTATTGAAAGAATTAAGAGAGTTTTTAGAAGGAACATTAGAGGTGAATATATAATGGAAGAAAATACAAAGAAGCTGCCTGTGAAAAAGCGTTTTATTTTTGGGTTTTTTGTTGTTATAGCAGCGATTGCAGGCGGATATTTTATCTATGATACATTAGGTTATCAGACAACGGACGATGCTTATGTAGAAACTACGACAGTTTCAGTGTCTCCAAAAGTTTCCGGTCAGATTGTCAAAGTGCTTGTAAAAGATAATCAAACTGTAAAAGCTGGAGATGTTGTTGCTGTGATTGATAAAGTTGATTATGAAGTCAAGCTTGACCAAGCAGCAGCTGCTTATGAAAAAGCTTTGCTTAATCAGCATAATGCGCATGCAAACTTAAACGCAGCAAATTCAGAAATTGAGCTTGCAAAGAAAGATTTAGAAAGATATGAAAATCTTTATGAAGCAGGAGCTGTTTCAAAACAGACTTTAGATAAAGCAAGAACAAATCTTGAAAGTATTCAAGCAAAACAGACAACAGCTGAGCAGTCAATTTTTTCGAACGATCCTTCAAAGAGTGCAAAAGTCGCTGATGCAGATTTGAATGTTTTAAAAGCACAGAAGCGTGCAGCTGAGCTTGCTCTGGAATATACTGAAATCAAAGCTCCGATTGACGGGACGGTTTCTAATAAAAAAGTTGAAGTCGGAATGATGGTTCAGCCTGGAACACCTTTATTTGTGGTTGTTCCGCACGATGTCTGGGTTGTTGCAAACTATAAAGAAACCCAGCTTACAAAAATGCGTGAAGGTCAGGAAGTTGATATCAAGATTGATACTTATCCGCACAAAGTTTTTAAAGGAAAAATTGATAGTATTCAAAGAAGTTCTGGAGCAAAAGCAAGTTTATTCCCGCCTGAGAATGCAGTAGGTTCTTTTGTAAAAATTGTACAAAGGATTCCTGTGAAAATTGTTTTCACAGAAGAAATCGACCCAAATGAATATTCAATTATTCCTGGGATGTCAGTTGAACCGAAAGTTCATATTAGGCAATAAAAAACAAATTTGTAAAAGTGCGGAATGCACCCCGCCCAAATGGTGTAAAAAGTATTACGACTCAGAGACGGCAAAAGCCGTCTTTTTTTTATATAATGAAAGTATGCAAATATATTCTGATAAATGTTTTAAAAATTCGGTTAAGATTATTGAAGCTGATGGTGATTTAGAGTGTGCTATACGAGAAATTGATGAGCTCAGGAAGAAGTATTATCTGCTCGGATACATTACTTATGATTTTAAATATTTGTATTTTGAAGCTTATGATAAGTACGAAAAATATTCTCCTTCCGAAGCAAAACAATTAGGCACGATAATTAAGCCTATGATAACAAAAGAAGAATATATTCGCGGGGTTAATAAAATCAAAGATTATATTTCAGAAGGTGTAACTTATGAAGTTAATTACACATATCCTTCAGAAGTGCGTACAAATCTGGACGGAATAGAGTTATACGAATCTTTGCTTGGAAGACAAAGAACTCCTTACAACGCTTATATTGAAAATTCTCGAACTACTTTATTATCATTTTCTCCGGAGTTATTTTTTAAGCTTGAAGGCAGAAAAATTGTTACAAAGCCGATGAAAGGTACTGTGCCTTGTTTAAATGACGGTAAAGATGAGGAGAGGCGCGATTTTTTGTATCACGATACAAAAAATCGCGCCGAAAACATCATGATTGTTGATTTGCTGCGTAATGACTTAGGACGGATTGCAAAGGCAGGTTCAGTTAGAGTTGATAAGCTTTTTGAGATTGAAAAGCATCCTACGGTGTTTCAAATGACATCGGAAGTTTCTGCTGAGCTTGATGACAATGCCGGGCTTTATGAGATATTTAAATCAATTTTTCCTTGCGGTTCAATTACCGGAGCTCCAAAAGTTTCTACTATGCGGGTTATAGAGGAGCTTGAACCTTTCAGCCGGAATATTTACTGCGGAGCAATCGGGTTTTTGTCTCCCAAATGTGCAGAATTTTCTGTTCCGATTAGAATTTTGTACGGTAAAAATCATAAGTATACGTATCATTCAGGCGGGGCTATTGTATGGGATTCCACTGCAGAAGATGAATGGGAAGAGACAATTACTAAGACAAAATTTATTCAAACTGATTTTCAGCTGATAGAAACTGGAATTGATGATTGGGAAAGCCATCTTCTCCGGATGCAGCATTCTGCAGCTGAACTCGGGTTTAAGTTTCACAAACCGGTGATTGAAGGTGCTAAACGCATTTTGTTAAATAAAGACGGAAGCTTTGCTATTGAAGAAAAAAGTTTTTCGCAGGTTAAATCTAAAAAAATAAAAATCAACCGCAAAGTTCATTCTGCAAACCCGTTTTTATACCATAAAACAACAATACGGGAACAAATGCCTGCGGATGTTTTTGATGAAATCGGGGTTAATGAGCGGGGTGAAATTACAGAAGGAACTTTTACAAACATAGCAGTTAAAATAAACGGCAAACTTTTTACTCCGCCTGTTTCTTGCGGTCTGCTTGCCGGAACTTACCGCGAAAAACTGCTTAAAAACGGTATAATGGAAGAAAAAATCCTTTATCTGGAAGATTTAGAAAAAGCTGAAAAGATTTTTTGTTTTAATTCTGTGAGAAAGCTTGTAGAGGTAGAGCTATGCTTATAATTGATAACTATGATTCTTTTACTTATAACATAGTCCAGTATATTAAGATTTTAGGAATTGAACCGATTGTAATCAAAAATGACGAAAAGGCACTTGAAGAAATCAAAAAACTTAATTTTGAGCGGATAATTCTTTCACCGGGCTGGGGAAATCCTGAAAATTCCGGAGTTACAATGGATGTTATTGATTATTATAAAGATAAATGCCCTATTCTGGGAGTCTGCCTTGGAATGCAGTGTATAGCTAAATATTTTGGAGCTGATATTGTAAAAGCACCGGAACCTTTTCACGGTAAAAATTCTGAAATATTTTTTGATGAAGACTTTCAGATTTTTAAGGGGTTAAAACAGGGGTTTTCTGCAGCAAGATATCATTCGCTTATGGTTTCAAATCTTCATTGTGAGGTTGAAGTTAAAGCGTTTACAAAAGACAATATTCCTATGGGGATACAGATTAAGGATAGAAATATTTATGGTGTTCAATTTCATCCTGAAGCGATATTAACAGAAAACGGGATTGAGATTTTTAAAAATTTTATCTCAATCCCGTAAACTAAAACAAATTTGTAGTTTTATATCTGTCAACACTATGCGAAGTATCTGCTTAACAAACCATCAAAACCGCGGCCGTGGCGAGCTTCGTCTTTAGCCATTTCATGAACTGTATCGTGTACAGCATCAAGCCCTAATTCTTTAGCACGTTTAGCAAGTTTTAACTTACCGTCGCAAGCGCCGAATTCAGCTTCTGCACGTAATTCAAGGTTCTTTTTAGTTGAAGAAGTAACAACTTCGCCTAAAAGCTCAGCAAATTTTGCAGCGTGTTCAGCTTCTTCAAAAGCATATCTTTTGTAAGCTTCGGCAATTTCAGGGAAACCTTCTCTATCAGCTTGTCTTGACATTGCAAGGTACATACCTACTTCTGTACATTCGCCCATAAAGTTTGCTTTCAAGCCTTCTAAAATCTCTGCATCAACATCTTTAGCGCATCCGATTCTGTGTTCATCTGCGTAATTTTTATTACCTTCTGCCATTGCTGTAAAAGCACTTTTTGCAGCTTGACAAACAGGGCATTTTTCAGGAGCTTCGCCTTCTGCTACGTATCCGCAAACTCCACATACAAATTTTGCCATAATTAATTCCTTTCTTTTAAGTAAAATATACTCTCTAACAGAATTAATTATATCACATTAACTTTAATACAGCTGTTGTTTTTCCAACTAAGCCAAATACTTCTGCAAAGTTTCTTTGTCAAAAACTTCCACGCTGTCACGCGAATGAATAAATATTAAACAAGTGACCAGAGTTTTAAACGATTGAAAATCATCAAACGCCAGTTTCTGCCTTAAATCTGTCATATTGTTTGCCATAAACTCTGTAATAACAGTCTTGTCGTTGTAAAAAAGCTCTGAAAGGAATTCAAATGCATCACGGGTTTTTACTCCTTCAAGATAAATCGTATCAGGAGACTGAAACTCGACGTATCTCAAAGCTTTATCCATATTGAACCCGATATTTTCGTTAAGCTCGCACTGATTGACTCCATTAAGCTCATATTTTGCAATAGATTCAATTGTCATTAAATTCTTGCCGGTTTTTGCAATATCCATTAAAATCGAATAAATCAAATGTGTTTTACCGCTCAAAGGCGAGCCGCATACAAGGATTATACCTGGATTATTCAGCGCGTGAGAAATTATACTTCTTTGTTTTTCGTCTGAAATAATCTTATCTAAACTGCAAGGCGGCTTGTAGATTTTAAGAGAAATTCTTTCGCCCATAATGGTAGGAAACGAAGAAACTGATGCAATAAGCATTGTATTTTCAACTTTAAAACAAAGCTTGCCAAGCTGCGGAATCTCACATACAGCAGCGTCAAGGTTTGAAAGAGTTTTGAGCTTTGAAACAAAAGCTGAGTTTAAAATCGCAGGAATAACACCTTTATCAAATGGTTCTCCGTTTTTCTTGAACAAAACTTTTAAACCTTCTTCTACTTGCTCAAAGTTCAGCTCATGAACATCTTCAAGTATTGCTTGTTTTAAAATTGCCCGGATTACGTGCTGAATGTGTTCTTCTCCGGCTTCTTCTTTGTGAAGCTCTTCTGTCCAATCAAATTCTTCGTCTTCATCAGATGTTAAACTTATGCTGTCAACGGTATCTGCGACTTTATAATACTCGTCAATCTTTTTAAGTATGCTGGTCTCAGCAGCAATTACCGGTTCAATAGAACATTCTGCAGTTTCAATAATCTTGTCGATTGCAAATAAGTCCAAAGGGTCTGCCATTGCTACAGTCAAAACTTCTTCAATCTTGAAAAGCGGAATAATTCTGTATCTTCTTGCATCAGCGAAAGTAACGTATTTGAAACATTTTGAATCAGGTTCGTAATCTTCAAGGCTGACGCAAGGTATATGAAGCTTGGTTTCAAGAAATTTCAAAAGAGTGTCTTCTTTAAGAATTCCGGAGTTAATAAGTGCCTGTCCGATGTTAATTCTTTGAACATTTGCCAGCTCTTCAGCTTTTTCCAGTGTTTCATAAGAAACAATTCCATCTCTTACAAGTTCGTATTTAAGCTTTTCTAAAGTTTTATTAGTTAAAACATCCATTTTATTCTGCTCCGTCTCCTAGATAGCTTTCAACTTTTTTAACTATCGCATCAAGCTCAAACGGCTTTGTAATGTATTCATTCACTCCAGTTTCTTCGCCAATCATTTTATCTTCAAGCTGCGAACGTGCTGTAACCATAATTATCGGAATATCTTTGTATTTGCTGTCGTATTTAAGGAGCCTGCTTATTTTGTAGCCGTTGATTTTAGGCATCATAACGTCAAGAATAATCAAATCCGGCATAATTTCTTTTGCAAGTCTCAGCCCGTCTTCGCCGTTAAAAGCTGTATAACACACAAATCCTGAAACTTCGAGCACGAACTTCAGGCTTTCAACAATATCCTGTTCGTCATCCACTATAAGTATCTTTTTCATGCGTGTCTCCTTCAATATCGTATGAATACATTATATCACATTTACCATACAAATTCTGTTTCTCATCAACAACTGAGTCAATTTTCTTCTTTAAAAATTCCGCAGAAGGCTTGTCTCCGTCAACTAAAATTAATGACAAAGTTGTCATTGCTCCTTCTTTCTCAACAAGAGAATTGGTCATGTAAGTTTTGTTTAATAAATTATTTTCTCTAAGCAGATTTTCAATAACTTCGTTTGTTGATTTAATTCTGATAACAGCTATTGTAGAACCGTTTGAACGCGCTCTTTGCGCAAGCTGTTTTTTAATCATCACAAAATTACTCTTGTCATTTGCAATCGGGATTACAAAATAGAATTTAGAGCCTTTGTTGATTTCACTATCACACCAAATTGCGCCGTTATGCGATTCCATAAGCTGCCTTGCAATCGGAAGCCCTAAACCTGAACCGCCGACTTTACGGGAAAGCGAGTTTTCTATCTGCGCAAATTTATCAAATACGTGATTTAAGTCTTTGCGCTCAATTCCGATTCCATGGTCTTCTACGCAGACCAGCAGATAGTTTCCTTGTAATTTTTTGATATCATCTTCAAAACAATTGTCGTACTGAAGCTCTCTTGCATTAACAACTTTTGAAGAAATATCGATTTCTCCGGCGTCCGGAGTAAATTTTATTGCATTAGAAACCAGATTTGTTAAAACCTGCTCAAGCCGATTTGAGTCTGCATAAATTTCTACATCTTCACCTGAAGGAGTGTATTTAATAGTAAGATTTTTTTCTGCAGCGACTTCTGCAAGGTTAGTCTTGACATACTCAATTACAGGCTCAATATGAGTAAGTTCAAATTTGAAATCCATTTTGCCGGCTTCAATTTTTGAAATATCAAGAAGATCGTTTATGATTCCTGAAAGCCTGATAGCATTCCTCTTTCCCATTAAAACAAACTTTTCAATGTTCTCAGTCATGTCTCCGGCTTTACGGCTCAATATGATATCCATTGCGTTTTTTATTGCTGTTAAAGGAGTTCTAAGCTCATGCGAAACAATTGAAATGAACTCTGATTTCAGACGCTCAAGCTTTTGAAGCTTTCTGTTTGTAGCTTTGAGTTCCTGCGTGAAAGAAGCACTTTGAAGCGGAATAGTTACCTGCTGTACAAGTGTCTGAAAACAAGTAGCATCTTCTGTTGTAAACGGTTTTTCGCGATAAATTTCTGTAAATCCAAAGAATTCGTCATTTAGTGAAATCGGAGCAAATAAATTATCAAACCTCAGTATAGAAAAATCATATTCCTGAATATTATGTTTGATGTTTTTTTCAATCTTGAGATTCCCGATTTTTATATCTATAGGCGGGTCAGAGACAAGTGATTTGTAGCTGAGTATTGCACGAAGCTTTAATGCTTCTAACAGCCTGTCAGAAACTTTGTAAAGCGAGTTAATAACAAGTACAGGCTCACGCTCAGAACGGAAAATCAAAGTGCAGGAAAGCTCAAAATTCAAAGACTTTTCAATTCCTTCAATCATAATTTTTATAAGCTTGTCTTTATCTAACGAACCTGCAAGCTGTGAGCTTGTGTTGTAAAGAACATTCAGCTGGTATAAGCTTCGTGCCAGTTCCTGGTTAGACTTTGTCATCTTTAAAAGCGAATGACGCGTCTTTAAACTCGAATCAACTGTAGCTGATAAAAGCTTTTTATCAATCGGAGTTTTGATGAACAAGTTTGCGTTATGCATGACATCTTTAGTATGCTCTTTTTTGCCTAAAATAAGCAGGATAACAACAGGATACTGTTTTATTTTACGGCAAAGCGGTTTTAAATCCAGAGTTTCTAAATCTCCGTCAACAATGACAATATCCGGTTCTTCAACTTTTAAAATGTCAAAAATCATTGTTTGATCACTGGATACAAGAACTTCATCAGACGGAAAAACTTCTCTGACAATACACTCTTTTTCTTTATCCTCACTCACCAGCAAAAACTTTGTCATATAAACATGATAGCAGAAAAGGGGTAAATGTAAAAGGGGGTAAGTGTAAACCGGTAGGTTTTATCCCGACCGGTAAGAATGTTATAAAAGGGGGGATGTAAACCGGCAGGTTTTTGCCGGCTATGAATAATGTACACTTGCAAAATGCCGGAAATCGTTTATAATAAAAATATGCAATCGGGCATTAGGTTAACTAGTCATTAACCTAAATTTTAACTCCCGGTAGTTTTATTGGAATAAAACTAGCACTGTGATTATCATTAGTGCTAGTTCTTTGTATTTGCATTGCTGCAAAATAAATAAGATTAGCATTAATTCTATAATCATATGCAAATCCTCCTTTCTCTAAGTATTGTCCGATTTTCAGTCTGTGCTTAGAAAGTAAAGAATCCGGGAGTGCCCGATTGCATATTTTAATTGTTAATGGATTTATATTAATATATTTTCCGGAGTAAAAAATCATCTAAAGATACGAAAACAAACTATTTTTCTTTGTATTCTATTTCGTAGCCAAGAACATCCAGAATTTTTCTGACTTCTTCAAATTTGATAGTCTTTTTAGAAAGTTTTTTCGATATGCTCTGTACAGTAACTTTTTCTTCATCTGTTGACAATTGCGTTGCAAGTTCTGTCATTGTCATTGCTCGTTTTGCCAGCAGCATTTTTATATCTTCTCTAATACCCATAAATTTTTCCTTTATTAGCTATAATTATACAATTTTGGTAAAAAGTTGACAAAAAATGCAAAAAGATATACAATATTTGCAGTTAAAAGTAAAAAGTTGCCGAAAAAGGTAAAATTTGTAAAAGGAGGTTTTATGAACGAAGAAACTTGTAATAAATTACTTAATATTTTGACTTCTGCAAATGGGGATTTATTAGAAATGATTGCTGTGGTGGATGCTTTGATTGATATTATGGAGATAGCGAATGACGATGTTGCACTTTTATGTCTTATTCAAAAATCGGTAAAAAAAATCTTTAACAATAATTGTGTGTGTAAAAATACTTTGAGTAATTGGTGAGTAGAATTATGAGTTATAAAAAAATAAAAAAAATATACAGGATACAAAATGATTGTTTTAACTGCTGTGCAACAATTAGGGTTTTGCTGCGTGTTTTAGAAGAAAGAAATTATGATAACTATCCGGTAAATTATCTGTTAACAATTTTACTGCGTGATGAAAAATCAGCCGCTAAAAAATTGTTTGAAACGACTAATATTTTAGGCAAATATTTTTGTATAAAGCGTTAATTTTCAAGTCTTTTTTGTTCTTGTTTAAGAAATTCGCAGTCAGCTTCTAGGCGTCTGTCTTCCATAGCGTCGATTAAATCGTCAATTGTTTTGATTTGACCGAGTTCAAATCCGACTTCTGCATACAAAACGCAATCGTTACAAAGTCTATAAGCACCGTATTGAACTGAACCGGCAAGCGATTTTGTTTCTCCGCAGGCATTGCAGGTAAAAAATTCGTTTTCGCAATCAGGATTTTCTTCAATGTCGTCAAGCCGCATTTGCTCAACAACCAATTGCATTTCTTTTATAACTTCTTCTTTAGATTTCATTAGTAGTCCTTTCTTTGAGGATGGCTTGGCGTTGTTATTCTAATTTGTAGTGTGATGTTTGCCATCCGACCATTTGTCTACGTGCGTAGCACTTCTTTAGATTTCATTAGTAGTCCTTTCTTTGAGGATGGCTTGGAGTTGTTATTTGTCTACGTGCGTAGCACCCTCGCAAAGAGCTTTCATTTCTTTGACTGCTTGTTCGAGTCCTACAAACACAGAACGCGCGATTATTGAATGTCCGATATTTAATTCAACAAGATGCGGAATTTCGTGCATTCTTTTCACGTTTTGATAATTTAAGCCGTGTCCTGCATTAACTTTCAGCCCGAAATTTTGTGCAAAAATCGCTGCGCCTTTCAAATCTTGAAACGCTTTTTCTTCATCTTCAGTTCCGAAAGCTTCTGAGTATTTGCCGGTATGGAGTTCAATGAATGGAGCGCCTGTTTTTGAAACGGCGTTAATCTGCTGAATATCAGGATCGATAAAGAAACTTACCTCAATATTTTTTTCTAAAAGCGGTTTTACAAATTCTTTTGCTCGACTAAGCTGTCCTGCAACATCAAGTCCGCCTTCAGTTGTAAGTTCCTGCCTTTTTTCTGGAACAAGGCAAATTGCGTGCGGTCTTATCCTTAGTGCAAATTCCTGCATTTCGTCTGTCATTGCCATTTCTAAGTTTAAGCGGACTCTTGGAAGCATTCTGATTGCTTCAACATCAGCGTCTTTGATGTGCCGTCTGTCTTCTCTTAGATGTGTTGTGATTGAAGCAACTTTGCATTCTTTGCAAATTCTTACTGCGGTCAAAACATCCGGTTCAAATCCGCCGCGTGCGTTTCTAAGTGTTGCTATGTGATCTATATTTACGCCTAATAACATTCTCTGTGTAGCTCCTTTAGTTTGTTTATTTTTAATAGTGCCGTATACGTAGGCAGTATTGTAATATTATTTTCTGCATTTTTTCCGATATATTCCACTGCTTTTTTAATATCAGGTATGATTTTAATTTTTTCAATTCCTGCATATTTAAGTCTCAAAGCCATGTCATTTGCTCTGATTCCGGATACTGCGATTTCGTATTTATTTCCCTTTAGCTCTTCAAAATTTGCATCCCAGAGCCATGAAACATCTCGTCCGTCTGCGTAGTTATCGTTTATGATAATCAAAATGTTTGAGTTTTTATCAACTGTTTTTAGAACTTCGTTTGCGCCAATCGGATTTTTTATAAGTTGAATAAGAGCTCGTTTGCCGTTTAAGTATTTGGTTTCGCTTCTTCCGAAAGCAACTTTGAAAGAGTTCAGGTTTTTTTCAATGTCTTTAATGCCAAGTTCGAGCGCGAGCGCGATAGCAGCGAGCGCGTTATAAGCATTAAACAAGCCGACAAGCGGGATTTCGTAATTAATTCCGTTGATTTTCAAAATTGAATAATCTTTGTATAAAGTAACATCTGCTTTGTATTTTGGTTCAGGTCTCCTGAAGCCGCAATCGCAGTAATAATGTCCTTGCTGTGCGAAAAACTTTTTTTCATATTTGAGCGATTTTCCGCAAGGACAGCTGAATGCTTCTTCAATATGGGATTTTGATTTTAAGCTTTCGTCTGAATAGTAAACATTTTCTACCCCGTAGAAGATTTTATTCTGTCCTTCGAAGCTTGCCACAAGCGGGTCATCGGCGTTAAGAAGAAGGGTTAAGCTGGGTCTTTTATTGATACCGTCTTGAATGAGCTTTTTTGTAGTAGCGAGTTCTCCGTATCTGTCCAGCTGGTCGCGGAAGAGGTTTGTTGCAATAAGGTAATCTGCGTCAAGCTTTTCGTAAATCTTTGAAAGATAAGCTTCGTCTGATTCAATAACGGAGAAGTCTGCTCCTTTAAAAGGGTTTAGCGAAACAGAAAGAGCGTTAACAACTCCTGTGAGCATATTTGCGCCCATTGCGTTATTAATAACAGAGTGTCCGCTTTCTTTGATTAGGTGTGATATAAGACCTGAAGTTGTTGTTTTACCGTTTGTTCCGGTAACATTAATTTTTGTTTTGATGTATTTATTGCATTCGTTTAAAAAATCTGGGCAGAGCTTAAGAACAATTCTGCCGATTATTGAAGTACCGGAGGAAAGTTTAGTGGCTCTTAAAAGCGTATAAGCTGATTTAGCGGTTATAAGTGAAAAATAAAAAGCCGGTTTGTTCAACAGAAATAATCCTCCAAGTGTATTTCTTTTTACTATATTATAAAATATAATCATATAATAATACAAATACGAATGGGAAAAAATGATATTTACAATATTTACAGTAATAGTTTTTGTTTCGCAGATTGTTATTCTCAGCGCGATTATTATCGGGCTTTTGAAGCTTGATAAGTCTATAAAGCAGGCTGATGTATTTTTGGATGAAGCTAAGCCGAAGATTAAAGATATTTCGAAGCTTGTACGCGGAATTTCTGAGCAGATGGCAGAGCTGACTCCTATGTGGGTTGATAGTATTAAAACTTTTGGAGCAAGATTACTCCTGAAAAAGCTTGAGAGTCTAATTTCATTATTTTTCTTTTGGGGTATTAATAAGACAGTGTTGAAAAAATTTAGAAAATCAAAGTTTTTGAGCGCAGTTTCAAAGGGTTTATCGTTTGTAAATAATATGATATAATAAATCAATATAAAGTGAAAAGAGGTACATTATGAGTAAAGATAAATCTTCATTTGGGTTTGGAATGGGGCTTCTTGCAGGGGTTATAGGCGGTTTGGCTGCAGGAATACTTTTTGCTCCGCGTCCCGGTTCAGAGATGAGAGAAAAAGTTAAAGAAACGGTTTGTGATTTAGCAGAAAAACATTCTCCTGCTGTTAAAGAAGCAAAAAAGCAAGCAATGGATTCTATTGATTTGTTGAAATACAAACTTGAAAAGCAGTACAAGAAGTTTTCTAACATGATTAAGTCAAAAAAAATGAGAAAAGCTAAAGAGCTTGAAGACTTGTCAGATTACGATTTTTAGGGGAGAAACCGAATGGAAACAGCACAATTATATACAAGTTTAACTTTTCTTGCGTATTCAACAGGAGTTATTGTAATTCTTGTCGGTGCAATGTTAATTAAAGTTTTGTTTGATTTATCAAAACTTGCGCAGAATGTTGATGAAACAGCAACAATTATTAAGACAGAGCTTGTCCCGACATTGAAAAATATTAACAAATCAGTTGAAATTGTAAGCGGAATTATTATTAAAGCAGACGAAGGGGTAACCAAAGTTAAAGACATGATTAAAAATTCTCCTCTTCGTATTTTAGGCAGACTTTCTTCTGTAACAGGAACAGTTACAAAAGGTTTTGCAAGCGGGCTTTGTTCTGCGTTTAAATTCTTTAATAAAAAGAAGTAAATCATCTGTCGAATATGAAAATTTACAGAAAAAGTTAAACTACATTTGAAGGAGAAAATAATATGTCAGTAACAAAATTTTTAACAGGGTTTGCAGTAGGCGCAGCTATCGGTGCTGTTGCAGGTATTCTGCTTGCTCCAAAATCAGGCGCAGAAACAAGAGAAATGCTTGGTGATATGGCTTCTGATATCGCAAGAAAAACAGATGAGTCTGTAAAAGATATTCAGAGAAGAGCTGATAACATCGTTTCAGATGTTCAAGAAAAAAGCGAAGAGATTATGGGTAAGATTCAGGATATGCTTAGCAAACAAAAAGATGAATTAGAAGCGTAAGCTAACAAAAAAGAGAAGCCTTTGGCTTCTCTTTTTTATTATTGTTTATAATTTCCTGTATTTGACTTATAAAAATTTTTATATTATTATTGATTTGTTGAAAAGTTAATAGTGTACTCCAGCAGTTCTCTGCTAAACAAAACAGCTAATGTCAGGTTTATAAGAGTAAAGCTGCAGAAGAACAATTCATGCTCCAGTGGCGGAATCGGTAGACGCGTTGGACTTAAAATCCAATCGGGGTTCACCCTCGGTGCCAGTTCAAGTCTGGCCTGGAGCAAATCTTAAAAAACGGCAGAGATGCCGTTTTTTTTATAGCAAACTTTTAATTCCTAAGATAATTAACAATACTCCAGACATAATTTCCAAGCTTTTAGCTGGTAAGTGTTTAAATTTGCCTCCAAGATAAAAACCTAAGGTAGAATTAATAAATGTAACAATTCCAATCAACAGGGCAGGTTTTAAAATTCTGTTTCCAAATAAAGAAAGCGAAATTCCTGCTGAGAATGCATCAATGCTTGTTGCGATTCCTACAAGTATTAAGCATTTAAAATCTAAACAGAGGTTTTTCTTTTTTTCCGGTTCAAATGCTTCTATTATGAACTTAATTCCCAGATAAGTAAATATCCCGAAAACAATAATTGGAGCAAATGGTTCAATAAAAGATTTAATAATCCCGGTTAGATAATATCCTGCAGCCGGCATGACGGCTTGGAATAAACCTGTGTAAGAAGCAAGAAGCATAGAATTTTTCACACGCTCGCGCGAAAATACTAGCCCGTAAGAAAAAGAGACAATGCAGGCATCAATTGATAAAGCTATTGCGAGTAAAGCAATTTCGAGATGAGACATTAGAAAACATCCGTTTTGATAGGGTTTTTGAACTTTGTAATACTTCCTTGGAATAGGAGTTTAACAGTTCCAACCGGTCCGTTTCTGTGTTTTGCGATAATAATTTCTGCTTCGCCTTTGTTTGCAGCTTTTTCAGCTTGTTCCTCTTCATCACCGGCGTTTTTGTAATATTCATCACGGTAAATAAACATAACAATGTCTGCGTCTTGCTCAATAGAGCCGGATTCTCTCAAATCTGAAAGCATTGGTCGTTTATCTGTTCTGCTTTCTACCGCACGTGAAAGCTGTGAAAGTGCGATAATCGGAACATTAAGCTCTTTTGCAAGGATTTTTAAACCTCTTGAAATGCTTGAAATCTGCTGCATACGGTCTTCACGTCCAGAGCCTTCAATCAGCTGCAAATAGTCGATTACAATAAGCCCAAGATTTTTTTCTGCCATTGCAAGACGGCGGCATTTTGCTCTTAAATCTGTAATTGTACAGCCTGCTGTGTCATCAATGTAAATAGGAGCTTCTGAGTAGCTGCTCATTGCAACAGCAAGCTTTTCCCAGTCTTTTGCCTGCATATTTCCGGTTTTAAGCCTCTGGGTGTCAACTTCAGCTTCTGAACATAAAAGACGCTGAACAAGCTGTTTTTTTGACATTTCTAAAGAAAATATTGCAACGGGCGTGTTTGCTTTTAAAGCAACATTTTGCGCAATGTTCAAAGCAAAAGCTGTTTTACCCATTGCAGGGCGAGCTGCTAAGATAATTAAGTCGGAACGCTGCAAGCCGTTCATCATTGTATCTAAGTCGTAAAAACTTGTTGGTACACCAGTCAGCTGACCTTTGTTATTATATCTTTCTTCAATTTCTGCATAAGTGTCGTAAACCAAATCTTTAATTGGTGCAAGAGATTTTGATGCTTTTTGAGAAGCAATGTCGAAAATCAACTTTTCTGCAAGCTCTAAAGATTCTTCTATAGGGTTTAAATCGTAACCTGATGAAACAATTTCTGAACCGGCATTAATCAAAGAGCGTTTAATTGCTTTTTCTTGAACTATTTTTGAATAATATTCAACGTTTGAAGTTGTAATTGTTTTGTAGCTTAAATCATTTATAAATGCACGCCCGCCAACCAGTTCAAGTTTTTGGTTAATGTTAAGTATATCAGATACAGATACTATATCGATTTTATCTTCTCCGTTGTAAAGCTGGAGCATTGCTTCATAAACATATCTGTGTGCCGGCTTGTAGAATGATTCCGGTCTTAAGTGTTCAACAACTTTGTTCATGCAGGCAGGACTAACAAGAATTGCACCTAAGATGGCTTCTTCTGCGTCAATGTTTTGAGGCATTAGCTGAGATAAATCTTCCGGCACTGTTTGTTTTTTTCTGTTATTTGCAAATGATGTGGTCATAAAAATCCCCTATTACTATAGATTAGCAATAATAAAAAACATGTACAAATGTTTTTTTACAAAACTAAACAGTTTTTCTCTACAGCAAATAGATGATATTGCTTCTCAAATTCTAAAGAAAATAAAAATTATGCCGATAAGAATAATATGGAAAACCAAATGGTTTTTCATACCTCCTCCCCAAGTCTGGTAGCCGTTCTCAAAAGAAACGGCTTTTTTTTGTAGATAAATGGCAAAGCTGCTATGCGCTGACTTTATCCGGCAAATTTGCAGATGCAAATTCTCTTGTGTGATTTACTCGGTTATTCCATCCTTTAATGAATCTTTTTTGCAAGGAGTCATTTTTTACAATGTTATTGTAAAATTCCCGTCTTAACTGTTCAAATTTATTAATATCACCGCCGCTTTGCTTAAACATCTTTTTAGCACGTGAAACTCCGGAGCCAATCGCTACATCAAATACCATAAGTGCCATTTGCGGGTTGTCAATTTTGTCGGCTCCGCACGCTGTAAAGAATTCATAATGAATGTCTTTAATTTCTTGTGCAGTGATTTCTCTGACATTTCTTACAGGCAGGCCTTTTCGTCTTCTATAATCATCGTAAGTTGCTTTTGTAATGCCTTTATTCGTCTCTCCGCCTCTATCTGCAGGGTCGTTAACGTAACCGCCTTCTTGTGACAAAATATATTCTGACATTTTGTCGAAATATTTGTCGTTAACAGATGTTCCGGTCATTTTTGCCGGCTTGATGTTTTCTGCTTTTGGCGTTTCTTTGTATTCAAAAGTGTCAAATCCGACATTAAAATTAAAATCAAAATTATTATTTGAATAGACTTCCCATTTATCAACCGGAAAAAGTTTGTTTCTATCAAACGAAACATTTGGAAATGCAGGAGGACTCATTTCCGGCATAAGCTGAGAAAAATTCATCATAGAAAACACATTTGGAACAAAGTACAAATTGGAGTTGAAAAAGCTATTGCAGCCCCAATTACCCCAGCCACAGCTGAAAAACGGACTGTTATTAAACATTCCGTGCATAAAGCCGTGTGAAAAATTGTTCCAGAAGTTGTGCGCGCTCATAATATCCCTATAGTATTACTTATATATATAAAGTTTTGTTTATCAGGATAATTGCTTTTTTGTAAACAAAAAGTTACAGTTTATGGTATAATGAAGTAAATGTTTAAGAGGGAGAAATATGAATAAAAATCAATCAATCGGGATGTACGTAATTTTAGGCATAATGGTTCTTGCGTTTGTTTCTATGCTTTTTACAGGTCCTACTTCAAGTACTGAAGAGTTATCATATACAGCTTTTTTACAAAAAGTGGAAAGTAATGAAATTAAAAGCGTAGATATGGGAAAAGGAGCGCTAATAGCTGTTCCTATAAAGCAGCCAGAAGCAAAAAAAACAAATACTAACCTTTTGTATGGTGAGGTTAAGCCTCCAAAAGTTCAGTATAGAGTTACACTTCCTGAAAATTCTGATATTCTTCCAAAACTTGAAGAAAATAAAGTAGAGATTAATGCAAAACGTGCAAAAGATTCGTCTTCTTTGATGGGTTCGTCTTTGATTACAATTCTTCTTGTATTTGGTTTTTTGCTTTTGATTATAAAATCAATCCAAGCCGGCGGTGCTCAAGCTATGTCTTTTGGAAAGAGCAGAGCAAAAATGCTAATGGACAGTAAAGTTAAGACGACTTTTGCAGACGTAGCCGGTATTGATGAAGAAAGAAAAGAGCTTGAAGAAATTGTTGATTTTCTCAAGCATTCTGATAAATATGTTAAGCTTGGAGCAAAAATTCCAAAAGGTGTTCTGCTTGTAGGGTCGCCGGGTACAGGTAAAACTTTGATGGCGAAAGCTGTTGCAGGTGAAGCAGGAGTTCCATTCTTTTCAATAAGCGGTTCAGACTTTGTTGAAATGTTTGTTGGTGTTGGTGCTTCACGCGTTAGAGATTTGTTTGAACAGGCAAAGAAACATCAGCCTTGTATTGTGTTTATTGATGAAATTGATGCAGTAGGCCGTCAGAGAGGTGCCGGCATGGGCGGCGGCCACGACGAAAGAGAGCAGACTCTTAACCAGCTGCTTGTTGAAATGGATGGTTTTGATGAAAACACAAACATAATTATTCTGGCTGCAACAAACAGGCCTGATATTTTGGATAATGCACTTTTACGTCCTGGAAGATTTGACAGGCAGATTGTTATTAATAAACCTGATGTTTTAGGCAGAGAACAGATTTTGAATGTTCATGCCAAGAATAAACCGCTTGCAAAAGAAGTGGATTTGAAGACTCTTGCAAAACGTACACCTGGGTTTACTGGTGCAGATTTGCAGAACCTTCTGAATGAAGCTGCGCTTCTTGCAGCAAGGCATGATAAGTCTGAAATTGAAATGCCGGATTTAGAAGAAGCTATTGATAAGGTGATGGCTGGGCCGGAAAAGAAAAGCAGAATAATTTCTGATGAAGAAAAGGAAAATACAGCTTATCATGAAGTTGGTCATGCTTTGCTTGCAAAACTTCTTAAAGATTGCGATCCTTTGCATAAAGTTTCAATTATTCCGCGCGGTATGGCGTTGGGTATTACGCTTACTCTCCCTGAAAAAGACCATCTTACAATGCGCAAAAACCAACTTTTGGATAGAATTGCAATGATTTTAGGCGGAAGAGTCGCAGAAGAGCTTGTTTACGGCAAAGACAACGTTACTACAGGCGCTTCAAATGATTTAGAAAAAGTTTCTTCGCTTGCAAGAAGCATGGTTACTACATATGGTATGAGTGACAAGATGGGTAATCTTGCTTATGGAAAAAACCAGGAACATGTATTTATGGGCAGGAATTTTGGAAACACAAGGGATTTTTCAGAAGAAATCGCTGCTGATATTGATAAAGAAGTTAAAATGATTGTTGATAAGCAGTATGAATGCGCGAAACAGCTTTTAAGCGAAAATAGGGATATGCTTGAGTTCATTGCAAAAACTCTTCTTGAAAAAGAAACTCTTGATGAAAAAGAGTTTGAAGATTTGATGAGGCAGGTTAGAATTCAGCGTGGTGAAGTTGTTGAAGATGAAGTCGTGATTGATGCTGAAATTGTAGAAGAAAACGGAGAGAATAATGGATAGAGACGAAATGATTTTTCAGGAGTACAAGCTGTATTCTGAACAAAAAGAAAATTTTATTGATAGAAATTTCAATACAAATCGTTTCTATATGATTTCGCTGTTTGTTATTCTGCTTGCAATGATTTACACCGGGAATGTTGTGTTTTTAAGTAAAATATCGGCTACACTTGTTTTTGCTCTTCTTGGAATTGCAGTAAGTGCGCTTTGGTGGATGAATGTGGATTCTTATAACACGCTTATAAAAGTTAAATATGCTAACGTATTAGAAAGAATAGAAGAAAAACTTCCAGTGAAACCTTTTACTGATGAGTATCAGGGTATAGAAGATTTTAGAAAAAATAAAGTGTTTATGTTTTCTGATATTCAGAAAATTATTGCAGTTATTTCGGCTTTATTCTTTTTTGCGGTTTTTGTAAATGAGTTTACTCCGTTTGTTATGGCTGTGATTAATAAATTAATAAATGTAGTTTCAACAAGTATTTAAGAATAGAGGAAAGAATGGCTAGGAAACAAGAATATGGAATAGCTTTGAACTGGAGTTATGTTGGAACTTCGGTAGTTGTGGCAGCAGTTTTGACGCTTCTTGTGCTTTATTTTCCCGGGATGAGAGAAATTGACGGTAATATTCTGCATTTTGTGAGGCGTGCGCTTTCTCCTTATCCGGTTTATGTTCCGAACTTTATTGCAGAATTTTATCCTTTTGTACATTTTTATTGGCCTATGATTGCAGCAGGGTGCGTCCTTGTTTCGCATACAAGATATTTGAAATGTTTTTTGCTGATATTTTTTACAAAAGCAACTTCTATTTTAACTTTATTTTTGAAAGATTTTGTATGCAGAGAACGCCCGTACGGGTGCGGGTATGAAGGGTTCAGCTTCCCTTCTCACCATTGTTCTGTAACAATGTGCTTTTATGGGATTTTAATTTATTTCGTACTTCACCATATTAGCTCAGAGTTCTGGCGCTATTTCTTTGCTATATTTTTCGGTTTAATTATTGTGATAATTGCGATTTCAAGAATGTGGTTTGGGGTACACTTCTTATCTGATGTTGTTGCAGGGCTGTTCATTGGATTTATGATGGTTAACCTGTATATTATTACATCAAAGTCTTTGAACTGTTAGTTTTGTACAGTTTTCAGAATATATCTGACGCAGTCTTTTGAATTGTGGCTTTGTCGTGCAATTTTATAGCATTCTTCTGTAACTTTTTTGTAAGCTTCTTCATCTTCAAGATAATTTTCGATTTTGAAAATAAGATCAGAAAAGTCTTCATAAAAAGGCATGTTGCCTTCAAACAGTGCGAGCTCTTCTCGGTAATCGCTTATCAGAAGCTTTTTACAGGCAGTTGTTTGAAACGTTCTGTAGTTTAAAGAAGAGATTCCTTGAGAGTTCATATTGAAAACAATTTTTGAATTATTTATGGCTTTAGCCATATCTTTTTCGTTATCGATAAATCCTTGGTAACACAAGTCAATGATTTCCGGATAGTTTGAACGTTCACGCGCATCTCTATAATGCTTGTCTATTGCAAACCAAGCAAAACGCAGTTCTGGGAGTTTTAAGACAAGTTCTTCAAAAAAGCTTAATCGAAAATCTGTATCCAGTCTGCCTGCAAACATAATATCGAATTTTGGTTTTCTTTTAGATTCTTTGTAAATATCGAAATTTACGAAATGCGGGAGGTAGTGGAAATTTGGAAAAGTTTCGTATTCAGCCAATACTTTATCCCAGTAAAAAGTGAAGTTGTCTTTTTCTTCCAGAAATGGAAGATATGTTTCCCAGTCAGGACCGGAAGTTTTGCTTCTTATATCGTCTGAAAAATAGCTTATAGCTGGAATATTTAAGTTGTTTTCTACTTTTATTTGAATTGCATCATAGTCATAACCAGCGATATAATTAAAATTTTTCTCAAGTATTTCAGAGAAGTTTTTGCCAAATAAGTTGTCATAAACAGTTACCTGGCAGTCATTTTGTTTAAATCCGTCAATGATACTGTTCATTGTAAGCCTGCCGCCGATGCTTATCGGCAGGATTGCTAAAATTTTTGTTTTGCTCTTTCTCATTATTTAAGTATTTTAACACTTCAAAAAGGGGTTTACAAGGGCGGGTGTGTAAAGTAAAATAGAAAAGTAAGGCTCTGTAGCTCAGTAGGATAGAGCGGAGGTTTCCTAAACCTTGTCTGCCGTGGGTTCGACTCCCTCCAGGGCCACCAAAAAAATCGGGTAACTACCCGATTTTTTTGTTATAGGGACGGTTGTATCAGATGCTGGAGTGTTTTGCTGCTTATGATAAAATATTCTTATGAAAACAATTGCAATTTTATACTCTGAAAATACTCCTGTTTTAGATGCTGTAATATCAAAATTGGATGATTATAATTATCAGCTTTTGACTGCGTTTCCTGAAAATCCAGATGATTTTGATTTGATTATTGATGTGAATTTTAAAAATGATATAAAATCAAATGTATTAAAATGTCATTATTCTTTACTGCCTTCTTTTCAGTCAGATGAACCTCTAAGAGAAGCGTTTCTTGAAGGAGTTAAAGTTACGGGAATTACTATTTATTTTACAGACCCTGTGAGAATACTCGCTCAGTATCCGGTATTTATTCGAAATGATGCGCATTATGACGATATTCTTCAAGAGATGGAATATTTAGAACAAGTTATTTTTCCTATTGTTATTGAAAAAATTCTCTTAAATGAACCTTTTGATATACAAGATTTATTAAAAGGAAACAAATGTTCTGGAGGCTGCAGCGGATGCCGGCATTAAATGTTTTGTTAATCGCTTCAGCAGATTCTGCTGTGCTTGATTTACTTTTTAAATCAAAGTACCTTAATAAGCTCTACACGAATTTTGAGCTTCCAAATGTTCCGGATATTCGGTTTAATACATTTAAAGAGCTTGCTGAAAAATGCAAAGCTCTTAAAATTGACCTTGTTCTGGTTGATGATAAAAAGTTTATTCTGCAGGGGATTGCTGATGTTTTGAGAGTAAATTATATTAATTGTTTTGCAATCAACTCATTTTGGACCCAGCTTATTTTGTCGAATAGTTTTGCACGAAATATGGCAGAAAAATATGGAATTGATACTCCCAAAATAATGAAATATCCTCAAGAATATCCGCTTGTAGTTCGTGCAGACGGGTTTAAGGAAACAGCCGGCTCTCTTCAAGATATAATTGATATTAGTAAAACAATTGTTAATCATTCGCAAGAAATAGCAAATACTATTTACTTAGAACAATTTATTGATGGTAAAAAAACGACTTTAATTTCTTTTTTTGACGGAAAAAATCTGATAACTTGTTCCAACGAAGAAATACCGGAAAACATAGCCGAAGATTATAATTCCAAACTCAAACGAATGTTTGTCAGCGAGAACTCAGATTTTATCGGATATATAAACTCAGAAGTTATATTAAAAGAACAAACCCTCTTTAATCTCGGGTTTAATCTTGAATTCCCAACTGTTAAAGAGGATTTGTTATATATCTTAATTTCGGCAATTTACCAAAAACTTGATGAAATTACTCTGTAATTAGCTTATCAGCGAGTGGTGATTCTACTTTCCCGTTAAGAGTTTTTGATACTTTTTTGATATTCTCTGCCATTTTTTCCATCTCAGGAGTCCATACAAAGTAGTCATTGACGTATTTTTCGCCTTTTGTAAAATCACCTTTCATCTGTACCTGAATGATTTCTTCAAGCATTTTTCTTGCAGTTGGAACCATTTTGTCGATGTTTACGTTTAAAACGCCTTCTGGAGAAATTTCAATAGCCCCTTCTTTGATGAAATAGTAATTCTGCATAACTGAACGAACCCTGTGTGCTTGGCTTAATGTTGGTTTTGACATCATCATATTATCAGCTGCATAAGTTACGATAATCTGTTCTCGTTGCTCAGGAGTATACATTCCGGCTTCTGTTAAGATATCAACCATTGCAAGAGAAATCATGTCAGCTTTATTCTCTTCTATAATTGATTTGTATTTGCCTAATCCTTCTGTTCCTGATTTCGGTCCAAGCGAATGCCCGTTTTCGTGTCCGACAGTGAACCAGTGGTCAGCTTCGTCGTTGTAATACTTGTGAAGCTCTGGATTTAATGTCGCTTCAAGCCTCTTTTTCATTTTTTCACGCGCATCTTCGGAGGTGATTAAACGAATTTGCCTGTGGTAAACATTTCTTCTTCCTCCGTCAAGCTCTTTAATTGAAAGTTTGTCATCGTTTGGAAGGTTTTCGGCAAGCGTAATCCCTGCTCTAAACTCTCCAACATCACCGGTTACAGCAACTAAATCAGCATCAACCATTGTTTGCTTTGACTCTTTATCAGGAGATATATTCTGGATGTAGTCATCTTTAAACGGCATATTCTGTGCCATCAAAGGAAGGAATTTTTTAACATTCAAAATTGCTTCTGTGCCTTTTTTGTTAATAATTCCGACTCTGCCTCCAAGAAAATCTTTTGCAACAGGAGTAATTCCGTTTTCGTCAAGAAGAGCTTTAAGCTCTGGATTTTCAACCACAGTTTCAGTGAGTTCATCAGAATAATTTTCTCTTGTTATTGTAAATTCTAATGGAGTATCCTGAAGAGCCGCCCATTTTTTATCAGCATAAGCATCAAGCATTGGGTCAGCTGTTCTCAAAGCTTTTGCCTGCAGTTTCAAAAACTCGTTGAAATCTTCATTTGTTGAAGTTTCAGCAGCTTTTTCCAGCTCTGATGCCATATAAGCAAAATCATCTTTAAATTTGTCTACATAATCTGCTGCTACAAGCGCATTTCCAGCCCTTTCAACAACTGAGCGCTGGTTAAGAATTTTTGCAACTTCATCAACTTTACCGTCTTTTAACATTGCAATAAGAATATTATGGAACTCTTCTTTTTCCAAATCCTGCGGGTAAACACCTTTGCCCGGGCGTTCTGAGACACCTTTAACCAGCTCAATCATAAAGCTGTTTCTATCAAGCGCGCAAACGCCTTTTTGTGCATCAAAAAGAATTTTTGTAAGTTTTGCCTGCTCGTTTCCTTTTGTAATCTCAGATTCAAGATATTCTTTGAACTGAAGATTGTTAGGATTATCAAGCTGCATATTTACTTTATCTAAAACAACAGCAGCTTTTACTAAATGTTTCAAAGCTTCTTTGTCTCCGTCTGCCAGCTCTAAGTATTCCGGTGCATCAGCTGCCAGCATTTTTTTTGTAGTTAAATAATCTTTGTGAGTTCTTTTTTCGAGCTCTTCCATCGAAAGGTTCAGCTCAAAATCTTTTTTACCAATATTTACATTGTTAATCATGCTCATTTTATCAAGCTCCTTTATTAATTTGTCTTCTTGCGGTTTAAAAGTTTGCGGTTCTTGTTTTTCTGACTTACCGCGCAGTGTTATGTTGTTTATTCTGTTAATTGGGTTAATATTCATTTTTGTACTCTTGAAAAATTTTGAAAATGGGTTAAAATGAGAGTACAGGCATGGGTATTGCAACTACCCATACCCGCAGCCCTAACTAAATAGGACTTTGAGTTCGAGAATTAGTATTATTAATAATGCTAATTCTCTTGCATTGATTTCTAATTGCATATTCACCTCCTTTCTTGTTAGAAATCAGCGAAATGTTAATTAAAAATCTTTAGCCTGTATTCTCTTTTTAAAGTTCAGGACTTAATTGTAACATATTTTTGTAAATGTATCAATGTTTAGAGCATGGCGACATTTGTTCTGCCGAATTTTGCTGAAAGGTCGTCAATGTGGTGAATTAAGTATACAAACGGTTCTAAATCTTTTTCGTTTAAATCAACAATTGCTCCCCAGTCGGTTCTGGCGTGGTGAGCTGCAATCATCTTTGCAACACGCTTAAACCCTGCTGCCATACAGATTGTAAATCCATATTGGGAATGAGAAACCCATTCTTTTCTGAAGTTTTCATCGTAATCAATCAAGCCGGATTCTGTATCGACTTTGTATTCAAAAATCTTGCCAATATCGTGCAAAAGGCAGGCTGCATATACTTCATCATGATTAACACGCTGGAAAAAAGCTTGCATGTTAACTTCTGCATATTTTAAACATTCCAATATATGAACCATAAGCCCGCCTACGTAATTATGGTGCATAAGCTTTGCAGCAGGCATAATCATAATTAAGTCTTTGTGTCTTGTATAAATGTCTAGAACAAAAGTTTTAAGCTCGTCGTCTTTGATTTTTTCAATAAATTCTATAATCTCATTATAAACTTGATTTCTTTCACTTTCATCAAGCCCGATTTTTGCTTCTTTGATAAGCTCTAGTGAAGAAACCAAACAGTTATTGTATTTTTCGTTGAATGAGCCTGATACTATTCTCAGTTGATTTCCGCATCTGAACAACTTTGAATCCATTCTATTCAAAGCTTCTTCCCAGAGAATACAATTCAAAGCTTCACCGTTTGCCGGGTCTTTTAATTGCAATTTACCCATTTTTGTTCCGGATTTTGTATCTCCGATTGCGAAGGTAACAACTTCATAGATAATATCTGTGCTAAACATTTTATTCTCCTAATTTTACAAGGATTATAACATGAAAGCTATTTTTTATCTTCTTTATTGCTTTTGTTATCTTTATTGCTCTGCTCAATCGCATGTCCGAGCATTCCTCCGGCAGTTCCCATTGTTGCCGCATAAGCTGCATAAGCAATTGGAGCAGCTGCTCCTCCGCTGATTATTGCAAGAGCTCCAAGCCCGAGAACTGCGCCCCAGCCCATTCCTTTGACAACTGTTTTACCTTGAAAACTAACTGTATCTTGTTTCGGCTCTAAATCAAATTTCCTGGAATTATTGATTTTTGGACAAGAGGCAGGGCAAAGCTTGTAACTTTGGATAGCAGAGATTTTCATAATTTAATCCTCATTCATAACACACCCCTGCATAATATCATAAACAACAGGTTTTGTCCAGCGTAGGAAGGTATTAACCCTTTCGGGGAATAAAAAAAATTGTGATTAAGCTTATCATAAAATTGCTATGAATTACAATTATAATGAAGACTATCAATACGACAGCTGTATTTCAAGAGGGCTGTGTTCTATAAACCCGAGAACTTCGTCTTTGCAGGAAGTTCTTGTTCTGTATCTTAAACTCACTGCTTATTATGCTTTAAAGCTTTATGAAAACGGGCATTTGGATGAAAGCGCAAGAAATGTTATTTTAAATACTATTTCTGTGATGGTATCTAATTTTGAGTTTTCTGAAAATGATTTTAAAACAATGACGGCAGAGTTTAATAAAATACTTCCGCCTCTTATTGAAAAATACAAAACTATTTGTAAAGAGAAAAATGCAGAACCTGATTTTATGGAATCTAGTTTGAAATTTAATCAAGGTACGGATATTATTAAGTCTATTCAGCTTGGTGAAAAAGAGTTTTTGAAAAAACTCAAAAATATTTCACCGGAACTTCGTGATTTGTATAGAATTTCTTTTGTTCTTGCAAAAAGTATTTGTATTAATATTCTAGATTTAGAAACATTTGGAGTTGATGCAGAAGAAGGATACCTTTCAATTTTAAGGCTTTTAAACTCTTTGAATGCCAATACTCAAGACACAGATAATATCAAAGAAATGATTGAAGAGATTGCCAAAGTTGACAATACTTTAATGAACTCGTTAAAAACTGCCAGAGAACAGAGATATGGGAAGTGCGGAGTGAAAGAAGTTTCTTACACAACAACTCCCGGAAAAGCCGTTCTTGTTGTGGGGTCTAATATCAGAGAGCTTGAAGATATTCTTGAAGCTCTTAAAGACGAAGAAATTGATGTTTATACTCACGATGAGATGATATTAGCTAATACATACCCTAAGTTTAATGAATATAAAAACTTAAAAGGGCAATTTGGTCAAGGTATTGAAAACTGTCTTCTGGATTTTGCAACGTTTCCAGGGCCGATTATTCTCACAAGGCATTCGCTTTATAATGTAGAGAATCTCTATAGAGGGCTTTTGTATACAACTGATTTTGCGACTTCTAAAGGTGTTATTTCTATTAAAGATAAAGATTTTTCAGAAGTTATTCAGTCTGCAAAAGATGCAAAAGGTTTTAAAACAGGCAGGCAGTGCGAAAGTGTCAGTGTTGGATTTGATTACGATGCTGTAATAAATGAAGTTAAAGAACGGATTGGAAACTATTCGCATGTTTTTGTAATCGGGCTGGGTGCTTATACACTTGAGCAGAAAGCTTATTTTGAAAAACTTTTGACTCAGACGCCTGAAAATGTTTTGATAATTTCGCTTTCATACTGCGTTCAAAGAGATAATGTTATTTGTTTGAATGCTTGTTTTGACACATTCGCAATTACTGCTATTACTGACAGGCTTATGAAAGAAGTTCAAACTCCGGTGACAGTGTTTTTCCCGAAATGTGACAGGCATACGATTTCGCAGATGATATATTTATCGCAGACTCAAAACGTAAATATTTATGTCGGTAAATGTACTCCGATAATGCTCAATCCTAATATGATGACAACTTTTCAAAAGGTTTTTGGAGTTAAAGGTTTGACTTCTGTTAAAAGAAATCTTGAAGAAATTCTGGATAAGTAATTTTAAGATGTTTACCACATATCTAATTTGATGTATATTAGAGTGGTAAGAGAGGTTATGATGCAAAATTTATCCACGATTTTTATTCTTGATAAAAACGAAAACTCAAGAGAAGTTTTGAAATCCTTCACAGAAGGACTTGAGTTTGTTGATGAAGTAAAGCTTTTTGATGATTATAAGAAAGGGTACGAAGAAATTAAACAAGCTTCAAATCCTATTGTTGTAATGGATATTTCAGATGAGTTTTCGGGACTTGATGAAATTGCAGACAGCTTGAAGCTTGTAACTTCAAAAATCATAATCACTTCTGTGAATTATTCTACAAACACTATAATTAAAGCTTTAAGGCTTGGAGCAAAAGAATTTTTACCGAAGCCGGTTTTAAAAGAAGACTTAGTCCGTGTTCTTACTATGCTTTCAAGTATTTCGCCTGAGAATGAAACTTCTCAGTCTAAAATAATTACTGTTTATTCTAATAAAGGCGGGATAGGCAAAACAACGATTGCTGTAAATCTGGCGTCTGAGCTTGCTAAAATTACAAAAAATAAAGTTGCTCTTGTTGATTTAAACTTACAGCTCGGCGATATTTCAACTTTCTTAAACATCAATCCTCCGTTTGATGTTAATTATGTTATCAAACGTTTGTTAAACAAAGAAGAAAACGTGTTTATCAAAGGTTTTGAAAAATACAAAGATATTCCGCTTTATGTTTTATCAGATCCAAGCTATATAGAGCAGTCTGAAAGTATTACAACACAGCAGATAACAGATTTGTTTGCAGCTTTGAAAAAAGTTTTTCCATACATTGTAGTAGATATGTCGTCAAGTATCGACCCTATTTCTTTGAAAATTTTGGATAGCTCTGATTGGATACTTTTTACTACGATTGTGAATATTCCTGCAATCAGAAACGCTCAGAGATGTTTAAACTTGTTCCGTTCAAGAAAATATCCGAAAGAAAAAGTTAAAATTATTATAAATCGTTATATGGAAAATGATGAAATTAAGATTGAAGATATTGAAAATACGCTTGGAGAACAGGTTTACTGGAAAATTCCTAATAATTACTTCACTATAATGGAGGCAATTAATAAAGGCACTGTTATTTCCGATATTAACTCAGAATCAAATATCAGTAATAGTTTTAGAGATTTTGCTGCAAAAGTTTCAGACGATATTATTGAGCAGTCAGTAATTCAGTATATAAGAGGATAAATAATGTTCAGCATAATAAAAGAGAGTTTTTCTCTTACTAATAGAAACATAATACTTGCTACGCCGTTAATATTTTTCTCGCTTATTTCAAGCTTGTATATATTATTTTCACTGGGCGGAAGCTTAATCAGCCTGCTTATTGCATTTTCACTTTTTGTTTTAATGCTTGGTGCTTTTTTGTCAGGCTGGGGTTATATGCTGAAGCTTTGTGTTTCTGATACTGATCGTGAAGAAGCAAACTCTCTTATCAAAGAGTTTCCGGCTGGTGTAGGTGAATATTTTCTTCCGGTTTTGGGTTCAATGTTTATTATCTTTGTGATTTCGTCTTTAATTCTATCTGCGACATATTTTGCAGGTATGAAATTAATCGGAAACATCGGAATTCCGGCTGAAGCTTTTTCTGGAGCGCTTGAATCTTCTGCTGCTTTTAAAAACTTTTTGATGTCGCTTTCTAATGAACAGCTGTTTAAGCTCAATGCTTGGAATATTCTTTTACTTGCCGGAATGATGCTGGAATATTTTGTTGTTCTTTTCTACTTCCCGGCTCTGTTTTTTAAATCAAAAAATCCTTTCAAAGCGTTATATTTCTCTTTGAAAGATTTGTTCAGCAGAAAATTTTTCGGTAATTTATTATTGTATGTGCTGCTTTTTATTTCATATTTTATTCTGTCATTTTTGACAACAATTTTCGGTATGAATGTAATTACACACTTTATCTTTACGCTTGCAAACTTTTACTACATGATGTTTGCAGCTGTGCTGATTGCGAATTATTATTACAACAATTTTGTTAAAATCGGCGGAAATTTAGACAAAACGGTTTAAGACAATTTTCTAATCATCTCATGAGCATCTTCGTCTTCAGGAAAAATTGCAACTACTTTTTCTAAGTATTCAAGCGCTTTATCATTGTCTTTCAAACCTTCATAGCATTTTGCAATACTCATTAGAACCGAAACGTTTTCAGGCTTTTTAGCCAGAAGGTTGTTAAAAATTCCGATTGCAGAGTTGTACTCTCCAAGCTCATAATAAGTTAAAGCCAGCGTATTCTGGGTTTCAATATCCGGATTTTGCTCAACTGCACGAATTAAATATGGTTTTGCTTCTTCATATTCTTTTCTGGCATAGAAAATTCTGCCGGCGCAGAAAAGAATGTATTCGTGGTGCGGGTTAATTTTTAAAGCTTTCATTATATAATCTTTTGCTTCGTCAAGCTGGTTTAAAATAAGCTTATTTAACGCCATAAAAGTAAGCGCAAGAATGTTATCAGGCTCAATATCAAGAGCTTCCTGATAAAATCTTTCAGCTTCTGTATTTTTTGAGATTGAATAAAGGAAGTTTCCATACTCGAAAATAATCTCAAAATCGTTAGGCTGAAGCTTCATCGCAGTCTTAAATTCATCTTCTGCATAATCAAAAAGGCGCTTATTAAGGAAAATTATTCCTAAATCTTTGTGTGCTTTTGCCATATCTGGATTCATTTTGATAACTTTTTTCAGCATTTTTTCTGCAGTATCTGTATCACAAAGACTGGATGAGAGAACTGCATATTGATGCAATGTTTCAGCTGTCGGGTTGTTCTTAAGAAGAATGTTATCGAAAATTTCTTTGGCTTTTGTAAGCTGGCTAGTTCTTATGTAAAGCCCTGCAAGCTTTTGAGCAGGAAGTATAAATTTCTGGTTAAGATAAACAATTTTTTCAAGCATTGTGATTGCTGTCTGGATTTCTCCCATTGCCTCATAACAAGTAATAAGATTAAACTTGTAATTCTCTTTTTCCGGATGTGAAATCATAAGGCTTTTGTATAGCTCTGCTGCTTCTTTATACAGCCCGATTTTAGTTTTTGACATTGCAAGCGCAACTTTAAACCCTTCGTCTTCGTCATCCAGTTCAGCTGCTTTTTCTAAGTATTTGCAAGCTTCGGCGTGGTTTTGCTGCACTTGAAAAACTGAGCCTAAATTGTAATATGCCATTGGATTTTTCGGATTTAAGCTGAGAGCCATTGTATAATACTTAATTGCTTCTTCGCTTTTTCCAACAGCCATGCTTGCAGTGCCCAAGCTGTTTATCGTTCCTAAGTTTTCCGGCTCTTTTTGAAGCGCGCGTTTGAATGGTTCAATACTTTTATCAAATTCTCTGTTTTTCATATAAGCTGTACCTATTATGAAATCAAAGATATAATCTTCAGTATCGATTGTTGAAGCTTTGTAAGCATATTTAATTGCTTCTTCCGGTTCGTTGAGCTTCATTAAGGCAATACATAAGCTTTTGTACGCATCTAAATACTCAGGTCTAAGGTTAATTACAGTTATATAAGCATTTTTTGCTGAAATAAAATCACCAAGATTGTTGTAGCAGTTGCCTAGATAGAAAAATGAAACAGCATCTTCAGGATTAAACTTAACAACTGTTTCAAACGCTTTCCTTGCTTCATCCCAGTTGTCGAGGTTTATTTCAGTCAAACCGGAAAGCTTGATTAACTCAATATTATCAGGCTGTTCTTTGAGCGCAGGGATTAGAAGCTCCTGCGCTTTTTCAAATTCTTTTTCTCCAACTAATTCATTAATTCTATCTATATCAATCATTTCTCATCTCTTTATCTTGTTTACTTTGAGAGACGCCGGCTGTTTAACCTTGGTTTTGGTAATTTGCTCAATGCGTCTCGACCAAATAACTATGTACGTAGTACTATTCTCCGAAATAATTTTTTAACCCGGTTGTTAAGTTTTTATTTCTACACAACTTTTTCAATTTTGAAATCGCACGGTTTTCGATTTGACGGATACGTTCTCTTGAAACCCCGTAAATTGAACCTATTTCATCCAGAGTCTTTTTGTTTCCGTCGTTATTTAAACCGAATCTTAAAATCAATACGTCGCGCTCTTTTTGGCTCAGCTGCTCTAACATACATTTGATATCATCAAGCATGCTTTCCTGTGATACAAGAGAGTCCGGAGCAATCGTTGATTCGTCTACAATGTAGTCAATAATTTTGTTTGAATCGTCTTTTTGTCCGGTTGGTGTGTCAATGCTGATTGTAGACTGAGTGGACTTGATTATTGAAGTTAATTTTGAAACAGGAATTCCCATTTTATCTGCAATTTCCTGCTTAACAGGAATTCTGCCAAGCTCTGTAGTTAAATCCATTGTAGCTTTTTTGATTTTGTTTATGGACTCAATTAAGTGAATCGGAAGCCTTATAATTCTTGCTTTGTCTGCGATAGCGCGTGTGATAGACTGCTGAATCCACCATGTTGCGTAAGTTGAAAATTTGTACCCTTTTGTATAATCAAATTTTTCAGTTGCTTTGATTAAGCCCATGTTGCCTTCCTGAATTAAATCAAGGAAAGATAAACCGCGTCCTATGTATTTTTTTGCAATACTTACAACAAGCCTCAAGTTTGCATTAATAAGTACTTTTCTTGCGATTTCGCTTTGAGTTTCGTAAATTTTCTTAGCAACTTCAAGCTCTTCTTCAGGTGATAGAAGCGGTATTTTACCAATTTGCTGAAGGTATATACGCACTGAATCGTCTGAGTTAACAGAGTTTAAGCTTTCCTGAGTTTTAGGTTCTTCGATTGCAATAAGCTCTTCATCATCATCTTCAACAGGCTCAATGCTATTGAAATCAACACCTTCATCAGAAATGTCATCAATCATAATATTAAGTGTATCGTTCTTTTTAGCCATTTTATTTACCTCGTTTTTTTGAACATTGTTTTACGCTCTCAAATAATATTATCGCAGCTGCGTTAGATACATTTAAGGAATTAAAATTTGTTAACATTGGGATTTTAACAACAAAATCCGAAAGTTTCAGTAAAGATTTAGAAATTCCTGCATGCTCAGCGCCCATTATGAGAGCAAAATTCATATCTGTGTAATCTATATCAAAATAATTATCTTTTGCGTGGTGGTCAGAAGCAATTACCCAGTAGTCGTTTTCTTTTAATTTTTGGACAGCGTTAACCAGACTATTTACTTTTATTATTGAAATGTGGTTAACTGCACCGGCACTTGTTTTTTCTACAGTTGAGTTTACAAGTACACCGCGTCTTGAAGGCAGAATAATCCCTTTTACTCCTGCACATACAGCAGAACGAATTATTGCGCCGATGTTGTGAGAGTCTTCAACCCCGTCTAAGATTACAACAGATGTGTTGTTGCCTTTATTTTCTTCAATAAAATCTTCGAGTTCAACATACTTGACCGGAGAAATCTGTGCAATAACACCTTGATGACGCCCATCCGGCTCAAGCTGGTTAAGCTTTTGGATGCTGACGAACTGGTAAACGATTCCTTCTCTAGAAGCAAGCTCTTTTATTTTTTCGATTTTTGAATCAGAATGAGCGCTGTTTGAAATCAGAATTTTGTTAAAAGTTCTGTTTCCAGCTTCCAGAGCTTCGATTATTGCATTTTTTCCGTAAATTATGTTTTCCATTTATTTTGACGCCTTTAACATTCTTTCTATACAACCTGTGCTTCGTTTTCTGACATTCTCGTCGAGCGTGATTTCATTAACTTCATGTTCTAAAGAGTATAAAATCTCTTCTAACGTTGTAAGTTTCATGCTCTCACACAACATATTACTCTTTATAAGAATAAATTTCTTATCAGGATAATCGCGTTCAAGCCTGTCTGCAACTCCTTTTTCTGTAACTATTACAAACTGCTTGTCTTTGCTTTTTCTAACGTATTCCATGATTCCGCTTGTGCTTCCGACATAATCGCCAAGACGGCTGACTTCCGGTTTGCATTCAGGGTGTATGAGTATTTTTGCATCAGGGTAATTTTTTCTTGCAAGCTCAATATCTCTGATTTCAATGTTATTGTGTACCGGACAGTTTCCATCATAAGTAATGACTTCAACTCCATCGAGTTTGCTTTCTACCCATTTTCCCAGGTTTGCATCCGGCAGAAATAGAACTTTAGAATTGTTAAGACTTTTTACAATTTTTAACGCATTAGAGCTTGTGCAGCAAATATCGCATTCAGCTTTTACTTCTGCAGTTGAGTTAATGTAGCAGACAACTGGTACATTTGGATGATTTTTTTTGAAATTAATCATCTGTTCATGGTTAATCATATCAGCCATAAGACAGCCGGCGCTTGCATTTGGGAGCAAAACTTTTTTTTCAGGGGATATAATTTTGGCTGTCTGAGCCATAAAATAAACCCCCGCAAACACAATAATATCGGCATTTGTAGTCTTAGCCATCTGGCTAAGGTAAAGAGAGTCTCCGACGAAATCTGCAACTTCATCAATTTCGATGTTTTGGTAGCTGTGGGCAAGGATTACAGCGTTTTTCTCTTCTTTTAATTTTTTTATTTTCTCGATTAAATTTTTCATTTATTTATCCTGTGTACAAAATTTAAATTTTATTGTACAATAAAAAAAAATAGGAAGAAATATATATGAGTAAGAAGATGATAGTAGGTGTGTCCGTAACTCCTGAAGTCGGCTTGGAAGTTGCCCAAATTGATTTCGCAACCCAGACTGTCTTAAAATACGGCGTAAGACAGCTTGAATATGATTCAAGCGCACGTGAAATTGCAGATTTGGATTTATTCAAAGAAGCTTTGCAGGATTTATTCTTTGAACTTCAAATTCCTAAAGGTTCTGAGGTTGTATTGAATATTCCTACAGTTGTCTTTAAGATAAAAGATTATCCTGCTTCTTTGGATGAGACTCAAATCTCAGGTGCAATAGAAGAAGATCTTGCTGATCATTTTATTTTTAAATCAGTTGAACCGGCAGTTGCAGCGGCTAGCTTGCCAAATTCTTCAATGCAGTTTTATAAAATTGCTTATACAGCTGCGCAGAAGACAATGCTTATTGAAGTAGCAATGATTATTAAAGACTTAGGGTTTAAGCTTTATGGTATTGATACATCTGTGAACTCTGTTTTAAATGCTTTGATGTATAAAGGCCGTGTAAATGTTGATCCTGATATGTCATGGGTATTGTTAATTGTAGATAATCTTTGTTGCAGAGTTATTCCAATGAATGGAAAGTCTTATGTAGATTCTTTTGAAGAACGAATTAGTATCGGTCAAGTTTTGGATGATGCTGAAAATTATTCAACAGTTATCAATGCGGTAAGTCCTATACTTAAAAATCTGCCTTCAAAGTATTTATGCGTAGTTTCAAAAACAAATATTATAAGTGCAGAAGCACTGGCAAGTAAATTAACTTATTCAGCTCCGATTATTCATCAGGAAGCAAACTGTTTTTCTAAAGAAGCTTTTGTTGATCTTGGAGCAGGGGTAGATGATAATTTTGCCAATATGATTTCGTTAGATGTCATCGGTGCTTCTATATTAAAAGATTTTGAGCCTTATTCAGATGCTCATTTGAATTTATTCAACAAAGCTCTTGGTGATATATATTTATCTGAACAGCCTCCTGAGCTTGTTTTGGGCGGCAGAACAATTGTGCTTAGCGGAGCATTTTTAACAAAAATGTTTATTCTCTTTGCTTTATTAATTGTTGCTCCTGCTGTGTTTGTATTTTTGATGTACACAGGAAAGGTTGCAGCTGAGCAGTCTAAGCTTCAAACTTTAGAAATGAGCATTACTCAGAAACAGCAATTCTTGAAAGATAATGAAAACATATCTTCAGATTTATTTGATGAAGGCGATGAAATTCGTATAGGTTTGGAACATAATAAAAATATTTATTCTTATTATACAATTGTGGGAACAGAAATTCCGAAAAAATTATGGCTGACATATTTGAAATTAGGAGATAAGACTACAATTGAAGGTCAAGCTGATAATCTTGAAAGTGTTTATTCTTTCTTTAGGAGTATCAAAGATTATGATCCAGATTCTAAAATCAAGCTTCAAAAACTTGGCCTTGCTTCTAAATCAAGTATTCAGATTGCAGAAGGCGAAGATGGAGAATTTGATACAGATTCAATTTTGACTTCGCTTAACGCAGATTTTTATGAATTTAAAATTTCTGATGATACTTCTGCTGATAAAGGAAAAAGTGATAGCAGCAATTCTAATAATTCAGGTTTACCTGGGTTAGAAATTATAAACGAAAATAATTAGAAGGTATTTTGAAATGGATAAAAATAAAAGATATTATGGTGTAATTCTTTTTTGTGTAGTAGTTATCGGGCTTATTGCGGGCGCTGTTATGATGATTACACCGAAAGTGAATGAATTAAAATCTTTAGAATCTCAAGTTGCTGCAAAACAAAATGAAGAAGCAGATTTGCAGAAAAAGATTGCAGTTGTTCAAGGTAAGATAAAAAAGATTAAAGATTCAATCGGTTCTTCTCAGAAGAAGATATATTCTCCTGTGGAGTCAGATTTAGGTAATGAAACTTTATTCTTTACTTTGTACAATGATGTAATCGAAATGCTTCATGCAAATTCAGTTAAAATAAGAGCAATTGATTATGCTTATAATCCTAATGCAGATAATTTTGTAAGGTTTGGCAAAGATGTATATTTTGTATGTGATGTAAATATGGAGCTTGTTTCAAATTATGTAAATCTTGGTAAGTTGATTCAAGATATTTATCAATATCCTTATTATATACGTATAAATGAGCTTGAAGTTAAGCCTTATCAGAAAGACAAAAAGATTTTGATTACAAACTTGAGCTTAAGATTATATGCTCATACTTCTCCTGAGGATACAATGTTTGGAACAGCTGGAGATGCTCCTGCTTTGAATGGTGCAAATACATCACTTCCTCAGTAAGTACTTGAAAATAAAATATGTTTAGTATAAAATTTAATTACGCGCTATAAGCGCAGCAGCCCGAGAGGGTTGTGCGGAAGTAGCTCAGTTGGTAGAGTATCTGCCTTCCAAGCAGACTGTCGCGAGTTCGAGTCTCGTCTTCCGCTCCATAAAGAAGAGTCCTATAAGGGCTCTTTTTTATTTATTGAGTTTATGTGTTCATTAGTATATACTTTATAAAAAGTGAAGGAGTGATGTCCAGATGTATTATAAAACACATTACAATTCGTCAATAGGGAATATCACACTTGCTTGTGACAATAAAGAAAACCTCGTCGGGCTCTGGCTTGAGGGGCAGAAATATTTTGGCGGTACTATTGATTCTCAAATGGTTGAAAACAATAACTTTGAAATATTTGAGAAAACAAAAAAATGGTTAGATAGATATTTTAAAGGTGAGAAGCCTGAAATTTCAGAGCTTCAGCTTGCTCCTGCGGGAAATGATTTTAGGCAAAGAGTTTGGCAGATTCTTTGTGAAATTCCTTATGGAGAAGTTTATACTTATGGTGAGATTGCAAAAATAATTGCAAAAGAAAGAGGTAAAGAGAGAATGTCAGCACAGGCTGTCGGAGGTGCTGTCGGACATAATCCAATTTCGATTATTATTCCTTGTCACAGGGTTGTAGGCTCTAATGGCAGTTTAACAGGATATGCGGGAGGAATAAAAACAAAAATTAAGCTTTTAAGGCATGAAGGAGTGAATATGGGCGGTTTATTTAATCCAAAACTTATCGGCAGGGATAAAGTGTATGATAAATAAAATTTCTTCACTATCATATAAAAATGCTTTAATTCAGGGAATTCAACGGCGTTTTCAATTCACTCCCAAAACAGCAGATTTAGACTCTATTCTTACACCTTTTGAGCTGCAAGAGTTGTTAAGAAAAATTCCTGCTGATTTTTATGATGTCGGAGCTGACTTTAATAATATTAAAACAGGAAATTTTAGAGTTAATTTACATGTTCATACCAGAAAATCCGACGGTTCTATGAGTCCTGAAGAATATCTTGAACAATCTGTTCGTTATGCAGATAAGATTGCCAAATCAAAGGAAAGAGATTCTTTTCCTCCTTATATTTCAGCAGCAACAGATCATAATAATTGCGAAGCTTCACAGGAAATTATTGCAATGATTGCGGATAATCCTAAAAAATATAAAAATTTTAGGTTTGCGGCAGGATGTGAATTTATGTTTTTAGATGAGCAGAGCGGATTTAAGTTTCCGGCTTTTGAAGCAGTAGGACTAGGGATTAACCCTTTTTCTCAGGAGTTGTTAAAGAAGCTTTCTGTTTTTAATCCAATAAATCTAATTAATATAATTAAAGAATTTGGAGCGATTCTTTCTTATGCTCATCCGGCACGTTTTGCTCAAGGAAATGGTGTTCAGCCCGAATTCATACAATATCTCAAACGGATTGGAATAAATGGAATCGAGTCTAATTATCAATATATCGGAATAAAATCTTCTCCTGAGCTTTCAGAACAAATACAAGAGAGTAAAAAAATTGCCGCAGAAAATGATTGGTTTGAGACAGGCGGTACAGATACTCACGGAAAAAATATTTTCCATCAGAAAGTTCAAAAAATAATTAGTGGCGGATTATGCTGACAATTTATCGTATTCACGTTTGATTTCTTGAATATCCTGCCACATAAGCCATTTTGGGCTTCCTTTTTCTCTAGAATCATTTCTTAAAAGATAAGACGGGTGAAAAATCGGCATCATTTTTGCGCCGTAAACGTCTACAACAGCAGCTTCTGGGCTGAACCATTTTCCTCTAATGCGTGTAATTCCGCCTGCATTGCCTAAAATAGACTGCACAGCAACATTTCCGCATAAAAGTATCAGTTGTGGTTTAATAATTTCAATTTGCGATTTTAAATATTCCCAGCAAGCTTCTTTTTCATCCGGCAAAGGATTTCGGTTTTCCGGAGGCCGGCATTTGAGAGTATTACAAATATAAACATCTTTCTCGCGTGAGAGCCCCACTGACGCAAAAATACGATCAAGAAGCTGTCCAGCTTTTCCGACAAAAGGTTTTCCCTGCTGATCTTCATAAAATCCAGGAGCTTCGCCTATAAGCATAAGCTTAGAGTTAGGAATTCCATCTGAAAAAACTATGTTTGTGCGTGTTTTTCCAAGCGGGCATTTCTGACAGTTTAAGCATTTCTCGCGGATTTCGTTTAATTCTTCGTACATAAAAATATTACTTCCTCTGTAAACATGTTATCAAAAAAATTGTGAAATACACTATTTCTAATTTTTCCATCTGTCATGCTGATCTTTTTTTCTATCTTGAATTTATACTCTTTTGCAAAGTTATAAAAGTCTTTAATCGTCAAAAGGTGAATATTTGGTGTATTGTACCATTCAAAAGGAAGTGCTTTGGATTTTGGCATTCTGCCGTGAAAAAGCAGATAAAAACGTACTTTCCAATAAGCAAAGTTTGGAAAGCTTATTATAACTTTTTTACCTACTCTCAGCATTTCTTGAATTACATAGTCTGGTTTTTCTGTTGACTGCAGCGTTTGGTTTAAAACAACATAATCATAAGATTTGTCAGGATAACCATGCAAACCTTCATCAATATCTCCTTGTATCACGGACAAGCCTTTTTCAAGACATTTAACAGTGTTGTCTTGATTAATATCTATTCCTGTTACTTGTACTTCTTTTTCTTGAAGCATTTTCATTAAAGTACCGTCTCCGCATCCGACATCAAGAACAGACATTCCAGAATTTATCATGTCCTGGATTATAAAGTAGTTTAACCCCATAGAAAACTCCTTATAATTTTAGTTTGAGTTTCATATTCAAGTAAGAATGCATCATGACCGCAAGGTGATTGAATTTCACAATAAGAAACGTCTTTTTTATTACGCATTAGAGCGCCAACAAGTTCTTTTGATTGTTCAGAAGGAAACAGCCAGTCAGACGAAAAAGATATTACAAGGTATCTTGCATTTGTATTTTCAAACGCTTTTTCGAGCGAGCCGTACTTTTTGGCAATATCAAAATAATCAACAGCTTTTGTAATATAAAGGTAGCTGTTTGCATCAAACCTGTCTACAAAAGTCTGACCTTGATGTGCCAGATAGCTTTCAACTTCAAAATCAATGTCAAAATTAAAGTTTGGAGAATCTTTATCTTGAAATCTTCTCGCAAACTTTTCGTGCATAGCTTCTTCACAGAGATATGTAATATGTCCTACCATTCTTGCAATAGCAAGTCCTTTTTCAGGTTTTTCTCCGTGATAATAATTTCCGTTGTTAAAGTTTGGGTCAGAAAGTATTGCGTTTCTGCCCACAGCATTAAAAGCAATGCTTTGAGCTGAAAGTCTTGGAGTTGAAGCGATAACAATTACATTTGAAACCATTTCTTTATAGGTTAAAGCCCACTCAAGCGCCTGCATTCCTCCCATAGAACCGCCTGCTGCTGTAAGTTTTTTTACACCGAGAAAGTCAATAAGCTTTTTTTGAACTTTTACTACATCTTCAATTGTTATTACCGGAAAAGTCAATCCGTATTCGATTCCGGTTTCTGGATTTATTGAGCCTGGGCCGGTCGTACCTTTGCATCCTCCCAGCATATTTGAGCAGATAACAAAGTATTTGTCTGTGTCAAACGCTTTTCCGGAACCTACCATGTCATTCCACCAGCCTGGCTTTGCATCGCCTTCGTGATATCCTGCTGCATGCGCATCGCCTGTTAAAGCGTGAAGAAGTAAAATTGCATTATCTCCGGCTTCGTTCAACTTTCCGTAAGTTTCATAAGCAACTTCTACTTCTTTCAATTCTCTGCCTGATTCAAGGCTCACAGGCTCATTAATCTTAAAAATCTTGGTTTCAACTATACACATTGGCTTAACCCAATTGCTTTGTCTAAATCTTCGATAATATCTTCAACATCTTCTAAACCGACAGAAAAACGCATAAAATCATCAGTAACTCCGCAGGCAATTTTTTGCTCATCAGTCAGCTGCCTGTGAGTTGTCAAATACGGATATGTTATTATGCTTCTTGTATCGCCGATGTTAGTTGTGTGAATAGGAATCGAAAGCGAGTTAATAAATTTTTCTCCGGCTTTTGCTCCGCCTTTTAATCCAAAGCCGACAATTGAAGAACATCCTTTTGGAGTGTACTTTTGTGCAAGCTCATAGTACTTGCTGCTCTTTAACCCCGGATAATTCACCCAGCTTATTGAAGGGTGGTTTTCAAGCCACTCGGCAATTTTCAATGCCGAATCACAATGTCTTTGCATTCTAAGCGATAAAGTTTCCAGCCCTGAAATCGTCAGATAAGAATTGAAAGGACTCGGGCAAGAACCCATATCGCGTAATATTTGTGCTCTTGCTTTAACAATATAAGCTGCTTTGCCGAATTCTTTTGTGTAAATAATCCCATGATAAGACTCATCTGGAGTCGTAAGTTCAGGAAACTTTCCTGAAGCTTCCCAATTGAAATTACCAGAGTCAATAATCGCTCCGCCCATAGCGTTACCATGACCTGAAATGTACTTGGTAGTTGAATGAACAACAATGTCAGCTCCCCATTCAATAGGCCTGCAAAGGTAAGGGCTTGGAATTGTGTTATCAACAATCAAAGGAATATTGTGTTTATGAGCGGTTTTAGCAAGTTTCTCAATATCAATGATATTTAAAGCAGGGTTTGAAAGAAGTTCAATAAAAATACATCTAGTTTTGCTGGTAATTTCACGTTCGAAATCTTCCGGCTCTTCTCCTTGTGCAAATTTGACATTAATTCCCAGTTTTTTGAATGTTGAAGAAAACAGGTTGCAAGTTCCGCCATATAGAGTAGAGGCGGCAACAACTTCGTCTCCAGAGCCGGTGATATTTAAAATCGCAGCAGTTGTTGCCGCCTGACCAGATGAAAAGCTTAAAGCTGCAACTCCGCCTTCAAGCTCAGCAAGGCGCTTTTCCAGTATGTTATTTGTCGGGTTAGAAAGCCTGGTGTAAATATCACCTTCAACTTTTAAATCAAATAAATCAGCTCCGCGCTGGACTTCGCCAAAATCAAATGCTGTTGTCGGATAAATAGGAACATTTATGCACATTTGATGTTCTTTAGGTTCATATCCTGCGTGTAAAAGCTTAGTATCAAATTTCATCTACAATGCTCCTATAAGTTCCTTAACTTTTTTACGCTGTACTTTTCTAGTAGCGGTTCTTGGAAGCGCTTGCTTGAGTACTGTAATGTTTATTGGACGTTTATATGGAGTTAAACGCTGAGACAAATTTTTAACTTCTTCTTTCATAAGTTTATCTAAAGTTTCATCATCGTATTTGCTTTGTAAGTCTGTATTAGGAACAACAACAGCTGCTATATCTTCAGTACCGTCTTTTGCTCCGCCTTCTCTTGAAACTCCAAATACACAGACTTCAGCAAATAAATCGCTTTTTTCAAGCACAGCTTCTACTTCTTCCGGGAAAACTTTTTTGCCGCCTGATAAAACAATCATGTTTTTAATTCTTCCGGTAATATAAACTCTGCCTTTATCATCAATTTTTGCGATATCTCCGGTGTGAAACCATCCGTTCTCATCGATAGCTTCTGCTGTAAGTTCAGGCTGATTATGATAGCCTTTCATAACAGAAGGGCCTCTTAATAGAAGTTCTCCGGTTTCAGCGTCAGTCATAGCTTCATAGCTTGGCAGCGGAATACCTACTGAACGCAAGTCTCTGTTGCGTTCAATATTAATTGTTGCAATCGGACTTGTTTCAGTTAAGCCGTAAACTTCATAAACTTGAATGCCGACCCTCTGGAAGAATTTTGCAACGTTTAAGTCAAGAGGAGCACCTCCTGACATACAGCCTTTGAATGCTCCGCCAAAACAGCGGTGGATTTTTCTGAACATAAGTTTTTTCATCCAGATAAAAGGCACAAATTTTGCGAAATGATATAGTATTGGAAACATCTTTTGAGAGAATTTAGATGTATTTTTCATCTCTGCTTCAAGTCCGGTTTTTAAAAGTTTTAAAAATGCCGGTACAACAATCATGAAGTTAATTTTTCTATCACGCATAACATTAAGAATGTCTTTTGGTTTAAGGTTATGGGTATAGTAAACAGAGAAACCAAGGTTTAGGAATGTTGTAAATCCTACAGTCATTTCAAATAAGTGATTCATTGGCAGGATGGATAAAATTCTAACATCTCCATTTGGTAAAATCTTGTTAAAAGCTGTTTTTAAATCATTGAGCTGGGCAAGCATGTTGCCGAAAGTTGTTTCAACTCCTTTTGGCTTGCCTGTGGTACCTGACGTGTATATGATAAAAACGGTAGATTTTCTTGAACGGTGTCTCCATTTGCAGGTGTAATTATTTGGAATTGTATAAATACTCTGTAAATTGTCGTTTACAGGGTGTTCATCCATAACAATAATATGTTTTAAAGACGGGATAAGCTTTTGAAGCTCAAGGGCTTTATCGATATATGTTTGAGATACAAGCATTACAGAAGGCATACAGTCTGAAAGAATTGATTGTAATTCATATTTTGTAAGCTTGATGTCAAGCGGAACGGTGATGAGCCCGGAAATAACTGAAGCAAAAACACAAGCTCCATATTCAGGTTTTGATTCAGAAAGAATAGCAAGCTTTTCTCCGCGTTTAAGCTCTAAATCATTCATTAAATAAGCAGCTAATCTCCTGGACATTAAACCTAATCCGTCATAAGTAAGTTCTTTCCAGCCGAATTGCGTTTTCATTCCTAACGCGATTTTGCGCGCATAAATATTAGTCTTATCTTCTAATAGTGATAATACGTTGCTTTCCCGTTCTTTCATCTTTCCCTCCTGAGCACACCATAGCCTTATCAGCAGTATTATACCAGAATATGGTGTAATATGAAATATTTCTTAATAAAATGTGACAATTATTAAAAAAGAAGCCGTACGGCTTCTTTTTTAAGTGATATGTAAGATAATTTCGCCTTTCTCGAGGGTTGGTTTAACATCAATAACCCTTTGATTTGAGCTTCCAACCCAATGAATTTTAGGATCAAGAAGTTCTTGAACAAATTTGCCTTCTGCAATCACATCGATATCGGCGATTTCAGGAATATCTTTGATTTCTTCCCAGAGAAAACCTGTGTAAAGCCAGATATTTTTTTGCGGCATCTCGCTGCGGATTTTTTTAATTAATCTGAACACTTCTTCTCTGTTAAAAGGATGGAGCGGGTCTCCGCCTGAGAATGTGATTCCTGATATATGCGGCTTATTGAGAGATTCAAATAATTCTTGTTCAGCTGCTTCGTCAAAAGGCAGTCCTCCTGCAATATCCCAAGTTATCGGGTTTTGGCAGCCGTGGCAGTGGTGCGTGCATCCAGAAACCCATAAAACAACTCTCAAACCATCGCCATTTAGCATGTCATCTTTTGTAATATTGTGATAATTCATTTCATAAACCTCTTTTAATTAATAATAACATTGACATGCATTTTTGTACAAAGAGTAAAGTTGTATGAAGATTTTGGCATGTGAAATATAAAAAAATTTAATTTACCCCCTTTACAAAAAATTTTTATTTGATAGTATAGTTAAGGAGATATTCCTCAGTAGCTCAATGGCGGAGCAACCGGCTGTTAACCGGTAGGTTGTTGGTTCGAGTCCAACCTGGGGAGTTTTTTCATATCAGAGGGTTTCAGCGATTTGGCTAAGCTCTTTTTTTATGCGAAAAATGTATGTACTTTTTTGAGTAATTTGGTTGGAAGCATTTTTTAATCGATTTAGTGTACTTGCCCAACAACACTAAATCTTAGTCGGGTGTAAATCGGTTGACTATTGAATTTTAAATTAATCATTTTACTCTTTTTCTACTCAGGGGTAAATGCAAATTTTTCTTAAAATTCACCTTACCTTTGCACGACTAGCCAATTTTACCCTAGAGTAATTAATGAGTAATTTGAGTATTTTGAATTTGTTGAGGTAGAAAGTTCGACCAGCCAACTAATAATTAAAAAGGCATATCATCATATTTATGTAATTCTCCAATTGGATAATTACTTAGTCGATCATATGTACTTGGAAAATTTTGACGCAAAAAGTCAGGTTCTTTTGTTCCGCCTTTATATCCGCTACCCCATAAACCACCACCATCTTGCATCCAAGCCAAAATATCCGCCAAAATTTCATTTACTCTATAATTATCTAAATATTTATATTTAAGATGTCTTATGTCAAATGTATTTTCTCCTAAATCTTCAGTCGGAAAATTTTGAATATCCTCATTTAAAGGTTCCATTATGGTTATTTTTTCTGTCAATTTTTCACTATTAACGATACCATGAGAAATTTCATGATTTACAACTTTTTTAATATCATTTTTTTTTATTTTGGGAGTAAATGAAAAGAAACTAAAATAAGGATGCCCACAAGTTACTGCATCCCAGTCCGGAGCTGTATCATACAAGTTTAAATGATTATAGGTATCTTGAATAGTATTTGAACAATACAATTTATAATTATTTTTTAATAGTATCCCTGCCCACTTATCAGGTAAGGAATCTAAACTATTTTCAATTGATTTAACAAATTTCAAATCCACATTTTTTGTTACTATTATAGGATATTTCATTTTAAATGAAATATTATTAGAATTTTTCCTTGCACATGTATAGTTACTTTGTCTTAGATAATGATTGTATATTCATATAGTAAGGAAAACATGTAAAAATAAAATTTGCTATCCGGTTAAATTTTATTTTTACAATACTCAAACTATCTGCTTAAAATCATCAAACCGACTGTCTTTTTACAATGTACTTTTTGAGTTGTTTCGATTATGACAGATGGTGCTATTATTTCGGGCAATCGGTTTTGTGTGCGAGTTTGAGGGGTAGGAAATAATTGTATTTTTTTGAGTAATTTGGTCGGAAGGGGTAAATGAATTGAGTGGGTGTATTTGCTCAACAATACTAAATCACAGGCGGTCGGAAGTCGATTGATTATCTCAATTACAAATTACTCGCTTTACTCTTTTTCTACTCAGGGGTAAATATAATTTATTCTGAAAATATTATTCTTCAACAAGTTAGAATGTCACTAATTCTGCTCCTAGGGCAATCATTGGAGCTGTAGGGACAATCACTGCCTCAACCATAATCCCTCCGACTGCTATAGTAGTTGTTACAATCAGCGCTTTTGCTTCTGGATCAAGGTTATCAATTGCTTTTCTTACTTCTTCACAAGATGTTGCAGTTCTAGTACTTAACGAAGTATCGCCAACAACCTTTTCATTAGGGTTTGGCAGTAAAATTAAATAATTATCACCCAACTTATACTGTGCAGGTTTACCACTTTTTATATTTTCAAGTGCAGCTTCCATTTGCGCAGCCGATAGTTCTGTTTCAATTTTTTTCCTTAAAACTTTTTCCTGCATGTACCAATCAGGATCTTTTAAATTTAAATCTTTATCAAAATATTTTATATCACGATCATACCCCAAAAAACCACCAAAGCACTTTGACTGGCTTACATAGCCACCATTATCTAAAGCATTAATTTTGATTTCTTCAAACTTGGATTGTGAATCTGACGTACTTGTATAATGAAGTCCTATTTTGTTTTTAAGTTTTATAGCATATTCACCTTCAGGAAAGTCATGATGAGTGTTATAGTTAAAAATTAGCGTAGTGCCTTCTTGTTTAGCGTCAACAATTTTTATATCAGGCAGCATAGATACAATTAGGTCTTTAACAACATTAAATTCTTTATCGGATAGAGGATTGTTAAATATTACTATTTTATCATCTGTATTTTCTGGTAAAAATCTAAATTTATCTTTAAAATCTACTTTATAAGGACCATCTGCTGAGTTTTGTTTGAAAGCTTCAAATTTACTTAATAATTTACCGTCTTTTGAAAAAGCAAGAGCTTCTATTTCATCATCATTTTTGTAAATAAGATTAAAATTTCCATTTTTTAATTTATCTATTTTGAAGCTATGATTATCAAATAAACTATAACTACCTTTATAGTAGTTTTCTCCTTTTTTATGCAATTTGTATTCATCATCTATGATAATACCGTTTTCCATAGCCTCAACTTTTTTGAATTTTCCGTCTTTGATAAATGGTAATGCTTGGATGATTGCTTTTTGAAAAAGTTTTTCGTTATTATTAAATTCTTTAGGTTGGATTATTTTTATTTTTTTATCAGCTTCAAATGTATCAGCCTCAACTTGTTGATGCATTGTGACTCTTTCTGTATTGCCATTAGAGTTATTAGTGTTAGTTCCGACACAAGCTGTTAGACCTGTTGCAAATGCAGCAGGAATGATTAACTTCTTTGCATATTGTTTTGATGTGCTTAATAAATTGTTTGATGGCAATTTCATAGGTAAATTCTCCTTAAAAACTAAAAGTTATCTGTTATTTACTATTTTTTTGATTTTTTATTTTCTCGTCAAAGTCAAGTAAATCCTTTGTAGAACCATTAATAGTAAAATATACATTCATATCTTCAGGGATTCCTGCTTCAGTGCATTCACTAAATCTATTTATAGAGGGGAATTTTATAGTTGTGCATTCTAGAGCAAGGATGTTATTCTGTTTGTTGTTGTATAATTTTACAAGTAATTCTCGTAACTCGGATGTTCTATTGTATTCTTTGCAAGATTTTTCAAATGTTTCCCACATGTCTCCGTTTATAAAATTGCCTAATTTATCATATACATCTTTTCTTCTTTTGGGTAACTTTGTGCCAAAAGACTGATTGTTATTATTGGAATAATGAAAATTTGCATTGATAGCATTGATGTTCATGCTTTTCTCCTAAATCTGTATAACTAATTATTTAAAAGTCGTAAGAATATTTTTTGCTATTTTATGAGTAATTATTTACTAAATAATATTATTGGGGTAGTGAGGAGCATTACTGCTTCAACCATAACTCCTCAGCAATAGTAGTTATAACAACCATTGCTTTGTCATCTAACTTATGCTGTGCAGGTTTATTATTTTAAAAACTTTCAATGCCAACTTCTTTTAAATAATTCCACAAGCCATCATAATATTTACAAAGTCTTGTTTGGTCTGAATTATCACCTTTTGGAATAAAAATTACAAATCCTTCTCTAGAGCGAGTTAATAGAACCCTATAAGCGTTTTTTAAATATCTTCTATTATCTTCTTTATTAATAGTTTGCCATTTAGAACCGCATGGTCTATAACATTCAAATTTATTGTTTTCATATCTGTAATCTGCGTCCCAACCAACAATAGCATAATCTATTTCAAGACCTTGAATGTCAAATTCTGTAGCAATTTCTTCCATATAATATGAAGATTTGATGTCATCTTTTCCTTCTAAAAACCATTTTTCTGGTTTACATTTGCATTCAACCCAAATCCCATCAGCTCTAAGCCTTTTTGCTCGTGAACTTGCAATAAGTCCATACCTTGAATTTTTATTCTGTGTTTGGCGTTTAATCCAGTTCTTAGCTACATTTAAGTCCCTTGTCATATAAATTGGATAAACTTTTTTTATTTCGTTATAAATAGTCTTAGCTTTTTCTTTTTCATTGTCTAATAAATAATGAACAAAATTTGCAACTTTTTCACTTCTAAAAGATCTAAGGGAAATTGACAGATGTAATTCTTCTACAATTGAGTAATTCAAATCCTTAATTAGTGTATTATACGAGGTATTTCCAACATATTCTTTATCAGTAATTTTATTTGAAACAAAGACTTTCCAATCAGAAAAAGAACGTCTCAAAGAATCGAACCATTCTTGAATTCCAGCTTCACCAGTATTTATGTCTTGTCCTCCACCAACAAGACATACAATAACTGCCCAGTTTTTATGTCTATCCATATATTCAATAAGTAATTCTGGCTCGCTCATTGAAAGAAACTTTTGCCTATTTTTATCAGGCAATTTATTTAAAATCTGAGCTTTCTTTTCGTTCATAAAGTTACATAACTGAGCTTGCTGCCAAGCTCTTTGTGCTTCATCAAAAATAACGACATTATCAATTGGAGGTGTATCCAAATTCTTCAAAGATTCGTCTCTAAAATGATGTATTATTTGAATAAAAGATTTTACTTTATTTCTTGCTTCACTTATTGCAAGCCCGGTTCTTTTACTATCGTCTTTAGCTAAGGCTTCTCTTAGAACAGAAACTAGAGGTTGATTACCTGTTAGAAAACAAGAATAATTTTTACCAGTTATCTTTTGATTTTCTATTGCAATATTTAAACCAGCTAATGTTTTACCGGCTCCTGGTACACCTGTTATAAAGCATATTGATTTTTGGTTGTTTTCTTTAGAATATTTAATAATTTTTTGAACTGCAGCTGAGGTTTTTGTTAAATTTTCTGCAGCTTCGTTTTGAGAAATATCTTCTACACAATGACTATTATATAAAATTTCTGCTGCTTCAATTATTGTAGGAGTCGGAACATATCTTGAATTTAGCCATTTCTCAAGGGGTATCTGCTCATTATTATTATCTGTAAATTTATCGATTATTTCATTTAAATTGTTTCCGTTAGTATAAATTACATCATAAACATTATTTCTGTATTTTTTAATTTCATAGTTATAATCAGGGGCTTGTGTTGATATTAAAATAGGAACAATTGTTTTGTTATGACTTTCTTTGTGGAAATTGGCTAAATCTAGTGCATAAGTTCTTGCTTGTGTTGCAGCAGAACTTTGATATAATTCATTATCAACCTTAAATTCCAACACAAAAATAGTACCATTGAGCAAAATAATATTATCAATTCGTCCACCAATACGAGGAATTGTATATTCAAAAATAATACTACCATTGGATTTGTTTTTTAAAGCATTTTTTAATAATTTTATTTGTTCTAACCAGGCATCTTTTTGCTTACAAACAGAATCATATTCATCGTTTTTGACAACAATGGCGAATATTTCATTTTCACTTTGTTGTGAAAAAGTTTCTATTGAATGAGAATAAAACGCGCTACACATCTTTAAATTCCTTTTCATTATTGTAGCATAAGCATAAAATTATTATTAAATCCTAAATTATGATGTGTGTAAATAAACTACCAAATAAAGATTAAATAGACTTTCAGATTAAGATTCATAGAAAATTACTCAAATAACTTTTTACATTTTGCTTGAATATCTAATGCAATATTTTTTGCAGATTTTTCACTTAGTCCGATATTTTTTGCAACAGCTAAAATATCATCTAGAGACGGATTTTTCCCTTCGCCATTTATTGTTGTTGCATGCTCCCCATTAAACGAAGAACTATAAGTTAAATCATATGCAGGAGATAAATGCCATTCTTTTTTATTGTCGTCATAAAGATAAGAAAAATTCTTTGAATGATCATCACGATTGTGAGCAAACACATTGAAACACATTAACCTAAATAATTGTTCAATATCTTCATAATTTCTTGTAAGTTCGAGCGTAAGTTTCATTAATAAGTTATAATCAAGATCAGGAAGTCTGTGGCTTGTTTCTAATAAGCCGCTTACTGATACCATATGCACTTTTTTACCGTTTTCGCGATCAAATCTTTTTATGCCAAAATAGCCCGAACAAATTTCTGATGGGAAAAGCTTTGTTTCTGTCATATTAATTCCGCAATCTTTTGCACATAGTGAATATTGATATTCTTTTTCACCAATATTTTTAGGGTCAATTGATGACGGAAATTTGATTATCCAGTCTTCATTATCGACAGATGTCAAAATTTTCGGTCGTGCTCCGCCGGACGAACCACCTAAGCAGAAAAGTTCATCTAAATTGTCTGAATTTTGTGATTCTAAGATTTTTGAACATTCTTGAGAGAGAATATCAAAGTCGGAAACATTGTTTTTTGTTTCAAATTTATGTTCAGGTTTATATGTTAAAGCCCCCATTCCACTTTCTTGAACAACTGCAAGTCGATTAAGATTGTCAATTTCAGCGGGGTTTATTTTGTTTTTTAAAAACAACCTGTCAACCAGTAATCTTCCCCAGCCATCAGGCAAACTGTCATTAAACACACCAAATAACCCGTCAAAAGGTTCATATTTTGGGATAAAAACTTTCTTGATGAGTGGCAAACTAAAAGGCGAAATGCAGAATCCGTTATTTAACCAATCTAAATCATATTCAAATGCGACAACTCTTTCGGGCGTTTTTGCAAGAGTGCCCACCAAAATATCATTATAGAATACTTTTAAATATTTATAGTTGTCCATTTATAACCTCATCTATAGAATTGTAGGTCTTTTGCATAAACAAGTTTTCAAAATCTTTTTCTAAATTAAGAGCAATTAAAATTTTTATCAAAGAACTTAGTGAAATTTCATGTTTTGATTCAAATCTCTTGATAGACCCTAGGCTAACACCCGATTTTGTCGCAAGTTGTACTTGTGAAATTTTAAGCATTTTTCTCTTCTGCTTAATCTTTTCAACAAATTCTTTTGCAATATCATAGGGCGATTTAGCATAAAAAATAAAGTCATTCATAGATAATATATTATACCATTTAGAGTAAAAAGTCAATATTTAGATAATATATTATCTAAATATTAAAACACAACATTAGAATTGTGTGTATCATTCTACCTTGGGAATTACACATTTCCAGAATGATATGTTGTGTTTTTTGAGATTCGGGGTAAATGGCAGGGGGGGGAGTAGAAGGAGAGCTTGAGTTTGAATTTGTTGCAAGGCTTTATTTTTCCTGTCTTTTAAGTAATTAATGTTGTGGCTCAAAACCTTGAGGTACAAATGAACATCGTCGAACCGATAAAAAGCATAGAAGATATCCAAAATATAAAACGAATTCTTTCCAAGAAACCACGCAACGCTCTGCTTTTCAACTTCGGAATAAATAGCGGACTAAGAATCGCCGATATCCTCTCCCTCGACGTCAAAGACGTAAAAGGCAAAGACTATATAGAATTAAGAGAAAAGAAAACGAACAAGTATAAAAAATTTCCAATTAACGAGAACTTGAAAGCCGAGATTGAAGAATTTGTAAAAGATAAACCCGACAACAGACCTCTATTTTATACACAAAAAGAATATAGACTAGACAGAGCCCAAGCATATCGAATTATAAACAAAGCTGCCCGAATGGCAGGAATTAAGGGCAGAATCGGAACACATACATTGCGCAAAACCTTCGGCTACCATTTTTACCAACAATACGACGATATCGTAATGTTGCAGAAAATCTTCAATCATTCTACCCCCTCCATCACCCTCCGCTACATCGGAATAGAACAAGAAGACATCGATGAGGTGTATCGGAATTTTTATTTGTAGAGCAAATTATCAATTAGCATATTGCCAATGCTGGCAAATTAACGTTTTCAGCAAAAAACATTATCTCTTTACCTCGCTTGTTTTTCCCTTCTGCAGCGGAATAAGAAATATTAAATTCTCTTATATTTTGTGATTTTACAAATTTATATAAATCTACAATTTCAGGAACATTGTCATAACTAACAATCCATTTCCCTTTTAATTTGCTTATATATTGAGATATTTTTGCATGGTCTCTACTTTTGTAATGATTGGTATAAAGCTGATCTCCTTTGTCAAAATATGGAGGATCTAGATATAACAAACACTTTTTAAACAGTCGTTTATGTTTTTCTAAAAGTTCTAAAGTATCTTCATTATATACCTTGATATTATTTTTATGTTTTGCAATTCTCTCTATTCTTTGTATTAAATCTTTTTTATTAAAACGAGCATCAATTTTCCATTTACCAGTTTGCTTAATCCCACCAATTGGTCCACCTTTTATGACCCCAGAAAAATTACATCTATTTAAATAGAATGTAGCAAATCCAACTTCTAATTTCGTATATTTTTCTTGATTTTTATAAATATCCTTTTGTTTTCTCCATGTTGGAATATCGAGTTTGGTTTCCTCTATTTTCTTTATAAATTGTTCCGTATCATTTAATATCGATAACCATAAGCAATATATGCCATAGTCCTTATCATTTATCCAAATCTTCTTAACATAACCCTCTATTAGTAAAGTTAGAGCAATTTCAGCTCCTCCAGCATAAGGCTCTATATATACAGGGAGCTCGTCAAAATTTTCTTTGACAAATTGTTTCATAAATTTTGCAATTTTACCTTTTCCACCAGGATATCTTAAAGGAGAGTATCTCATTAATTAACCTCCTCCGTATTCCATATAATAGTAAATAATTTGGATAAATTATCCCAAATTGTTTTTAAATCATTGTCATTTGGGACACAACTTGCATTATGGACATACTGATGTAGAGTATGAATATTATCAAATCTTGCTTTATCATTATTTGTAAATCTAAATAAAGTATTATATTCCTGCATTGTAAGAATATTTTTAGATTTTAAATCATCAATAACATCTTTCATTTTCATACATAATTCGTACTTTTTAGAATTTATATTTTTATTCTTATATTCGCTAATATGTTTTTCACCATAAAAATCTAAAGTCATTTCTAAAAATATTCTAGTCATTATTGCAAAAGAGTTAGGCATTTTATTCTTTACTGGAGAAAGTTTTCTTAACTCCCAAAAAACATCTCTTGCTCGTCCAGCTGGAATGGAAAGATAAAATTTTGGTGGCAAATATGTTTTTCTATCTTTCGAATGTTTTTTAACAATAAATGAACTAGGTTGCTTCTTAGGAGTGTTTTCACTATCCTCAATACTTATTTCTTGCAAGCTTGGTTCTACCCTAATTTTATCTTCCTTTGTATCCACTATTTTATTATTAGTTTCTTCTTTATGGTGTATCAGAATATTATCTTCAATACTTAATTGTTTAGAATGTTGCTTATTTGTATTTGTATAAAAATTTTCATTAAAATATTTGTCTATTGATTTGTCTGTAACCATTTGTGTGGTAATTTTTTCTGCATTTTTAGGATCTAACCAAACAATGAAATTATCTAATGCAAGCTTAAATAATTCTTCATCAAATACAGTTATTTGGCTAGACTTATTATCAACACTATAACCTAAATAAGGTAAAATATATTTTTGCGAATGATTACTAAAAAAACGTTCAATAAGAGTTGCTCTATCCCATTCTAATACCAATTTTTTAAATTGCTCGCCATATCCTACATTATCTGCTGCCAAATACATATTAAAAAGTTTATATAGCGACTTATAGTCTTTTAAGTAGTTTAAATCAGATAATTGCATTCCACCTTTAATGCAATTATATATATAAGCACCTTGAGCCAACCTTGACCATCTTTTTACATCTATTTGAGTATGTCGTGAAGCAACCGCTTTATCTAACGCAACATTGTCAGAATAGACAAGACAAGAAACCTCATTAATAATAAATTTATCGAATTTATTATTTAAATATTTTTTAGGGTCTTGAAGAGCTTTTACAGCTGCTAATCTTCTATTGCCTTCTTTGACTAAATACCGTTCTCCATTTTGAATAACATACAAAAACGAATCTGAACGAAAATCATCTTGTTCTAGTATAGATTTTACAATTTCATTAGCATTTTCATTTTTTAATAAATACTTTATTATTTCATCTTGGGAGTGAGAATCTTTATACAACATTAAAAATCTGGGATTTTGCGTATCCAGATCGAGTAAAGAAATATTTATCTTTTGTTCTGTATAAAACTTACTCATTGTCATCCTATAATGAATTAATTACATAAAAACACATTAAATTGAAGACATTATTAAGATTTAAATTGTTCAAGTTTTAACTCAAATTTATTTATAAAATCATCAACCTCTTTTTTATTCTTGGAAATCCAGTATTTAAATAATGAGTTCCAAGACTGACGATTAACATCTTTCTTTAAATACTCAAAAAACGCTTTCAATTTTTCCCTTCTTATTCCATCTTGATTTTTATCAATTCCTTTTGTGGGAAGTTCAACAAATCCTTTTAGATATACTTGTTTTGCAGGTTTAGGTTTTCTGAAAAAATCAGCATCTTCTTTGCAATTAGATATCATTGAATGAATTAATCCTTCAGGAGAATCCTTACCTGGTAAACATATAACGTTATTTTTCTGAGATTTTTGATCTCCATCTAACACAAATAAAAACTTATTATACTTAGATATTTGAGAATTTGCTAAATTTACTAAGTTTCCGCAGCCTAACTTAGTTGATATTATAACGATTCTATCTTGAATATTTTTGGGTAAGATTGCTTTAAGAAAAGCTGTCGCCTCATCATCTTCACACAAAACCTGTTGCTTATATGTTTCTTTTTTAAGAATTTTTGCAGTCATATCTTCTTGTATATCTTCAAATTGTGCTTTTTCCCAAAATTCTAAATTTTCTCTTGTCTTGGTTAAATAAATTATTTCTGTATCATTGGCATATTTTTTCTGCATACCAATTTGTAATACATCTAGAGAATGTGTTGTAATTATTATTTGCAAAGAATAATCCCTAGCAAATTTATAAAGCATATTGACTAAATTTTCTTTTATTAAAGGGTGTAAAGTTGATTCAATTTCATCAATTAGTAATAATCCACCTTTATAGTTTGTTCCAATTTCATCTTTAAGCTTTTTAAATGATAATATCGCTGTAATAATTTGACTTATATTATCTTGTCCTGCAGAAAACCCATTAGAATCATATTTTTCATTTTTCCCACCCAATAATGATTTATTCGAGGTATTAACATTCTCTAATGTATAATTTATGCTTGTATCTACAAACAATTCTCTATGTAATTTGTTGTATAGATTTATATACTCATCTGCAATGTTATTACATTCTTCAATATGTACATCTTTTTCATTATGCTCCCCTAAAGGATAAAGTCTTTTGAGTCCCAAATATATAACAGGAAATTTATAATTACCTTTTCCAGCCTCTCGTTCTTGTGGAAAAGCAACAAATCTTTTTTCTGTTTTTGCAGTTTTGTCTCTGTGTTCTCCAGCCACTGGCATTTCTATAACATTATCCTTGGATTCTTCTAACGTAAGGGTATATTTTATAGATAAGATATCATCATAATCTGTTAAATTATGAATATCACTAAATTTTGTTTCAAAAGGCTTGTCTGCAAGAGTTCTATGTACTATTTTGGGAGTCTCTTTTCCGAGTTTTTTATTATATACTCGTTCTCTAAAAGAAAATGGTTGAGCAATAAGACCTAATAATGATGTTTTAGAAGTTCCATTACTACCAGCAATAAACGTAACTTTTGAACCAAATTTTAATGGTAAATTCTCTATATCCCTAAATTTTTCAATAAAAATTTGTTTTATAATCATTTCACACCTCGAATAAAGTAATTATATTATAAAAATTTTTATGATAGTATAAATGTAAAGAATAGGTGTTTGTATGAGCAATTTTGATTTCCTTAAAAATGAATATCCGGAACTTGCAAGATTGGCATATCTGGCAGAATGTTACTATGCTTCAGATCCAGCATCTTCACTTGCAAAAATGAGAACGTTTTGTGAATTCATAGTAAAAGATATTTATATACAAGAAGCCTCACTTACTCCTGATTTGAAACTAACTGATTTGATTAAATACTGTCGTCGAAATGAGTTAATGCCTGATAAAATTGCAAATATTATTGATTTAGTAAGGATTAAAGGCAACTATGCAGTTCATGAACAAAAGGGAACCGCAAAAGAAGCTTTGGAATCATTGAACAATATTTATTTTGTTGCATATTGGTATTATATGCTTAAGACAGATACAAAGCCTGAATTTAAGTCGTTTGAAATTCCTGTAAACCAAGACAAGAAAGTAATTGATGAACAAAAGAAATTAATTGAAAATTTGCAAAAACAGTTAGATGAACAATTAAAAATTCAGGATACAAATAAAGAAAAAGTTCTTCAATTTAAAAAACGTTCTTCTGCTATTTCTGAATATAGAGAATTTACAATTACAGAAAAACAAACAAGACAAAAACTTATTGATATTAAATTGCAAAAACAGGGTTGGCAAATTATCGATTTTAAGGAAAACTTGGAACTCCATACACTTGATAATATTGCGGTTAGAGAGTTACCTACGAATGGTGGCTTTGCGGATTATGCTTTATTTGTTAAAGGTAATTTGTTAGGTTTTATTGAAGCTAAGAAAATTTCCGTTGGTTCAAAAAATGTTATAGAACAAGCTAAGCGATATTCAAAAGATACAACAAATGGGGTTGGTATATGGCGAGAATACAAAGTTCCGTTTTTATATTCTACCAATGGTGAAACAATTTGTTTCTTGGATGTAAGAAGTGAAAAAAATATTCAACGCGAATTGATGGAATTTCATAATGCCATAGCTCTAGAAGAAAAATTTAACCAAGAAAATATAGACTATAACAAATGGTTAAAGAATAATCCTGTTGAAAACTATTATAACTCTGACAAAAAATTGTACCCATTCCAAATGAAGGCAATAAGTGCTGTTGAAAATGCCATATTAGACCAAAAACAAGAAATGATGCTCGCAATGGCAACCGGTACCGGTAAAACTTTTACAACCATATCGCTTATATATAGATTATTAGAAGCAAAAGTTGTAAAAAGAGTTCTATTCTTGGTTGATAGAAAGGCTTTAGCAGCACAAGCAGTAACAGCCTTTTCCAGTTTTGCAACTCCAAATGGTTCAAAATTTGATAAAGAATATGAAGTTTATAGCCAAAAATTTCAAAAAGAAGATTTTGAAGAAGATCAAAAGTTTGACCCGAATATTTTACCTAATGAGTACTTAATAAACCCTCAGCCAAACCATTCTTTTGTATATGTTTCAACAATTCAAAGAATGACAATAAATCTGCAGGGTAAATATTCTAATGTCAGCGAAGATGATATGAATGAAGAATACGAAATTGATGCTGAAAAAATGAATATTCCTATTCATGCGTTTGACTTAATTATCGTCGATGAATGTCATAGAGGTTATACTTCAAAAGAATCCAATATTTGGCGAGATACAATAAAACATTTTGATGGAATAAAAGTTGGTTTGACCGCTACTCCGGCTCAGCACACAGTTGCTTATTTTAATGAGCCTATTTTTAAATATTCAGTTGAAGAAGCTGTAAATGATGGTTTTTTGGTTGATTACGATGACCCTGTTATTATCAATTCAGGTATAAAAATTAATGGCGTTTTCTTAAAAGAAGGAGAGCAAGTTGAACTTGTTGATGTGAAAACTGGAAAATCAAAAATAGATTTCTTGGAAGATGAAAGAAGCTTTGATGCGACTGATATTGAGAAGAAAATTACAGTACCGGATACCAATGTAAAAATCATTCAAGAACTAAAAAAGTATATAGATGAACATATTGAAAAATATGGTCGTTTCCCAAAAACTTTAATTTTCGCATACAACGATTTACCAAACCGTTCACATGCAGATCAGATTGTCGAAGTTTGCAAAAAAGTATTTAATGAAGGCGATGATTTTGTATACAAAATTACAGGTAGTCCGACAGTTGATAGACCGTTGCAGAAAATTAGAACTTTTAGAAACAGACCAGAACCAAAAATTGTTGTAACTGTTGATATGTTATCAACAGGGGTTGATGTTCCTGCAATTGAATTTGTAGTCTTTTTAAGACCAGTTAAATCACGTATCCTATGGGAACAGATGTTAGGCAGAGGGACAAGGCTTTGCGATGATATTAATAAAGATCACTTTACATTAGTAGATTGTTTCAGTGGAACATTAGTCGATTATTTCAAAACTGTTTCCGGTTTTGATTATAAAATGAGTAAAGAAACAGTTCCTATATCAGAAGTTATTGAAAAAATCTACAATGGCGAAGATAAAGACTATAATACTAAAGTTCTTACCAGAAGATTAAGACGTATTCAAAAAAACATGTCAGGTAAAGCATATGAACTTTTCTCTAAATACATAGAAAAGGGTAATATTAGTAAATTTGCTGATGAACTAAAAATCAGATTAGATTCTAATTTTATGGATACTATGGAAATATTAAGAAACAAAGATTTCCAAGATTTGCTTATTAACTATCCAAGAAATGACAAATCTTTTATAAGAGCTCTTGATGCCGTTGATGAAGTAACATCTGGCAGAGTAAACCGTTATGATGGAACTACAACCTCTACAACAGACTATATAAATAGTTTCTGTGAATTTATCAAACAGAACAAAGAGTCAACAGAAGCAATCAAGATTCTTTTTAATTCACCAAAAGACTGGAATACAAATGCCCTTAAAAGCATTAAAGAATTATTAAAACAGAATGATTATAAAATAGAAACTCTGCAAAAGATTCATGGAGCAATCTACCATAAAGCATTGGTTGATATAATTTCTATGATAAAACACGCTGCTAAAGATGATGAAGAACTTTTGACAGCAGAAGAAAGAGTAACAAGAGCAATTAATACGTTACGAACAGAAATACAATTTAACGAAGAACAAGAACAATGGCTTGAGTTAATCAAAAATCATTTGATAGAAAATCTGACAATTGATGTAGATGATTTTGAATTTTTGCCTGTTTTTGCAAGAAAAGGTGGAATTAGTAAAGCAAAGAAAGTCTTTGATAATATTCTTGATAAGGTAATATCAAAACTAAATGAACTAATTGCGGCATAGGAGCAGCATGAAAGAAATTATTTTAGAAATAGTAAAGAATCTAGGAGAATATTTTTGGCAATCATTGCTATTTACAGCTGTTACATTGTTTGCTTTGAGTAAAACCAGGTACCCTGAAATATTTAATTTAGTTGAAACTGCTTCCGGTTTAACTAAGTTTATAATTGCAGTTGTGCTCTTGGTTGCTTTTTGGTATATAGTGTGTTCTTGCTGTATTAAGTTATTTTTAATAGTTACTAATAAAAGATATCATAATAAAACAGTAACAAAAGCGTTTAATAGTTTGTCAATGATGCTTAAAAATCCACAAGTTTATCAAAATGAAGGTTATATCCTAAAATTACTTATTGAAAATAATATCAAAGAATTTGATATTGATATTTTAAAAAAACTTTCGATTATTGAAGAACAAAAACTCAGAAATACAAATGAATTACCTAATATGAATTTTTGTGATATTGATAGTTTTTTATTTAAAGAGGCTATGAATAAAGCAATAACGAATCTTCATAATCTAGGTATATTAGAATGTAAAAACCTTCAATATTGCAAGATAAAAGATGAAATATTTAATGAATTAGTTAAGGAAAATGATGGACATAGTAAATAAATTATGGGGATTTTGCAATATCCTCAAACACGATGGAATTGATTACGGTGATTATATCGAACAGCTTACATATCTCCTGTTCTTAAAAATGGCTGATGAACGGGGTGTTGATATTCCTAAGTCTTGTAATTGGGGAAGCATTAAAAATAAATCCGGTCAAGAATTGCTTGATCATTATTCAGACGTTTTGAAAAATTTGCGAAAAGAAAAAGGAATTCTTGGTGATATATTTACAGATGCAGCTTCCAGATTTATACAAGCTGTAAACCTTAAAAAACTTATAAATATGATCGACGAAGAAGATTGGTCAGCTTTAGATGTGGACGTAAAAGGGGCAGCATTTGAAGGACTGTTAGAAAAATCGGCAAGCGAAGGTAAAAAAGGTGCAGGACAGTATTTCACCCCAAGACCTTTAATTCAAGCTATTGTTCAGGTGATGCAACCTGAACCAAGGGAAAAAGAAGATTTTACAATATGTGATCCTGCTTGTGGCACAGGCGGTTTTCTTATGGTTGCTTATGAATGGCTAATGGAAGTTACAAAAGGTGTTCTTGAAAGAGAAGAGGCTAAACGAATCAAAACTTCTACATATTATGGTCAGGATTTGGTTGCTCGTCCTCGCAGATTAGCTTTAATGAACATGTTTTTGCATGGCGTTGAACCTAAAATCAAATTGGGTGATACAATTTATGAACCTGCAGATTCAAAAAGATTTAATTGTATATTGAGCAATCCACCTTTTGGAACAAAAGGTGCAGGCTCAGCACCAAATAGAGATGATTTCACAGTTGAAACAACGAACAAACAATTAAACTTTTTACAACATATAGTAAATGTTTTAAAACCAAACGGTAGAGCCGCTGTTGTCTTGCCCGACAATTGTTTATTTGAAGATGTTGCAGCGGATGTATTCAAAATTGTTATGCAAGACTGTAATGTTCATACCATTTTAAGGCTTCCAAGAGGAACATTCACGCCATATTCTCAAGGTGTAAAAGCAAATGTTATATTTTTACAAAAAGGTAAACCAACTGAGAACACTTGGATATATGACAATCGTTCAAATGTTCCTGGTATCACCAAGAAAGAGAGACCATTGACTATTGAACATTTTACTGAGTTTATGGCTTGTTATGGCAAGGATCCTAATGGGTTAAGCCCACGCACAGAAAAAACTTCTGAAGAAAATCGATGGAAAAAATTTAATATTAATGAAATAAAATCAAACAATTACAAACTTGATATTTCTTGGATAAAAGACGATTCATTAGAAGATGCAGATGACTTACCGGAACCAAATGAATTAATAGAAGATGCCATATCAGAACTTTCTGCTATTACTGATGGATTAACGGAAATACTTGCACTTATTGACAATGGAGAGGAAGAATAATGGCAGAACTTCCTCAAAATTGGATAGAAAAGACTCTTGATAAAGTATGTATTATTATTACTGGTAGAAAAGATGCTAACGCTGCTGTGGAAAATGGCAATTATATGTTTTTTACTTGTGCCGCAGAACCATTAAAAATTAATTCATATATCGTTGATGATGAAGCAATAATTTTACCTGGAAATGGAGCCAATGTTGGTATGGTTTTGTATTATAAAGGTAAATTAGATGCTTATCAAAGAACTTATGTATTGTATAATTCTAAAATCAATACTAAATATTTATACTATTATTTAAAATGCTATTGGTCTTTATATAATCTTGACAAACAATATGGTTCAGCAACAAATTATATTAGACTTGGTAATTTAACCGATTTCAATATTAAAATAGCTCCATTAAATGAACAAAAACGAATTGTTAAAAGGCTTGATGCAATTATGCTAAAGATAGATGAAATAAGCTCAAGACTTGAAAAAATTCCAACGATATTAAAAAGAGCTCGCCAATCTATCCTAAACCAAGCTATCACGGGAGAACTAACAAAAGACTGGTGTAAGAATAAAATATTGGAGCCAGTAGAGAACACTTTATTTAAATTGGAACAAGAAAAAGAAACTATTTATCTGAAAGAATGCAATATAGCGCAACTTACAGGAAAGAAAAGACCGCCTAAGCCAAAAACATTTGAATTAATTAATAGCAACCTAGATATTAATATTCCTGAGGATTGGACTTTTATTAATTTAAGCCAAACAGTATATGATTTCAAATATGGTACATCTGAAAAGAGTGACTCTGCTTATGATGGAATCCCTGTAATAAGAATTCCAAATATTGTTAATATGGGATTATCATACAATGATATAAAATTTTTACAAACTAAAGATGTTGATAGCAATAATAAAATAAAAAATGACGACATATTATTAGTGAGATCAAATGGAAGTAGAGAACTTGTTGGAAAAAATGCCATTGTTAAAAATTTATCACAAGAATATGCTTTTGCATCGTATTTGATTAGAATTCGCCCTATAATTAATAACCCTGAGTACCTTTTACTTCTGTTAAATACAGATGCAATAAAAGAACAATTTTATTCAAAAGCAAAATCTTCTGCTGGTATAAATAATATAAATACAGAAGAACTTGCAACAACAATTATACCGTTACCACCTATTGAGGAGCAAAAAGAAATTGTAAGGCAAGTTAATACATTATTTGAAAAACTTGATAAGATAGAAGAAAGTTATAAAAAAGCAAAACAATACACCGACAAAATAACTCAATCAGTTTTACATAAAGCTTTCACTGGCAATCTTGTCACTCAAGACCCAAATGATAAACCTGTAGAATTATAAGAATAGGTATATATGACAACAAAAAGTATAAAAGTAAAGAGTAAAGAAATAGGACTTCACAAAACAATATATAATCCCGATTGGGGTGCAAAAACTGTAATTACAGATGATTATTTTGCTTATGTTGAATTGTATATAAAACGTTATGCAAAATTGTTCGGTCTCAATCAAAAAGATAAAGAATACGCGCTATCCTGTTGGAACCAATCAAGGGAATTTTATAATGGAATTGAATGCCTATCAATTCTCTCAAGACCATTGCTAGCTTATTATTCAATATTAAACGCAGCAAAAACATTATTAATTTGTAAACATAAATTACCAGAAAATGAACATCATGGATTATCTGGGTTATATGAAGGTGATGCATATTTATCAAATGAATACATAAAGGTTAAAGGAAGTGGAATATTACCTTCAATGTCCATATATTTTGGTGAAAGAGAAACAAGAGAACAATTCACAATAAAAAATCTTTTATATAATTTACCTTATGTGCAAAGAGCATATAATCTTTCATATAGAAGCTCTACTGAATTATTTATTCCTATAGAAAAAAGTTGTTATATGCATAAAAAAGATTCTCATGGTAATGAGGGTTGGCTTAATATTACACTAAATAAAAGATATGATAATCAGACATTTCTTAAAAAGATACCTAGTACCTTTGAAAAAAATACTGCAGAAACCTCCGCAAGCAAACTCATATTAAGAACTAAAAATAGAATTAACTTTAAAAATGGGGAAGATATCGCTAAACAATGTCAAAGAATTTCGGCAAAACATCGAAGGTATCGTGAGAATTTATTTTATATAGCTGGCAATCAGCGCTTGTGGTATTTAAAAAGGAATGTTGAGTCGGAAAAAATAATCAATATGTATTCACCTACAATTACATTTGCCATAATGCACCGATTAAGTGAATTATCAAGGTATCCTCCAGAAAGATTACAACATATTCTTGATAGTCAAATGGGGTGGGTTGTATCAGAATTTATTAAACTTGCACCTTACCAATTTATAGATGAAATAAGTGCAGAAATAACAGGTAAAGAAATTATGCCTCCAATGATAAGAAGTTAGGGTTTATTATATGAAGAAGCAAAATATAGGGACATGTAAATTTTGTGGACAAGAAAAAGAATTAATTAGAGCACATATTATTCCTAGACATTTTTATTTAAATTATGAAAACGAAACATTTGCTGCAATAAACACTAAAACAGGAAATTGGAAACAATGCAAAACAGGAACATATGATAAAAATATTCTATGTGCTGAGTGTGATAATAATATATTAGGGGAATTTGATTATGAAGCATATAGAATTCTTTTAAAGGATATTTATAATTTTGCTGAATATAAATACAATCAAAATATCTTATATCATCTAACGGAAAAAGATTTTGACTATACTCTTTTTAGAAACTTTTTTATTTCTGTATTGTGGAGAGCATCTATTTCAAAAACTGAAGAATTTTCTAATATCAATTTAGGTCCATATGAAGATATCGCACTAAATATAATGCAAAATAAAATAGATAATGATACGAACTTTAAAGTTTTAATTTTTAAATATCCAAAAGGTTTAGAAAATAATGACATAGTATATTTATCAAAAATTAAAGCGAAGCATGCGACCTATTGTTTATCAATGGCAGGATATTTTATTCTAGTTTTTATAAATGAAAAAAATATTCCTTTGGACTATATAAAATACTATGGAGGGTTCTTTTTAAACAAAGAAAATTTATATATACTTGAATCTCCATATTTTTATAAAAAACATTTTCAACACATTTATGATTTAAAAGATAGCTCTAAAAAGCTGATCTCTTATCTTCAAAAAAAATACGATAAATTAGGGCATATATAACTTGATTTTAATCTGACTTTGAGTGATGAATACGACACCTGAAAATAAAAGGAGGTCGTAGATGGAAAAAGTCGGATTAAATATTACGCAAAAAGAATTTAAGCAGTTGAGCAAATGGGCAGAAAATGTTTATAACACGGTTGTTGTTATAGATTACTTTGTTGCAAGCCAACCGGAGATAGAAGAATGTTACAATCTTGCACCGATTGTAAAGCATTTGAGATGTGATGTGGATTTATTAAATGCGTTCTTTATTGACCACGAAGAAGAACTTGAGAATTAAGCGGCGTTTAAATTATATTCAAATACCGTTCAAAAGGTGTTCAAAAAATATTTGTGTCGCAATGTTTCGATTTGAAGTGCATACAGTTGATGTTTCTTGCCAAAAGAGTAATAAATTGTATAGCTTGAAAGGAGCATAATATGACTGAAAAACTAGACTTATTATTTGGAACAAAGATTTTAAACCGTCAAACAAATGAAATTGGATTGCTAATTAAAACTTGGAAAAACGAATTCGCAGATGGGAGCATTTGGTTTGCAACCTGCGTTGATTCAAAAGGGAAGCGTTACCATATTGAACTTGATGAAATTGTGCCAATGGAGGAAGTTAATGATTCTGAAAAATAAACTCACCAAAGAAACTTTAGAAGAAACTCCTCCTATAAATTTTAAATTTTGACATCTCATTAATATTCTTGTCTGTTAATAGAATTTTCGACGTAACTTTGCATTGATTTAGCAACATGTTCTTTATTTGCTTTTATTGTTTCTTCCCATTTCGTTTTATTTTTGGTTTTGCAATGCAAGCATTTCATAATATCAAGATATTCAGCTTGCAAATTTGTTGTATTTTGAAATATGGCATTTATCCAATTTACTGTTACATTATTTTGTTGTTTAAATTGCTCATCTAATTCCTTGACGTTTTTTTCGTATTCGATATAAGCACTACACTGTGATGCAATAGGTCTCTGCCCCACGGGAATATTGCAAGAAGTACAAGGATGGATTTTAGAATGTATTTTTAATGCCAACATTTCAGCTTTCAAACTGGAACATTCCATATAGCTTGATGCTATTATAATTGATTTTTGTACTAAATTATATATGGATTGAATTTGCTCAACCATTTTTGCTTCTTTTGAGTTTTTCAAGAAAGGTGAATATCGCGCAAAATTGACATTCATAATTATATTGCTAATTGTATTTGCGTAATTTTCAACAGCTTTTGTTGCATACTTTAAGTTAGAGTTTCCGTTAAGATTAGCAATTAGTTGTTTTATCTGTTCAAAATTTAAATCTACAAAAATTCCTGTAAAAAATAAATTATTGAAAAATTCTTCGCGTTCATGCAAATAATTAACGAATGCAGTATAAATTGCCAAAAAAGCACCGGTCAGAATAGCAATTAAAATATTGGATATCGTAGGATGTGCTGAACGAACAATATAAAACACAATTATGGAAAGAAAAAATATTACACTTAAACTAATACACATTTTTCTATGAATATTCATGACAAACCTCTTTTTTATGATAATAGCATAAAAAAGAGTGTCGTATTACTCTATTCCCAAAACTTCGCGTTCGATTTCGCGGACTTGTTCGGAGGTGAGGAAGTTTTGTTGTTTTGGTTTTGATTGGGAAATGGATGCTTCGTATTCTTTGAGCAAAGGGATATTTTTTAGGACGTTCATGAATGAATAAATTTCAGATTGGTTTGTGTGCGAGTTTTTATCCAAATCGTTCTTCAGTTTCCGCATCATTTTTCTTGCCAGTTCAAGCAATTCTTGGCTGAACGCGTCTTTTTCGTGCTCGTATTCAAACTTCCGCTTATCCCAGTCGTATTGCTTTTTCCAATAAAACAACGTCCTACGCGACAAATCAAGTTCCATTCCAATCTCGCCAAGTGCCTTATTTTCTTGTACATAAAGCTTTTGAGCCTGTTTTAATTTATTTAATTTTGCCATTTATATATTCTCCTCAAAGATTATTCTGTTAATACTAAATTTATTTTTGTCCGTAAGTCGCCGCACCTGAAAGTCGCAGTCAGTTTTTGCGAGCTTTTCTCGTTTACAGTATTTTAAAATCTGGTTCAAAAGTGCTAGTGAATTTTTTTAATCGTCTTTCACCCATTCCACGCCGTTTGCAAATCGTGTAAAACCTTTTAATGTCCTCGGTGCAAATCTCTCGGACTTTTTGTTCCCCAAAATCGGGATTACATTTGTTCTCAAAATCGCCGTGTAAGTCTTTATTGTATTGGGTTTGCAAAAATTCGCCACATAATCTTTCATAAAGATTTCCGAGACAGATTTCAAAGTTATGTTTTTGTTTTCGGCTTCAGAGCTTGTAAATACAGCAAATTCGATCTTGTTTTCAAAGTCTTGGTATTTGTAAATCCCGTTTTCAAGCGATAACTTGCCATCCGCAATAAGTTTTTCAAGTTCCGACCCAACGTCGTATTCTGCTATAATTTCGATTTCATCAAGGGTAAATTCTTTTAAATACTTTGCTAATTTTTCAATATTCATATGATTTGTCTAATCACCTCCATATTCATTTCAGTCAGATTATTTTCTTTTGCCAGAGTTTCGAGCTTGTTTATCAACTGGACAATTTGTCTAAAACGGTTGTGTTTTTGGTGGATATATTCAATCGCATCGGCGGAAATTGGCACTTGTGAAAGTTTATTAACAATCTGAGCAATGTCGCTGACTCCAAAGGTTTCAAACTTCAAAATCTCTGAAAATCTGTCGTAAAGGTGTTTGTATCGTTCAAGTTTTCTGTGCGCCAAACCCATTCCAATCATAATAATCGGGCAGTCGCTCTCGTCATGCAGATCTCTCAGGATTTCAACAGTCTTAAAATTGTTCATGAGGTAGTCAATTTCGTCAATAAAAATCACTTTTGGGCTAGCTTTGAGTTTTTTCACCACAAGATTGAAATTGTCTGAAGTCAAGTATCTCGGCAGTTCGTCCATTTCTTTTATTAACCCCTCAAGAAGCCATCTGCCTGTCATAAGGTTTGAGGCTCGAAGGTAAATCCCATCATACTTGCACGCAAGCCACAAGGCAGTTTGCGTTTTACCAAGTCCCGGTTCGCCATACACAAGTCCCATTTTGGGGATGTTTTTGGGTTTATTGACCAGATTTTCCACAAGTCCGATAAAATTTTTGACATTATTTGTCTTTATAAACACTTTGTTCATATTATCCTTTCTTGGCTTGCTCGCGCTAAACGGGTACGCTCACGCTTCAGCCCTCTGCTCGCAAGCCGCTATTCATAAAGTAGTCTGTACTCCTTTGTTTGTTTAAATTCTGCAATCCAAGGGTTATTTGGATCGTGTTTGATTAAGTATTCATATTTTTGTGAATTGTTTCTAAAAACAGTTTGAACAGCATTTGAACACTCTTTGAACACAGTTTGAACGGATGGTGAAATAACTTCGTCCATTTTAGTTTCAAGATATTTTATTTCTTCGGTCGAAAAGTAGTTTTTAACTGCGTTTACGGTTTTCTTTTTGAGTTGTTTTTGCCGAACAATTTTTTGTTTGTAGTCCTCGTAGTCTTTGACATCGCCCAATAATTTCGCCATCGGGTGGGTTTCGGTTACACGCTCAGCGGTGCATAAAAATTCGCCTTTCGGGGTGAAAACTTTGATTTTTGTAAGGTCAAAGAGGTTGTATTTGATTAGCACTTTGCTTTTGAAACCGTAAAGCCGTTCGTCAAAATAATCACAACCCAAGAACCTGACTCCGTTTCGCTGAATTGTTTTAACTTCAGTCGCAAGCATTAAATCGTCAAGAGTGTCAGGGTTTATGTTTTGGCGTTTTCTATCTTCTAAAACCTCGGCGATTATTTTGTTTGGTGCATTTGGGCAGGTTTGGGAGTTTTTGAAATTCAGCCACATATCAATCATTTTTATTGTTT